>NZ_CP011273.1:1301420-1952130 GCF_001610895.1 Planctomyces sp. SH-PL62 | reverse complement strand
CGGCTTGCGGTCGCGGTCGATCACCCGCAGGGCGTTGCCCCGGAACGGCGGGATATAGTCGATCGGCAACTCGGCCGTCAGCCCCTTGACGGCCCGGTTGAGGGCCGCACGGTCGAGGCCCAACGCGGCGGCCAGCTCGTCGGGGCGGAAGTAGCAGGGCTCGCCCACGCGGCCCCTCGCCATCGCCTCCAGCCCCGCCAGGACCGCCCGCTTCACCGGCGCCTGCGCGCTGACGCGGTCCACCAGGCTCCCCTCGGCCTCCTCGGCCTCGAGATTGAAGCGGACGATCGCCATGTTTTCACGCGGCGAGAACTTTTCGATCGCCCCGGCGTCGTCCAGGATCTTGAGCGCGGCGCCCACCCCGGACTCCTTCACGTCCACGCCCGATCGCTCCAGGATCTGGGTCAGGGTCAGCTCGATCGGGTCGTCGTCGAGCGACCGCAGGAAGTCGTAGATCTGGTGGACGACCGGCTTGGGGGGGAACTCGTTCTCGATGAACAGCTCCTGGAGCCGCCGGTCGCCGGCCGAGTAGAGCAGCACGCAGACCGAGGCCCCGCCGTCGCGGCCGGCGCGACCGGCCTCCTGGTAATAAGCCTCGATCGTGCCCGGCATGTTGAAGTGGATGACCGAGCGGATGTCGGGCTTGTCGACCCCCATGCCGAACGCGTTGGTGGCGACCACCACGTCGGCGTCGCCGCTCATGAAATCGTCCTGGGCCTTCGACCGGGCCTCGCGATCCAGCCCGGCGTGGTAGACGACGACCTCCCGGCGCAGCTCCTTGGCGACGTAGCCCGCCACCGATTCGCAACGGGCCCGGCTGGAGGCGTAGATCACCGAGGGGCCGGGGAACCGCTCCAGGGTGCGGCTCAGCTCCTCGAGCTTGGCCTCGTCGCGGCCGGTCCGGGCCACCACGTAGCGGAGGTTGGGACGGTCGAACCCGGTGACGAAGAGTCGCGGGTCGATCAGGCCGAGCTGCTCGGCCACGTCGCGCTGGACGACGTCGGTGGCCGTGGCCGTGAGCGCGATGCAAGGAGGCGAGCCGATCCGCCGTCGGGCCTCCCCCAGGCGCGCGTAGTCGGGCCGGAAGTCGTGCCCCCACTGGCTGATGCAGTGGGCCTCGTCGATCGCGAGCAGGGCCGGGGGGACCCGTTGGAGCATCGCCGTGAAGCGGCCGCTGCGGAACCGCTCGGGGGCGACGTACACCATGTCGTAGAGCCCGGCCTCGATCTCCTCCATCCGCTGCCGTTGGGCGGCCGGGTCGATGGTGGAGTTCAGGAGGGTGGCGCGCACCCCGCGCGCGGTGAGGGCGTCGACCTGATCCTTCATCAAGGCGATGAGCGGGCTGACGACCAGCGTGAGGCCGGGAGTCACGACGGCCGGGAGCTGGTAGCAGAGGCTCTTGCCGCCGCCCGTCGGCATCACGCAGAGGACGTCCCGGCCCGCGAGGACCGACTCGATGACCTCGCGCTGTCCGGGACGGAAATCCCGCAGCCCGAACCGCTCACGAAGGGAGAGTTCCAGATCGACCGGCCCACCGACGAGACCCATGAATGCCGTTCCCCATGGACGCAAGCCTCGGCGTCGCCCCTCCACGCCGCGAACCTGGAGGCCGTCGCCGCCCTCTATTCTACTATAGACGGCGAGGCCCCGCTCGCGCCAGCCCCCACGAGAGGCGCGCGTCGGGCTCGAGTCGACGGAGGTCCCAAAAGAATCATGGTCTCGTCGCTTTTTTATTTGACAGGTGCGTTCCGGACCTGTAACTTTTGTCTTCGAGTCATCCGCTTCTTACAAAGCGGACGGGCTTCCGGCCCGATGTTCGAGGTGGGGCTGATCCCCATTCCCCTCCTGCATCGGTCCTCAGGCTTCAAATCTCGCCGACGTCATGGGGCTGTCCTCTTCAGGCGCGGTATTTGCTAGGATTCTGAGGCGTCTCAACCTCCGGGGATGAACCAAGACCTCGGCCTCAGATGCTCCTTCTCGAGTTCCCGTTCGACCGCCGATCTGGAAAAGGTGGCTATGCTCGTCGGCTCCTATGCGTACCAGGATGTAGTGGCTTTCTCCGAGGCCCCGCGAGCATACCGCGCAAGGAGGTTGGCCCATGCGGTTTCACATCGTACGATGGTTGGACCGAGGCCCCGTACTTGTTGACGCATACATCGGAATCGGCGATCCTTCGGTGGGTCCCTTCCTCCTCGCCTCGCCATGTTGGACGCCCGGCGTCTCTTGAGCTTGAGGCTTGCGATTCCGCTGACCGGGGACTCACCCGTCCCCCCAGCGAAGGATGTCTACGATCGACCACCTGAGGACGCCTCGCGTTCTTGCGGCCGACCGCCGCTTCACGAGGATCGGTCGTCTCCCCCCCGGCCCCGGGCCGGTGCGCTTTCTTTCCCGATACAGCCTCGCGTGCGAGACGAATCTCGCGAAATACAGGCCGATGATGGACTTAAGGACGATAGGCCAAGATATGAATTCCACCTCATCCTCCCGCTCCAACGGGTCGACCGTCGGGTCGTACCACGAGGGGCTTGAGCATCTGGAAAGTCGACATTGGGACCGGGCTCGCCGGAATCTCCGGCTGCTCTATAACGGTGGGGCGTTGGCTCCGGCGTCGGCTCAAGGTCAGGGTGCCAGTTCTCGCCAGCTCGTCGTCATCAATCCCAAGATCTGAACCCGAACTCGAACTCGCCCCCCGGCCGACGTCGCCCGGGTGTGTTCGCCTCTCCCGCCCGATACTCCCCTCCCCCCTCCCCCCTCCCCCGCCGCTCCCGCCATGCGGCCCTCGATGAGCCGGCCGTCGCTCAAGCCGTTACAGCGATGCTCCCCGAGGCTCGATAGACCAGACTATTGCCATGCTTGCCCACCAACTGGGCTGCACCACCGACTCGCAGGCAGTACGCGATTCGCTGAGCAAAGAAGCGAGGCCTGCCCAGTTTTCGCGCAAGGTCGGCGGTCGTGAAGGGCTCGGAACCTGGAAATCCGACCGGGAGGAGACGCCAGAGATCGGCCGGCTCGCCGACGATCTGGCCCTCGACGATGGACTCGAGGTGGCGGTCGGCGACGACATAACCCGGCCGCCGCCGCCTCGTCACGCGGATTTCCTCGACGGTCACCCCCAGAAACTCGATGCTGAGATTCGGGTCGGGGAGGAGGGGGGCCAGGCCGACGAGGTCGTCGAAGACGTCCGCGAACGTCCCGCGCCGGGGACTTCGCCGTCGGGAAAGGTCCGGACCGTCGGGACGATCGCGGCGGACGACCGTCCGGCGCAGGACGATGGGCTTCACCACCCGGACCCTATGGTTGGGAAGCAGGCTTCTCAGCTTGGGCTTCAGGCTTCCCAGCCCGCCGGACTGGATCTCGATCAGGACGCCCTCCTCGTCGACGGCGTCGATCCGGAACCCCTCCACGGCGACCTCGCAACGGCCGCCGTGGAGCGTTCCGAAATGTTCCTTCAACTGGCGATGCAGGCTGGTTTCCATTCCGAGGATCGTCCTTGATCGGGGGCCGGCCTCCCATCCGCCGTCGCGGCCGTCACGCGCGGGCGAGGGGCTCGACGCCGAGGTCGCGGATGTTCAGGAGGCTGCGGAAGGTCAAGCCTCGAGCGGCGAAGGTCTCGGCCGCCCCTTCGAGGCGGTCGAGGACGGCGACCACGACGGCGACCTTGCAGCCGAGGGCTTCGACGGCGTCGACGGCTTGCAACGACGAGCCGCCGGTGGTCGCGACGTCGTCGACGATCGCCACGGTCGAGCCCGGTTCGAGCGGGCCCTCCACGAGATTGCCGGTGCCGTGGGATTTGGTCTGTTTGCGGACGAGAAAGCCCCGCAGCGCGGGCATCCCGGATTCGGGGGCGAGCGCCAGGGCGGCTCCCACGATCGGGTCGGCGCCCAGGGTGAGGCCGCCGACGGCGGCGATCCCGGGATATTCGGCCAGCACGTCGAGGACGCCCCGGCCGATGAGCCTCGCGCCCTCGGCGCCCAGGGTGACCTTGCGGCCGTCGATGTAGTAATGCGAGCTTCGGCCGCTCGCCAGGGTGAACTGGCCGACGCGGAGGGCGTCTCGCTTCAGCAATTCGACGAGCGCGCCGCGGGGCTCGTCGTTCCTATCCACGGCCATGACCGCCGCGTCCTTTCCGGATGTCGAGGCAATTTCGGGTTGTGGGACTCAGGCCGTCCAGGCTAACACCGCGCGGCGGCCGATCCAAGTCCAGCGCCGTCGGTCGCCGTACCGGGATTCTTCGCTTGACAGCCCGCGCCGGGCGGGGCATCCTGCCCGCAGCACCGAGGAAGATGGCCGAACCGAGACGCGCCCCGCTACGCTCGCCCGAGCGGACGCCGGCCCGGCCGTCCGAGATCGTCCCGAGGCTCTCAAGGAGGAGAACGCCATGACCAGCGTCGTCGATTGCCCTGATCGAGTGGTCGCGTGCGTGGGGAGGATCGCCCGGGACGCCGCGAGGCCTGGGGTGGGCCTGGCCCTGGACCGCTGCCTGGAGGACGTCGAGGCCCTCCGCCGGGATCATCGGATCACGGCCGAGCAGCGCGAGGCCCTGCGCCTGATCCTGCTGGGGATCGGCCTGCACGCCGCCTGAGCGGGCGGGCTCTCGCGGGCGTCTCCAGGTCGTGGGGGCTGGGCGTCGCCGCCCCGCGCGCCGTAGACTTGTCGGCCGGGGCGTCGGTCGCGAACGCCCATCTGATTTTGCACCGAGGAATCTGGAAGGACGGCGGAGTCGTGAAGGGAACGCGGATCGCGAGCGTGTCCGGTATCCGGGGATGGGTGGGGGACGGTCTGGACCCGGCGGCGGCCCTGGAATTCGCGGCGGCTTACGCCAGCCAGTGCGAACCGGGGGCGATCGTCCTCAGCCATGACGGTCGGCTCACCGCGCCGGTGTTCGAGGCGGCGGTCGCGGCCGGGATCGCCGGCGTCGGTCGCGAGGTCTGGAAGGTCGGCGCGACCGCTACGCCGACGGTCGGGGTCCTCGTCCGCGAGCGGGGGGCGGCGGGGGGCGTGCAGATCTCGGCCTCCCACAACCCTCCCGAGTACAACGGCCTCAAATTCTTCCAGCCCGCCGGCATGGTCCTGAGCCCCGAGTCGGGCCGCGGCGTGCTCGACCGCTGGCAGCGCAAGGATTTCGCCTGGGCCCCGTTCGACGGCCTGGGGCGGATCAGGGAGCTGGACGATCCCGACGCGGTCCACCTGGAGCGGGTGCTCGGCGTCGTCGACGTCGACGCCATCCGCGCCCGCAAGTTCACCGTGGCGCTCGACGCCTGCCACGGCTCGGGGGGCCGGCTGGCCAAGGTCCTGCTCGAACGCCTGGGATGCCGGGCGATCGTCCTGGGGGGCGAGCCCGACGGCCGATACGACCACACGCCCGAGCCCACCGCGAAGAACCTGGCCGACTTCGCTCGCCTCGTCCCCGCCGTGGGCGCCGCCGTCGGCTTCGCGCAAGACCCCGACGCCGACCGCCTGGCGTTGGTCGACGAGCAAGGGCGTTACATCGGCGAGGAGCTGACGCTCGCCCTGGCCGCCGCCCGTCGGCTCGAACAGGCGACGGGTCCCGTCGTGCTCAACCTGTCCACCTCCATGACCACCGAGGCGCTGGCCCGCGAGCGGGGATGCCCGGTAATCCGCACGCCGGTCGGCGAGATCCACGTCGTCCAGGCGATGCTGGCGAACGGGGCGGTGATCGGCGGCGAGGGGAACGGCGGCGTGATCGACCCCCGCGTGGGCCTGGTCCGCGACAGCTTCGTCGGCATGGCCCTGACGCTCGACCTGCTCGCCTCGGGGCCGGCGTCGAAGCCGCTGTCGGCCTGGGTCGACGGGCTTCCTCGATTCGCGATGGTGAAGGACCAGTCCCCCCTGCCCCCCGGGCTCGGGCCGGACGCGATCGCCGGGCTCTGGGACCGGATCGCCGCCGCGAACCAGGGGGCCGAGGCCGACCGCCGCGACGGCCTCCGACTGACCTGGAAGGACCGCTGGGTGCATGTCCGCGCCAGCAATACGGAGCCGATCGTCCGGGTCATCGCCGAGGCCGCCGAGCCGGCCGACGCGCGCGCCCTGGCCGATCGGGTGGGTCGTCAGGTGACGGGCGGGGAAGATCGATCATGATCGAGAGGGGACCCAGGACCGAGGCCGAGGGGGGCTGGCCGACCTACGACGAGCCGCCTTCGGTGGCGTTCATCGACGTCGACGGCACCCTTCTCGCCGAGACGACGACGTATCTGTTCGCCCGCATCCTGATGCGCCGGGGTCTGCTCCGCCGGTCGTCGTTGCTCCGCGCCCTGTATCACGGCCTCCAGCACCGCTTCGGCCGGCTCGACTACGGGGCGCTGATCGCCTATGGGCTGAAGGGCATCGCCTCGATCCCGATCGTGGAGCTGGAGCGGATCGCCTACGAGAACTTCGTGGAGCACGTCAGACCCCGGCTCTATCCCGGGGTCGTCGACCACTTCAACGGCCTTCGCAAGATGGGGACGCCGCTCGTGCTGGTTTCGTCCTCGCCCGGGCTGGTGATCGAGCCTCTCCGCATCTTTTTGGGCTGCGCCGACTCGCTGACGACGAAGGTCGTGATCAATCGCGGGCGGCTGGTCGGCGTGGGGGGCGGCCCCCCTTGCTACGGCGAGGGGAAGCTCTTCTGGGCCGAGGAATGGGCCGCCCGCTACGGGCTGGCGATGGAGCGGGCCGCCGCCTACGCCGACAACTGGAGCGACCGCGCCTTGCTCGAACGGGTGGGTCGGGCGGCGGTGGTCCACCCCGGCTCGCGGCTTCTCAAGCTCGCCCGCGCCCGAGGCTGGGACGTCGTCCGACCGGGACGGCCCTCGCGAGCCTGACCGGAAGGGCGAAGGCGACCGAGAGCACCATCACGGCGTCGCGACCACGACCTGCGACAACCCCGGCTGGTGGGCGAAGATCGACCCCGAAGGGACCGAACTGCAAGGCCGTCCGTTCGATTCGATCGGATCGCCGAGGACGTCGATCCGGCGGGGTTCCCGCGAGGGGACCGCTGGCTGGATCGCCACGTCGAGGGCGGGGCCCGGCACGGGGCCGGCGGCGAGACGAGGCTTCCCGTCATCCTGCGAAGCTTCCCGGAATGGGCCGATCGCCGAGAAATGCGGTCGGGATGAAGTCCCGACTTCGCCTTGACGGGAGCCCTGGTCGGGACTAGATTCCGCCGAGAGTGGGTCCGAACTGGACCCGCGGCGCCTGCGCCACAGGGACGTGGGCGGGCGTATTTGCGCGAGTGACACGTCTTCATTCATCTCTTGAAGGCGAGTCCGGGGGTTCTCCCCGAGCGGTAGGCAAGGAGGCGGGTCCATGCGTCGGACAATCCCCAGGGCTTCCTGGGCGTTGGGTGCGTTGGTCGCGATCGCGGCCCTGGCGGGCAGTCAGGCCGGCGCGGGGCCTTTGAAGAAAAAGGCGGCGGCGGAGGGCGCGCCGAAGGTCGACGAGTCCGTCGGCGACCTGGCGTACGTCTTCCAGAACGGCGAAGTCGCCGTCGAGGGGGTCGGCCTGGTCTCCGGCCTGGACGGCACCGGCGGCGATGCCCCGCCGTCCTGGCATCGAGACCAGCTCGTCGATGAGATGAGCAAGGCGGGCGTGGAGCACGCCAGCAAGCTTTTGGAGAGCAAGCAGTTCGCGCTGGTGATCGTGCGGATGAAGATCCCGACCGGCGCCTCGCCGCGCGACCGCTTCGACGTCGAGCTGGAACTCCCCCCGGCCAGCTCGGTCAAGAGCCTGGCCGGCGGCTATCTGATGAACACCCGGCTCCGCGAGGTCCTCGTGGCCGGCGGCACGCCCAAGACGGGCAGCGACCTGGCGATCGCCGCGGGCCCCGTCATGATCGGCGACTCCAAGAATCCGGAGAATCCCAAGTCCGGCCGGGTGCTCGGGGGGGGGCGGGCCAAGAAGGACCACCCCTACAAGCTGATCCTCAAGGACAACCGCCGCTTCATCCGCAACGCCGGCATGGTGGAGAAGGTCGTCAACGAACGGTTCCATCAGAACGAGCGCGGGCAGCAGAAGGGGGCCAGCACGGCCAAGACCGACACCTACCTGGAGCTTCGCGTCCCGGCGGTCTACCACCAGAACCAGGAGCGCTACTTCCGCGTGGTCCAGCTTCTGCCGATGGTCGACACCCCCGAACTCCGCGAGCAGCGGCTGGCGTCGACCGCCCGCGAGCTGCTCGACCCCAAGACGGCGGGCGTCGCCGCTTTGAAGCTGGAGTCGCTCGGCCCCTCGGCCTCGCAGGCGCTGGAGGCCGGCCTCCAGAGCGACGATCCCCACGTCCGATTCTTCGCCGCCGAGGCCCTCGCCTATCTGGATGAGGCCAGCGGCGTGAAAATCCTGGGCGAAACGGCCGTCTCGATGAAGCAGTACCGGGCGTACGCCCTGGCCGCGCTCGCCGCCATGGAGGACGACACCGCCCGGGTCCGCCTCCGGCACCTGATGAACGAGGACGACATCGAGGTCCGCTACGGCGCCTTCAACGCCCTGCGGACCCTGGACCCGGGCGACGCCATGCTCGGCCAGGTCCGCATCCTCGACGCCCCTCCGAGCGAGGAGATCGACGAGGAGGCCACGGACGCGATGGCGATGTCGATCATCTCTCGCCGCCGTCCCCGTCCGGAAGACCCGTTCGCCCTCTACATCGTCGAGACCGAGGGGCCCGCGGTCGTCCACGTCTCGCGGTCCCGACGCTCCGAGATCGTCGTCTTCGGTCGCGGCCAGGATCTCCAGCCCCCGCTCGTGCTCGGCCAGGGGGACATCCTCCTCAACGCGGCCGACCACGACGACGCGGTGGACATCTCCAAGATCGTCCCCAGCCAATTCGGCGAGCAGGACGTGAAGGTCCGCAGCTCCCTGGAGATCGGCGAGGTCATTCGCCACGTCGCCCGCCTGGGAGCCACCTACCCCGAGGTCGTCGCGATCCTCGAGGCCGCCGAGAAGCAGAAGAACCTCCCCGGTCCTCTGTACATCGACTCGGTCCCCCAGGCGAACATGCAGTACCTGTCCAAGGCCCTGCTGGGCAAGGACGAGCTTCCCAAGGTGGACGATGAGGTCAAGCAGACCTCGGGCTCCTTCCTTCGGCGCATGTTCACGTTCCGCGGCCGGGGAGACGACGACGACAGCCCCAAGGCCGACAAGACCCCCGTCGCCCAGGCCGACTCCGACGACACGGCCGCCAAGGCCGACCCGGCTGCGAAATCCGACCCGGCGGCGAAGGCCGAGCCGGCCGAGGCGGAAGCGTCGGCGAAGCCGTCGACCGCCAAGAAAGATGACGCGCTCCAGAAGACCTCGGGCGAGCCCGCCGCAGCCTCGGACGACGAGCCGTCCCGGCGCGGCGGTCGGCCCCGGATCTTCGAGGTCTTCCGCCGTCGCGGCGAATAACCGCCAAGGCTTCTCCACGCCCCGCCACGCCCCCGAGGTCCCCTTCGCCGAGTCGACGCCAGCCGTCGCCCGGCGCGGGGCCTCCGGGCCCCCCGCCCCACCACGTCTCGACCTCCCAGGCCCCGGCCGCAGCCCCCCTTGCGACCCGCGCCACCCCTCGGATCATCCGGGGTGCGACGACTACTCTTTGTCGCTTCTAAAGTCCCAGGCCGCGCGGCTCGAATAATAGTCCTGACGGTCAGGTCCGCTACGGCAAGGAAGCGAGCGAGACGCCCTTGATGGTTGCGGAGTCGGACCGCCTTCCGCTTCGAACAGGAGTGGGAGGCCCCCCGAGCTTGCTCGAACCGGGGTGTCGGGTTCCCAAGGTCCTTCGCCAGCGATGGAGAAGGGCGGCGGGATCCGACATACGGCTTTTCAAAACTTGAGTCTTGATTCGAGTTGTAGGAACGCTGTCACCCGGGGCGATAAAGAACAGGGGAAGGGTCGGAGCGATTGGGAGGGATCTCGGCCTCGAACGAGACGCCGCCCCGGAGACGGGACGGTGGATCGCGAAAGCCTGACCCCTGCCGGCGCCAGCCGACGTGGTTCCTATCCGGAGGGAGGAGGAAGCCTCCGTGGCCTCGCACCCATCAGGGCGAGTGGAGTCCTCGAGATGAAAAAGGTGTTTACAACCGGCCAGGTCGCGAAGATTTGCAAAGTCGCGCCTAGGACCGTGAGCAAGTGGTTCGATTCCGGACGCTTGCGAGGATATCGCATCCCCGGCTCTCAGGATCGCCGGATTCCGCGGGAGCACCTCCTGCGGTTCCTCAAGGAGCATGGAATGCCCTTGGGCGATCTCGAGGCCGAGGTCTACAATAAGATCCTGGTCGTCGGGGCCGACGCCCCGCTCCAGGCCGTTCTCCGGGATCACCTCCGCGAAGGCGACGATTTCCGGATCGAGACTGCTGCGTCGGGCTTTGAAGCCGGCATCCGCGCCGAAAGCTTCCATCCCGATTGCATCATCATCGATATGGCCCTCGGTCGGATCGAGGCCGGGCAGATCGCGCAGAACCTGCGCAAGAGCCCGGACCATCAGTCGACCATCCTCCTGGCCTTGACCAGCGACGAGCCCGGCGAGGAGATCTTCTCGCTCGGATTCAACGACGGGTTCAAGAAGCCGTTCGACGGCGCCCTGCTCGCCGAGCGGATCCGTAGGCTGATCTCGCAGAAGAAGTCCGAAGAGCCCTGAGATCGGATCGCCGAGGGTCGCGCGTCGCTCCGGGGACCCGACGCCGACCCAGCCTAGCGGTTCTCCGGACGGTCGAGCCCGAGCGGCCCGCCCCCCCGACCTCTCAAAAGGTCGAGGAGGCGGGCGGCCCGGGCTCGCCGGCATTTCCGGCCCCCCCTGTTCAGACCCACGCGTCGGCCCGTACGATGGGGAGCCACGCCGACGCCACGCAGACGACGCGAGACCCCGACGCGATGCGCAACCCGCCGGGCCCGAGGGCCGACTTGACGCCGACCCCAGACCTCGCGGCCGGGCTCCCCGCCGCGATCTCCGACGGACCCCGGCCGTGAGCCCGAACCCGACGCCGCACCGGCGTCTCGGCCTGGCCGCCGGCCTCCTCGCGGCCCTCCTGACGCTCGCCACCCTCCGCGGGCCGGGCCTGACGATCGACGAACCGCTCGACGTCCGTCCAGGACGAGACTACGTCGCCCTGCTGCAACGGGCCGGTTGGCGGTTCTTCGAGCGGGCTAACGTCGACGCGCTCTTCCGCGACAATGCCGAGCATCCGCCGCTGGGCCGCTGGCTGCTGGGGATCGCCTCGAAGGCCCTGGAGCCGTTTGAAGCCTGGATCTTCGGGCCCGACCCGACCGGGCTCTACGTCCTGTCGGGTCGAGTCGCCCCCGCCCTGGCCTTCGCGGTCCTCGTCGGCCTGATCGCCGCCGAGGCCGCCCGGCGATGGGGGGCCGCGGCGGGGATCGCGTCGGCCTGGACCCTCCTCGTCATGCCCCGCGTCTTCGGCCACGCCCACCTGGCGGCCCTCGACACGTTCCTCGGCCTCTTCTGGACCCTCGCGCTTCTGGCCGCCGCGCGGGCCGTCGACGCCCGGAGGCCCCTCCCCGTGATGCTCGCCGCCGGCGTCCTCTGGGGACTGGCCCTGCTGACCAAGATCCACGCGTGGTTCCTGGTTCCGCTTATTCTGGCCTGGGCCTTGATCCGTTTGCGGCCCGCGAAGGCCCTGGGCTTGGTGTCGGCCTGGGGGGCCGTGGGCGTGCTGGTCTTCGTGGCGGGCTGGCCCTGGCTCTGGTACGAAACGTTCCCGCGCTGGGGGGCGTTCTGGGGGACGGGCGTCGTCCGGGCGTCGATCCGGGTCGAGTACTTCGGGCGGATCTGGGCCGACCGCGACGTCCCCTGGCATTACCCCTGGCTCTATTTCGCCGTGACCGTCCCGATTCTGCTGCACGTTATGGGCGCGGTCGGCGTCGCTCGGGGCTGGCGGGAAAGACGCGAGGACCCATTCCCCGCACTTCTCATCGCGTCGGTGCTGCTGTTCCTGCTCCTGTTCAGCATGCGGGTCCCGGTGTACGACGGCGAGCGGCTCTTCCTGCTCGTCTTCCCGGCGTGGGCGATGCTCGCGGGCTTCGGTTTCGCCGCCGCATGGCGACGTTGGGGGGCTTTCCGCGCGGGCCGCGCGGCGCTCGTCGGGCTGATGCTCGGTCAAGCCTACGGGGCGGCGTCCATGCACCCGTTCGGTCTCAGCTACTACAACCTGCTGGTCGGCGGCCTCCCCGGGGCCGAGCGGCTGGGCCTGGAGCCGACTTACTGGGGGGACGCCGTCGACCGCCTCTTGCTCGACGAGCTGGCGCGACGGGTCGAGCCCGGCGAGGTGGTCGCGCTCGCTCCCACGCTCTACCCCGGCCAGGGCGTCGCCACGACCACCGCCGCGCTGGTGCGTCGGGACGTCGTGATCCGCGACGAGTCGGCCGTCCCGGAGGCCGACTGGATCCTCGTCTCCCGACGCCGCGCTTACTGGAGTCCCGAACTGGTCCAACGTCTGGCCGATCCCTCGGCCCGGAGGGTCGCCTCGAGAGGCCGTCAGGGCGTGTGGCTGTCCGGCCTCTGGAAATTTCCCAGGACCCAGCGCCCGTCCCCTGACGCCTCGGTTCGCGCCGTTGATCGGATCGACGAAGACCGCCGCGGGAGCCTCGTCGATCCGGGTCCGAAGAATCAGGAGCGACCCACTAGCCGCGATTAGGTTAATTCGTAAAATACGTTCAGAACGAATTGAACAGAAAACCTGGGGGGCCGATGGGGGAACTTACCCATTATGATGAGCAGGGGGCGAGCCGGATGGTCGACGTGTCGGCCAAGTCGCCCTCCCTGCGCATGGCGAAGGCCAGCGGGCTGGTCCGTATGGCGGCGACGACGCTGCAGCTCATCCTCGATCGCAAGGCGGCCAAGGGAGACGTCCTGGAGACGGCCCGACTGGCGGCGATCATGGGGGCGAAGCGGACCGGCGAGCTGATCCCCCTGTGCCATCCTCTGGGGCTCGATGCGGTCGAGGTCGAGTTGACGCCGGCACCCCCGGACGCCGTGGAGATCGTGGCGACCGTCAAGTTCCACGGCCGGACGGGCGTCGAAATGGAGGCCCTGACTGCGGTCAGCGTCGCCGGATTGACGATCTACGACATGTGCAAGGCCGTCGACCGCGGGATGGTCATCGAGCGCGTGCGTCTGGAGGAGAAGATCGGGGGCGCGCGGGGCGCCTACAAGCGTGATGGATCGGATCGAGTTGATGAGTGACGGACGACGCAGCAGAGTGGAGACGGGCATGACGAGACCATCAGGGCTGCAGACCGAGGAGAGCCGTCGGACGCTCGGGCGCCTGTTCGCGCCCATCCAGGCCGAGATGGCGGACGCGGAGCAAATCTTCCAGGACGAACTGGGGAGCCGGTTCCCGTTCGTGCAGGCCCTCGTCGAGCACTGCGGCGACTACCAGGGGAAGCGGCTCCGCCCGGCCCTGGTCCTGCTCTCCGCCGGAGCCTGCGGCCGGACGACCCCCGCGCACCCGGTGCTGGCGGCGGTCGTGGAGATGGTGCACACCGCCACCCTCGTGCACGACGACGTCCTGGACGAGTCCATGGTCCGCCGCCACGCCGCCACGGTGAACGCCGAGTGGGGCAACGAGACGGCCGTCATGCTCGGCGACTACCTGTTCGCGCACGCCTACCACCTGGCGGCCTCGCTCGACTCGACGCTCGCCTGCCGATGGGTCGGGAAGGCCGCGAACGAGGTCTGCGAGGGGGAGATGCAGCAGCTCCACCACCGCGGCAATCTGGACCTCGACGAGCCGTCCTATTACGAGATCATCGCCGGCAAGACCGCGGCCCTCACCGCCGTCTCCTGCCGCCTGGGCGCCCATTACGCCGGGGCCGAGCAAGCCGTCGTCGATTCCCTGGAGGCCTACGGGAGTCACGTCGGCATGGCCTTCCAGATCGCCGACGACGTCCTCGACATCTGGGGCGACGAGCGCGCCACCGGCAAGAGCCTGGGGACCGACCTGGAGAAGCAAAAGCTGACCCTGCCGCTGATCCGCCTGCTGGAGATCGGCGACCCGGCGACCGTGGAAGAGACGCGCCGCCTGCTCCTGGGAGCCCGGGCCGATTCGCGCCGCCGCCTCCAACCCCTGCTCGAGGATTCCGGGGCTCTCGACTACGCCTGGGCCAAGGCCAGGTGGCACGTCGAGCAGGCCCTCGCCTCCCTCGAAGTCGTCGCCCCGTCCCCCTACCGGGACGTCCTCTCCGCGATGGCCGAGTACGTCGTTCGCCGCAACGCCTGACTCGTCGACGCGACGGCTTCCCGTTAACGTGATCGACGAAGTTGAACACTTGTCGATTATTGCGAAGTCGGAATCGAACGGCGGATCCCAGCGCCTTCGTTCGCCTTCCCGAACCGGGGACTCGGCCCGGCTCGGGAGGCGGCGCCCCGGCCGGGGATTATTTGCGGCTTTTTGATTGCAAGCCCCAGGCCGACGGCTATGATGAGGCGCAGACGCGGTCGGTCGCGTCACGGGCTCGTTCATGCCGCCCCCGCACCGGGGGTCCGCCGCCATCCCCCGGCGGCCTGCGATATCGACGTCGGCCTGTCCTGATTTTGCGTTTTCGTCGGGATTTCTGCGAAAGCGAAAACCAAAGCCCCCCGTATTGGGGAGAATGGCTGCGGTCGAGTCATGGAACTGAAGCAAAAGCTCCAGATGCTGATGAAGCGTCAGAACCTCAACGGCCAGCGGTTGGCGAGGCTCTCCCAGGTCAGCGACTCGGAAATCTCCCGGATCCTCCAGGGGAAATCCCGTCCCGGCCTGGACAACGCGCTCCGGCTCGCCCAGGCCGTCGGCGTCTCGCTGGACTATCTGGCCGACGACAACGTCGAGGCCGAACCCTCGCCCCCCGAGGATGCACTTTGCCCCGAGGACCACAAGCTGCTGGCCCTCTGCAATCGGATCGGCGGCGAGGAGGTCCACCGCATCCTGGAGATCGTCCGCATCCTTGGATATGACGCCGCGATGGCCCGACTCATCGGCGTCGTCTCCAAGCCGGTCATCGAACGGTTGGACGAGGAAGCCGCCGAGTCCCGCCCCGGGATCCCGAGCGGATCCTCGCACATCGGTCGATCGGCCACCTTCTCGGCCTGATCGGCCCAGTGGAGGGAGCCGGGTCGGGAACCTCACTCCCTGGCCTGAACCCCTCGCGCGGGGCGTCCGGTGAAAGACGCCCCGACGCGATCGGCACCCGTTTCGCCCCTTAGAACTGCTTGCGCTGGCGGCTTGAGGGGATCATGAGGGCCTGGCGGTACTTGGTGACGGTGCGCCGCGCCACCTTGAGACCGTGACGGCCCATCTCGTCGACGATCTCCTCGTCCGACATCGGGCTCGACTTGTCTTCCTTGGCGACCACCTCGAGCAGCTTCTGCTTGATCGTGTCCCAGGCGATCTCCTCGCCGTCGGCCGTTACGGTGCCGCCGCCGAAGAATCGCTTCAGGGGGAAGATGCCCCGGGGGGACTGCACCCACTTGTCGTCGACCGCCCGGCTCACCGTCGTGACGTGGACGCCCACGCGGTCGGCGATCTGCTGCATCTTGAGCGGCTCGATGAACTCGGGCCCCTTGTCGAGGAACGCCTTCTGGTGCTCGATGATGGCCCTGGCCACCTTGAGCAAAGTGTTCCGGCGCTGTTCGATCGACTCGATGAGCCACCGGGCCGACTGGATCCGCTTCTGGATGAACTCGCGGGCGGCCGGATCGGTCCCCTTGTTGCGGAGCTGCTTCTGGTAGTAGTGCGAGATCGAGAGGTTGGGGGTGTGCTCGTCCACCAGGCGAACGTCGTAGGCGCCCGTCTCGTCGGGCTCGACGATCAGGTCCGGGATGACGTAGTGGGTGTTCTCGGTCAGGCTGAACGAGGAGCCCGGCCTGGGGTTCAGCCGCCGAAGGTGCTCGAGGGCCTCCTTGATCGTCTCGATCGCCAGGCCCGTCTTCTTCTCGATCGTGGGGAGGCGGTTGTGCTGGAGGTCGTCCAGGTGGTGTGAGATCACCGTCCGGAGGATGTCGTGGCAAGGGGTGTCGGGCGTCAGCTGAAGGAGCAGGCATTCCCTCAGGTCCCGGGCGCCGACCCCCGGAGGATCGAGACGTTGCACCAGATGCAGCGCGTCCTCGACCTGTTCGACGGTGACGTCGTGGCCGAAGTCGCGGGCGATGTCGTGCAGGGTGACGTTCTTGGGCAGGTAGCCGTTGTCGTCCAGATTGTAAATCAGGTACTCGGCTAGTTCCCGAAACAGGGCCTCGCAGTCGAAGAATCCCAGCTGTTCGGTCAGGCTGTCGTGGAACGAGCGGGGGCGCGACGCCATGTTCTGCATCGCGTCGAGTTTGCGGTCTCCCTCTTCGCTCAGCGACGCGCGGCTGCGACGCGGGCCCTCGTCGTAGATCTCGCTCCAGTTCTCATCGAGATTGATGAGGCTGTCGAACTCGTTGGGCTCGGCCTCCGCCGGCTCGGCGACGGCCGGTCCCGCAGTCTCCTCGCCCTCTTCCGAAGGGGAGGCCGACTCGCGGAGGTCCACCAGGACCGGGTTCTCGCTCAGCTCCTGCTCGATCCGCTCCTGCAACGCCATGATCGGCAACTGGAGGATTTCCATCGACTGGATCATTCGAGGCGCCATGCGGAGGCGCATCTCAGTCCGCATCTGCTGGGAGGTATCAAGCCGCATGATCCGTTTTCCTCAGTACCGACGGGCCCTCGGCGACGCCGAGATGGTGAGCGTCCGGCTCACCCGGATCTCAGCGACGTGTTATTCTGCAAGTATTATGCCGCAGCTTCACAAGCTTCAAGGCGCCACCGTGAGGAAGTCTCCGAAACGGGCTCCTCGATCATCCCGAAGCGTGATGGAATCCCTTGGCATCGCGTGGGATGCGACCCGTCAGAAGGGCTGGCGACCGGTCAGGGCGTCGGCCAGCATGTCGCGGCTGGCGAACTCGAGCGTGCTCCCGGACGCCAGTCCGCGAGCCAGCCGGGTGATCTTTATGGGCTCGCTCTGGAGCCTTTGCGCGATGTAGAGCGCGGTGCCGTCCCCTTCGAGATTCGGGTTCGTCGCCATGATCAGCTCGCGCACCTGTCCCTCGGCGACGCGAGCCTCAAGGGCGGCGATCGTCAACTGATCCGGTCCCATCCCTTGCAAGGGGGCGAGCCGACCCAGGAGGACGTGGTACACCCCGGGGTAAGACCCCGATTTCTCGATGGCCAGGAGGTCTCGCGACTGCTCGACGACGCAGACGAGCCCCGCGTCCCGGCGCTCGTCTCGACAGATGGAGCAGAGCGGCTGCTCGACCTCCGTGAGATGGAAGCATCGCGTGCAGTGTCGGACCTGCTCCTTGGCGGCGCGGATGGCTTCGGCCAGTTCCAGGGCCTCGTCGACCGGGCATTTGAGCAGGTGATGGGCGAGGCGTTCGGCCGATTTCGCTCCGATGCCGGGCAGGCGGCCCAGCGTCGTGGTGAGGCGGTCGAGAGCCGAGGCGTAGCCCGCCATCAGGATCCTCCGGCTTCGTTCGGAAAGAGGTTCGGCGGGATGCCCCCCGTGAGCGAGGTCAGGGACTGCGTGGCGTTCTCGCGAACCTTGACCAGCGCCGCGTTGACCGCCGCCGCGACCAGGTCCTCCAGCAGTTCGACGTCGCCGTCGGCGACCAGCTTGGGGTCGATGCGGATGGAGAGGATCTCCATGCGGCCGTTGATCTTGGCGAGGACGGCCCCGCCGCCGGCTTCGCCCTGGGCCTCCATCTTGCCGAGGGCCTCGGCGGCCTTGGCCATGGATTCGCGGATCTTTCCCGCGTTTTTCATCAGGTCCGCGATATCGCCGATTTTGCCAAACACGTTGCATCGCTCCCTTCCGGCCGACGCCCTTCGAAAAGTCCGAGATCGAACGGCCGATCCTGCGGGAACGAGGGAGGTGCGCCCTGATTTCCTGTGAGCCTCAGTGATCGGGCGTCGCGGCCTCGTCGCCGTCACGCCGGGTCTCGGGCTCGAAGTGGCTCACCCGGGCCTCGAAGAGTTCCACGACCTTCTGGATCAGGGGGTCGCTCATGAGCTGCTCAAGCCGTCGGGGGCCGCTCTCGGGTGCATCGGCCGGGGCTTCCCCGACTTGCGACGATTCGTAGCGGACCTTCAGGGGCCTCTGGAGGAGCCACTGGAGGCATTCCGCGATCCGGCTTCGGGCCTCATCGGTCCCGCAGGGGTCGGCGACTGAATTGTACCCCGGCTTGGCCGCGATGACCAGCACACCCGGCTCGTCGACGCCGATTGGCTGGGCCTGGCTCAGGCGCCAGGACAGGCTCGGCCCTACCTTTTTCAAGAGGTCCGGCCAGATCTTTTCGATGACTTCCAGATCCAGCGGCGGGGGTTCCTCGGCACGTCGGCCGGGCTCGGCCGCCGGCTTTCGTTCCAACCCCCCTGGAGAATCGTCTTCGGGGCGGCGAGGTTGCGATCGAGGCCCGGAGGGGCGGTGAGGAGCGGCGGGCGAGTCCAGAGGGGGGGCGGCGCGCAGAGGTTCGACCGGGGCCACGAAATTCGACGGCTTGCCGATGCCGGTCCCCAGGCTGGCGGCCGAGTCCGCCTGCGAGAGCCTTGTTTTTGCGCTGGCTGCCGAAGGCCTGGGCGATGGCGAGGAGCCTGATTCCAGCGCCTTGAGTCGCTGAACGACCTCGCCCAGCTCGTCGAGATTTTCCAGCCGAGCGATTCGCACGAACGCCAGTTCCGCGAGCAGCCTGCCGTGAGAAACGCCTCGCATTCGCGCTCGGGCTTCGGCGAGGATCTGCAGCGCGGCGAGGATTGCGTCGGTCGACCAGACATCGACGGCGGCCTGGAGCCTCGGCTTTTGTCGAGGCGCGACGGTCAGCGTGAGGGCCTCGGCACCGATCGAGAGGACCATGGCGTCGCGGAGGAAGTCGATCACCCCGGCGAGCAGTTCGGACGCCTGCACCCCTTCCGAGGTCGCCTGGTCCAGCAGGGTCAGGGCGGTGGCCGGGTCGTGGCCGGACAGAGCCTCGATCATCGCCAGGAGGCGTTCGTCGCTGGCGGTGCCGAGCAGGGCGTGGACGACGTCCGGGGTGAGTCTAGGGCTCCCCGACGAGAGCATGCGTTCGAGCAGCGACTGGGCGTCGCGCATCGAGCCCCCGGCGCGGCGGGCGACGATCTGGAGGGCGTCGAGGTCGGCCTCGACCTGCTCGCGATCGCAGATCTCCTTGAGGGTGCCGACGATCGCCTCGGGCGAGATCCCCGCGAAGTCGTAGCGCTGGCATCGCGAGAGGACCGTGATCGGGATCTTGTTCGCCTCGGTCGTGGCGAAGAAGAATTTGACGTGCGGCGGCGGCTCCTCCAGCGTCTTCAACAGCGCGTTGAACGCGCCGGTGGAGAGCATGTGGACCTCGTCGATGTAGTAGATCTTGAACCGCGAGCGGCTGGGGCGGAGCGAGACGTTCTGCCGAAGCTCGCGGACCTGCTCGACGCCGTTGTTGCTGGCGCCGTCGATCTCGATGACGTCGACGTCCTGGCCGACGGAGATCGCTTGGCAGATGTCGCAGACCTGGCACGGCTCCTCGGTCGGCCCGTTCACGCAGTTCAGGCACTTGGCGAAGATCCGGGCCATCGACGTCTTGCCGACGCCCCGAGTGCCGCAGAAGAGATAGGCTTGCGCCAGCCGATTCAGCCGGATCGCGTTGCGAAGGGCCTGGACGACGTGGTCCTGACCGACGACGTCCTCGAAGCGCTGGGGACGGTAACGGCGGGCGACGACCGTATAGTTCTCGGAGCGGGCGTCAGGTGCAGCCGGAATATCAACTCGCGTTTTCGAGGCGGGGCCTTGCGACACGAGCCGGCGCTCCCTCGTTCCGGTTTCGCGTGTCGTCAGGCAGGGCGGCGAGCCCTACCCTTGAGCGTTCCGACCGCGATTCGGTTCCATCCTTCGGGTCCGCCCGTCTTGCGGGGGCCTGGGAGAGCCGGGGAGGTTCTCCCGCGCACATGAGGGTGATGCTTATGGCTGCTGCGTTCCCGCCCTGACCAGGTTCGCAAACCCCCATTGCCCGGGTCCCCCCCGGCTCACCCGGACCCCCGCCGAGGGCGGATGTCAGGCGAACGCCCATTCTCCGCAAGTTCCCAGCGGGATGCAAGACCAACCGGCGCAAGGAGGCGATCGGCGAGGCTGAACGTCGCCGACGGGGCCGCCTTCCCGACGTCCCCCCTGCTCCGCCGCTGGTCGCGACCCGATCGCCGACCTTGGCGGAGCGGCGGGAGGATTCCGCGACTCAGGACCCCTTCTTGCGCGTCGTCGCCAGGGCCATCAGGCCGTAGGCGGTGACGAGGTTGGCGTCGCCTTCCAAAAAGGCGTCGGTCGGGTTCACCCATTCGCCGTTGGGTCCTTGCCGCTTCGCCAGCGCGGCGACGAGGTCGGACCGCCAGTCGTGGGAGACGCCCGCCGCGTCCTCGAACTGGTCGGCCCCCAAAAGCGACAGGGCCTTGCCGAAGACCTGGTAATAGTAGTACAGCCCGCGCTGGCCCAGGCCGGGGTTCTCGTCGACGGTGTAGTTCTTCTTGATGTAGTCGATCGCGGCCTTGGCGCGGGGGTCGTCGACGGTCAGGCCGGCGTAGATCAGGCTCTTGAGGCCGGCGTAGGTCATGGAGGCGTACGACCGGAGGCCGCCGTCCTCGCTGGGGCCCGCCATGCTGGTCCCGCCGTTGGCAGGCGTGTAAATGAAGCCGCCGTCGTTGACCTTCTTGGCCCAGGGCTGGTCGTTGAACTCGCTGTCGAGATTCTGGCACCGAGAAAGGAAGATCAAGGCTTTCTGGAAGGCCGGATCGCTGGACGGCACGCCCGAATCGTGCAGCGCTTCGAGCATGAACGTGGTGTTCGAGAGGTCGGGGCGGTTGTTTCGGCCGCCGTATCCCGAGCCGCCGTAGAACGGGTCGGCCGGCGACTTGCCCTCGCTCTCGTCCCACTGACGGCCCTTGAGGAACTCCTGCGAGCCCTTGACGATCGCATCGTAGCGGCCGTCGGTGTTGGCCTGATGGAACGCCATCAGCGCGACGGCCGTGGCGTAGTTCGCGTGCGAGGCTTCGGGAAGGCCCCCCTCCGGCTTGACGAACGACTCCAGGTAGGCCAGCCCCTTGACCACCGCCGGGTCGGCGGGACCCGCCTGCCCCGACTTCAAAAGGGCCGTGACCGCCAGCGCCGTGATCCCCGGCTCCTTGCGATCCGCCGACCAGAGGCCGTTCGCGTCCTGCCTCGAGCGGAGGAACTGGACTCCCTTCGCCGACAAGGCTTCGGCCGTCGCCGGGGCTTCCTGGCCGCGAGCCCGCCCACTCAGGGCGTTCGGCAGGAAGGCCAGGGCCAGGACGCCGGCCGAATTCTCAAGGAACGTTCGACGGTTGCTGACGCTCATCAATGGGGCTCGCTTTACCGAAAGAGGATCGGGACGGACTCGCGCCCGGCCCTTCGATTCCATCGCGTGAGGCGCCGTCGCGCCAAGGGATCGACTCCTGGAATCGTCCTCGCGGGCCCTTTCGCACTTCAGATGCCACGGTGTAAGAACGAGGATTCGCCCCTTGAAATCCAGGGTTTTCGTGGGTCCCGAGGAGCGAGGTGCGTGGGTTCAAGGTGGATAATCCGCCGTCGCCGGCGGATTTTCGTCCAGATTGTCGTTCGACCTCGCGAGTCGCTCCTCGGTCGATTCAGGGTGTCGCGCCGAGCAGTTCCTTGAGGCGGTCCAGCCTCGTCGCGGTCGACGCGTCGGTCTCGGGGGTCGATTCCAGGAGTCGAGCGTCGCCCGTCTCGGCTGCCCGGCGAAGGAGGTTCGCGACGTCGGGATCTTCAGTTGCGAGGTCGCGGATCGCCAGGGCCGCTTTCGCATCCGGGATGGCCAGTCGGCCGAGCAGCCTGCGCTGGGCTTCCGGGACGATCTCGACGCTCCGGGCCGTCATCGTGAAACCGCCCGGGAAGAGGCGGGCGACGTCGAATCGCCAGGAGACGCGGCCCGACGACTCGACCCTGCCGTTCGATTCGGCCGGGACGATCTCGCCGGGCAGCCGTACGGCGAACGCGAACCTGGGCCCCGGGGGCTGGAGGAGCGGCGGGTAGGCGTAATAGCCGGTCATCCGCACCACAAGGGGGAGGAGTCGCGCCTCAAGCTCCTCCTTGCGATCCTTGACGTACGAGTTCCAGGTTGGTGAGTAGGGCGGGGCCGACAAGCTCGACAGAATCGCCTCGATCTCCTCGGGCTTCGGCGGGCTTCCGTCATGGTGGCGGAAGGTCGCGGCGATCCGCTCGTTCAGGTGTTCGCGCACGCGCCGCGTGGCCTCTTCGGAGGAGACGACGGAGCCCTGGGCGTCGTGCAGGTCGATTCCGGCGCGCTCGAGAGCGGCGATCAATTGCGTCGTCATCACCTCGCTCGCCGCCTTCGGGTCTTCGATCGCCGCCGCGTCGTACCAGATGTCGAGGAGGTCGCGGAACAACGGAAGTCCGCGACGTTTCAACTCCTCGACGGCTGCGGAGACTTCGAAATCCGGGCCGTAAACCCGCTTGAAGCCGTCGGGGATCATCGAACCGGCGATTTCGATGAACGCATCCCGAGCCTTCTCGAAGCCCTCGCGGGTGACGTTGTTCGTGATCCCTTCACTCCAGTCGTGCTCGACGAAGAGTCCATAGTCCTTGCGTTTATAGGATCGCGTCAGATCGCTGGACCCGAATTCGGGATAGCCTTCGATCGTCTTGCGAAAGTGGGAGGGGATCTGGGCCGGGGAGTCGAAACGGCCTTGGGCGTGAAAATAAGGCGTCCCGGTGGAGCCGCCGACTTCCTCCTGAAACGCGGGAGGGACGGAAACGTCGGCCACCGAGGCCCAGCGCGAGTTCCAGTCCGGTCCGAGCGCTCCCTCGGGGAGAAGGCTGTCTTTGGGCTGCCAGATGGATCGGTCGCAGGAACCGTCGGGATTCACGACGGTCTCGACCTGGATCAAGGGAGCGGGACCGCACCCGGCGAATGTGAGCGTCAGGGCCAGCCACGCGAGGAGCGATCGGGTCGGACGACGCATGATCGTGTCCTTGGTCGACGAATGCGTTGCGAAGGGGGGGCCGCTTCATTCACGATCGTCCCCCTCGGCGCACGCAGCGTCAATGAAATTCGATGGAACGGGAATTGCATAAGAACGCGGTGATGTTAACCCGATTTGTAAGTACGACCACAATGAGGAGTTGAGGCCCGGCGACCGCGACGGCGACGGCCTCGGATGGTTCATGAATCAGAAGAATGATGCGACTCCCAGACTGACGAGTTTTGCACGCCGACTGCCAGTGGGGGCCGAAATCCAGGGAGGCGGCGTCCATTTCCGGGTCTGGGCGCCGAAGCGGAAACAGGTCGAGGTCGTCGTCGAGGGGGGGGCGGGGAGCCTCGTCGCTCTGGATGCCGAGGCGGAAGGCTATTACTCGGGCTTCGCGCCGGGGCTCGGCGCCGGGGCGCGATATCGTTACCGCCTGGACGGGGAAGGCCCCTACCCCGATCCGGCCTCGCGGTTCCAGCCCGAAGGGGTCCACGGTCCATCGGAGGTCGTCGATCCCTCGACGTACTCCTGGAGCGACGCGGGCTGGAAGGGGTGTGGGCTGCGCGGCCAGGTGCTCTACGAATTGCACGTGGGCACGTTCACGCCGGAGGGGACGTGGGACGCGGCCGTCGATCGCCTCGCGCGGCTGGTCGAGCTGGGCGTGACCGTCGTCGAGGTGATGCCCGTCGCCGAGTTCGCGGGCGAGTTCGGCTGGGGCTACGACGGCGTCGACCTGTTCGCCCCTTATCACGTCTACGGGACGCCGGACGCGATGCGACGGTTCGTCGACCGGGCCCACTCGCTGGGCCTCGCGGTGATCCTGGACGTGGTCTACAACCACTTCGGTCCCGACGGGGCCTACTTCGGGGCCTTCTCCGACTCCTACCTGCATGGTGGGCGCGCCAACGATTGGGGAGACGCGCTGAACTTCGACGGCGAGGACTCCGGTCCCGTGCGACAGTTCTTCGAGTCCAACGCCGGATACTGGATCGACGAGTTCCACCTCGACGGCCTCCGGCTCGACGCCACGCACGCCATCCACGACGCGTCGCCGGACCACATCGTCGCCTCGCTGACGCGCCGGGCCCGCGAGGCGGCCGGCGGCCGGTCGATCATCCTCTTCGCGGAGAACGAGGCCCAGGACGTCAGTATGATCCAGCCCCAGTCTCGGGGCGGGTGCGGCGTCGACGCCGCGTGGAACGACGACTTCCACCACGCGGCACGCGTCGCGGCGACCGGACGCGCCGAGGCCTACTACGCCGATTATCACGGAACGCCCCAAGAGCTGATCTCGGCCGTGAAGTGGGGATACCTGTTCCAGGGCCAGCTGGTGAAGTGGCAGCAGAAGCGACGCGGTACTTACGCGATCGACCTGCCGGCGGAGCAGTTCCTCATCTACCTGGAAAACCACGATCAGGTCGCGAATTCGGCGCGCGGCAGCCGGCTCAAGACCCTTACGAGCCCGGGGCGGTATCGCGCCTTGACGGCCCTCCAGCTGCTATCGCCGCAGACGCCGATGCTGTTCCAGGGCCAGGAGCTGGGGAGCGAACAGCCCTTTTTGTACTTCTGCGACCATCACGAGGAGCTGGCCTCGGCGGTGCGCGAGGGGCGTAGGGAAGAGCTCGCGGGCTTCGCCAGCACCACGCTCCCCGAGCTTCGCGAGCACCTGTTCGACCCCGCCGCCGAGTCGACGTTCCTGGCCTCCAAGCTCGTCGAGCCCGCGGATTTTCGCGAAGTCCAGGAGTTCCGGCTGATTCACGACCTCCTGAAGCTGCGCCGCGACGACCCAGTCTTCCGAGCGCAGGACGCGACGAAGATCCATGGCGCGGTGATCGGCCCCGAGGCGTTCGTGCTCCGGTTCTTCGGCGATTTCCCCGACTGCCGCCTCATCTTGATCAACCTGGGCCGAGACCTCTACCCGGCCGCCAACACCGAGCCCTTGCTCGCGCCGCCGCCGGGCCAGGACTGGTCGGTGACCTGGTTCAGCGAGCACCCCACCTACGGCGGTTCGGGCATCCCGCCTCTCGAGGCCGACCAGCCCTGGCGCGCGCCGGGGCATTCGGCCGTCGTCTTCGCCCCCGTCCCGGCCCCGGACCGTCCGCACGTGGCCGAGATGGGCTCGACCGAGGTCCAGGACTACGACGTCCACCCCGCGCTGCGCCGGAGGCGGCGGGGCGGGCGGCCCTGATCAACGAGCGGGAGCCGGCGTCGGTTCGATGAATGGCGCCGTGCCGTAAGCCTCGCGGGGCAGCTTAGCCGGGACCTTCAGGTCGCGACGGAGCCGCTCCAGCTCGCGCTTCAGCTCGGCGACGACTTCCGCGTTGGCGGGGTCGTCGTACACGTCGCGAAGCTCGTGTGGATCGTTGTGAAGGTCGAACAGCTCCCAGGCGTCGAGGTCGGGACCGTCGAAGCGGATGAGCTTGTAGCGGTCGTTCACGACGCCGTGGTGGGGCCGGACGTGGTGAGGGTCGGGGTACTCGAAGTACTCGTAATAGAAGCTCTTCCGCCAGTCTGCGGGGGCCTCGCCGCGGAGGATCGGGACGAGGCTCCGGCCCTGGAGGTCGGCCGGGACGGCCACGCCGGCGGCTTCCAGCAAGGTCGGCGCGAAGTCGACGTTCGAGACGATTCGGGGCTCGATGCTCCCCGGCTTCACCACGCCGGGCCAGCGGACGAGCAGCGGAGTCTTCAGCGATTCCTCGAAGATCCATCGCTTGTCGAACCAGCCGTGCTCGCCCAGGTAGAAGCCCTGGTCGGACGCATAGACGACGATCGTGTCTTCGGCCAACCCTTCATCATCCAGGTATTTGAGAATCCGGCCGACGTTTTCGTCGATCCCCTTGATGCAGCCGAGATAGTCGTGCATGTAGCGGTTGTACTTCCAGCGGACCAGGTCGTCGCCCTGGAGGTTCGCCCGGCGGAAGGCCTCGTTGCGGGGCTTGTAGTAGGCGTCCCACGCCGCGCGCTGGTCGGGGGAGAACCGCTCCTTGAAGTCGTTGAGCTTGAGGTCGTTCGCGTTCATCGTGCGGGCGATGGTCATGTCCTGGTCGCGTTCGGCGAGCGAGCGTCCGGCGTAGTCGTCGAACAGCGTCGGCGGCTCGGCGTAGGTGCGGTCGCCGTCGTGGCCCAGGTGGCGGATCGCGGGGGACCAGGGGCGGTGCGGCGCCTTGTGCTGGGACATCAGCAGGAACGGCCTGGATCGGTCGCGCTTCTTCAGCCAGTCGAGCGAGACGTCGGTGACGACGTCGGTGACGTAGCCGGATCGTCGGGAACGCACGCCCATCTCGATCATGTCGGGGTCGTAGTAGATCCCCTGCCCCGGAAGGATGTTCCAGTAGTCGAAGCCGGTGGGGTCCGAGTGGAGGTGCCACTTGCCGACGATCGCCGTCTGGTACCCGGCCTGGCGCAGGAGCTTCGGGAAGGTCGGCTGGGCGCCGTCGAACCGGCTGTTGGAGTTGTTGTAGAAGCCGTTGGCGTGGCTGTACTTGCCGGTGAGCACGGTGGCTCTGCTGGGCCCGCAGATGGAGTTGGGGACGAGGCAGCGGTCGAACCGGACCCCCTCGCGGGCGATCCGGTCCAGATTCGGGGTGTCGAGCAGCTTGCGCGGGTCCTGATAGGCGCCCACCGCCTGGTAGGCGTGGTCGTCCGAGAAGACGAAGACGATGTTGGGCTGTTTCGGAGCCTCGCGCGCGAAGGCCGTCGCCACGAAACAGGAGCCGAACGCGACGGCGGTCGCCGCCGCGCGGGTCATCCAACCGAATCTTGCCTTCATGTGGATGTTCTCGTCGGAAGGGGAGGCGCGACCGGGGCCCGGTCCGGGGATTATACAGGAGGTCGGGTCACTCCTCCACGAGGAGCGCGACCGGGAAGTCGGCGAAGAGGACGGCGGCGGGGATGACGGCCGTCCCCTCCAGGTCCTCGGCCGAGACGAGGGCGCCGGTGAAGGCATCGCGATAGCGGCGGCCGGCGGCCTCGGCCGGCAGGCGGACGACCGTCTCGCCCCAGGCCGGCGCGCCGAGCGGCGTCAGGCCGTCGAAGGAGAGCCGGGTGGTGAGCCGGGGGACGACCACGATCGCCGACGCGCCGTCGAGGCCGCGATGGAAGGCGAAGAGGGACGCCTCGTGGCGGCCGGCCGCCTGGAGCGGCGTGTAGGCCCCCTCGGCGAAGAGGCGGGGCGACCGCCGCCGCACGTGCAGCGCCCGCCAGTGGAGGTAGAGCTTGCCCCGGCCGTCGGAGAAGTTCTCGGCCAGGTCGCGGGCCATCGCCGACCTGTCGTCGCCGGCGGCCTCGGCCCGGCGGATCAGGTCGTCGAGCCAGGCCTCGCGGAGCGCGTAGTCGACCGGGCGTCGGTTGTCGGGGTCGACGAGGCTGAAGTCCCAGAGTTCGGTCCCCTGGTAGGTGTCCGGGACGCCGGGCCCGGCGAGCTTCAAGAGCGACTGCGCCAGGCCGTTGACCCGCCCGTGCAGGGCGATCCGGCGCTGGAAGGGGAGGAAATCCTTGAAGAAGGACGGGTTCCGGGAGCGATCGAGGATGTCGACGATGAAGCCGTCGAGCGCGGCCTCGTACTCCTCGAAGGGGTTCTGCCAACTGGTGTGGACCTTGGCCTCGCGGGTCGCCTTGACCATGTAGGCCCGGACGCGGTCGCGGAAGGCGGCCAGGGCCTCGTCGTCCATCTCCTCCGTCGGCCAGGCCCCGAGGAGCGTCTGATAGAGGAGGTATTCCTCGTTGCGGCCCGGCGCGAGGGAATCGTCGCTCAGCCTACGGTGGTGGATCAGGTTGAGGTCGGCCCAGCGGACGAAGGCGTCGAACCAGTCGTCGGGAATCTCCGAGAGGACGTCGATCCGCGCCCGCACGTCCTCGCTTCGCTTGGTGTCGTGGGTCGAGAGGGCCGTCAGCGCGTAGGGGTGGACCTGGGAGCGTCGGGCGAACCACTTGTGGAGCGAGGCCGGCGAGGATCCGAAGTAGTCGGGCTCGCCGCCGACCTCGTTGAGCGAGACCAATCGGTTGTAGATATAAAACGTCGTGTCCTCGATCCCCTTGGCGGTGACGGGCGAGGTGACCTGCTGGAACTTGCCCGCGAAGTCCACGCGCGAGGGCTCGTCCGCCGCGAGGGCCTCGGGCGTCTCGGGGCGTTCGAGGAGCACGCGGCTGAGGAAGTCGAAAATCGCCGGGCTGAGGAGCGGGTTGCGACGCTTGGCCCGGCCGACGGCCCGGCCGACGAGCATCCGATCCTTGGCCGAGACGCCCTCCGCCGTGATGTAGCTGCGATAGACGGGGAAGGCCGCGATGACCTCCCGCAGCGCCGTGCGCAGCGAGTTGAGCGTGAAGTCGCGGGCGCGGCGGTCGCGCAAAGCGATCCGCTCGAGCTGGAAGGCCAGGACGTGCAGCTCGCTCGACAGCGAGGCGTCCATGATGAGCTGCTTCTTCTCCAGGACGAGGTCCCGATACGGCGTGGCGTCGTCGATCAGCTCCTCGTACTGGCGGGTGAAGTCCGCCTCGCTCGACCCGTCGACGAACAGGCCGTTGATGCGGTTGAGGGCGTCGTAGCCGGAGGTCCCGTGCGTGGCCCAGGCGGGGGGGAGCGTCTCCTCGAAGGCGAGGATCTTCTCGACGACGACGTAGAGCCGGGGGGACCGGTCGTCGCTCGGGGCGGTCGCGGCGAGCAACCGGCGCAGCTCGGGCTCGACCTCGGCCCAGGAGACGGCCTCGGCCTGGTCGCTTGCCTGGTGGATCTTGTGGGCGACGACGAGGACGAACGCCTCCTGGAGCTGGCCGAGATAGGCCTGGGGGTCCAGGAGGCCGTCGGGATGGTCGATCCGCAGGCCCGCGGCCGGCAGTCGCGCGACGATGTCCAGGACCAGTCGGTGGGTCGCGCGGAGGACTTCCTCGCGATCGGCGCGGATTGCGGCCAGGGAGTTGATGTCGAAGAACCGCCGATAGTTGATCTCGTCGGAGGCCACCCGCCAGTAGGCCAGCCGGTAGGGCTGCGCGCTGAGCAGGTCGTCGAAGCCGTCGAAGCTCCGGGGGTCGCCGGGGGTGCCGTCGAGGTCGTCGAGCGCCACGTCGACGGCGGCGGCGATCGCGGGCCGCTCGTCGAGCAGCGAGGCCAGGCGGCGCTTGACGATCTCCTTCTCCCGATTCCGCTCGGCGATGCGGGCCGGGTCGGTTTCGGAGTGCGCCGGGAGGTTGCGGACGGCCGTCAGGATGCTCTGGAGTTCCAGGACGCCGGGATCTTCCTCGCCGAACTCCGCGAGCAGCGGTTTGAGCGCGGGTTCGAGGATCGCGTTGCTGCTCCTCGGGTCGAGCGGGAAGCGATGTTCGTGGTAGGCGACATGGAACGCCCCGCCGTCGCGGCCGAGAATCAGGTCTCCCGCCTCCAACACGTCGCCGTACAGGCCCCCCAGGAACGGCAGGAGGATGCGGCCACGGTTCTCGGGCCGGACGGGCGCGGACCAGTCGATGTCGAAGTAGCTGGCGTAGACCGAGGCCTGGCCGTTCTCCAGGACGTCGTTCCACCAGAGGTTCTCATTCCCAACCACGCCCATGTGGTTGGGGACCACGTCGAGCAGCAAGCCCAGGTCGCGGCTGCGGAGGGCGTCGAGCATGGCCTCGTGGGCGGCCTCGTCGCCGATCTCGGGATTGAGCTGGGTATGGTCGGCGATGTCGTAGCCGTGGGTGCTGCCGGGCGCGGCCTTGAGATAGGGGGACGTGTAGAGGTCGGTGATCCCCAGCTTGGCCAGATAGGGGGCGATCCTGGCGGCGTCCTCGAACCGGAAGCCGGCGTGGAGCTGCACGCGATAAGTGGCGGTCGGGACGACGCGGCGACGGCCGATCTCCTCGAGCGCGGCGGCGAGAAGATCCTTGGCGCATCGCGCCGCCGCTTCCGATCCGGGATCGGTCGTCGGGCTGGTCGCTTCCATGTGTGGGTCCTCCGATTTCGGTGGTCGGCCGGAAATGGTTCGGGGGCGGGCCCGCGGGCCCGCCCCTCCGTTTTCGGTCGTGGTTCGCACTGGGCCGCGGCGTCAGACCTCGCGCGAGGGGGTCCGCTGGGCCGAGGGGACGGTCGGCACCGGCGTGGCCGCTTCGCGGCGGAGCACCTGGATCTGCTTCGCGGAGATGTCGGGCTGGACCTCCGCCAGGTCTCGGGTGAAGAAGACGGCCGTCGAGCGCGCCTGGAGATCATACACGACCCCTCCCTCGCCGACCCACGAATCCTGGTCGTCGGCGAAGGTCTCGATCGCCCGCCGCCAGACGTGGCCCTCCTGGGTGGCGGGGAGGGTGAACGGGATGGTCTCGTGATGGGCGTTGAGCAGGATCAGCGCCGTGTCGTCGACGATGGGCTCGCCGTGATCGTCGAGGTCGCCGATCAGGTCGCCGGCGAACCGGGCGCCCAGGCACTTGACGAAGCCGGCGTTCCAGTCGTCGTCGCTCATCTCCTCGCCGGTGGGCATCAGGAACGAGACGTCCTTGATCTCGGAGCCCCGGAGGGCCCGGCCCTGGAAGAATTTCCGGCGATGGAAGACCGGGTGCTCCCGCCAGAGCTGGGTGAGGCGGCGAGTGAAGTCGAGGAACCGCTTCTGGTCGTCGCCGAGGTTCCAGTCGAGCCAGGTCAGTTCGTTGTCCTGGCAGTACGTGTTGTTGTTCCCCTTCTGGGTGTGGGCGATCTCGTCGCCGGCGAGCAGCATGGGGACCCCCTGAGAGAGCATCAGGGTGGTCAGGAAGTTGCGCATCTGGCGCTCGCGGAGGGCGTTGATCTCGGGGTCGTCGGTCGGGCCTTCGGCTCCGCAGTTCCACGAGTCGTTGTCGCTGGCTCCGTCTCGGTTCTCCTCGCCGTTGTCCTCGTTGTGCTTCTCGTTGTAGGAGACGAGGTCCCGGAGCGTGAATCCGTCGTGGCAGGTGATGAAGTTGATGCTGGCGTGGGGCGCGCGGTCGGTCTGCTGGTAGAGGTCGCTCGACCCGGTGAGGCGGGTGGCGAACTCGGAGACGGTGCCGCCGTCCCCCTTCCAGAACCGTCGGGCGTTGTCCCGATACTTCCCGTTCCATTCCGTCCAGAGGATCGGGAAGTGGCCGACCTGATAGCCCCCCGGGCCGACGTCCCAGGGCTCGGCGATCAGCTTGACCTGCGACAGGATCGGGTCCTGGTGGATGATGTCGAAGAACGCGCCGAGGCGGTCGACCTCGTAGAGCTCGCGGGCGAGGGTGCTGGCCAGGTCGAACCGGAAGCCGTCGACGTGCATGTCGACGACCCAGTACCGCAGGCTGTCCATGATGAGCTGGAGGACGTGCGGCTGGCTCATGTTGAAGGTGTTGCCGCAGCCGGTGAAGTCCATGTAGTACCGAGGGTCTTCCGGGCTCAGGCGGTAATAGCCCGCGTTGTCGATCCCCCGGAACGAGAGCGTGGGGCCCTGCTGCTGGCCTTCGGCCGTGTGGTTGTACACCACGTCGAGGATGACTTCGATCCCCGCCGCGTGCAAGGCGCGGACCATCATCTTGAACTCGCGGATCGCGGCCAGCGGGTCGGTCGGCTGGGTCGAGTAGCGGGGGTCGGGGGCGAAGAAGCCCAGGGTGTTGTAGCCCCAGTAGTTGACGCGGCCCTTGTCGGTGAGGAACTGGTCGTCGATATGATAATGGATCGGCAGCAGCTCGACGGCCGTCACGTTCAGCGATTTGAGGTGCTCGACGGCCGCCTCGGAACCGAGTCCGGCGTAGGTGCCGCGGACCTTCTCGGGGACCTCGGGCATCTGTTTGGTGAAGCCCTTGACGTGGACCTCGTAGATGAACGTCTTGTGCCAGGGCGTCAGCGGGGGCCGGTCGTCGCCCCAGACGAACGAGGTGTCGGCCACGGCGGCCAGGGGGGCGAATGCGGCGCTGTCGCGGGCGTCGAACGCCAGGTCGCCCTCGGGGGAGTCCAGCGGATAGCCGAACAGCGAGCCGTCCCACTGCAAATCGCGGCCGATCACCTTCGCGTACGGGTCCAGCAGCAGCTTGTGGGGATTGAACCGATGGCCGTTCGCCGGGTCGAAGGGGCCTTCAACCCGGTAGCCGTAGAGCTGCCCGGGGACGACGTCCGGCAGATAGACGTGCCAGACGTTCGCGGTCCGCTCCCGCAGCGTGATCGTCGCGGATTCCCGGACGGCGTCCGGGCCGTCGAACAGGCACAGCGAGACGCGCGTCGCGTTCTCGGCGAACAGGCTGAAATTCACTCCGGCACCGTCCCAGGTCGCTCCGAGGGGGAAAGGTCGGCCAGGCCAGACGCGCATGAAAGTATTCCTGTGGGAGATCAAGAGGGACGCCGAGGCGTTCGACGCGACATCGTCGGATCGCCGAGCTTGCAGCTCGGGTCCCAGTGTAAGCAAATGGCGCGCCGGGAGCGACGGGCCGTCGACGCGGGCGTGACGCCGCGAGGCGGCCGGATGGCCCGAGAGGGCCGGATGGTGGGACGTGCCGCGGTGTGGAATTTGATATAATCGGGTCGCGCCCACGCCCTGGGCTCTCCCTTTCCTCGGCTCCTGACCACGGCGGACGGATGGCGGACACGGAATTCCCGGATCGATCCTGGGTCGAGGCGGACGGGCGTGCGGCCGTCGCGTTTCGGGAACTGGCCGACGCCGTCGAGCGGGTCGTCGCGGTGGCGAGCCCGGGTGATGGGGCGGTCGCCTACATCAATCCGTTCACGGAGAGGTCGACCGGTATCCCGGCGTCCGAGGTCGTGGGCCGGAGCTTCGCCGATAGGCTGATCCCCGGCGAGGATCGCGAGGCGTTCGAGGCGGCCTCGCGCCGGTCGTCGCGATCCGGCGTCGCGGTCGACCTGGACGGCATGATCCGTCGCCGCGACGGATCGCTGCGCATGATTCGATGGGGACTGCGGCCGATCGCCGGTCCCGACGGCGTCTCGGCCCTGCTGATCGTGGGCCGGGACGTCACCGACGTCGGCCGGGCGGAGCAGCGGCTGCTCCAGGCCGAGCGGATGGCGGCGATCGGCCAGGTCAGCGCCGGGCTGGCCCACGAGAGCCGCAACGCGCTGCAGCGGAGCCAGGCGTGCCTGGAAATGCTGGCGCTCAAGGTCGAGGACCGCCCCGACGCGGTCGACCTGATCGGCCGGATCCAGCAGGCCCAGGACGACCTGCATCGGCTCTATGAGGACGTCCGCGAGTTCGCCGCTCCGATCCATCTGGAGTTGCGGCCTTGCCGCCTGAGCGACGTCTGGCGGCGCGCCTGGGAGAAGCTCGACCGCGCCCGAATGGGCCGAGACGTCCGGTTCGAAGAGGCCGGCGAGGTCCTCTCGCTCGAATGCACGGCCGACGCGTTCAGGCTCGAACAGGTGTTCGCCAATCTCTTCGACAACTCGCTGGCCGCTTCGACCGATCCGGCGAAAGTGACCGTGGACGCCTCGCTCGCCCGGCTCGACGGCCGGGACGGCCTCCGGGTCGTCGTGCGGGACGACGGCCCGGGCCTGACCTCGGAACAACGCGCCCGGTTCTTCGACGCCTTCTTCACCACCAAGACCCGGGGGACGGGGCTGGGGACCGCCATCGTCAAGCGGATCATCGAGGCCCACGGCGGCCGCGTGGAGGTCGGCGCGGCCCACCCCCGAGGCGCCGAGGTCGTCCTGACGATCCCCCGAGGACGAGGAGACGACGCATGATTCGACCGCTACGCATCGCCGTCGCCGACGACGAGCGCGACATGCGCGACTACTTCCAGACGATCCTCCCCCGCCTGGGGCACGTCGTCTCCGCCGCCGCCCGCGACGGCCTGGAGTTGATCGACGCCTGCCGCGCCGAGACCCCCGACCTCATCATCACCGACGTCAAGATGCCCGGCCTCGACGGGATCGAGGCCGCTCGGCGGATCTACGAACGCACGCCGGTCCCCATCATCCTCGTCTCGGCCCACCACGACGCCGACGTCCTGGAACGCGCCGGCCGCGAGCACATCCTGGCGTTCCTGGTCAAGCCGATCAAGCAGGCCGACGTCGAGCCGGCGATCGTCGTGGCCGTCAGTCGATTCGAGCAATTCCAGGCGCTTCGCAAGGAAACCGCCGACCTGCGCCAGGCGCTGGAAGACCGGAAGCTCATCGAGAAGGCCAAGGGGCTGCTGATGAGACGAACCGGGCTCGGCGAGACGGACGCATTCCGCCGTCTCCAGCGGCTGGCCAGCGATCGCAACCGAAAGCTGGTCGACATCGCCCAGATGATCCTGACGGCCGACGAGGCATTCCAGGCCGACGCCTGAGACGAGCCGCCGGCCGGGCCGGCGGCTCGAACGGGTCGCGGCTCACGTCCGTACGCCCGGGGCCCGAGCGGCCGTCGGACTCATCCGCCGAGGGCCTCGATACGGTCCTGGCGAGACCTGTGCCAGCCCACCGGCGGCGGCCTTCCGCTTCCGCCACCAACGGAGCGCCGCGCGCCGGAAATGGAACGTGGCGGTCGTGAGGACCAGGATCCCGAGCGGCAGTTCGAAGGACGCCCGCTCGACCTTGCCGTCCGAAGGGCCTTCGCCGTCGGCGGCCTCGGCCGCCGCCGGGTCGATCGTCCGGGGGATGACGCCGGCGAGGTCGTGGGGCGCGGACTCGGCCGAGGGGCCGTCGAGCAGCCATCGGAGCCCTCCCTGCACCGCCGCGATCACGCGATCGGCCTGGAGGATCGCCGCATCGTCCCCTTCGTCGGTCGCCCGCGCCTGGGCCGTCAGGGTGACTTCTCCGTCGAAGGTCGGCGTCGCCGCGGTCGGCTCCGACATGCCGGCGGGCCCGCGTGGGAGGCCGTCGTCCGCCTGGCCGTTCACGCTCAGGATCAGGCTCGCCGCCGCGCCCTGATTCGCGGACGACGCTCCCGCCCAGGCGACCGCGGTCCTTCCCCCCATGACCGACGGGCCGACGGCCGCGATCGCGACCGAGCCCGTCGAAGGCCGTCCGATCGGCCGCGATGCGGCGGTCCTCGAGAACGGGGAGGCCGAGGAAAGTGGGCCCATCCGTGCGTTCGCCCCCGCCGTCGGTGAAGAACGGCTGTGAGACGACGAGGTCTGCGTCGACGCAGGCGTGCTCGCGTCGCCGGACTGGCCGAGACGGAGGCTCAGCGCACCGCCCGGCCCGACCGCGCTGGCGATGAGCGATTCGGCCGAGACCAGTTTCAGGTCCAGGCTCCAGCCGCCCGTCGCCGGCCCCTCGCCCACGCCGGTCAGCCGCAGGACGTAGGAACCGGCGGGGAGCTCGAAGGAATATTCCTGACCAGGAGTGCCGGAAGCGGGGTCCACGACTTTTACGAAACCTTCCCCGATCACCTCGATCGACACCCCTCCGTTGGTCAGGATCGACCGCAGGATCAGGGATTTGGCCTGGTCGACGAGGATCGGGATCTCGATCGACTGGCCCGGGTTGAGCGAGAACTCGCCCCGGCCGAGGTTCGTCGACGGGGGCGTCCAGACCGTCGCTTCTCCGTTGGGGGAGACCATCCAGGCCGCCAGGATTCCCGCCGAGAGGCCTTCGGCGATCGGCACGCGTCCGATGAGGTCCACGATCGGGCCGTCGTCCGTCGCGAGCAAGTGGTACTCGCCGGCCGGCAAGGGCTGATCGAACTCGAACCCCAAGCGTTGCAGGCCGGGTTCGACGCGGGTCAGGTGGGCGAGGTGGACGCCCCCGCCCGCCTCGATCACCAGGATCCCTTGCGACGCGAGCCGGGCCGGGTCGATCGGCGAGGTGAAGGAGATCGTGAAGCCCATCACCTCGCCGTCGGTTTGATCGACCGCGAACGCGGCGACTTTCGTCATCGTCGCGGCCGGATCCGCGACGACGTTGAGGCGGAAATCGCCGCCGGTTTGGCCCTCCGGTTTCGTCACGACCACGTCGTATTCCCCGGGCCCCAGCCCGACGAAGAGATACGGATCGTTGGGGAACCCCAGGGGGAGGTCGAGCCTGGCGCTGGTGGTCGCCGCGACGTTCCCGTCCGCGTCGTAGACCGTGATCCCGCCGAGGAGCGGGCTCCCGATCCGGCCGGCGTCGAGCTGCAGGCCCAGGCGCCAGAGCGCGTGGCCGCTGTCCAGCCTGATCCGGTAAGAGGCCTGCGACGCCGCCGAGCCCGTCAAGGAACCCGCGATCGATCGGACGTCGGGACCGATCTGGCCCAGGTCGTCGGATGTCACGGTCGTCGCCGTCGACCCCTTGACCTCGAACTCCGAGACCGTCCGATCCTGGGAAGGATCCCATCGACCCCGAGAGAGCGACCGGGAGAGCAGGCTCCCGCCGCTCAGCACAATGCGATAGCGACCGACTCCCAGCGGGGCGTCGAGCCGGAACGACAAGGCGCCCGTCGAGTCGTCGAGCGTTCCCCGGTCGATCTCGGTCCCGTCAAGGATCGTCGACTCCGAACCGTCGGCCTCGACTCGACGGAGTTCGACGCCATAGAACGTCAACGCACTCGCCGGGATGCCCTGGAGGCCCACCCCAATGGAGCCGGGGGCGTTCGAGGCGTCCACGATCTCCCCATCGGCGGGCGAGGTCCTCAGGCCTACCAACGCATCAGCCGTCTGCGAGGTCGGCGCAATGGCGGCTACGGGACTCGCCGACGGCGTGCGTCGGCATTCCAGGGTCTCAATTCCGAACCGTTTCCGATGGCTGGGACGCCGCATCTTCATGGTTGCACCATCGTGAGAGCGACTCGAAACCTGTCAGCCGCGGCACGGGGACCTTCCCGTCGCGGTCGATGATCCACGGCTCGGCGGCGGCGAGTCGCAAGGGAGCCCGCCGCTTCGCCCTGGATCCGATCAATGGGTCGCGCCCTTTCGCCTCAGGGCCGAAGACCAGCCGAAACCGCCGTCGACCCCCCAGACCGTCAACGCCTGGTCGACCGAGTCGGCCGAGGTTGGGAATCCGCTGCTCCAGCCGGGAGAGAACGCGTACGCGCCCCCTCCCCACCCGCCGAGGATGCTCGCGTCGGACGCCGCCGCGGCCATGAGGCCGAAGTCGGTCTTGACGGTCGGAGATGGACTCATGGACGCGGCGAATCGCATCAGGGCCGTCGGCGAGGGCCGGGCCACGCCGACGGCGAACAGCGGTTCTCCCCAGGCGAGGAGATTGCCGATCTGGACGCTCTCCAGTCCGTGATCGTGACCGTGATCCTCGCCCTGGGCCATCGTGCTGATGCCGCCTCCGGTTCCCATCTGGTAGGGGACCTTGGTGTACGGCGGCGCGACCGGGGGCATGTCGTTCGCGCTGAAGTTGATCTGCAGCGCGAACGCGCCGGTCGAGCCGCCGAATCCGCCGGCCACCCGGATGAAGAAGCCCTGCCCGGCCGTGACGTTGGTCACGTCGACCTTGGCGGTCCCGCCGTAGCCGTACAGATATTTGTCGCCCTTGCTGTTCAGGGAGGCGTCGAAGACGGTGACCCTCGGCGCCAGGAGGCTCAGGTTCGTGGATTGGACCGTGGCGGAGAAGCGGCCGATGTTGTTGCTGGGGATCGTGACCCAGTACCACTCGGTCTGCCCCGGATCGGTGATTTGGAGGTTCGCCACCGTGATCTGATTCGTGGCGGGGTTCCTTGCGCCGTCCATGCTCACGGCGTCCCAGTACATCAGGTTGCTGCGACCGCCGCTGTTCCAGTGGTCGTACTCGCGGGGATCGTAGACCGACCGGATTCCGCTGATGTCGTCGGAGTTCAAGGTCTGCTTGATCGACGTGTAATACGACCACATCACGGCCTGGCCGATCTGCGAATGGCTCATGCCCAGGGCGTGGCCGAACTCATGAATGGCGACCGTCTTCAGGTCGTAGTGGGCGTCGATCATCCAACTGATGGACGAGTTGAGCACGATGTCCCCGGCCAGGGTGCCGCCGTTGATCGGCGGCGGCGAGTAGGCCGCGCCAAGCGTCCCGGTCGACAGGGGGATCGCGCTGAACCGGATGTCGCCGAAGCGGTCGTCGCCCTGCTGCCAACCCGAAGAGCCGATGGACTGGCCCGCGTCGGAGACCTGGACGAGATTGATGTTCGCATACCTTTGCCAGACGGCCGCCGCCGAGGCGATCTCCTCCTGCCAGGTCGTCCTCGAGTAGCGAGCGTCCAGCGTCTGGAAGAGTGTGCTGGGGACCCCGCCGAGCGTCGTGCCGTCCGGGACGAAACTGTAGGTGATCCTCTCCCCGTAGTTCCACTTGGCGTTGAGGGTGGCGTAGAGGAGGAGCCGCGATTCAAGGCCCTCCAGCTTCGGCCGCGAGCGGCGATCGGGGGCCGGCGAATGACCACCGCGTGAGCGACGCTGGGATTGTCGCATGGTAGGTGCACTCCCTTGAGTTGCGAAACGTGTGGGCGAGCTCGGCTCTCGTCTATCCCTGGCGGCGCGTCCCTGATGGAGAGGCGGGTCGCCTCTTCGTCGGGGCTCGCGTCTCTGATGCAACCTCTGCCAGAAAGCCTAGGTCGTATTCTGCCGGCACGCCGTCGCTGGCGCGCGTTTTGTCGGCGATTTCATCAATGGGTGATTTCAAGGAACACGCGACCGACGCCGACTCGCTTATTGCGTCTCAAATGGCTTGAATCGCAGTAAGTTAAGGCGTTTTCAGGCTGTCGTTTGGCGTAGTGGGGGAGGACGAGGTGAGGAATGGCGAGGTGTGGGAGGAGTGACTGGCGGGGAGGCCGTTGCATCAAATCAAGAAACACCACAAAACGACACGGGCGTCGCCCCCCGGATTGGGGTGCGACGCCCGGTGTTCTATGGTGAACTGGTCGACTCGATCTTTAAGAGACCGATCTCAGCTCTGGGGGGCAGCCTTCACCGGGGCCTGGGGGGCCGGGAAGAACTGAGGAGCCGGGGCGACCTTGGCCGGGGCCTGGGGGGCCGGGGCGATCTTGGCCGGGGCCTGGGGGGCCGGGGCGATCTTGGCCGGAGCCTGGGGGGCCGGGGCGATCTTGGCCGGAGCCTGGGGGGCCGGGGCGATCTTGGCCGGAGCCTGGGGGGCCGGGGCGATCTTGGCCGGGGCCTGAGGAGCCGGGGCGATCTTGGCCGGGGCCTGGGGGGCCGGGGCGATCTTGGCCGGGGCCTGGGGGGCCGGGGCGATCTTGGCCGGGGCCTGGGGGGCCGGGGCGATCTTGGCCGGAGCCTGAGGAGCCGGGGCGATCTTGGCCGGAGCCTGAGGGGCCGGGGCGATCTTGGCCGGAGCCTGAGGAGCCGGGGCGATCTTGGCCGGAGCCTGAGGGGCCGGGGCGATCTTGGCCGGAGCCTGAGGAGCCGGGGCGATCTTGGCCGGAGCCTGAGGAGCCGGGGCGATCTTGGCCGGAGCCTGGGGGGCCGGGGCGATCTTGGCCGGGGCCTGAGGGGCCGGGGCGATCTTGGCCGGGGCCTGGGGGGCCGGGGCGATCTTGGCCGGGGCCTGAGGAGCCGGGGCGATCTTGGCCGGAGCCTGGGGGGCCGGGGCGATCTTGGCCGGGGCCTGAGGAGCCGGGGCGATCTTGGCCGGGGCCTGGGGGGCCGGGGCGATCTTGGCCGGAGCCTGGGGGGCCGGGGCGATCTTGGCCGGAGCCTGGGGGGCCGGGGCGACCTTCACCGGGGCCTGGGGGGCCGGGGCGATCTTATAAGGGGCCTGGGGGGCCGGGGCGATCTTCGCCGGGGCACTATTGTGGAATAGTTGGCCCGAGACACTCAGGGCAACAACTAGAACCGCACTGGTCATCGCGATGTCCTCTGTGATGAGTGAGGTCGTCGGTCGACGTCTCGATCGACTGAGTGAGCAGACTTTTCCACTGATGGTCCGGGATTGGCTGGTGTCCAGGACACCGGCCGGTCGCCGACCCCACCGCCCGTTCGTTCTTCACCCTCGTCCCCGAGGGTCGGAAGGTGAAGCCTGTCCCCACTTCCATTCTTTGGAGACAGCCCGGCAGGCCTCGGTCGGTGAGGGGAGCCTTGAACCGGTCATCTTGGCCGTGTTCCATGCTCCACCCCAGAGGTGGCCACTGCTGGTTATCGGCATCGCCCCCCGACCCATCCAGTGATCTTGACAAATTCGAGAACCTGCTGGCTTGGGGGGCTTTGGTGAATTTGGCGAATGTCATGGATATGCGGGGCGTGAATCCCCTCGAGCGGGGTTCCACATCAGATCGTCGATTCGAGAACTTGCCGTCTTGGGGGGCTCTAGGGTCTTTGCCGGGTTTCAAGGGACTGGGTGCATGAACCCGGTCAAATGGGATCGCCCCGCAGCGGATTCGAAGCCGAACCATGATGGAGGTTTGGCAAGGAGCCGCTGGCACGTTGGGGCGGAAGAGCATGGGCCCGTTGACGAGGACACGGTGGTCCGCGGTCCGGGTATTGCGCTAGACTAGGATGTAGCGTCATCAACTCTACACCGGTATCGGGAGGCATCATGCGTATCGGCATTCGGCTCGGTGGTGCGATGTTCGGGGTGGTCGCGGCCCTTTATGGGGCGACCGCCCGGGCGGACGCCACAGAGCGAGTCGTCGCCGTCCCATTGGGGGGCTCGCTCGAGGCCAGGGAAGGCGAGCATTACTATGGGGTCTATATCCCGACGCGCTTCGGCGGCGTGCTGACCGTCAAGTCGACGGATGGCACCGTCGAGGAGATCAAGGGGCCGAACGGAGCGATCCGGTCCAACGGCCAGGAGGTCGGCGTCGACCAGCAGGGATGGTTCACCTTCAAGGTGGCCGGCGCCAAGAAGCGTTACAAGGTCGAGACCAAGTTCGTCCAGACGGCCCAGAGCGCGAAGAAGCCCTGGAATTTCTACTACTGGCCGACCAAGGCGGATTCGCTGCACGAGCCCTGGGCCGGCGGCAACGCGCGGGTGGACACCTTGCAACTCCAGGGCGACGACGTCTGGCTCGCCGCGCCCGGAGGCTACATCGCGCCGGGCCAGGACATCATCATGGCCGGTCGGAACGGGATCCTGGAGACCTCGCCCGCCGCGGGGGACGACGCGACCTGGTTCCCCAACCTCTATGACGACCTGTTCTGGATGGGCCCCGACAAGACCCTCTTCCAGACCCCCTCGCCGTTGCTGAAGTACGACCAGCTCTTCGGCACCTCGGCGCGGATCTGGGAGGCGGTCAACACGCAGAATCACGACATCAGCCGCTGGCCGGGCCACTGCCTCGGCGGCGCCGTCGCGTCGATCCGCTTCAACGATCCCGTCCCCGCCCCGGGCACGGGCATGACCAAGGACGAGCTGAGGGCCCTGTACGCCGAGCTCGGCGAGAATCATCTCAACCACCGGATCGGCGATTACGCCACCGACATCCCGGCCGGCCCCCCTCGCCCGGGCCCCGACCCGACCGACTGGAAGGTCTCGCGCGTGCACGCCATGCTCGAGACCCACATTCGCGGCGAGCGGATCGCCCTGCTCTCCAACATGCGCGCCTTCCCGCCGCGCGGCTCGGAGGCGGAGGTGTGGAACCAGGCGATCTACAAGTACGTCGCCGAGTACAAGTCGATCCCCGGCCGCGGCCCCCGCGCCGTCATGATCTCGATCGACCTCCACGCCAACACGGGGTCGTCCCTCAACGGGCAGGATGAGAAGGATCGAATCGTCAAATACGAGTACAGCCTGGTATACGGGCTGGACGGCCGGGTGGACGAGACCAATCCCGCCGCGGCCGACTGGATCTCGGTCGGCGGCGAGGCCTTGTTCGCGCCCCTGAACGTGATGGTGGTCCTCGAATCCCAGTGGTCCGGGCACAACCCGTACGTCACGCTCGAGAACGTCCTGTCGCTCGACCTCGCCAACGGCGGCGCGGCGAACCCCCGGTTCGCCGGCAAGCCCCCCGAGTTCCTCCCCGTCGCCCAGTACGAAGCCGGTCGCAGCCTGCCGGGCGTCGGCGGGACCATGTTCGCGGGCGCCCCCTCCGGGGCCAACGCCGGCGCCGGCGCTCCCGGCTACGACGGCTCCCCCGCCACGGCCCGTCGCGGCAGCTTCTTCGGCTTCTTCCGAGGCCGTTGACGGCTCCCGCCCCGACTCCCCCCCGACCGCCCGACCGGACGCAGGCCCCTTGCCGATCCGGTCGGGCGGTCGGCTTTTCGAAACCATCCCGACCGCGCGATTCGTACGATCGGCAAACCCGGCGCGTCGGAAACGGCCCCGGAATCGGACGTCCTTCGCGCTTCGGTATTTTCGTCACGGCTGTTCAAGTTTCCCGCCGCGACGGCCGATCCTAACACCATCGCGAGAGGACGCTCCGGGGCCGAGCCGCAGACGAACGTAGGTCACGCCCCGTCGACCTCATGGACCAACAGCCGGATACACCGAACCGATCGAATCGAGGGCGACCGCCATGACTCCCTTCCTCGCACCCACGAACGACGCGACCGCCCGGTTCGACGACGGCGGGTTCGAGTTCGATTGGGGCCAGACGCTGATCCAGGTCCCGGACGTGGGACCGATCCGTCGTCGCCCTTCCTCGATCGAGAGTTGGGAGGAAGGTTGGGCGGATCGGATGCGTGCGCGGTCGGGAGCCCGACGGCCCCGGCGCCGCCTGCGTCGCGAGATCCGCGTGGCGGCCTGCCTCGTCCTGGCGTTCGCGCCGCTCCTCACCGCGGTCGGAGCCTGGGGGGTCCCCCCCGTGCGACGCCTGGAGGCGGCCGAAGTCGCGTCGTCGCCCCGGATGGACGACGACGCCGGTCCCCTGCGGGTCCGACTGTCGATCAGGCCGTTCAGCGCGATCGACGCGATCGACGCCGAGCCCGAGAGCCCGGTGGTCTTCCCCGGCTACCTGCTGCCCGCCGAACGTCGCGAGGAGGCGTCTCATGAGGGAAGTTGACGAGGCGCTCAGCCGTGTCTACGCCCAGCAAGGACGCGAGGGCGATCGAGCACCTGGAGTCGTCGGCGTCCCCTCGCCGCACCGGTCCACGCGGCGACCCGCCCCGTGCGGCCCTCCCAGGTGTATCAGCCTCCGGCTCCCCCTCCCGCCGGCAAGCTCGAATGGCCCGAGGTCGTCGACGTTCTGGAACGCTCCTGGGGCGATCGCTTCCGGCAGATGGCCGACCGGATTCTCGAGGCCCGCGATCGCAAGGGAGTCAAGGTCCTTCTCTTCACGAGTTGCCATCGCGCCGAAGGCCGCACGACGCTCGTGCTCACTCTGGCCCGCGCCCTGGCGGGACGGCCGATCAAGACCTTGCTCGTCGACGCCGACCTCTCCGGTCCGATGCTCGGACGTTCCCTCGGGATTCGCTGCGACGTCGGGCTCGACGACGTGGTCGAGGACGGCAAGGCCGTCGAGGACGCGCTGATCGAGTCGGCCGGCGACCGGCTCTGGGTCCTGCCGATGCGCGCCGCGGTCTCGCGGCCCAGGGACTTCCTGGCGAGCGCCGCCTGGGCCTGCACCATGGCCCGATTGCGTCGCGATTTCGACCTGGTGCTGATCGACGGCGGCCCGCTGTTCGCCGGGCTCTCGGCGGCCGTGCTCCATCGCTCGGTCGACGCGGCGGTCCTGGTCCACAGCCGAGACGCCACCGGCGAGCGCTCGATCTTGCGGGCTCGCGAGGTGCTCGAAGCCGGCGGCGTCCCCCTGCTCGGGCTCGCCGAGACGTTCGCCTGACCGCGCGGGGAGGATCCGTGTACGAAGCCCATTACGGTCTCGAACAGCGACCGTTCGGCGAAACCGCCCGCGCGTCGGCCTACGTCCCGCTCCCCAGCCGGGACGCGGCCCTTCGACGCGTGCGCTATGGCCTGGAGCACGGCCTGGGCCCCGCCCTGCTCTACGGCGGCTCGGGATCGGGCAAGACCCTGGCGGCCTTCCGCCTCGCCGCCGAGATCGACGCGCCGACGGTCCACCTGACCTTTCCGGCCATGCCCGCCCACGACCTCCTCGTCCACCTTGCGGAGGAACTCGGCGGCGAGCCCGTCGCGGCCCCGACGATGGCGTCGGCCCTGCGGCGGCTTCGCGAGGCCCTGGCGGAATTCGCCTCGCGCGGGGCGCGGCCGCTGCTGATCGTGGACGAGGCCCAGCTCGTCCAGGACGCCTTGGTGTTCGAGTCGCTCCGCCTGCTCCTCAACTTCCACGCCGACGGCCTCCCCGTCCTTTCGCTCCTCCTGGTCGGCACCGCCGAGGTTTTGCTGCAACTCCCCGCGACCTTGCAGGACCGCCTGACGGCCCGAAGCCTGCTGCCGCCGTTGACGCTGGCGGAGACGACGGCGTACGTGCAGGGGCGGCTCGCGGCGTCCGGCGGTCGCGAGCCCCTGTTCACCCCCGACGCCCTCGCCGATCTCCATCGCGCCGCGCTAGGCGTCCCCAGGCGCCTGAACCACCTCGCCGACCTCGGCCTCCTGATCGCCTACGCCGAGGGGAAGCCGCTCGTCGACCCCCGGATCGTCGCGATCGCCTCCCGCGAATTCCAGTCCGATCCCCTGGCCGCCTGAGCGATCGCGAAACGCCCGGGACGAATCCGCGCGGTTCTGGTAGAACCGCCCCATGCGCGGCACGGCGGCCGCGCCGTTCATCATAGATGGGACGAGCGATCGACCGGGCGGGCGAAGCGATTCGCAGGCGTCCGACGGCCGACCGCCACGTTCCGACGTCAGGAGCGCACGGATGGATCGCACATCGACGAGTTGCAACCGCCAGCGGATCGGACCCGGAGCCCGGACGCTGGCCGCCGTCTGGCTGGTCGGCCTGTCCGCCATCTACGCGACGGCGCGCGGCCAGGGGCCGTCGGGCGACTCCCCGGACGGCGTGGAAGTCCTGACCCGCGGGCCCGTCCACGAGGCGTTCGCGGTCCCCGTCGTCAACGACCCGAAACCCGGCCTGATCATCTCCAGGACCCCTCCCGAAGCCGTCGAGGAGATGCCCCCCGACCAGAAGCCGGCCGGCGACGACGTCCAATGGATGCCCGGCTACTGGAGCTGGGACCAGGGGCGCGACGACTTCGTCTGGGTCAGCGGGATCTGGCGCGAGCCCCCTCCGGGCCGACAGTGGGTCCCCGGGTACTGGAACCCGGTCCCCAACGGCTCGCAGTGGGTCCCCGGCGCCTGGATCCCGGTCGGCCAGGCCGCCGCGCCGCTCGACGCCGAAGTGGGGCTCGCGCAGGGCGAGGCCGCCTACCTCCCCGAGCCCCCCGCCAGCCTGGAGGCCGGCCCGAACATCCCCCGGCCCTCGACCGAGGTCTTCTGGAGCCCCGGCTGCTGGTTCTGGCGTCAGGCCCGCTACGTCTGGCGTCCCGGCTTCTGGGCGGCCGTCCAGCCGACCTGGGTCTGGGTCCCTGCGCACTACGTCTGGACGCCCGGTGGCTGCCTGTTCGTCGAAGGCTACTGGGACCTCCCCCTCGTCGATCGCGGCATCCTGTTCGCGCCGGTCTACTACGCCCGGCCGGTCTATCTGCAACCCGCCTACGTTTACACGCCCACGATCACCATCGCCGCACCGGGGCTGGTCGCCAACCTGTTCGTGCAGCCGACCTACAATCACTATTGCTTCGGCGACTACTACGACAGCCGGTTCCTCTCCGTGGGCGTCTTCCCCTGGTTCTCGTTCTCCTATCAGTCGGGGCCGCGACCCCCGGCCTACTACGACCCGCTGTTCACCTTCTATGCGTCGGTCAACGTGCGGAGCAATCCCGGCTGGGCCTCGCGGTGCCGCGACGACTACGTCCTTCGTCGGGACAACATCGCGATGCGCCCGCCCCGGACGTACATCGAGCAGACCCGGATCGTCCAGAACAACGTCAACATCACCAACAACGTGACCATCATCAACCAGGGACGCGGGGGGCGCCCAGGAACTGGTGCCGGGCACGGTCCGGCCGCGATGATCGGTCGTCCGATCGAGCAGGTCGCGATGCGACGGCCGGAGCCGGGCGCGGCGAGGCTGGAACGGCTCGACGTCGACGCCCGACGGCAATGGCAGTCGCGGTCTCGCCAAATGGCCGACTTCCGGGTCGAGCGCGCCGGGCGCGAGCTTGAGGCCACGCCTCGCCCCGGCCCGGGCGCGGCTCGCCCGGCCCAGGCTCAGCAGCAACTGGCGCAGGCCCGCCCCCGGCCGTTCGCAATGTCGGCCTCGCCCGTCGCCGCCCCGAGGCTCGATCGCGCCCCGGCCGCGCGCCCGGCCCGCCCGTCGCGCCCGCAGGATCAGGCGGTCTCGCTCACTGAAGGGCCCGCACGCCCGGTCGCCCCCCGACCTCTCGCCGACAGGCCGAACGCCGTGGTCGCGCGGCCGGAGCGTCGCGAGCCTCCGGTCGGCCGGGTCCCCGGCCCGATGGCCCCTCGCGAACGACCGATGCCCGCCGCCCAGCCCTTGCAGGCGCGGAACCCAGCGGCGCCCTTCCCCCGGCCTCAGCCCGGACCGGGCGGTGCGGCCCCGGCGGCACCGCACCGAGGAATCAGGAACGACCCATCCCGGCCGCGAACGCGAACCGTCCCGCCCCGATGGCCGGCCGGGCGTTCCCGCCGCAACAGTCCCGCGAGCTCGGCCCCGCCGCCCCGAGGCCGAGGGCCGAGAGTAGGCCGCAAGGACCGAGGGCCGGTGCGGCCAGGAACGGGCCTATGCGGAGGCCGATGCAACAAGGCCCAGAAGCTGGCTCTCCTCAGCAAAGGCAACTCAATCCTCAACGCCCCTTGGCCCGGCGACCTCCGCCGGCACCTCGCCCGGACGGCCCCGCCGCCCGCGCCGCGGCGCGTCGCCAGGCCGAGAATCAGCCCCGCCCGAATCCCTGATTCGATCGGTCCTTTCGGTCGCGCCGGTTCCCAATCCCGGCGCGGCTGTATAGGATATGACCTGGACGGAAGTCGAGGTCACTCCGGGGTACACCATGATCGACGGCAAGGATGACGCCGGAGAGGCCCTGGGGTTGCTCGGCGACCCATTGCGAAGCTGGTTCGCCGACGCCTTCCCCGCCGGGCCGACCCCCGCGCAGAGGCTCGCCTGGCCGGCGATCGCCTCGGGCGAGAACGTGCTGCTGATCTCACCGACCGGGACCGGCAAGACACTTGCCGGCTTCCTCGCGATCGTCGATCGGCTCCTGCGCGAGCACCAGGCGGACACGCTCTCGCGCCGTCTCCGATGCGTCTACATCTCGCCGCTGCGGAGCCTCGGCTACGACGTCGAGAAGAACCTGGCGATCCCCCTGGACGGCGTCGGGCGACTGCTGGGTCTGGAGAAATGTCCGATCCGGGTCGGAGTTCGCACGGGAGACACTTCGGCCTATGAACGGCGGCGACTTCGGGACTCCCCCCCGCACATCCTCATCACCACCCCCGAGAGCCTGTCGCTGCTCCTGAGTCAGTCCGGCTGGCGCGACCACTGGGCCGGCGTCTCGCACGTCGTCGTGGACGAGGTCCACGCGCTGGCCGCGACCAAGCGCGGGGCCGACCTGGCGATCTCGCTGGAGCGGCTGGCCGAAGCGACGGGGGCCGATCCCGCGCGGGTCGGGCTCTCGGCCACTTGCCGCCCCCCCGATCCGGTCGCCCGCTTCCTGGTGGGGCCGTCGCGGACCTGCCGGGTGGTCGAGGCCCCGCGCCCGGCCGGCTCGCAAGCCCTGGAGATCGCGGTCGAGTCGCTGCTCCGTCCCGGCGAGGGGCCGCACCGAGGGTTGACCTATCGTCGGCTGCTCCGGCGGATTCGCAAGGCCGTGTCCGCCAACCGGACCACGGTCGTCTTCGCCAACAGTCGGCCGATGACCGAGAAGATCGCGCACGACCTGCGCAACGCACCTCCGGGACGTGGCGAGACGGGCCGGGCGTTCGACGGCGAGACCGAGGTCGCCGTCCACCACTCGGCGCTCGACGCGGCGCGTCGGCGCGAGGTCGAGGAGCGGCTCAAGGCGGGCAGGCTCCGGGCCGTCGTCACCAGCACGAGCCTGGAGCTGGGCGTGGACGTCGGCACGGCCGATCTGACGGTCCAGGTCGGCCTCCCCGGCGGCGTCGCGCGTTGCGTCCAGCGAATCGGCCGGTCGGGGCATCACGTCGGCGGCCGGTCGCGGGGCCTGATCCTGGCGGCTACCGCCGCCGAGGTCGCCGCGGGAGCCGTCACGGCCCGGGCCGCTCGGGCCGGTGCGATCGAGCCCTTGAAGCCGATCGCCTCGCCGCTCGACGTCGTTTGCCAGCAACTCATCGGCATGGCCTGCGCGGGCGAGACCTCCGTCGACGCAGCCTATGAACTGTTGCGAAAGGCCGGGCCGACGGCCGACCTCGGCCGCGATGATTTCCTCGCTTGCCTCGAATTCCTCGCCGGCGAATTGTCCTCGCCGTCGGGGGCTTCCGAGCCCGAGCCCGGCGCGACCCCGCGATGGACCGCGCCGAGGATCTGGAAGCGAAACGGCTGGTTCGGAGTCCGCAGCCGCCGCGTCCAGCGCTGGTTCTGGAGCAACGTGGGGACGATCAACGCCGAGGAATCGGCGACCGTCATCGCCGAAGCGACCCCCATCGGGACCGTCGAGGGGGCCTACGCCGAGCGGCTCTCCGCCGGGGATCGCTTCGTGCTCGACGGCCGCACGCTGGAGTTCCGCCGCCTCGAAGGGCTGGTGGTCCACGCCAGGCTCGTCGGCGGCGAGCCCGGCGCGCTGCCGGTCTGGCACAGCGACCGCCAGTCCCTGTCGACCGAGCTGGCCGCGGATCTGGCGACCTTCCGCGCCGAGGCCTCGCGTCGATCGACCTGCGACGGCCCTTCCGCCCTCCGCGAATGGCTGGCCGAGGCGCTCGAACTCGACGCCCGCGCCGCCGAGGTCGTCGCCGAGCTGATCGAGGCCCAGGACCGCTGGAGCGAGACCCCCGGCGTCGACACGCTGCTCGTCGAGGAATCCCCGACCCTGCTCGAACCGGGCTGGACCTATGCGTTCCACGCGCCTTTGAATCGGTCGGCCGCCGAGGCGCTCGGGCGGGCCGTCGCGGCGCGGCTGGGTCGACGGTTCGGCCGCGACGCGGCGTTCCAGGCCGCCGACCTCGGCTGGACGATCCGCCTGCCCGACGACGTGCGGATCGGCGAGGCCGACCTCGCCGAGATCGCCACTCTCGACGACCTGGCCGACGACGTGCTCGAAGGGGTCGACCGAGGCGAGCTGGCCGCGCGACGGTTTCGGCACGTCGCGGCGACGGCGCTGATGGTCCTGCGCAACCCGGAGCCGGGGAAGCGGGTCCGGGTCGGCGGCATGAACTGGGTCTACTCGCGTCTGTATCCGCTGGTCAAGGCGGCCTGCCCGAACCACCCCCTGCTCCGCGAGACCCGGCGCGAGATCCTTCACGAAGTCCTGGACGTCCCCGCCGCCGCGCGATGGCTGGAGACCCGGCCGACCCTCCGGCTGCGACGGCTGGCGGCGGCCTCGCCGTTCGCGACCGCCTGGATCGCACCCGGCGGCGACGAGTCGTTGCGCTACGATTCCCCGGCCGACGCCCTGCGGCGACTCCACGCCCGGATGACCGCCGCGGCCGGGGGCGGCTCGTGAGCGGTTCGGCTGCGGCCAGCCACCCACACGAGGGCTGGCTCCTGACGCCCGAGGGGGCGGCGATCCGGCCCGACGAGGCGACCGCCGTCATCGCCGACGTCCATCTGGGCTACGAGTGGGCGCGCGGGTCGGCCGGAGACTGCATCCCCGCGCATTCGTTCGACGAGACCCGCGAGCGGCTCGATCGGATGCTCGCTCGCGGTGCGGTGCGGCGACTGATCGTCGCCGGCGATCTCGTCGAATCCTCGCGTCCCTGCGCGCGGACGGCCGCCGACGTCGCGCGTCTCGGCTCGTGGCTCAACGCGCGAGGCGTGGAGCTTCTCGTTACGCTGGGGAATCACGACCGGGGACTGGCCGCGTTTCCCAGGCCACCCGCGACGGCCCTCACCGCGACCGTCGCCGACTGGACGATCCAGCACGGCGACCGGCCGACGGTCGGCGATCGGGCCGTGATCGGCCATCATCATCCGGTGCTCCGCGCGTCGGGATTCGCCTCTCCCTGCTTCGTCGTCGGCCCGAGTCTCATCGTCCTGCCCGCGTTCTCGGGCAACGCCGCCGGGCTCGACGTCGCGACGGCGGCGACGCCCGCCGCGTGGGGCGCCTCGGGGCTCCGCTGCCTCGTCGCGGCCGGCGAGAGCTTGCTCGATTTCGGTCCGATCGAGACCCTCGCGGCCCGCCTTCGCCCCTCGGCCGCGAGGCTGGATTGATCGGGCCGGTCGGGCGAATTACGATGGGGCGAGTCCTCAACGCAGCGACCGCTTGAAGAAGGTCCCTCCCATGAAAACCCCCGTTCGCGGTTCTCGAGGACGTTGGCGGAGCACCCTTCGCGTCGCCGGCCTCGTCGGACTCGGTTGGCTGCCGCTCGGCTGCGGCTGGTGGTCGGACGAGATACCCAGCCTGGTCTGGGGCCAGGTTGTCGCAAGGGGGAAGCCGCTCACCCAGGGAACCGTCATCCTCATGCCCCTCGCCGAGGACACGACGACCTGGGGCATCGGCGCGCTGGATTCCACCGGCCGATTCGAACTCATCTCGTCGAGGTTCGACATCCCGATCCAGCCCGGCCGCTACGCCGTCTACATTCGTCCGCCGATCTACACCGATCCCGAGACGATGAAGATCATGCCGCCTCCCGGCTACGCCGTCCCGCCGAGGTTCCTCGACCCCGAGAGCACGGACATCACGATCGACCTCAAGGCCGCCGAGCCGACCCGGCTCGACCTCACGCTCCAGGATTGAGCCCCGCCGCGTGGGGCTCGATCCCCCGGAAAAGGACGAGGGGCGGCGCCGTTCCCACGGATGGGAGGGCGCCGCCCCTCGTCGAATCCTCCGGCCCGCGACGGTTCGGCGTCGCGGGCCGGGATGGTTTCGCTCAGTAGCAGGTCAGGCAGGTGGGGACCACGACGGGGACCGTCGTGTACTGCTGGACGGCCACGGTCCGGGGGACGTAACGGGCGACCACGCGGTTCGTCGTGACCGGGACCTGCTCGGCCACGGTCACCGGGACCTGGCGGCTGGCCGTCTCGGCGACCATGCGGGTCTGCGTCACCGGGACGTTTTCCACCCGCTCCTCGGCGACGTAGCTGCATGTGGTCACCGGGATCGTGTCGACCCGCTCCTCGGCGACGTAGCGGCAGGTCTGGACCTCGTAGGGCTCAACCCGCTCCTCGGCGACGTAGCTGCAGGTGGTCACCGGGATCGTCTCGGAACGCTCCTCGGCCACCATCTCGCAGGTGCGCACCTCGTAGGGCTCGACCCGCTCTTCATTGACGTAGCTGCAGGTCTGGACCTCGTAGGGCTCGACCCGCTCCTCGGCGACGTAGCGGCAGGTCTGGACCTCGTAGGGCTCGACCCGCTCCTCGGCGACGTAGCGGCAGGTGGTCACCGGGGTCGACTCGACGCGTTCCTCGGCGACGTACCGGCAGCGAGTGACGGGCACCTGGCGGACCATGGTCTCGCGGACGTAGGTCGTTTCGGAGACGTCGCGGGTGACGGGACGCGAGACGAAGACCCGCTGGCTGACCGTCCGGGGCGGGCACTGCACCGCGACCGTCGCGGTCACCTTCTTCTTGTGGAGGCAGCCGAACAGGCCCCGAGGACGCTCGTAGCCGCAGGGCTCGCACACTGGCGCCGGAACGCGGACCTGCCGCTCGACCACGGGGCCGGGGATGGTCGTGTACTGCCGCTCGAAGTAGCCGGTTTCCACGACCTCCTGGCGAACCGTGGTGACGGGACGGCAGACCGTGTAAGGCTGATCGACCATGACCGTCTCGGTCACGGGCTTCATCACCGTATAACGCCGTTCCTGATTGACGGTCTGATACACGGGCTTGGTGACGGTGTAACGGCGCTCGCGACGCTCGGTCTGATACACCGGCTTCATGACCGAGTAGCGCCGCTCCATCTTCTGGGTCTGATAGACCGGCTTGGCGACGGTGTAGCGCCGCTCGAGCTGCTGGGTGCGGACCACCGGCTTCATGACCGTGTACTTGCGTTCCTGGTTCACGGTCTGGTACACGGGCTTGGTGACGGTGTACCGGCGCTCGCGACGCTCGGTCTGATACACGGGCTTCATGACCGTGTATTTGCGCTCCTGATTGACGGTTTGATACACGGGCTTGGACACCGTGTATTTGCGCTGGACGTACGAGGTCTCGACGACCGGCCGCATGACGGTGTAGTTCTCCGTCTGCAAGGCCGTGCGATACCGCGTCTCCATGAGGGTGACGGGCTGGTTTTCATAGACGGTCTCATAAACCGTCTGATAGACGGTCTGCACCTGGGGGGCCAGGGCGACCACGCTCAACTGGGTTGCGACGACGGGAGCGGGGGCGCACGAGTGGCAAGCCCCACCTCCGTAGGTGGCCCACGCCGGCGAGGCGAACCCGGTGAGCAGGGCCGCGGCGGCGCCGGCGAGACGCACGGCTTTCAAGGACGTCAACATGCGGAACTCCTCGGCGGATCCTCGGGCTTCCACCTCGCCGCCGGACCGTTGCGGACCGGCGGCCAGCCCCGAGGGAGTCGCTGTCTCGTCCCTGAGATAGCCCTCCCGACAAAAATTCTTTCCGGCCTCTCGAAAACTCCCTCAAGAGACCGACCGACTCATGCCGAAATCAATACGTTCGAGGCTCACTGCGGGCCCCACGAAGTCGAGTATAACACCGGCCGATTTCGCGACTTTAGGAATTGGCGGGAATTCCCGGCGGCCTTCGTCCTTCTCTAGCGATCGCAACGCCTGAGCCGGAAGGATGGGTCGCTCTCATCGGGGAAGTGGAGCAAGCCGCATGCCGACGGGGCGATGCGGCCGGTCGCCCTCCCCATCTGCACTGTACGCAGAATCCTTGCGAAGGGTGCGGAGATTTGCGCCTAACTCTCAAGTATTGCGCGGTTTGTAAAATTTACAGGCGGGGGCTTGCTTGTAGTTTTTGCAAGACTTCCGCAGCCCTTATGCGGACGGCCGCCGAGCCCGATCGCGTGAGGGCTTCCACCTCGGGCTGGAGTCGATGGAAGGGATCGATCGTGGCCGCCGCGATGATCGCTTCGAGAGCCTGGAGCTGGATCGTCTCGACGAGTCGGGACGAGTCCGGTTCGTCGGGCGTTTCGAGGGGCCGTTCCAGTTCGGTCGTCGCGAGCATCTCGCGGAGGGGGGCCGTCGCGGCGGGGTCGCCCCGCCTCGCCAGCGCGACCGCGGCGTTATAGCGGACGAAGCGGTCGGCGTCGCTCTCGACCCGAACTTTCAGGGCGTCCGACGCGGCCTCGCCGGCGCAGAAGCCCAGCCCGAAGACGGCGAGACGTCGAAGTTCGGGCGAGTCCGGGGCCGCCGCCGCCCCGGCCAGCGCGGCGACCGCGCGAGCGTCGTCGAACCGGCCATCCAGCCTGGCGGCGTGCCGGGCCAGGCTCGCCGCGGCGGCCAGACGGATCGGAATCCCGAACCGGGCGTCGAGCGCGGTGGAGAGCGTCGCCAGGGGATCGACGGCGCGGCCGTCGGCGAGCCTCGCGTCGAGGGACTGGAACGTCCCCAGCGCCAACGTCAGGTAGCGGGCCAGTTCCGGGTCCTCCGCGCCGGCGAGCTCGGCGTCGAGCATCTCCGTCAGTTCGCCCAGCAGCCTCGGGTCGCTCGCCAGCGCGGGATCGTTCCCGAGCAGCGTCGCCAGCTCGTAGGCCGACCGCCAGCTCCCGGAGCCGGAACGAATCTCCCGGACGTAATCGAGCGCATCCCGTCCGCCGCCCGCGAGTTTGCCGAACAGCAGCCAGACCGCGACCACCGCCACCACCACCGCGGCGGGGATCAGGAACAGCTGCACGACGAAGCTCGCCGAGGGAAGCTCGACCGGCGGAAGGTCCGGCAGCTCACGAGGGGAGTCGGAGGCGGGCGTCCGCGCGCCCTGTTCGTCGGGCGGGATTGGAGAGGTCATGGTGATCGTCGCCGCGGGATCGTCCGCGACGCCGCCTCGCTGGTTGGAAGTCGTCGGGGGGAAGGCGACGGCGGTCCGCCACGCCTCCCCCGAGTGTAGGGGCCGGGGGCGTGGGCGAGCAAGCGCGAGCCGTCGCGATCGAGGGCCGCGGCCGTCAGGCGTGGCGAGGAGGCTCGTCGCGATCGCGACGGTCGGGACGCTTGCGGCGGATTTCGGGGTTGACGGACGCGGCGCTCCCGGTTTTAATCCTCGGCGTCGCGGACCATGAGGACGCCGCTCGCGCGGTCGCCCCCAGAGCTTCGACGGACGGAAGCTCGGATGCACACCTTCGACCTGACACCTTCGTTTCCGAACCGGGTCCCGACGACCCTCTTCGGCTCGTCCTCCGCGCCCCGGGCGCGGCGGAAAGTCTAAGAGATCAGCATGATGCCGATCACCAGGAGGTCAGGTCGCGCTCGCGGGATGCGAGCGTACGAGGGAACGTCGCCATGCACCGGATGCGAAACGACATCAAACGATTGGTCATTCCCGCTCTCGTGCTCGTCTTGAGCAGCCTCGGCTCCCCTTCGCGCGGCGAGCTGATCCGTCCCCACGGCTTCCGAGCCTACCCCAACATCGCGGGCGAGATGGCCGGGGAGCAGACGTACGAGTACGACGCGCTGTCGCAGACCGGGGTTTTCCGGGTCACCAACGCGCCCCACGTCATCACGCTCGGGCCGACCGGGCGTCAGATGATCAACGTCATGCCCGACGTCGAGGGGACGCTCAACGAGACCCTGAATCTCACGCTCGACCGCGAGGGCCGGCTCGTCGATCAGGACGACAACAATTTCGAGCTGCGCGGTTCGGTCACGATCGGCGGCCAGGTCTACGAGGGCCTGCTGCTCACCGGTCGGCCCACGGCCTTCGGGGCGCAGACCCTCGGCGAGAAGGCGGGGGGAGGGGCGGGGATCTTCGATCTCAGCCTGAAGGTGACCGGCGGCAAGCTGGCCAAGGCGTTCGGCCCGGAGGCGTACTTCCGGATCACGCCCCAGGTGGGGGGCACGTTCCAGGGGACCTTCGCCGAGAACTTCTCCGGCGACCGCCCCCTGACGAGCCTGCGGGCCTCCCGGTCGGATAGCGCCCCCATCCCGGTGCCCGAGCCCACCCTCCTGCTCTTCATGGCGACCGTCGGCGGAGGCTGCATCGCCGCCCGCTCCGTTCGTCGTCGCCGGTTCCGCCGTCGGCAGGCCCTCGCCGCCTCGCTCAGTCGGCCTGCATCTGCGCCGACAGCTTGCCTAGCGCCTCGTTCTCGATCTGCCGGACCCGCTCCCTCGTCAGCCCGAGGGACTCGCCGATCTCCTTGAGCGTCTTCGGCTCCTCGTCGTTGAGGCCGAATCGCATGCGGAGGACCGTGGCCTCGCGCTTGTCCATCTCATCCAGGCGATCCATCACCATGCGGAGGTTGTCGGCCTCGACCATCTCGACGTCGGGGGCGCGAGTGCGCTCGTCCATCAGCATCTCGCCCAGGCTCCAGCCGTTCTCGGGCTGGTCGGTCTGGGGGACGAGGTTGTAGACCTTGATCGCCTTCTTGACGATCGCCAGCTTCTTCTTGGGGAGCTTCAGGGTCTTGGCGATCTCCTCGACCGTCGCCGCCCGCCCCAGGGTCTCTTGCAGCTCGGCCGAGGTCCGCCGCCACTTGAAGAGCAACTCGACCATGTAGGCCGGGATGCGGATCGGCTTCGCCGTATTCACCAGCGCCCGTTTGATGGATTGCTTGATCCAGTAGCTGGCGTAGGTGCTGAACCGCGTCCCCACGGCCGGGTCGAACCCCTCGACGGCGCGGAGCAGCCCGAGGTTCCCTTCCTCGATCAGGTCCTGGAGCGCGAGGCCCTTGCCGACGTAGCCCCGGGCGATATTGACCACCAGGCGGAGGTTCGCTCGAACCATCCGATCCCGAGCCTGGTCGTCCCCGTCCGCGATCCGATAGGCGAGTTGCTTTTCCTCGTCCGCGGTCAACAGGGCCACTTCATTGATCTCCCGGAGATAAGTCTCCAGGGGGCTCTGCACCGTATCACGGCGATGTCGTCGAATCCGGGCCATGAAGATCCTCGTTGTATCGGTCGTCAGCAGGTCCGCTCGCGTCCCCCGATTCGGGGCACGCGATACGAAGCCGGGACGGTGGGCCCAAGGGAGGACGCAGACCGGGACCCAACGCCCCGCGTCGACGCGACGATTCGAATTCGAAACACCCCGCCAGCATCGAGGGAGAGTCTCCCCCCCGCGACCAGGCGGCGTCGGCGGGCGATCCCCGACGCACCGTCGTCTCGCGACGGCCGACGCCAGGTCCGACCCCGAGTTCGCGGCGAGGCCAGGCACCCGGGCGGAAACCCCTCCAGATCAGGGCCTCCTCCCGCTCGCGCTCCGCATCCCGCCTCACGCCCTTGCGACTCCGCCATTCGCGGCTTGACAATCGAAATATCGGATGTTCGGCGGTTGGATGATAAGCTGAGAGAGGATTGGAAAACTAGGATAATTTGGAAATGTGTGGGGCATGGGGGTTTGAGGGTCTGGTTAGAAGGCATGGTATAGCTCGGATGTCGCGGGTTTGCCGGTTAGGCAAGCCTTGCCAGCTTTATTAAGAATAGAGATGTGCTTCGTCCGGGGTCAAGATGAATGCAAGGCAAGTTGAGTTCGTGTACGGGTGCGAGACCTGGGTGCTGCATGAATGCGTTTGATTCGCCCTCGGTCCTCCTGGGCGACTGCCTGGCGCACTTGAAGGGGATGGCGTCGGGGGTCGTCGGGCTGGCCTACCTGGACCCCCCCTTCCAGACCGGGCGGGTCCATCGGCTGTCCGCGAGGGATCGCGTGACGGCCTACGAGTTCGACGACGTCTGGGAATCGCCACAGGCCTACGAGTCGTTCCTGCTCGCGAGGCTTGTGGAGGTCCGGCGGGTGCTGACCGAGACCGGATCGCTCTTCTTCCACTGCGGTCGCGACGCCGGCCACGTCGCTCGGGGGTTGCTGGACCGGGTGTTCGGCCCGGAGCGGTTCCGCTCCGAGATCATCTGGCACTACCGGCGCTGGTCGAGCGGCGCGTCGTCGCTGCTCCCCGCGCACCAGACGATCCACTACTACACGAAAACCGATTCTTACGTGTTCAACCCGATCTGGGAGGCGTATTCGCCGGCGACGAACGTCGACCAGCTCCTCCAGCGCCGCCGCCGCGACGCCTCGCAGAAGGCGATCTATGATCGCGACGAGGAGGGCCGTCCGGTCCCTTCCGGCCCGAAGCGCGGGGTGCCGCTGGGCGACGTCTGGGACCTCCCCTACCTGAACCCGAAGGCCCGCGAGCGGACGGGCTATCCGACCCAGAAGCCGCTCGCCTTGCTCGAAAGGATCATCGCGCTGGCGAGCCGTCCGGGCGATCTGGTGCTCGATCCGTTCTGCGGCAGCGGGACGACGCTGGTCGCCGCCGCGGCGCTGGGGCGGCGGGCGATCGGCATCGACCGCTCGGAGCCGGCCGTGGAGTTGGCGAGGGCGCGGCTGGAACGCCCGGTGCGGAGCCGTTCACGCCTGCTGGAGCGCGGTCGCGAGGCGTACCGGACGGCCGACCCGGTGAGCCTCGCGCTCCTGGCCGGGCTGGACTGCGCGCCGGTCCAGCGGAACGGAGGGATTGACGCGATCCTCAAGGAACCTCACGACGGCCTCCCCGTCGCGGTGCGGGTGCAGCGCCCGGGGGAGACGGCGGCGGAGGCCGCGGCCAAGCTCCGTCGCGCCGGGGCGTCGAAGCGGGCGTCGCGGCTCATCCTCGTGGTTCGCGAGCCGACCGAGCCCGGCGCGGCGTTCGAGGGAGTCGAACTGATCGAGTCGCCGGCCGCCGCGATCACGCGTCGGCTGGGGGGCGGCCTCGGCGATCCGGGGCCGGATTCGCCCGGCGCATGAAAAACGCCGCCCCGGGATGGTCCCGGGGCGGCGTTCGTGAGATGGCGGTTCGAGGCGAGCCTCGGTCAGCCTTCGGTTTCGGCTTCAGCTTCGGTCTCAGGCTCGGCTTCGGCTTCAGCCTCGGGTTCGGCTGCGGCCTCGGGCTCGGGCTCGGGCGTGGGCTCGGGTTCGGCCGGCGTGGTGCCGCCCATGCTGAAGAGGGGGCCGCCGCCGCCGAGGCCGCCCTTGAGTTCCTTGTTCTCCTTGGACTCCTTCGGAGCCGTCGTGGAGAGTTCGCCGCCCTCGGAGGTGGCTTCGCCTTCCTCATCCTCGCGGCCCGACCAGTGGGCCTTCTTGCGGGAGAGGCCGATCTTGCGCTCGCCGCGGTCGACCCGGAGGATCTTGACCTCGATCTCGTCGCCGACCTTGACCACCTCTTCGGGGCTGTCGACCTTGTGGTCGGCCAGCTCGGAGATGTGGAGCAGGCCTTCGAGGCCCGGCTCAAGCTCGACGAAGACGCCGAAGTTGGTGAGCTTCGTGACCTTGCCCTTGACGACGTCGTTGGGCTCGTAGCGGCCGGGGATGTCGGTCTCCCACGGGTCTTCCTTGAGCTGCTTGAGACCCAGGGCGATTCGCTTGCGGTCCTGGTCGACGTTGAGCACCTGGCAGCTGATCCGCTGGCCCTTCTCGAGCACCTCGTTGGGGTGGCCGATCTTGCGGGTCCAGCTCATGTCGGAGATGTGCAGGAGGCCGTCGATGCCCTCCTCGATCTCGATGAACGCGCCGTAGTTGGTGAGGTTCCGGACGGTGCCCTCGACCATCGTGCCCGGCGGGTACTTGTTGGCGACCTGGTCCCAGGGGTTGACCTGGGTCTGCTTCATGCCGAGCGAGATCTCCTGCTTGTCCTTGTTGATGCCAAGGACGACGACCTCGATCTTGTCGCCGGTGTTGACCAGCTCGCTCGGGTGGTTGATCCGCTTGGTCCAGCTCATCTCGGAGATGTGGACCAGGCCCTCGATGCCCTCTTCCAGCTTGACGAAGGCGCCGTAGGACATGACGTTGACCACCTCGCCGACGACGCGGGTGGTGACCGGGTACTTGTCGGCGACGTTCTCCCAGGGGCTCGCGCTCTTCTGCTTGAGGCCCAGGGCGATCTTCTCGCGTTCCTTGTCGACGTGGAGGACCATCACCTCGATCTGGTCGTCGATCTTGAGCATGTCGCTGGGATGGTTGATGCGGCCCCAGCTCATGTCGGTGATGTGCAGCAGGCCGTCGATGCCGCCGAGGTCGACGAACGCGCCGAAGTCGGCGATGTTCTTGACCGTCCCCTTGCGGATCTGGCGCTCGGCGATCTCCTCGAGCAGGGCCTTCTTCTGCTGCTCGCGGGTGATCTCGATCAGCTTGCGGCGGCTGACCACGATGTTGCGGCGGGACTCGTCGATCTTCAAGATCATGCACTCGATCTCTTGATCGATGAAGTCGGCGATGTCGGACGGGCGGCGGATGTCGACCTGGCTGGCGGGCAGGAAGACGTTGACGCCGATGTCGACCAGCAGGCCGCCCTTGATCTTGCGGGTGACCTTCCCCTTGACCACGTCGCCTTCGTGGTACTTGGAGATGACCATTTCCCAGGCCCGCATCCGGTGGGCCTTCTTGCGCGACAGGACGATCTCGCCGGTCTCGTCCTCCATGCCTTCGAGCAGGACCTCGACCTCGTCGCCGGGGACCGGCGCGGGCTCGTCCTCCCACTCGTTGAGCGAGACCAGACCCTCGGACTTGTATCCCACGTCGACGACGACCTGATCGCCGACGATCTCGATGACCTTGCCCGAGACGATCCCGCCGATCTCGAAGTTCTGGCCTTCGCCCAGGAAGTCGTCGAGGGTCTTCGAGCCGTCCTCCGCCGTGATCACGGCGGCCAGTTCGTCCTCGTTGACGTCGAATTCACGAAGGAGGTTGCGATCTACCATATGTTCGATTCGTGGATGTCTTCCGCCGGAAGCCAAGCCGCGGCCGTGGCGGACTCGCCGGCATGCGTCCCCCCGCGCGGCGGCCCGAAGGCCGATCGGCGAGGTCCCGCGGAGACCTGGCGAAAGCTGAAAAACAAAAACCACCCCGATACGCGCGGGATGGAGGGACTCTGACGAATCCTATCAGCTAAGGTGGGGCGATGACAACCTCATTCGGCCCGCCGCTTGCAAACACGCCGCGCCGCCCCCCCCGAGATCGTCCCGCCGTCGAGAGGACGGGGTTGACCGCCCCCTCGGCCCGCGATAGCGTGCCGCCGATTCGGAAGGCGCCCGGCCCTCGCCCGTGCTTCGCGGAAGGCCGTCGGACGCCCTGGGCATTCGCGCCGAGGTGATTCACGGATGAGACGCCGAGCGACGAGACGGGCCTCCCTGGCGGCCGTGCTGCTGGTCACGGCCGGATGCGCCGTGACATCGCCTCGGATCGCGCCCCCGATGGGGGTGTCGACGGACGCGGGGGCGGACTTCGCCTATTCCGCCGGGCAAGGCGCGCGAAGCTTCGCCGCCCCCCAGTCGGCGGTCGGCCCGGCGGCCGCCGAGGCCCTCGCCGACCTCGGCCTGCGCGACCTTCGCCCGACCCGCGACGGGACCGTCCTCCGATACGAGGCCGTCACCACCGATGATCGCTCGGCCTCCGTCACGATCCGGTCCCTCGGACGGACGTCGCACGCCGTCGTCAGGGTCGGCTGGTTCGGCGACCAGGCGCTCTCCCGCGCCATCCTGGAACGGGTCGCCGTCCGGCTGGGCCACAGCGCCCCCGAACCCATCCCCGACGCCCCGCCCAGCACTCCCGCCTCCAACCCCTTCTTCTCCCGAAGCGCCGTCCCCGACTCGGTGATGCTCCGCGACCAGGCCGACGCCGCGTACACCGACCGCGTCATCCCCTGATCCAGGCGATCGGACGGCCCCGGCTGCGACGAAAAATAAAGCCGACCTCCCCCGGCGGGTGCAGGTCGGGCGGTCACGTCTTCGAAACGCGCTCGCCGCCGAAAACCGGCGGCGAATGCGATTTATGCTTATTAAAGCTTGTCGTTGGCCCACGGCGGTCCGGTCCGATGGTCACATCCTTGTGATATCGGGGTCCGGACCGTGTGGCCGAACGTGAGCGGACGCCTCCGGCGGGGCCGACGGAGTCCACTCAAGGGGAAGGCCGAACCAGACGCGCGCATCCGTGCCGCCCGGAATCGAACCTTGAACTTTGGGGGGGTGAGGCCGTAGCGTCGGGAAGCGACGTACGGTCGACCGGCATGAAGGGATGAAATAATGACTAACTGGCACTGCGGCATGACGTTTTGTTGATGAATTTCGTCGTCATGTCGCGAACGAACGTCAAAATACGATCAATCTGCGTGCGAGTCAACCCTCCCTATGATTTTTCTTCATGCGGCCGGCTCCGTGTTTCGGGCCCTCCCGAGACCCTGGCGGAGCCAGTGTAAGGCCCTTCGGCGTCCTGGGCCGATCTCTCCGCCGCGAGCCCCGGACGTCACGTCGCGCGAACAAGGCGTGCGGCCGTGATTCGAACCGGAAAGGCATGGCGATGACGGAACGGCCCTTGAGACGGTGGCCGCCGGACGCGAGGTCACGGTCGATCGAGGCGATAGTAAACGTCTTGCCAAACTAGACGGCGGGCGCGGCCGGTTTCCCAGATTGGTTTAATTGTGCTGATCCTCTCATGAAACGCCCTGTTCGCGCTTTGACGAGAGCATGAAACCCGTCTAATGAGCGTCGACGGAGAGGCGGCCTTGCGGGTCGCTCTATAATGCTCCGGTGCGAGGCGCCTCGCTCGGCGGTTCGCCGGCCTGGCGCAAGCTCGATGTCTTGAGTGCGAGGATCAGCCATGGCGGTCGCGACCGAGGTTTGGGATGTTCCGGTCCGGGGAATGACCTGCGGGCATTGCGTCCGATCGGTGACGAAGGCGCTGGAATCGACGCCCGGCGTCGTCTCGGCCGTCGTCGACCTGGCGGGCGCCAACGCGGAGGTCGTCGTCGATCCGGTCGTCGCGAGCCGCTCGGCGGTCGCCCGGGCGATTCGAGACGCCGGCTACACGACCGACGACGGGGACGATCCCGGCGAGGCCGTCCCCCCTCCCCCGGTCTTGCTGACGATCGGCGGCCTCGCGGCGAAGCCGGCGGAGGATTCGACCCCTCCTCCCACGACCGAACCGGCCGTCTCCCCGGGGCCCGCACAGGAGGAATGGGACCTGGCGATCGGCGGCATGCACTGCGCGAGTTGCGTCGCGAGGGTCGAGAAGGCGTTGAAGGAGGTGCCCGGCGTCGAGGATGCGCGGGTCAATCTGGCGACGGAACGCGCGGCGGTGGTCGTCGTTCCCGATCGGGTGGCGATCGAGGATCTGGCCCGCGCCGCCGCCGACGCCGGGTACTCGGCCCGACGGGACGACCTGATGTTCGGGGCCCGCGCCGCCGCGCAGCTCCGCGAGGAGCGGGCCGCGAGCGTCGCCATGTGGCGGAACCGGCTGGTCGTGGGCGTCGTCGCGACGGTCCCCCTGGTGGCTCTCGGGATCGGCTCGATGGTCGTTCCGTCGTGGAGCCACGCCGCCTGGGTCGGGTGGTCGATGTGCGGCCTGGCGGCGTTCCTCCAGGTCGCGCTGGGGGGGCCGTACATCAGGGGCGCGTGGCGGAGGCTCCTCCAGGGCTCCGCCAACATGGACACGCTGATCGCCCTGGGGACTTCCACGGCGTTCCTGTACAGCCTGTATCACCTGCTGGTGGGGCATCTCCATCAGGCCCATTTCTTCATGGACGCGGGCTTGATCCTGACCCTGATCACGCTGGGCAAGTTCCTGGAGGTCCGCGCCAAGGGGAACGCCGGCGCGGCCGTCGAGCGGCTGCTGGACCTGTCCCCGCGGACGGCGAATCGTCTGGACGAGGCCGGCGGGGTCGTCGAGGTGCCCCTCGCCGACCTGGTGCGAGGCGACCGGGTCCGGGTCCAGCCGGGCGAAACGGTCCCGGTCGACGGCGACGTCCTCGAAGGGGAGTCCGAGATCGACGAGTCGATGCTCACCGGCGAGTCGGTCCCGGTCGCGAAGAAGCCGGGCGACCGCGTCACCGGCGCGACGATGAACGGCGACGGATCGCTGGTGATCGAGGTCAAGCGGCTGGGCAAGGAGAGCGCGCTGGAGCAGATCGTCCGCCTGGTCCTGGCGGCGCAGGGGTCGAAGGCGGGGGTGCAGCGGCTGGCGGACCGGGTCTCGTCGATCTTCGTGCCGGCGGTGCTGGTGGTCGCCCTGGCGACCTTCCTGGGCTGGGGGCTCGCCACCGCCGACTGGAGCCGGGCGGTGCTGAACGCGGCGGCGGTGCTGATCATCGCCTGCCCGTGCGCCCTGGGGTTGGCGACGCCGATGGCCGTCGCCGTGGCGACCGGCCGGGGCGCCCGCGCGGGGCTGTTCATCCGGGAGGCGTCGGCCCTGGAGAACATGGACCGGATCGGCGTGATCGTCTTCGACAAGACGGGCACGCTGACCGAAGGCCGTCCGAGTCTCGTCCAGGCCCGCGCCCTCCCCGGCTGGGACGAGCCAGAACTCGTCGCCCTGATCGCGGCGGCCGAGTCGTCGAGCGAGCATCCCCTGGCGCGGGCCTTCGCCGGGAAGGGGGACGACCGGGCCGCGACGGAGTTCCGGGCGATCCGGGGGCGCGGCGTCTCGGCGACCGTCGACGGCCGCAAGGTCCTCGTGGGCTCGCGGGCGCTGCTGGCCGACCAGGGGGTCGAACTCGGCCCCCTGGACCCGATCGCCGACGCCTGGGAAGGCGAGGCCCTGACCGTCCTCTGCGCGGCGGTCGACGGCCGTCCGGCGGGGGCGGCGGCCCTGGCGGATCGCCTCAAGCCGCACGCCCGCGAGGTCGTCTCCGGGATTCGCGAGCGGGGGGGCGACGTCGTCCTGTTGACCGGCGACAACCCGGCGACGGCCCGCGCCGTGGGGGCCGAACTGGGGCTGCCGCCCGATCGGGTGATCGCCGGGGTCCTCCCGGACGCCAAGGCCGCGAAGATCGAAGCGCTCCGGAGCGAGTTGAACGGGAAGAAAGTGGCGATGGTGGGCGACGGCCTCAACGACGCCCCCGCGCTGGCGGCGGCGGACGTCGGGATCGCGCTGGGGACGGGGGCCGACCTGGCCAAGGCGGCAGCCGACGTGGTGATCGCCTCGGGGGATCTCCAGGCCGTCCCTCGGGCGCTCGTCCTGGGGCGGGAAACGCTCCGGGCAATCCGTCAGAACTTGTTCTGGGCCTTCGCGTACAATACGCTGGGGATCCCCCTGGCGGCCCTCGGCCTCTTCGGGCGGCATGGACCCATGATCGCGGCGCTGGCGATGTCGCTCAGCTCGGTCACGGTCGTCGCCCGATCAGGCTGGCTCGCCAGGCTCGACCTCGACGAGTCGACCGCGACTTGAGGTCGGACGTCGTCGCTCCACCGGTCGAACTCGAACGAAACGAAAAAGAAGGGAACGGACGCCGGATGAGCGACGAGCCGAAGGTCTCGCCCGGGCGCATCGCCTCCCTCGACCAGTTCCGGGGCTACACGGTCGCCGGGATGCTGTTCGTCAACTTCGTCGGCGGCCTGGCCGCCTCCCACGCGGTCCTCCGGCATCACAATACGTATTGCAGCTATGCCGATACGATCATGCCGCAGTTCTTCTTCGCGGTGGGGTTCTCGTACCGGCTGACCTTCCTCCGCCGGCTGGCGACGCTGGGCCGCCGCGCGGCGTCGACGGCCGTGATCCGGCGGGCCTTGGGGCTGATCCTGGTGGGGTTCGTACTCTACCACCTGGATGGCGGCGTCAAGACCTGGGAGGAGCTGCGTTCGCTGGGCTTCTCGGGTTTCCTGGCGACGGCGTTCCGGCGCGAACTCTGCCAGACGCTCGTGCAGATCGCGCTGACGTCGGTCTGGATCCTGCCGGTCGTGGCGGCCTCGGCGCGGGGGCGAGCCTTGTATCTCGTCGGCGGGGCGATCTTGCACCTGGTCCTGTCGTCGTGGTTCTACCTGGACTTCGCCATGAAGACCCCGGTGATCGACGGCGGCTGGCTGGGGATCTTGAGCTGGGCGATCCCCATGCTGGCCGGGACGTTCGCCTATGATGCGATCGCCGCCCGAGACGCCGTCGGCCGTCCCCGGGCGTCGGCCGTCCCCGCCCTGCTGGGCTGGGGGGCGGTGATGATGCTGGCCGGTTACGGGCTGTCGTCGATGGCGGGACTCGCTCCGCCGCCGTTCACGCCGCCGGCCGAAGGGTATGTCGTCGACCTCTGGACGATGAGCCAGCGCACCGGGAGCGTGTCCTACATGACCTTCGCGGCCGGCTTCTCGCTGGTCGTCTACGCCCTGTTCGTCGTCGTCTGCGACGCCTGGGGATGGTCGGTGGGCCTGTTCCGCACCTTCGGGACCAACGCCCTGGCGGCCTACGTGCTCCACGGCATGGTCGCCCAGGCCGTCCGCCCCTACCTTCCGCGCGACGCCCCGCTCTGGTACGCCGCCCTGGGGACGCTCGTGTATTTCGTGATCTGCTGGGGCCTGATCCGCTACCTGGAGAAGAACCGGATCTTCCTCAAGCTGTGAGCGGGGAGACGCGATCCGGCCGATGGCTTCCGTGCTCAATCGAGCGGTCTTCCGCCCCCTCGCGGGGGAAGACAGACCCCGCAGGGGTCAGATGAGGGGGAAAACGAGCGCGCCAGCCGTCGGAATTCGCAGTCCGGCCGACCATAACGCCGTCGGTCTTCGTGCTGGTCTTCCCTCTCATCCGGCCCTGCGGGCCACCTTCCCCCGCGAGGGGGGAAGGACGTTATTAGGATTCCGACGGCGCTCGGAATCGTCCGCCGTCAACGAAAGCGGGACCGCTCGGCCGCCGGATGAGGGCGTGCGGAGCGGTCCCGAAGGGGTTCCGGCTTCAGGAGCGAGGTCCGGCCTGATCAAAGGTCGCGGGTGTCGATCCGAGCTTCGAGGATCTTGGCGATCTTCTCCTTGCTCTCTTCCAGGTGGGCCCGGGAGGTGTCGTCGAGCTGGGTGCCCTTGGCGTCGAGTTCCTTGGTGATCCTGGCGGCGATCTCCTTGAGGTGGAGTCGGGCCAGGGAGCGGGCGTCGGCGGGGACGGAGCTGTTGCCGCGGCCGTAGAGGACGACGAAGGTGGGGCCTTCCGCGCCTCCCCCGCCCTGGCCGACGACCAGGAGGCCCAGCCGCCGCAGGTGCTCGCGCTGGAGGTTCCGGCGGACGGTGGAGAGGGCCGGCTTGGGGTCCTTCTCGTCCTGGGTCGGCAGCTTGTCCAGGTCGGCCCAGACGCCGTCGGTGAGGGCGCGGAAGACCTCGTCGATGCGGAGCGGCGACGAGCCGGGGTTGGACTGGAGTTCCTGGTTCTGGAGCCTGGAGAGCGTGGACCCGCCGAGGCAGTGCCCCAGCACGATGCGCTGGATGCCCAGGATCCGCTCATAGACCGAGATGTCGGCGTTGGGGCCGGAGAACAGGCCCTCGTTGCCCCAATGCATCCAGCGCTCGTTGCCGAGCCGCCGCATGACGGAGGGCGAGAACGTGAACGGCTTGTCGGTCAGGATGTTCTCGGCCAGGAACTTCAGGCACTCGCGCTGCTTCTCGCCCGGGATCGGGTCGATGGGGTCGCGGGCGTCCTTGTCGGCCTTGTGGTCGCGCGAGATCGACTGGCCGGCGACGTACTGCGAGGCGAGGGTCGCCGCGTTGCCCCACTGGTTGAGCAGGACGCTGAACGCCCGCCGCATCCGGGACCAGGACTCGCCGTCCTTCACGACTCGCGAATCGAGGTCCTTGAGCAACTCGCTGGCCAGCTCGATCCGGTCCTTGGCGAACTGGCAGGGGTCGGAGCCCAGGTCCCAGCGGTTGACGTAGGGGTCGTCGTTGAGGACGACGTCCTCGTCGGTGGCGTAGGTCAGGTCCTTCTCCGGGGCCCGCGAGGCGATCTTCTTGAGCTCGGCCGCCTCGTCGCCGTCGACCTGCTTGTAGCCGTACTCGATCGCCCAGTAGTCATAGGGGCCGATGGTCGTCGAGTAGTAGTCCCCCTGCTTCTTCCCCCGAGGGGCGAGGTTCACCGGGTTGTAGTCCATGACGCTCCCCCCCAGGCCCTTCTCGCGGGTGACGGCCGTGTCGTTGAGCTGGTCGGCGGTGAGCATGGTGCTGGACTTGAAGTTGTGGCGGAGGCCCAGCGAGTGGCCGACCTCGTGCATCACGACGTCCTTGATCGCCTGGCTGAGGAACTCCTCGGGGAGTTCGTCCTTGATCTCGGGCTTCTTCTTCTCCTCGGGCTTGGCGTCTTCCTTCTTCTCGCCCGGCTTGGCGGCGTCGGCGGCCGGGGTGGTCGGCGCCTGGGGGCCGGAAAGGGAGATGGCGGCCAGGCTGAGGTCCTGGGTGAAGCCCTGGTGGCGCTGGCAGAAGCCCTGCGCGTTGCGGGCGAGGTTCCGGGCGAACTGCCACTTGAGCAGGCTCTGGTCGGCCGGGATCAGCTCGGGGACCATCTGGCCGGGAAGGCGATGGAGCGGGTCGAAGCCCGGCATGGACGACGCCTGGGGGACGCCGTAGCCCATCTTCGAGGCCAGGATCGGGCTGACGACCTCGCCGAGGGCCAGGGGCGTGACCTGGGCCTCGCCGCCGGCGGTCGTCGCGTTGCCGACCAGCAGGGCGTACTCCTGCTTCCAGTGGCGGATCCAGCTGGCGTCGAAGATGACGTCGCCGTCGATGATCTCGCCGGTCAGGGGGTTGGCCCGCACGCACGACATGGCCGAGCCCGACTCGCTGGCGACCCAGCGGAAGGTGCAGTAGTTCGTGTCCTCGGGGTCGAAGTCGTCACGCCCGGACTCCTGCCAACGGACGGCCAACGCATTCTTGAAGCCGATCTTCTCGAACGCCTTGTTCCATTCGAGGATCCCCTCCTCCACGTACGGCCGGTACTCCAGGGGGACGTTGTCCTCGACGTACCAGACGATCTGCTTCTTGGGGGGGGAGAGCTTGGCCTTCGGGTCCGACTTCTCCAGTCGCCAGCGGTAGATCGAGCGGACGAAGTTGCCGTCCTGGCTGTCGCTGCCGAAGTCCTTCGCCGCCGCGAGGAAGTAGCCCACGCGGTCGTCGGCCGGGCGGCTGCGGAAGCCGGCGTCCGGCGTCTTCATGATGCTGTAGTGGACCACCACCGTCAGCCCGCGCGGATCGGCGACCCCGCCGTCGCCCCGGCCGAAGTTGCCCCGCCCGGTATAGGTCGTTTCGAGCTGCAATTCCACGTTGTTCGGGAACCCCTTGACCTTCTGCCAGGTGCTCCGCGAACGGTCGATCGAACCCAGGCCGAGCTGGGCGAAGTCGGTCATGAAGATGTCCGACAGGTTGATCAGCGGCGCTCCGCCTCGCATCGGGTTGAGCGTGACGATCGGCAGGGCCATGAGGATCGAGTCGGTGTAGTTCTGCTTCACCGCCTTGTCGATCGGCGTCCCGGCCGGGGCCTTGTAATGGATGTTGCGGCGCACGACCTGGATCCGGTCGCCGACCCGCTTGAAGATCAGGACGAGGTCGTCGTCGCCCACCGGCATGCCGGCGTTCGCCATCCCCTTCGCGATCGTGACCGGCACGAGCAGCGTCTGGTTGAACTGGTCCGGGCGGATCTCGGCGTAGAGGTTGTCGCCGGTCTTGTACAGGGTGAACAGGCCGTCGATCTTCTCGGCGTCCTTGGTCACCTCGTTGAAGTCGCGAAAGTTCCCCTGGGGGCCCGGCCGGGCCCCGCCGGAGCCCTGCGCGGCCCTGGCGGCGGCGATCGCCTCGCCCACGTCGAGCTTCGCGCCGTCCTGGACTGGGAGGCTCGCCGGCGACTCCTGCGCCTTCGCAGCCGGCAACGCCGCAAGCGCCAGGGACGCCAGGACCCCGAAACGACCGATGCGCGTCATGAAGCGCTCCTCGAAGGTGGATGCGGACTCGGGAAGTGTCGCAAGAGGTCGCCCAGGGCGACCGTCGGAGGGGGAGCTCGCCGCGGGAGAAGCCGTCGAAGCGGAAGAATCGCCTCGCCTTTCCCAGGGTGTGCGACCCTTTCATCCTGCCTAACGGCTTCGGGGATTGCAAGGTCGACAGGCGGCGCTCAGGCGTGCGGGTGCCGTCTTCAAGGAGATTGGCGATTGGGTAGGTGGCGACGGTCTCGAGGGCGATGGCGGTCAGAGAGGCTGGACTGCATCGTCCAGCTCCAGGACTCCTTCCTCGCGGAGTTGCTCGGCCAGGGTCACCAGCTTGCGGCGAGCGTCGACGAGGTTTCCGGGGAGGTCGGATTCGGGGAGCCGTTCGATGGTCCGGAGCCCGGCGACGGGGCGTTCCAGGCGTCGGATCAGCACCTCGGCCAACTTCAGGCGGATCTTCGGCGAGGGGAGGTTGGACTCGTCCAGGTAGGCCTGCATCACCCCGGCGGCCTCCTCCCAGGCCTGCGCCGCGACCAGGGCCTTGATGAGATCGACCCGTTCGGGGTCCGGGGGCCGCCAGCCCCGCAGCCGCCGGCGGGTCGTCCGGTAGAAGCTCAGGGCCGCCTCGGTCTCCTCGGCGTCGAGGTGGCCCCGGAGCGTCCGGAGCGCGACGACGTCCGGGGCCTCGCCGGCCTGCTTCGCCTTCTTCGCCTTGGCGAGCTTCTTCTGGGCCTTCTCGACGAACGAGCGATGCGGCTTCCGCTTGGTGGGTCGGTGCATCGTCCCGGTCCGGCCGTGCTTCATGCGAGAGAGCAGATCCCAGCCCTCGCAATCGACCAGGTCCAGCTTGAGCAGCGCGAGCCCCAGGAGCACGCCCCCGAGCGCCCCGAAGCTGTGCCCGAGCCCGCCGACCCAGGCCACCCCCGCGATCGACAGCGTGCTCACCTTCACCACGTCCCAGACGATGTAGAAGGCCGCGAACCAGAGGATCGGGATCTCCGGCTGGAAGACCAGCATCCGCATGAACCCGCCGAGGATCACCAGGCAGTACAGGTCGTTCCTCGGCGCCCAGATCAGGCAGAGCGCCATCAGGCCGAAGATGGCGCCGGACGCTCCCATCGCATGGCCGACCTCCTCGCGAGACACGAGCGCCTGGATCAACGCCCCCGGGAAGATCCCCAGGATCAGGTAGGCGGCCAGGAATCCGATCGCGCCCAGCTTCCCCTCGACGATGATCCCGAACGCCCAGAGGAAGAGCAGGTTCCCCAGCAGGTGGCCGATCCCCTGGTGGATGAAGATGTGGGTCGCCCATTGCACCGGATGCAGGCCGTCCCCCAGCGCCAGCTGCCATTCCGTGTGCCGGTGTCCCGGATCGATCGCGAAGACCAGGACGCACGCGACCATCACCCCGACCGTGGCGATCGGCCGGTGGTAGATCGGGGCGTCGGTCCCCCAGGGGATGATCATGCGGCCCCTCCCAGGGCGAGGCTCACCAGAACTTCCACGACCTGGTGGCGATCACATAGATCCCCAACGCCAGGTTCGCGACGACGTGGCTGATCACGCAGGCCGAGATCGAGTGCGAGTAGGCCAGCAGCCCCGCCCAGATCAGGCCGGTCAGGAGCGCGGGGAGCCATTCGGGATGCGCCAGCGCGAACGCCCCGGAGCTGATCAGGGCCGCGGTCCAGGTCACCCGGCCGATGGGGACCTTCCAGAACTCCTGGTCGATCAGCCAGCGGATCAGGAACGACCGCCAGAACAGCTCTTCGAACACCGGGACCAGCAGCACCAGGCCCGCCAGCCGCACGGCGACGAACGCCATCCTCCCCGCCGGGCTCAGGACCTCGGGATCGAAGGCCTGCCTCGCCCCTCCCATGAACGGCAGGTCGGGATAGCGGCCGTCCAGGCCGATCCAGAGCGCGAACACCACCAATCCGACCGCCGTCGCCAGCACGACGTCAAGGATCCGGGGCGCGGGCCGGAGGTCGCTCCAGGTCGAGCGGAAGTACCACATGATCGCCGCCACGACCGCCGCCTTCGCCGCGTAAGCCGCCGGATACCAGCCGGGGCTCGGGAGGTAGCCCTCCAGGCTCGAAAGGGCGACGTACGCGAACATCGGGGCGATGTAGGGCAGGAAGTCTCGAGTCACCGTGGGGAGGGCGTCGAACGTCTGGGGGGGGCTCTCGACGGGGGCGGACATCGGCGTTCTCCTTGGGTCAGGAGCCCAGCCGCGCCAGCAGCGCGGGGGCGTCCAGGCGGGGGACGATCAGGTCGGCCAGGCCGAGCCCCTCGGCGACGCTGTGCGTGTGGGGCACGGCCACCACGAAGGCCCCGGCGGCGCGCGCCGCGGCGACGCCCGCCGGGCTGTCTTCCAGAACCATAAGGCTTTCGGGCGCCACGCCGAACCCTTCGGCCGCCTTCAGGTAGATTTCCGGCTCCGGCTTGCCCCGCTCCACGTCTTCCGAGCCCAGGACGAACGCGAACCGATCCCGCAGCCCGTGCCCGGCCAGCAGCCGTTCGGCGTGGGCCCGTCGCGACGACGTGGCGACCGCCTTGGGGAGCCTCCGATTTTCGAGCCGATCCAGCAGGGCCAGCAGCCCCGGCGTCGGCGCGGCGTCGGTGTCCAGCACCGCGAGGTATCGCTCGCGGACGTCGGCGAGCAGTTCCGCCGGGTCGGCGTCGATCCCGCTCATCGTCTGGAGGACGTGGCCGGCCTCGACGGCCCGGCGGCCGATCATCGCCGCCATCATCTCGGCCGTGAACCGGCCCCCCCGGGCCTCCAGGGTCTCGCACGCGACCCGGAAGAACAGGGCCTCCGTGTCGAACATCAGCCCGTCCAGGTCGAACGCCACGGCGTCAATCGTCGCTTGCATCGTTCTCTGCGGTCCCCGGCCTCGGTTGCGTCCCCGCCCCATCCTGTGGCGGGCGTCTCGACGAGCTTACCGTTTCGCCGTGCGTTTCGCATCCGGGACGGCTCCCGGTCCCCAAACGGCGGTCGCGGTTTGCCTGCCCGCTAAAATGTCGGCGAAGCGCGGCGAAATGTCGAAGCTGCGTCGCGGAACACCTCGAACAGGGAGATGGACGATGGAAAGGCGCAAGGTCGGCGGCTCGGAGTTGGAAGTCGTCCCGCTCGCGCTGGGCGGGAACGTGTTCGGCTGGACGATCGACGAGGCGGCCTCCTTCCGGGTGCTCGACGGCTTCGTCGCCGCCGGGTTGAACTTCATCGACACGGCCGACGTCTACTCGCGATGGGCCCCCGGCAATCGGGGGGGCGAGTCCGAGACGATCCTGGGCAAGTGGTTCAAGGCGAGCGGCAAGCGAGACCAGGTCGTCCTGGCGACCAAGGTCGGCATGGACATGGGCGACGGCAAGGTCGGCCTGAGCAAGTCCTACATCCTCCGCGCCGCGGAAGACTCGCTCAGGCGGCTCCAGACCGACCGCATCGACCTCTACCAGACCCACAAGGACCAGGACCCCGAGACGCCCCAGCAGGAGACGCTGGAAGCGTACGACCAGCTCATCAAGGAGGGCAAGGTCCGTGTGATCGGAGCCTCGAACTTCACCGCCGAGAGGCTGGCCGAGGCCCTCAAAATCGCCGCCGATACCGGCCTCCCGCGCTACCAGTGCCTCCAACCGCACTACAACCTGGTGGAGCGGGCGGACTTCGAGGCCGAGCTGGGTCCCTTCTGCCTCAAGGAGAACATCGGCGTCATCCCGTATTACTCGCTGGCAAGCGGCTTCCTCACCGGCAAGTATCGCCGCGAGGACGACCTGTCGAAGAGCCCCGCGCGGAGCACCAACGTCAAGAAATACCTCAACGATCGCGGCTTCCGCGTCCTCGACGCGCTCGACCAGGTGGCGTCCGGCCTGAAGGCCAAGCCCGCGAGCGTCGCCCTGGCCTGGCTGCTCGCCCGCCCCGGCGTGACCGCCCCGATCGCCGGCGCCAACAGCGTCGAACAGCTCGACGATCTCGTCCAGGCCCTCTCGATCAAGCTCGACGCCGAGGCGATGAAGCTCCTCGACGACGCCAGCGCCTGATTCCTGGGACCTGACGACGGTTTGAGCCCTCATCCGGTCTATCGGGCGATCTTCCCCCGCGAGCCGGGAGGGCGTTCGGTCGGTCTTCGAAATGAGCGACACGAGGGGGAAAAGGATGTCGCCGCCCGCTTTCGCGTTCGGCTTCCCCCCTCGTGGCTCGATCGGACGGCGACGGCCCCGGGTCGCGAAGGCTGACGACTCCGCGGGCCGTTGCGTTCGATTGGTTCGTGGATCAGGCGGCGGCGGTCAGCCAGCGCTTGATGCGGTCGACTTCCGCGGCCCAGGATGCGGCCGTCTTGCGGTCGCGGTAGGCGGCGAACAGCAGGTCCAGCGTCTCGGCGAAGTGGCGGAGGCCGTCGATCCGCTCGCACTTGGCCTCGTACGGGGCCAGGCGGTCTTCGGGCTTCGGGAGCAAGGCGCCGGTGACGGCGAGGCTCTCGGCCTGGATGGTGAACTCATACTGGGCGCCGTGGCGGACGACGATCAGGCCCGCCTTGCGCGGCAGCTTGCCAGACTGGAGGGCGCGGAAGGCCTCCGGGAGCCGGGTCGGGGCGTCGTCGGTGAGGCTGTCGCGGCCGGTCTCGCCGCGAGGGCAGTCCAGCATCAGCGTCTTGGCGAGCATCACGGCGACTTCGGTGCCGTCGGCCAGCGGGATGGTGTCGCTCTCGTTCTGGAGCTGGTGCCAGAGCCAGACCAGGAACTCGTTACCGAGGTGGTCGAGCATGTTCGGGGCCTTCTCGGCCCAGGCGACGGTGGAGAGCTGGTCGCCGCTGTCGCCGCCGTACAGGTTCAGCGAGTTCGTCCCCAGTCGCTCGGCCGTGCGGTCGGACTCCTCGATCGTGTCCGGGCTCCCCATCGCCAACGCCCCGGCGGTGATCGGCTCCAGGGGGCGCTCGAACGTCTCGCGGAACAGGGCCGTGGCCCGCTCGACGACGTTCGAGCTGGTCGAGCCGACGTAGAGGATCCCCTGACGGCCGTCCCAAAGGATCGGATAATGGTTGCAGCGGCGGAATCGGCCGTCGGCGGCCTCGGACTCGGCGCGGGCCTTCGCGGCCTCCTTCGCCTCGGTCTTCTGGGCCTTCGTGGGCGTCCCGCTGGGGTTCATCGCCGCCCGGGCGTCCAGCTCGATCTGGGTGTAGGCGCGGAGCAGCGTGCCGGGGATCTTGTCGGTGTCGACGCGGATCGCGGCGTGGAGCGAGTCGTTGATCAGGTTCTTGTCCAGCTCGAATCGGACGTCGAGGACGTGGCTCCCCCCCGCCCAGCCGGTGGTCACGCCGTCGGCCGGCTCCGCCGCGCTGTGGTGGCCGATCCGATGGCTCTCCAGCACCGCCAGCGTCTCCTCGGAGAACGGCAGCGGGGACGGGCCGCCCACGCGGAACCGGGTGAAAGTCATTCGTCCGTTCAGGAAGCCCATCCGTCATCCTCCTCGATAGTCCGTCCGGGCGGCCTCTCGCCGATCCGCGAGCCCGGATCACAGCCAGGTCTCTATCAGATCGGCGTCGGGAGGATGTCGCTTCACCCCGTACCCGCCGGTCGGGCCTTCGACCCTGCCGGCGCGGTGCGGTCGAGAGGGTCAGGTGAAATTGACGAACTGGAGAGGATATTCCGGTCCGTTCTCCTTCAGGTGGGCGATGACCGCCTGGAGGTCGTCCACTTTCTTGCCCGTGATCCGGACCTTGTCGTCCATAATCTGGGCCTGGACCTTGATCTTCATCTGCTTGACCTCCTTGACGATCTTGCGGGCGTCGTCCGACTCGATCCCGGAATGGATCGTCATCGTCTCGCGCACCGAGTCGTGCGAGGCCTCCTCCAGCTTGCCGCGGACCACGGCGTTCACCGGAACCCCGCGCTTCGCCATCTTCTCCTTGAGGACCTGGAGGACCGTCTCGAGCTGTCCCTTGTGATCGCCGGTGAGCGTCAGGGTGTTGTCCTTCTTGTTGTACTCGATCGCCGCCTTGGTCCCCTTGAAGTCGTAGCGCACGGTGCACTCGTGCTGGGCCTGCGTGACGGCGTTGTGCATCTCAACCTGGTTGATCTCGCTGACCACGTCGAACGAATGGTTGTCGGCCACGGCTGGACGGGCTCCCCTCGGGCTGGCGTTTCGGGATCGGGCACCACGGGCGTGCGTAAGCCTTTACGGATACCAATCCCCGACGCCGGCGACAAGTCGATCGCCTCGCGTCAGAAGAGACGGAGGACGCTGACGACGATCATGACCGCCATCCCGACCAGGAGCGGCGGGACGACCCGGCGTATCAAATTCGTCGCCGACTCGCCCGACAACCGGACGCACATGGCCACGACGGCCGCCGCCGGGCTCATCGTCCGGCCGAAGTGCGCGCCCAGCGACGCAAGCGTCCCGATCCGGACCGGGTCGAGCCCCAGGTGCTCGGCCGCCGGCACGAAAAACTCCATGATCGCCACCGCCGGCGCGATCCCGCTCCCCGAGATCACCCCCAGGCTCCACGGGATGACCACCGAGGCCATCGGCGCGAGCGCCGGCTGATCGCCCAGCAGCCGCACCAGGACCTGGATCAGCCCGCTCCGCCGCACACCCTCCGCGAAGGTCGACGCTGCCACGATCAGCGAGATGACGTGCGTATAGGCGTAGCCCGCCCCCTCGAAGAACTCCGGAGCGAGCCGCGAACCGGTCTTCGGCACGGCCGCCCACGCCAGGAGCACGCCCACGAGCATCGCCGTCAGGATCTTCGACGGCCCCGCGAACTCGACCAGCGGCGAACTCGGCCCCATCGCCCCGTCCATGAACAGGATCGCCAATGGCGCGATCGGGATCATCGCCTTGAACGGGTTGACCCGCATCTGCCCGAGACCATCCTCGGCCTCGACGTCCGCTTCCGACTCCGACCGCGCCCGCCGCGCGGCCAGGATCCAGAAGGTGAGCAAGGCCGAGCCGCAGGCCGCGAAATTGAGCGGGGCCTGTCGCGAGACGACCTCGTGCCCGGCGATCCCGGTCAGCTCGGAGAGCTTCCGCATCTCGACCGCGCCGGGGTTGAACAGCTCGCCCCCCATCGAGGCCCCCATCAGGAGCACCGCGCCGGCGGTCGCCGCGTCGAGCCCCCCCGCCCGGAGCAGCGGGATCAGGATCGGCCCCAGCACGGCCGCCGTCCCCGCCTGGCTGACGATCGTCGTGTTGACGAGATAGCCCGCCGCGATTCCCCCCGGAACCAGCAGCGCAGGGGCTCGACGGAGCGGGCGGAGCAGGAGCCGGACCATCTCGCCGTCGCACCCCGTCATCCGGAGGACGTACGCGAACCCCATCGCCGAGCCGATCGGCACGATGGTCGCCGCGTTCGACATCTCGGCGGCCACCTTCCGCATCATCTCCACCATCCCCGGCCCGCCGGCCGCCGCGAACAGCGGCAACGCCCCCAGCAAGAGCACGAGGCGCACGTCGACCCGGCGCGCGGTGAGCAACACGACCGCGAGCAGGTCGACGACGGCGAGCCACGCGAGGATTGTCATGAACGTTCTCGGAAGCGCAAGCGGAAGATTCCACGACCGCCCCGATCTTGCGGGCCGATCGCCCCCCGCACAAGGCCCCCGCGGAGTTTCGCACGGCGACGGTCGCTCCCGACGCGATCAGACCTTCTCCCCTGACGATGCCCCGCCGGAAACACCCGGCGTCGCTCGGCCCGCCCGACCCGTGGCCCCGCCGGCCCGGCCGGGCGTCGACGGCGTGCGAGGGGCGTTAGGGCCCGGCCCCGGATCCCGGCGGCCTCCTCAACTCGAAAGGCCTCTGGCTTCCGTGCGAGGAAAGTCTTCCCCCCTCGCGGGGGAAGACAGACCGCGAAGCGGTCAGATGAGGGGGTGACGGGCCGGGAAGCCGTCGGGGTTCGCGACCCAGACTCAGTTTACGCCGACGGTCTTCGTGCTCGACAACCGTCTTCCCCCCTCGCGGAGTAAGCCAGACGCCGAAGGCGTCAGATGAGAGGGAAGACCGGCACGGGAGCCGTCAGATTCCGCAGGTCGGCCGCTTGAAACGCCGACGGTCTTGGTGTTCGTCCCCCCCTCATCCGGCCCTTCGGGCCACCTTCCCCCGCCAGGGGGGAAGGGCTTGATGACGGGGACGGCGGGCAGGGGCGCCGTCGGGATTCGCAGACCGGCCGCCTGAACCGCCGGCGGTTTCCGTTCTCGTCCTCCCCCTTCGCCGCGAGGGGGGAAGGGATGAGATCTGCGACGAGGGCGGATTCCTCGCCGTAACCGGGTTCCAAGGTGCATCGTCAAGGTAAGCGACGGTGCGCCTCGGCCCTCGAAGTCTCGGCCGTTGGGCGTCGCGAATCGCTGCGGGGACGCTTGACGCGATGCGACGAAAACCGCCGGACGAACCCAATTTCCAAAGCCGAAATCCGGCCGTAAAGTCATTGCTATGTTGGATTTGCGTCGATTGGGTTCGGTCGACGGGGGTTGCGAACGAAGCCAATCGTGGGGCCGATTGCTGGGCGTCAGAGCCAGCGGGCGGCGAGGGCGTCGAAGAACGGGCCCAGGTCGACGTTGCCGCCGCTGAGCACGGCGCCGATCCGACGGCCTTCGAGGTCGAGCTTGCGTTCGAGGAGCGGGGCGACGACCACGGCGCTGGAGGGTTCGACGACGAGCTTGAGACGTTCCCAGAGGAAGCGGAGGGCGTCGACGATGGCGGCCTCGCTCGCGGTCTCGATCCGGTCGACCTGGCGGGAGATGACGGCGAACGGGCGTTCGCCGAGCGAGGTGCGGAGTCCGTCGGCGATCGTCTGGGGGTCGCCGGAGGGCTCGATCCGGCCCGAGGCGAGCGAGCGCCGGGCGTCGTCGGCGCGCTCGGGCTCGACCCCGATGACGAGGGTTTCGGGGGACCGCGCCTTCACGGCGAGGGCGGTTCCCGCGAGCAGGCCGCCGCCGCCGACGGGGACGACGACGGCGTCGAGCGGCCCGACCTGGTCGAGCAGCTCCCACGCGGCGGTCGCCTGGCCGGCGATGACGTTCCAGTCGTTGAACGGATGGACGAGCGTCAGCCCCTTGCGGGCGATCTCGTCGGCGACGGCCGCCTCGCGGGCGGCGAGGGTCGGCTCGCAGAGTCGGATCGTCGCCCCGTACCCGGCCGTGGCCGCCTGCTTGATCGGGGGGGCCGTATCGGGCATCACGACGGTCACCGGGACCCCCAGCAGCTTCCCCGCCAGGGCCAGGGCCTGGGCGTGGTTGCCGGAAGAGTGCGTGACGACCCCCGCCGCCTTGCTCGCGTCGTCCAGTTGCAGGAGGGCGTTCATCGCCCCCCGGAACTTGAACGCCCCGACCCGCTGGAGGTTTTCGCACTTGAGGAAGACCGACGCGCCGGCCCGCTCGTCGAGCGTCCGCGAGGTCGCCACCGGCGTCAGGTGGACCCACGGCGCGAGCCGTTCGACGGCCTCGCGGATCTGCGACTCGCCGATTGGGACGGCCGGCGAGGTCTCAATACTCATGGTTTTCGGCCGACTCGTCGCCGGTCGTCGGGGGGGCGAGCGGGGCGGCCTGGTGGAAGACGCGCTCGTCGTCTTCCTTGCGGACGCGGGCGAGCGCTTCGTCCAGGCTCATGACGCCCTGGTCGCCGGCGACGCGGTCGCGGTAGGCGACGGCGCCGGCCTCGGCTTCCTTGGCGCCGACGACGAACATGACCGGGATCTTGTCGAGCTGGGCGTCGCGGATCTTGGCCCCGATCTTCTCCGGGCGGTGGTCCAGCGTGGCCCGGAAGCCGGCGTCGGTGAGCCGCTTGAGGACGGTCTCGGCGTAGTCGGCGGCCTTCTCGGAGATGGGCAGGATGCGGACCTGTTCAGGCGCCAGCCAGAGCGGGAACGCGCCGGCGAAGTGCTCGATCAGGATGCCCATGAACCGCTCCATGCTGCCGAAGGGCGCGCGATGGATCATCACCGGCCGATGGGTGTGGTTGTCGGCGCCGACGTACTCCAGGCCGAACCGCTCGGGGAGGACGTAGTCGAGCTGGACCGTCCCGAGCTGCCACTGGCGGCCGATGCAGTCGCGGACGATGAAGTCGGCCTTGGGGCCGTAGAAGGCCGCCTCGCCGGTCGCCTCCTCGTACGGCAGGCCCATCTCGTCGAGCACCGACCGGATGTCTTCCTCGGCCTGGCGCCAGGTGTCGCCGGCGGCGCCCTGGTATTTGGGGTCTTCGGGGTCGTGCTTGGAGAGCCGGACGCGGTAGTCCGCCAGCCCCAGCGAGCCGAGGATGTGCTGGGTCAGCTCCATCGTGGCCCGGAATTCCTCGCGGACCTGGTCCGGGGTGCAGAACAGGTGGGCGTCGTCCTGGGTGAAGCCCCGGACGCGGGTCATGCCCGAAAGCTCGCCCGACTGCTCGTAGCGGTAGACGGTGCCGAACTCGGCCAGCCGGAGCGGCAGCTCGCGGTAGCTCCGGGGCTGGGCGTCGAAGATCTGGATGTGGTGCGGGCAGTTCATCGGCTTGAGCAGGTATTCCTCGAACTCGCAGGTCTGTTCGAGGTAGCCGATCCGCTCCGCGACGCTCATCTCGAAGTAAGGCCGGGTGAACTTGGTCTCCGACGCGGCGTCGGGCAGGCGTTCGGGGATGCCGGCCTTGCCCAGCAGGACGCGCTGGGCGTCGTCGTCGACGTTGCCGGCGATCAGGCCGTCGAGCAGCTCCTTTGCGGAGGCGTCGGCGGGCATCTTGAGGGTCGGGAACTGCGAATCCTTGTAGTACGGATAGTGCCCGCTGGTCTTGTAGAGGTCGACCTTGCCGATGTGCGGGGTGTAGACCGGCTGGTACCCCCGCTTCATCAGCTCGGACTTCATGAAGTTCTCGAGCAGGCCGCGGATGATGGCGCCCTTGGGCATCCAGAGGATCAGGCCGGGGCCGACCAGGGGCGAGATTGTGAACAGGCCCAGCTCCTTGCCGAGCTTGCGGTGGTCGCGCTTGCGGGCCTCCTCGACCTGGGCGAGATAGGCGTCCAGCTCCTTCTTGTCGAAGAAGGCGGTGCCGTAGAGCCGCTGGAGCATCGGCCGGTCGGTGCGGCCCTTCCAGTACGACCCGGCGATGGAGAGGAGCTTGAACGCCCCCAGCTTGCCGGCGTTGGGGATGTGGGGGCCGCGGCAGAGGTCGACGAACTCGCCCTGGCGATAGAAGCTCAGGACGCCGAACTTCGCCAGTTCCTCGTCGATGTGCTCGACCTTGAGCGTCTGGCCGAGGTCGGCGACGAACTCGCGGGCCTTGTCGACGGGGAGCGAGAACCGCTCGAAGGGCTCGGCCTCCTTGGTGATCTTGGCCATCTCGGCCTCGATCGCCGGGAAGTCGTCCTCGGAGATGCTCCGGCCGTCGACCTCCATGTCATAATAGTAGCCGTTGGCCGTGGTCGGCCCGAAGGCCAGCCGCACCCCCGGGAAGAGCCGCATGACGGCGCGGGCCATGATGTGCGCGGTGGAGTGCCGCAGGACGTCCAGGGCTTCGCGGTCGCGCGAGGTCAGGAGCCTCAGCTCGATCGCCCCGTTCGCTGGGTCGCCGATCTCCAGCGGGCGGTCCATGTCGACGATCGCGCCGTCGACCACCGCCGCGATCGACGCCTCCGCCAGCCGCTTGCCGATCCCGGCCGCGACCTCGCGCGGGCTGGTCCCCTCGGGATATTCCTTGATCGACCCATCCGGCAACTTGATCTGGAGCATCTTCGGCCGCGTCTCCGCTCTCCCCGAACCCTGCGCAGGCCGGGGCGTTCCCCGCACTCGCTTCAAGCTCCCCAGCGTAACCGACCGCCGCACCGCTGCCAATGTCGAACGACCGGGGCCGAGCGGCGAAGCTTCAGCCGGCCGCGCCTGCGTTGGGAAGCAAGGCCCGGCCTGCCGGATTGCTCCCCCGGCCGGGGCGGGTTATCTTCCGGAACCGTCGCGGCCGGCGTCCAGGCTTCGGGCCTGTCGATGAGACCGGAGGACGGCCGTTCCTCCGTCGCCCTCGGGCCACGGCAGCCTTACCGGGTGGTGCTATGAATCGGTCACTCAAGGCGGGGCTCGCCCTGCTGACGCTCGCCATCCTCGGCGCCGACGACCCGCTGCCGAGGCTCGCCCCGCAAGAGCCGGCCGAGGCGGCGAAGTCGTTCCGGATGCAGGCGGGATTTCGGCTGGACCTCCTGGCGGCCGAGCCGCTGGTCATGGACCCGGTGGCGGCGGCCTACGACGAAAACGGGCGGCTTTACGTCGTCGAGATGACCGACTACCCGCACGTCGACGCTGCGAAGGATCGCCCGTTCGCCGACAACCAGGACCCCCCGGTCGGCCGCGTCCGGATCCTGATCGACGACGACGGCGACGGCGTCTTCGACCGGAGCGAGATCTTCGCCGACAAGCTCTCCTGGCCGACGGGCGTCGCCGTCTGGAAGGGGGGCGTGTTCGTCGCCGCGACCCCCGACGTCTGGTATCTCAAGGACCACGACGGCGACCTGAAGGCCGACGAGCGGCGGCAGGTCCTCACCGGCTTCCGCAAGTACAACGTCCAGGCGGTGATGAACAACCTCCAGTGGGGCCTCGACCACAAGGTCTACGGCGCCGGTTCGAGCAACGGCGGCAAGATCCGGCCGACCGACGCCCCGGAGCAAGCCGGGGTCGACGTCGCCCGTCGCGACTTCCGGTTCGACCCCGGCTCCGGGCGGGTCGAGGTCGTCTCGGGCGGGGCGAGGTTCGGTAACACGTTCGACGACTGGGGCGACCGCTTCCTCTGCGACATCCGCAACCCGGCCGAGCACGTCGTGCTGCCGTCCCGCTACCTCGCCCGCAACCTGTTCCTCCCCACCCCGAAGGTGCTGCACGACGCAGCCGAGGCCGGCGACGCGATCCCGATGTACCGGGTGAGCCCCCCCGAGCCCTGGCGCGAACTCCGCGCCCGGCGCTGGACGGAGGTCGGCAAGGCCCTGCCCCGCAGCGAGCTGGTCGCCGGCGGCAGCCTCACCTCGTCGAGCGGCCTGACCGTCTACCGGGGCGACGCCTACCCGGACTCCTATCGCGGCCAGCTCTTCCTGGGCGAGGTCGCGAACAACCTCGTGCATCGCATGCGTGTGGAGCCCGACGGCGTGACCTTCCGCGCGACCCGCGCCGACGACCGGGTCGAGTTCGTCGCCTCCACCGACACCTGGTTCCGCCCGGTCAATTTCGTCAACGCCCCCGACGGCACGCTCCACGTGCTCGACATGTATCGCGAGACGATCGAGCACCCCTGGTCGATCCCCGAGGACATCCTGGCGAGGCTGGATCTCCGCAGCGGCGAAGACCGGGGCCGGATCTACCGCCTGGCCCCGCCCGACTTCGTCCACAGGAGGGCCCCCCTGCTGGGCGACGCCGACGTGGAGACGCTCGTCAAGCTCCTGGAGCACCCCAACGGCTGGCACCGCGACACCGCCCACCGGCTGCTCTTCGAGCGCCAGGACGCCGCCGCCGTCCCGTTCCTGAAAGCCCTGCTTCGCGACTCCCGCGAGGCCGTCGGCCGGCTCCACGCGCTCTATTCGCTGGAAGGGCTCGCCGCCCTGAGCGACGCCGACCTTCTCCTGACGCTCGGCGACGTTTCGCCGCACCTCCGGGAGCATGCCGTCCGGCTGGCCGAACCGAGGCTCGGATCGCCCGAGCTGCGCGAGGCGGTGCTCAGGCTGGCCGAGGACCCGGAGCCGAGGGTCCGATTCCAGGTGGCCTTCACCCTCGGCGAGATCCCCGGCGAGGCCGCCGCGCCGGCGTTGGCGGCGATCGCGCGGCGGGACGCGGCCGACCCCTGGATCCGCACGGCCGTGCTCAGCTCCGCGACGGTCGATCCGGCCGGGTTGTTCGAACGGCTCCAGGGGGACGGCGGGTTCGCCGCCGCCGGTGACGGGGCCTCCCTGCTGCGGTCGCTCGCCCTGGTCGTCGGGGCCCGCGGCAAAGACGATGAGATCGGCCGCGTCCTCGCCGCCCTGTCTCGTGGCGGACGCGACGACGCGGCGTCCGACGCGGCCCTCGGCCTGGGGGACGGACTCGCGCGGAACCGGCGGCGGCTCTCGGGCCTGGTCGGCCTGCCGCCCGAGTCGACCGCCTGGCTCGACGCCCTCTTCGCCACGGCCGCGAGCACCGCCCCCGACGAGTCCGCGACGCCCGCCGCCCGGGTGCGTGCCGCGGCGATCCTCGGCCAGATGGACTACGATCAGGCCGCCGCCGTCCTCGCCCCCCTGCTCGGCCCGGACCAGCCCCCCGCCCTCCAGTCGGCGGCGGTGAAGGCTCTCGCCGGGTTCGACCGGCCGGAGGTGGCCGGGATCCTGCTCGGGCCGTGGAAAGGCTACACGCCGGGGCTCCGCACCGAGGTCGCGGCGCGACTCCTCGGCCGCCGCGCGTGGCTCGGCCCGTTGCTCGACGCCGTCGAGGCGGGGACGGTCGCCGTCGGGCAGATCCCGCCGACCCGCCGCACCCTGCTGGTGGCGGACAACGACCCGGCGGTCCGGGCGCGCGCCCAGGCCCTGTTCGCCGCCGAGGCCGTCGGCCCCCGCGCCGAGGCCGTCGCGCGATTCAAGCCGATCCTGGAGACTCCCGGCGATCCCGATCGGGGCCGCGCCGTCTTCGACCGCGAGTGCATGGTCTGCCACAAGCTCGGCGAGCGCGGGCACGCCGTCGGCCCCAACCTCGCCGGGGTCCGGCGGCGCACGGCCGAGGAGATCCTCGTGAACATCCTCGACCCCAACCGCGAGGTCTCGCCCGAGTTCCTCGAATACACCGTCGCCCTCGACGACGGCCGGGTCGCGTCCGGGCTCGTCGCCTCCGAGACCCCTTCCGGCGTCACCTTGCGCGGCCGGGAAGGAGTCGAGGAGACCATCCTCCGGCGCAACCTCGCGGAGATCGCCGGAACCGGGAAGTCGCTGATGCCGGAGGGGCTGGAGACGTCGATCACCCCGCCGGAGATGGCCGACCTGATCGCCTTCCTACTGCGGATCCAGGATTGAAACCGGGAGTCTCGCCGTGATCTGGGACCTCCACACGCATCTCGCCGGCAGCGGCGAACGGACGCCCGAGGAAGCGATGGCCCGGCTCGTCGTCGCCGCCGACCGGATGGCGATCGACCGCCTGATCGTCTTCATGGGCGACCCGTTCATCGCCGACCCCTCGCCGGCCGAGCTGGTCCGCCAGAACGACCAGGTGCTCCGGGCGCTTGAGCACTGGCGGCACCGGGCCTTCGGGTTCGTCTACGTCAGCCCGGCGCACGTCGAGGCCAGCATCCGCGAGATCGACCGCTGCGTCCGAGACGGGCCGATGGTCGGCCTCAAGCTCTGGGTCGCCCGCCGTTGCGATTCGCCCGAGGCCGACGCCCTGGTCCGGCACGCGCAGGCCCTCAAGGCGCTCATCTTCCAGCACACCTGGATCAAGGCGAAAGGGAACCTGCCGGGCGAGTCGACCCCTTCGGACCTGGCGGCCCTCGCAGCCAGGCACCCGGACGCCTCCTTCGTCTGCGGCCACATCGGCGGCCAGTGGGAGCTGGGCCTCCGGGCCGTCCGGTCCTCCCCCAACGTGGCGGTCGACCTGGGCGGGGGCGACGCGACGGCCGGGATCGTGGAGACGGCCGTCCGCGAGCTGGGGGCGGAGCGCGTGCTCTACGGCAGCGACGCCCCCGGCCGATCCTTCGCCACGCAGCTCGCGAAGGTCTTCGGGGCCGAGATTTCGGAGGCCGACCGCCGGCTCATCCTGGGCGAGAACCTTCGCCGACTCCTCCTGCCGATCCTCCGGGCGAAGGGCATCGAAGCATGATCGACGTCAACGTCTCGCTCTCCCGATGGCCCTTCCGCCGGCTCCCCGCCGACGAGCCGGAAACCCTCGTCGCCCGCCTTCGCGCCCTGGGCGTAACTGAAGCCTGGGTCGGCAACTTCGACGCCCTCCTGCACCAGGATCTCGGGGCGGTGAACGCGCGGACCGTCGCGATCTGCCGCCGCCACGGCGACGGCCTGCTCCGCCCCTTCGGCGCGATCGACCCGATGCTGCCCGACTGGCGGGAAGAGGTCCGTCGATGTCACGAGGAGCACGGGATGCCCGGCGTCCGGCTCCACCCGGACTACCACGGCTACCCCCTGGACGACCCCGCCGTCACCGACCTGCTCGACGAGGCCGGCCGGCGCGGCCTGATCGTCCAGATCGCCCTGAGGATGCAGGACGAGCGGACCTTGCACCCGCTTTTGAAGGACCTGCCGAGGGTCGATCCGGCGCGGCTCATCCCCCTTCTCGCCCGGCCTTCCCAGCCCAAAATCGTGATCCTCAACGCACTGCGGACCCTGAGCGGGGACCCGCTGCGGCGGCTCCTTGCGGCGGGCGAGGTCTGGGTCGACATTGCGCTCCTCGAAGGGCTGGAAGGGCTGAAAAGACTGGTCGCCCAGATCGGCCCCGACCGGCTCCTCTTCGGCTCGCACGCCCCCTTCTTCTATCCGGAGGCGGCGCACTTCCAGCTCAAGGAATCGGCCCTTCCCGCCGAACCGTCCGAGGCGATCCGGCGGGGCAACGCACGGACGATCCTCCCCGCGACCTGATTCCGCGGACCCGCCGCCCTCACCGCCCGGCGCTCACGGTTCGATCTCGAAGAACGAGGCCAGGCGGGTGACGCGGAGGATCTCCTGGAGGTCCGCGTCGAGGTGTCGGAGGGTCAGCCGGCCCTGGGCCCCGATCAGCCGCTTGCGCAGGCTGAGCAGGCGGCCGAGGGCCTCGCTGGCGATGTAATGGACATCGGAAAGATCGAGGATCAGGCGGTCGCCGGGGCGGAATTCGACCGATTTCAGGAACTGGTCGAGCGGCCCAGGGTCTCTCAGGTCGTACTTCGGCCGCGCCACGGGGGCGCCGTCGTCGCTCCGGCTCCAGGTAAACCAGTCGCCCCGGCCGCATCGGGGGCAAGGGGCGTCGAGGTCGTCCCCCTGGGGGATCGCGCCGCAGGCCGGGCAGGGTGGCCGCGGGGGATTCGTCGTCGGGGCGGCGGGCTCGGGTGGGGGTTCGCGATTCATGGGGAGAGCCGCTCGATGGTCCAGGCCTCGCCGGCGGCCTTGCGGTAGCGGAGCCGGTCGTGCAGCCGGCTGGTCCGACCCTGCCAGAACTCCATCGTTTCCGGGAGGATGCGGAAGCCCCCCCAGTAATCGGGCCGGGGGACGACGCCGTCGGCGTGCTTCGCCTCGTACGCGCGGAACAGGTGTTCCAGGTGCTCGCGCCCGGGGATGACCTGGCTCTGTTTGGAGACCCAGGCGCCGATCCGCGAGGCGAGGGGGCGACTCTGGAAATACTCCTCGGACTCCTCGGCCGACACCCGCTCGACCGGGCCCTCGACCGACACCTGCCGCTCCAGGTCCTTCCAGAAGAAGAGCATCGAGGCGTGGGGGTTGGCCTCCAGCTCGCGTCCCTTCCGGCTGCCGTAGTTGGTGAAGAAGGTGAAGCCGCGAGGGTCGCAGCCCTTGAGGAGGACGATCCGCGCCGAGGGACGGCCGTCGGGGGTGGCCGTGGCCAGGGTCGCGGCGTTGGCCTCGACGACGTCGGCCGCCAGGGCCTCGGCGAACCAGCGCTCGAACTGGCGGATCGGGTCGGGGTCGAGGTCCTGCTCCAGGAGGCTGTGGCGGAGGTAATCGCGACGGAGATCGGACAGGCTCATCGAGTCATCCCCTTTCAGGGCGTTTCCGAGGTGGGGGCCGAGGCCGGCGCCGGGGTCAGGAGCCGGGCGACGTTCATCATGGCCCTCGCGGTGTGGTAGTCGGCCTTCCAGGGGCTGGCCTTGGCTCCGTCGCCCCGGAGGCGGCCGTCGCGCTCGGCCTCGGCGAACCAGCCGCCGAATTCGGGGTCGAGCAGGCTCCGTTCGATGAACCCCCATTGCTGGGCGAAGGCGCGGGCGTAGCGGTCGGTCTCGCGGCCGTATTTCCGGTCCAGCATCGCCAGCGCGTTGAGCCCTTCGGCCTGGGTCCACCAGACTTTCGTGAAGTCGTAGGCCCCGGCGGCGAACACGTCCCCCTTGTCGTAGAAGCCGCCGAATCGGTCGTCCCAGCCCCAGTCGAGGGCGTGGTCCACGAGGCCCCTCGCCACCTTCCACGTCGCCTCGTCGTCGGGCATGTGGAGGACCTCGGCGGCCTCGACCAGCAGGTAGGCCGTCTCGACGTCGTGGCCGAACGAGTCGTGCGCCGGGACCGCCCGCCAGTCGCGGGTGAGGTACAGGTTGAGGGCGCCGGGCTCGACGGCGATCTTGTCGCGGACGATGTGGAAGGCCTCGCGAAGCCGCTCCCGGACGATGGGGCGGTCGTCCACCTTGGCCAGCTCGGCCAGGGCTTCCAGCAGGTGGATGTGGGAATTCATCGTCTTGTAGCCGTAATAGACCCCCAGGCGGTCCTTGCGGCCGGCGACGGGGGCCTTCGGGTCGAAGCCGGTGATCGCCGTCCCGTCGCGGCGGACGGCCTCGAACCAGCCGCCGTCCCGGGGGTCGTGGGCGTGGGCTTCGAGCCAGTCGAAGGCGTCGCGGGCGACCTTCAGGGCGAGGTCGTCGCCGGACACGGCCCGCAACTTGGCGGCGGCGTAGACGACGAAGGAGGTCCCGTAGACGTGCTTCTCATCCCCCAGCGCGGGGTCGAGGCGGCCCTTCGCGTCGAGGATCCAGTGGAAGCCCCCCTGCTCCGCGTCGCGCATGACGGTGTCCAGGAACGCCAGGCCGTGGCGGGCGTAGGCGAGATGCTCGTCGCGCCTCGCGGGCTCGAACTCGGCGTACGCGGCGGCCGTCCAGGTCATCCGGGCCTGGTAGACCAGGAACTTGGACTGGTCGGGGCGGATCGTCCAGTCGCGGGCGATCTCCTGATGGAACCCCCCGGCGTCGCGATCGACGGCGGCCGGGAGCCAGCGGCCCGTCTCGGCGGCCAGCAGCTCGCGGAGCCTCGCGGCGGTCGGCGCGGCGGGCTCGTCGGCCCCGGCGGCGAGGGGGGCGACGGTCAGCACCCAGGCGGCGACGACGATCGCCAGGCCCCGCGTTCTCGGTTGGGATCGCATCGGCGTTACGGCCCTCCGGCCATCCGGCGGCGGACGTGGAAATCGTTCGTCGCGGCGGCTCACAAAGTCGGATTATCGCCATAAGCTGAGGGCGAGGGCAACGGGAGACGCGGTTTGGCCGCTCCAGCGGGCCGCCCCCCCTCCCCTCGCCGGTCGGGCCGACGCCTTGTCAACGGCGACGGCCGGAGGTTAGCCTGGGGCGTCCGATCCACGTCCCAGGCCAACCAGGATAGGCCGGGCGGGCCGGCGCGAGGAAGCGGGACGGAGAGCCGGGGGTGATCGCCCGGCCGGGCCGAGGAGGCGAATCATGTCGGTCGGCGATCCTTCGGTGCGGGAAGAGAGCCAGTTGGCCGACTTCCTGAAGCGGATCCAGCAGGGCGACGAAGGGGCCGCCCGCGAACTCCTGCAGCGGTACGAACCCGAGGTCCGGCTGGTGGTGCGCCGCCAGCTCCCCCGGCTCCTCCGCTCCCGGTTCGACTCGCTGGACTTCCTGCAGAGCGTCTGGGGGAGCTTCTTCCGCCGGATGCGCGACGCCCCCACCGATTTCGAAGATTCGCGGCATCTTGTCGCCTTCCTGGCCCGGGCTGCGAAGAATAAGGTGATCGACGAGTACCGTCGCGCCGCCAGCCTCAAGAACGACATGCACCGCGAGGAGCCCCTCTGGGGCGACGGCCGCCGACCCAAGGAGGTGGCCGACCCGATCGACTCTCCCAGCGAGGTGGCCCAGGCCCACGAGGTCTTCGACCGCCTGCATGCGCTCCTGCCCGAGGAACGGCGGACGATCCTGGAGTTGAAGGCGCAGGGCCTCTCGAGCCGGGATATCGGCGACCGCCTGGGGATCAGCGACCGGACGGTCCAGCGCGTGCTCGAGGAGCTCAGGCGACGCATGGAGTCGGAGTGGGAGCCGACCTGATGAGCGTAGGCGCCTGGGGCCGGACGTGGGAGGACGCCTCGACGCCCTCCGCGGCCCGCCTCACCAGACGATACGAGCGCGCCTGGCGCGACGCCCAGGCGTCGGGCTCGCGGCCGGACCCCCGGCTCTTCCTCGCCGGCTGGTCCGAGCCGGGCGGGTTCCCCGGCGCCCGCCTGGCCCTTCTCCGCACCGACATGTCGCTCCGCTGGGAGGCCGGCCAGCAGCCCTCGGCCGACTGGTACGTCGCCCACTTCCCCGAACTCGACCAGGACACGATCGTCGCCCTGATCTACGAGGAGTTCTGCCTGCGGGAAGAGGCCGGCGAGGCGCCCGAGGCCGCCGCCTTCCTCGGCCGCTATCCGTCCTACGCCGAGCCGCTCCGGCGCGTGCTGGACATCCACACGCTCGTCGGCGGGGCGTCCACCTCCAACTTCACCGAGGGATCGACCTCGGGCGGGGCGGCCGAGTCGGCCGACGAACCCGCGTCGAAGCCCCGATTCCCCGAGGCGGGCGACGCCATCGCCGGGTTCCAGCTCGTGGAAGAGCTGGGCCGGGGCTCGTTCGCGCGCGTCTTCCTGGCCCGCGAGACCCAGCTCGCCGACCGCCTGGTGGCCCTCAAGCTGAGCCTGCGGGGCTCGCGCGAGCCCCAGACCCTGGCGCGGCTCCAGCACACCCACATCGTCCCGGTCCACTCGCACCGGGTCGATTCGGCGACCGGCCTCCACCTGCTCTGCATGCCCTACTTCGGGCGGGTCACGCTGGCGCGGGTGCTCGCCGAGGTGGAACGGGCGAGCGGCGGCGAGCCCCCCACCGGCCCGGCCCTGGTCGCGGCGCTCGACCGCCTGGAGCCCCCCGACGGCGCGCCGTCGGGGCCGTCGACCGGCCGCCAGGCCCTGGCGAGCCGAAGCTTCCCGCGGGCCCTGGCCTGGTGGGGCTCCCGACTCGCCGAGGCGCTCGGGCACGCGCACGATCGGGGGGTGCTCCACCGCGACGTCAAGCCGTCGAACGTCCTGGTCGCGGCCGACGGCACCCCCATGCTCCTGGACTTCAACCTCGCCCACGAGGTCGTCCTCCCCGGCGATGCGGACAAGGCCGGGGCGAGCCTCGGCGGCACGGTCGACTACATGGCGCCCGAGCACCTGGAGGCCCTCGCCGAGGGCCGCGGCGACCACGTCGACGCCCGCTCCGACGTCTTCTCGATGGGCGTGATGCTCTATGAGGCGGTGGTCGGCGAGAAGCCGTTCGCCCCCCCTCGCAAGACCGGCTCGATCGTTGAGGCCCTCCTCCGCGCGGCCGACGAACGCCGCGAGCCCCGGGGACTCTTCCCGGCCGGGTCTTCCGTCCCCGCCCCGTTTCGGTCCGTTCTGGAGCGCTGCCTGGCCCCCGCCCCGGCCGACCGCTACCAGTCGGCCGAGGAGCTGGCCCTGGACCTGCAAGCCGTCGCCGACGACCTGCCGCTCGCCTTCGCGCGCGAGCCGGTCTGGAGCCGTCTGGCCCGCCGGCTCCGTCGCAACCGTCTCCGGTTCGCCACCGCCGCGCTCATCCTGCTCTCGTGCGCGGCGGCCGGCGCGGCGGCGATCAACCTCGGGATCGAGCGGAGCGACCGCTACGCCCAGGCCCGCCGGCGGCTCGAAGGCGGCGACGACCTGATGCGGAAGCGCGATTTCGACAAGGCGGTCGTCCAGTTCGAGGCCGCCCTCCAGTTCGCCGAGGGGCCCGATCAGGGCTTCCTCGACCGCGTCTTCGACTGGCGGAACATCCGCGACCTGGCCGAACGCGCGCGAGTGCGGCTGGCCGAGCCCGACGCCCACAGCGACCTCGAACGCCTGGAAGAACTGGCCAAGGAGAAGAAGGCCCTCGCCGATCGTTCGGCCACCAAGCGCCGGGAGGCCCAGGCGATCCACGACGCCTCGGAGGGGCTGCGGATGCGGTTCGTCGGCATCGGCGAGGACCGCGCCGGCGCGACCGAGGAGTTGCAAGTCCTGCTGAAGCCCTTCTACGTCCTCGGCCAGAAGGACTGGACCCAGCTCGACCACAACCTCGACATGCTCGACCCGGCCGAGCTGGACCGGCTCAGATCCGAGGTGAACGAGCTGCTGTTCCTCTGGATGGTCGGCGTCGAATCGGCACTCCCCGCCGCGGGCTCGGCCGACGCCCCGGCCCGCGAAAAGTCCGTCGCCGCGGCGATCGAGGTCTGCGACAAGGCGCTCCGGTTCGTGACCCCGGCCGGCCCCTGGCTGGAGCTTCGCTCCCGCTTCCAGGCGCGGCTCGCCGACCAGGACGACCCCGAATCCGCGGGCGGCGACGTGACCGCCGAGCCCCAGGTCGGCGACGAGCGATCGGCCCTGGCCTGCTTCCAGTGGGGGATCCTCCATTCGAGCCGTCGCGAGTCCGGCCGCGCCATCTCCTGGCTCCAGCGGGCCGTCCGGATCGACTGGTCGAACTACTGGTATCAGTTCTATCTCGGCTACCTGGAGGACGAGGAGGGCGCGGAGGATGAGGCGCTCTACCAGTACAGCGTCGCCGCGGCGGTGAAGCCCGAATCCCCCTGGGTGCTCTTCAGTCGAGCTCGGATCTACCGCAAGAAGGGGAGGTGGACCTGGGCGCTGGAGGACCTGCAACGTTCCCTGGAGCTGATGGGCCCCCGGCCCGAGGCGCTGAAGGTCCGCCTGGAGATGGGCTACGTCCACCAGGCGCTCGGCGACTTCCCTCGGGCCCGCGCCCAGTATCATGAGGTGGTCAAGGCCGACCCGACGGACGAGTTGGGACGGGCCGCACGGCTGAACCTGGCCAATCTCGACGCCGAGTCGGGGGACGTCGACCGCGCGCGGGCCGGGTACGCCGAGGTCCTGGCGCTCGACCCGGACGATTCCGCCGCGCGGCTCAGCCGGTCCCTGCTGGATCTTCGGGAGGGGCGCCCGGCGTCGGCCGCCGAGGCGCTCGACGGCCTGATTCCCCGCGAGCGTCGCACCGCGGCGCGGAGCGACCTGCTGGCGACCCGGTCGGTCGTCCGCATGATGCTCGACCGAGACGACGAGGCGGTGGTCGACGCCCTCGAAGCGCGTCGGCTCGATCCCACCCCCGCCCGCGACCGCCTGGTCGAGCGGGCGCTCCTTGCCGCCGGACGCGACGACGAACTCCAGCTGGATCGTCCCGAGGAACTGGTGCTGTTCCCGTTCGGCGCCGCGCCGCTTCGGGCTGATCTGGAAGCGGCCGAGCGGCGGCTGGCCGAATCGGCCAGAGGCCGTCCCGGGGTCGTCTACCGCGCCCAGTCCACCCGCGCGGTGATCCTCTCGGCCCTGGGACGTCACCGCGAGGCCGCGCTGGCCGCGCGCGAGGCGATCGCGGCCTCCAACCAGAACTCGCCGGAAGCCCACCTGATCGCCGCTCGGGTCGCGCATCGCGCCGGCGACCGCGCGTGGGCGCTCCAGGAGGTCGAGCTGGGCCTTCGGCTCGACCCCGGCGATCCGGGGCTGCTCGAAATCCGGGGCGCTCTCCGCGCCGAAGGGGGGGACGCCCAGGCCGCACTGCCGGATCTGGAGCTGGCGATCGCGCGTTCGGGGGGGACGTTCGCCCACACCCGCAAGGCCGAGGCCCTCCGGCGTCTGGGCCGCCTTGAGGAGGCCGTGCACGAGTGGACCTTGACCCTCAGGCGCGATCCCGAGACGGCCGCCGGCTATCTCGGCCGGGCGCGCTGCTATCTCGACCTGTCCCCCCCGCAGATCGAATCGGCCCTGGTCGACCTGGAACAGGCCGCGTCGTGGTCTCGAAACGACGCCGAAACCGAGGTCGGTGTCCTGGTCGCCTACGCCCATTGCCTTCGCGAGCGTCCGGACCGCTTCCCCCGATGGCTAAGCCTCCTCAGGCGCTCCATCGGACGCCTCGGGACGATCGCCATGCCCTGGGTGGACCGGCACGACGACGTCCTCGCGGACTGACGTTGAAGGGGCGCCGGCTCGGGCTTCCGCCTCCGATCAGAGGCTCTTGGGGTAAGCGGGGAACTTGCCGGCCGACGCGCGACGTCGGGAGGGGCGGGACTTGCGGAAGAGTTTCTTCCGGGCGAACGCGATGAGGTCGGGATAGAGCGGTCCGGTGGCCAGGCCGAGCCCGATGAGGAACCCGAAGGCCCGGGTGGCGAGCCCTGCGCGGGCGAGCTCCTCGCCCTGCGCGTCGGCGTCGAGAAGGGAGGGCGCGGTGAGGTCGTCGGCGAGGAGGTCGGCCGCCTCAAGCTGGCGTTCCAGGCTCTCCACCATCGCCTCGGCGTCGCTGCGGTCCTCCTTCGCGTGGAGGGTGCCGACGAGGATCGGCGCCCCCCCGCGCCCCGAACGGTCGCGGTCACTGCGCCCGGCTCATCGCCGGGGCCGGCGTCGGCGAGCTTTCCTGGTTCGCTTCGGCCGCGGCCCGATCGGATGCTGAGGAGCAGCTCCGGATCGAGGCTGAACCCGAACGCATTCTGGGCGTCCGGACCGGAAGAGGCGGCTCGGGAGGTGGCGGGGGTCGGGTCGTCGGTCGAGGTGGCCAGCCCCGGACCGAGAGGCGCGGAGGTCCGCGAGACCAGAGGCCCCAGGAAGACCGAAGGGGCCGCTTCCTGGGGGATCCCTGCGTCGTCGCGGTCGATTTTCGAGGACCGATCGACGTCGCCGACGACGCCGCTCGTCGCGGCCCCCGCCTCCGAACTCGCGGAGGACTCCGCGGTCCTCGGGGCCTGGATCTTGTCGGGGGTCGCGGACGGCAGATAGATGACGGAGGGGGCGCCGTTCGACGTTGCGTACGTCGCGAGGGTCACGCTCGATGCGGGCGAGGGCTTGGGGCTGGCGTCGCTACGCTGAACATTCAGCTCGTAGGTGGCGGGGGACCAGGAGGGATCGTCCGGCGCGTCGATCGGGGATGAGGGGAGTTCTGGGTCCGGTTCGGTCGACGCGGGGGCGTTGTAGAACGGCACGACGCGAACGAGCAGTTCGCCGCCGTTCGGCACGCCGTGGAGGGACACGAAAAGCGTCTGGCGGCTGTCGCTGGTCATGAAGGCGACGTCGCCGATCTCGGCGAGGACGTCCCCACGAGGCCCGAGCAGGAAGATCTGATCGACCTTCACGCCGACCGGGTCGCCGTCGCGCCCAGGTCGCACGTCCACCTTCAGCATGTTCGTCACCGGACCGACGGGGATCCTGAAGAAGCTGGACCCCTCGCCCGGTTCCAGGGTGCCGTTGAACGTAATATTCGCCTTCCAGGGGATCTTCGGAGTTGCGGCCAGCTGTTGGGGCGGCGGCGGTCCCGATGGGGGCTCGAACGCCAGGAAGGGCTCGAATTGATCCGGGTCCATCCCCTCCCCGCCGACATCCCCCCCCGGACCCGTCTCCAGTTCCAGGTTGGGGAGGTAGAACGCCGGGTCGAGCGACGATCGCGTATTGCCGGCCTCGTCCTCCAGCAAGATCTGGGACGAAATCAACGGCCCGACGCGGACGGGCTGAGGCGTCGTGATCCGAGGGGCCTGCGGAAAGATCGCGTCGGCCCCGTCCGGAAACAGCGATTCGAATTCAAGGGGATCGCCCGCGTTGGGGGCGAACGTGGAGGAGGCCACGGACCTGGGGGACGGTCCTTCCCCATTCCAGCCCCCGCCTTGATAGCCGAGGATGAACGGAGCCACCGGGCCGACGAAGGGGCCGCGGCCGATCTCCAGCACGCCTGGTCGGTCTGCGGGAGAGACTTCCGAGGAAGGCCAGAGCGAGCCCACGTCCCCACTCAGGAGCATCCGGGGCTCCAGGACCTCCAGACGACCTAGGCGCGCCGGAGAGCCGTGCGACGATCGGCGACGATGGGGCGATCGGCGTCTTGCCTCATGCAATCGTCGCCAAAATCCATGCACGGCTGTCGCCACCATCGGTCTCCGTCAGCGTAGGTTCGTCGCGAAGCGGGGCTGGCGACGAAATTCTAAGGAATCCTTCCCGGCTGTCGAGCGAAGTTGCGTAATTCGGGCCGAAAAAATCGTGCGGGATGATTCGCGTTGCTGTGAAATATCTCGGCTTATGGAATAACCTCGTAATCCGGCGTCGTCCGGCGACAGGTCTCTACCGGAATTTTTCCAGCGGGCCCATTTCGACGGCGGATCTGGATCGGAAGGCTAAGAGAGTCGATTCCCGCACGTAGAACCCACCGGCCCCCTCGTCGCGCGGAGATCAAGGGAAAGGGCTGGTTCCACGGAACCAGGGGCCCGTTCCGGGCATCTCATGGCATGTCGTGCAGGCCGCTTTCGACGGTTTTCGGGATTGAGTGGATGCGTCCTCCTCGGGTGCGCCCCGTCCCTCTCCGCCTCTGCTTGATGGAGACCGATCTCGTGAAGCCACGTCGTCTGCAACTCGTCCTGTTCATGTTCGCGGCGACGGGGATCGTCGGGGAGTCGGCGACGGTCGACGACGCGGCTCCGGACGCCCCCGCCGTCGCCCCGACCGGAGACGAGGCCAAGGGGAGCCCGCCCGCCCCGGCGCCCGCCCTCCCCGGCGAGATCGTCGCGGCCCTACAGGAGAAGAAGTTCGCCGAGGCCCGCGCGGCGCTCGCGGGGCTTCGCGAGAAGGCGACCGGCGACGACGAGCAGGCCTACCTCGAATTCCTGTCCGCCGTGGCCGACCGCCTGGAAGGTCGCCGCGACCCCGGGCGGGAGACGCTCCGCAAGGCGATGACGGCGCATCCCCAGAGCGTCTGGATCCCCAAGATTCGATACGAGCTGGCGACCCTGGAATTGGCGGCCGGCGACCCCGCCCGCGCCGAGGAGCTGGCGAGGGCCACGGCCCTCCCCCTGCTCGCCGACGAGCGGAAGGACCGCCTGGCCGACGTCTACAAGTCGTTCGCGCGGGGCCTGCTCAAGCCCGACGACCCGGTGACGCCCCCCGACCCCCAGGGCGCGCGCGAGTTGCTGATCCAGGCGAGGCTGCTGGCCAAGGGGGCTGCGGCCCGCGCCGACCTGACCGTCGAGATCGCCCACGCCAGCCGATTGATGGGCGACCACGCCCGGGCGGTCCAGGAACTCGAGTCTCGTCTCAGGGACTATCCCGGCGTCCCCGGCCGTTCGGCCGTCCGTCTCGCCCTCGGCGAATCGCTCCGCGACGCCGGCCGCATGCTCGAGGCCCGCCTCGCCTGGACCGACCTGGCGCGCGACGTCGAACGGATGAAGCCCGAGGAGCGGACCCCGGCGGACGAGGATTCCCGGGCGCTGGCCCTGGCGCAGATCCCGGCGACCTACGGCGTGCCGGCGCCGACCGACGACCCCAGCCTGACCCTGGGGGTCGCCGCCTTGCAGCGGTTCCTCGCCGCGTTCCCCGCCCATCCCCGGGCCGTCCGCGCCGCCTTCGACGTCGGCGCCTCGCAACACGCCCGGGGCAAGAGCGACGCCGCCCTCGCCGCGTTCGGCCGCTTCCTCGCGGGCGATGGCTTCAAGGCGGAGTCGGACGAGGCCCGCAAGGACCTGGCCGAGCTCTCGATGACCGCCACGTTCCTCTCCGGCGAGATCCTGCTGGGCCAGGGGAAGTTCGACGAGGCCGTCGCCGCTTGGGAGGGCTACCTGGCGAAGTTCCCCAACGGCCCCCAGAGCGCCGACGCCCAGCGTTCGATCCTGGAGGCGAGGCTCCGCAAGGCCGACGACGAGATCCGGCTCGGCCGCCACGCCGAGGCCCGAGCCCTCTGGGCCGAGTTCGTCGCCCAGAATCCGCTCGACGCCCGCGTCCCGGAGATCCTGTTCCAGATCGGCCGGAGCCACCTGCCGGAGAAGCAGTTCGACCAGGCGATCGCCGCCTGGTCGACGCTCCTGGGGAAGTTCCCCGGCGTCGAGCCGGCGGCCCACGCCCAGTTCCTGACCGGGACGATCCTGGAGGTTGAGAAGGGGACGCTCGCCGAGGCGGTCGAAGCCTACAAGAAGATCCAGATCCAGCCCTGGGCGGCCCAGGCGGCCCAGCGGATCGCCGTGATGGAGACCAAGGCGCTGACGGTCGTCACGCCCCGCGCCTTTCGGAGCGGCGAGGCCCCGTTCCTGAAGGTCGCGACGCGGAACCTGGAGCGGCTGACCTTCACCGCGTACAAGCTCAACGCCGAGTCCTATTTCCGCAAGAAGCACGGATTCGAGAACGTCGAGGCGCTCGACATCGGCCTCGTCGCCCCCGACGCCGAGTGGACCGAGGACGTCCCCGGCTACGCCCGCCTCAAGCCGGTCGAGGTCGACTACGCCCTCAAGAAGCTGGAGTCGCCGGGCGTCTACGTGGTCAAGGTGACGGACCAGAAGACGCTCCAGGCGACCACTCTGGTCGTCGCGAGCGACCTCGACGCGATCGTGAAGACCTCCCGCGACCAGGTCCTCGTCTTCGCCCAGGATATGAAGACCGGCAAGGGGCGGCCCAACGCTCGGGTGCTCGTCGCCGACGCCGGGCAGGTCGTCCTGGAAGCCGCGACCGGCGCCGACGGCGTCCTGCTCCACGACTGGTCCCCCCCGCGCGAAGGGGGCCGGAGGCTCACCTATCTCGTCGTGGACGGCCCGCACGTCGCCGGCTCCAACCTGGGCGTCCAGGAGGGCGTGTCGCAGGGGCTCGCCCCGCGCGCCTACATCTACACGGACCGGACGGCGTACCGGCCGGGACAGACGGCCGAAATCCGAGGCGTGGTCCGCGAGACCAGGGACGGCCAGTACGCCAACCTCCCCGGCGCGGTCTATCGCTTCGAGGCCGTCGACGCCGCCGGCCGCCGGCTCGTCTCGCGCGACGTGACCCTCTCCGAGTTCGGCACGTTCCACCAGTCGGTGGCGATCGACTCGGCGGCCCCGGTCGGGACGTATCAGGTCCGCGTCTTCCAGCCGGGCAAGAGCGAGTTCAGCGGCTCGTTCGAGGTCCAGTCGTATCAACTCCAGCCGATCGGTTTGAGCTTCGACCTCCCCCGGACCGTCTACTATCGCGGCGAGACGATCGAGGCCGACGTGCTCGCCCGGTTCCACTACGGGGCCCCGGCGTCCGCCCGGCCCGTCGAGGTCGCCCTGCCGGACGGCCGGACGATCCGAGGCGCGACCGACGCCGAGGGCAAGTTCCACGTCAGCTTCCCGACCGAGGGCTACGCCGAGGAGCAGCGCCTGCCGCTGGTCGCGACCCTGCCGCAGGACGGCGTCCGGGCCGTCGCGGCGGTGGCGCTGGCGGTCAAGGGGTTCGCGATCCAGGTCGAGACGACCCGCGACGTCTTCCTCAGCGGCGAGACGTTCGACGTGAAGGTCGGGACATCCGACGCGCAGGGCTCGCCCCTCGCGCAGGAGTTGTCGGCGGCGCTCGTGAAGATCGTCGACGACCACGGGCGCACCGTGGAGCGCGAGGTCGAGCGGAAGCCGGTCTCGACCGACGCGGCGGGGCGCGGCGTCGTCGCCTTCCGGGCCGATGACGAGAGCGGGGGCCGGTTCCTCGTCCGAGTCGCGGGGACCGACCGATTCGGCAATGCGATCGTCGCCGACCGGGGGGTCTTCATCTCCGGCAAGGACGACGAGACGACGTTGCGGCTGATCGCCGACCGGACCCGTTTCAAGGTCGGCGAGCCCGCCAGGCTGAACCTGCACAGTCGCGGCCGCGCCGGGACGGCCCTGCTGACCTGGGACGCCGACCGCATCCTTACTTATCGGATCGTGACCCTGGCCGACGGCGACAACGCCGTGGCCTGGGACGTGGACGGGCCACAGTTCCCGAACTTCACGCTCACCGCGACCCGGATGTGGCGCGACAAGCTCGACCAGGCCCGGCTCGACGTGGCGGTCGAGCGCGACCTCCGCGTGACCGTCGCGGCGACGAAGCCCCAGGTCGGCCCCGGCGAGCCCGTCGAGGTGGAGGTCACGACGGTCGACCAGCTCGGCCGCCCCGTCGCCGCCGAGCTTTCGCTGGCGGTCGTCGATCAGGCGCTCCTGCGTCGGTTCGCCGACGCCCGCCCGATCGGCGGGTTCTTCTACGACCAGACCCGCGTGGGGGCCTTTGCGGTCTCCTCCACCAACACCTTCCGCTACGCCCCGGCCACCACGCCGGTCGCGCGGGCGATCGTCGACGAGGCCGAGCGCGCCGCCGCGACGCTCGCCAACGCGGCGAGCCAGGTCGACATGCGGAGCCGGCTCGCGGAGATCGCCCCGCCCGCCGCGGCCCCGGCGTCGCGGCCCGCCCGAGGGCAGGTCGCGGACGGGGCCGGGATGATGGGCGGCGGTATGGCTGGGATGGGCGGGATGATGATGGGACGCGCCGGCCAGGACCAGCTCAGGAGGAAAGCCGGCGCCGCGTTCGACGCCGCCGGGATGCCGGGCCTCGAGACCGAGGCCCTGGGGGAACCGAGCAGCTTCTTCTCGACTGGTTTGGCCGCCGACAAGAAGGAGCTCGGCGACGTCGCTCTCGGTTTCCGCGACGGCCGGGACGCCGCGCCCCCTCGCGAGCGGACCGTCGAAACGGCCTACTGGAACCCCGCCGTCGTGACCGGGGCGGACGGCAAGGCGCGGGTGACGTTCCCGGCCCCCTCGTCGCTCTCGGAGTACCGGATCACGGCCCGGGGCGTCACCGGCTCCGACACGCTGGTCGGCGAGGCCACCTCCACCGTCCAGGTCCGCAAGGACTTCTTCGTGGACCTGAAAGTCCCCCCCGCGCTGACGCAGGGGGACCGACCCCGTTTCGTCGCGAGCGTCCACCACCTGGGCGCGGCCGGGGCCGCGACGCTCAAGCTGGCCGTGGCGGCGGGGGGCCGGTCGGAGGTCTTCCCGAAGACGATCGAGGTCGAGGGGGACGGCGTCGAGGAGGTGTTCTTCGACCCGATCGAGGTGGGCGAAGGGCCGATCCGGCTGACGCTCTCGGCGACGCTCGGCGAGCGTTCCGACGAGGTCGCGGCCGAGATCCCCGTTCGGCCCTGGGGCGTGCAGGCGTTCGCGTCGGCCTCCGGGTCGAGCGGCGACGGCGAGACGGTGTTCGTCGGCCTGCCGCAAGGCCGCTCTTATGAGAATCCGGCGATGCGGATCGTCGTCTCGCCGAGCCTGGATCGGATGATCGTCGCGCTGGCGCTTGGGGAGGGCGTCCGGCCGCTGGACGCCTCGCCCTCGGTCGATTGGAGGTGCTTCCCGCCCGACACCACCGCCGACCGCGCCGCGGACCTGCTGGCGGCGACTTCGGCGCTCCAGTATCTCCGCAAGTCCCGGCCGGGCGACTCGGGCGAAGCCCGCCGGCTAGTCGATCGCATCCAGGGGCTCGTCTCCCAGTTGACGGCCTCCCAGCGCGAGGACGGCGGCTGGGGATGGATGGCCGCGGCGCCCGACCGGCCCGAGAACAACAAGCAGGTCTCCGGCAGCGATCGCTTCACCTCGGCCTCGGTCTTCTGGGCCCTGGCCTCGGCGGAGGAGCTTGGCCTCCTGCCCGATCCCGGCGTCCGCGACCGGGCCGGGGCCTGGCTCAACTCGGCGATCACCGGGACCGACCCCCGCGACCGCGACGCCCGCGCGGCGATCCTGCACGCGCTCAGCGTCCGCAAGCTCGCCGGTTTCGAGGCCGCCAACAGCCTCAATCGCGAGCGTCAGAATCTCTCCAACGGCGCGCTGGCGTATCTGGCCCTGACCTTCGCGAACCTGGGGCGGCCGGAGCTGGCCGCCGAGGCCCTGGCGATCCTCGGGCCCCGCGCGAAGGTCGAGACGCCCGCCCCGGGCCGTCGGCCCCGGCTCTCGTGGGAGGGCTCGGGACAGTCCGCCGGCCTACGCTCGACGCCCGAGACCACGGCCCTCGTCTGCCTGGCCTACGCCCGCACGCGGCCCCAGGCGGCCGAGCTGGCCCAGGGGATCGACTGGCTGGAGGCCCACCGTTTCGGCCTAGGCTGGAATCCCCGCAAGGCCAAGGGACCGGCCGTCGCCGCGCTCGCCGCCTTCCACGGCAAGACGCCGGAGAGCGGCGACCGCTACAAGCTGACGATCACCGTCAACGACCGCAAGGTCTCCGAGATCGACGTCGCCGGCGCGGTCGAGCCGACCGAGATCGCCGTCCCGGCCGACGCGGTCAACGCCAACGACGCCAACCGCGTCGGGTTCGCGATCGAAGGCCAGGGGACCTTCCACTACGCCGTCTCCCTGACCGGCTTCACCCGCGAGTTCGGCCCCGACCAGGCGCGAGACGGCCGTCCGGCCTGGATCGAGCGTCGGGTCTACTGGCCGGCCCCGCCGGAGCTGGACGGGAAGGCGCTTCCCACGGGCTTCGGCGTCGCCGTCAATCCATCGACGTTCGAGAACGTCGCCACCCGGACGACCCTCGGCGGCAAGGCCCGCGTGGGCCTGACCGTCTGGCGCAACATCCCGGGCGACACTCCGGAGTGGGAGCGCGACTTCCTGATCGTCGAGGAACGCCTCCCCGCCGGGACCACGCTCATCGAGGGCTCGGTGGTCTCCTCGGCGGCCTCGTTCACCCTGGCCGACGGCGTCCTCACGTTCTACTTCCCTCCCGACCGCAATCCCGGCGGCATCCAGTACGACGTCTACGGCTGGCTTCCGGGCCAGTACCGCACGCTCCCGGCGAGCGTCCGCAGCGCCGACGAGCCGGGGCGGTTCCACGTCGGCGAGCCGGGCGAGTTCGGCGTCCTCTCGCCGGGAGAGCCCAACCCCGACAAGATCCGGGCCACGCCCGACGAGCTTCACGCCCGCGGCAAGATCCTCTTCGACGCCGGCAAGCTCGCCGACGCCGGGCCGCCGCTCGAAGCCCTGATCAACGACTGGACGCTCCGCGACGACGTGGCGAAGGACGTCTCGCGGATGTTGCTGCTGATCACCGTCGCCCATTACGACGCCCGCAAGATCGTGCGGTACTTCGAGGTGGTCAAGGAGCGCTCGCCGGAGCTGATCCTGTCGTTCGACCAGTTGCAGGTGATCGGACGGGCGTATCGCGACATCGACGAGCCCGAGCGAGCCATGATCGTGTGGCGGGGGCTGATCGAGGCGGGCTACGTCGAGGACGCCCGCGTCGGCGAGCTGCTCCGCCAGCGCGGGGAGCCGCTGGAAGCGTCGGCGTACCTCATCGACCTCTGGCGGAGGTATCCCAACACGCCCTCGATCGAGACCGATTTCTTCGGCCTCTCCCAGGTCGTGGCCGACGCCGCGACCCGGGCGGTCGACGACCCCGTCCTGCGCCGGAAGCTCGCCGCGGCGGGCGTCACGCGGTCGGGCCTGCTGCTCCATGCGGCCCGGATGATCCAGACGTTCCTGGCGCAATCGCCGACCAACCCGACGGCCGACGAGGCCAGCCTCGCCCTCCTGGGGACGCTCCTGGAGCTGGACGACCACGCCGGCGTCGTGAAGGCGGCGGCCCGCTACGCGGCGATGTATCCCAAGAGCCCGTTCCTGGACGGCTTCCAGTACAGCCAGGCGCTCGCCGACTTCCACCTCGGCCGGTACGACGAGGCGGTGACGCTCGCCGAGGCCATCGCCAAGGCGACCTACAAGGACGCCTCGGGCGTCGAATCGCCCAGCCCCAACAAGTGGCAGGCGATCTACATCCTCGGCCAGATCTTCGACGCCCGGCGCATGCCCGCGCGGGCCCTGGAATACTACCGTCAGGCCACCGACCGCTTCACCGACGCCGCGGACGCCGTCGCGTACTACACGCGCAAGAGCCTTCGCGTCGACGAGATCACCGTGGTCCGCCCCGCCGTCGAGCCCGCCGCGACCCCCGCCGCAGGGACGCCGCGGATCACGCTGACCTACCGCAACATGGCCAAGGTCGACGTCACCGTCCACCCCGTCGACCTGATGCAGCTGTACCTCGCCCGGCGGAACCTCGACGCCATCGCGGGCGTGGACCTGGCGGGGATCACGCCGCTGTTCGAGCAGTCCGTGACCCTCGGTTCGGGCGACGACTATGAGGACAAGACGAAGGTCATCGACCTGCCGCTGACCAAGCACGGGGCGTACCTCGTGATGATCCGAGGGGGCGACCTCTACGCCTCGGGCGTCGTCCTGGTCTCGCCGCTGGAGGTGGACGTGCTGGAGGAGGCGGCGCCCGGCCGCGTCCGGGTCGTGGTCCGCGACGCGACCTCGAAGGCGCCCGCGAGCCGCGTGCAGGTGAAGGTCGTGGGGGCGGCGGATCCGGAGTTCCAGTCCGGCGAAACCGACCTGCGCGGCGTGTACTCAGCCGAAGGCCTGCACGGGGCCGCCACCGTGGTCGTCCGCAAGGGGACCACGGAATACGCCTTCCACAGGGGGACGACCTACCTCGGGACCCCGCCGACCCCGAACGCCCCGGCCGAGGTCCCGCCCCAGCCGGAAACCAAGCCGGGCCAGGCTGGCGACGCGAACCAGTCGCTCGACGCCAACCTGCGGATGCTGAATCGGAGCAACAACCTCAAGCAAATCGAGCGGCTCCAGAACCGCTATCAGGTCGTCCCGCCCGAGCAGGCCCCGGGAGCGGCGGCCGGCGAGTTCCGTTGAGCCGGCGGCGCCGTGACGGAACGACTCGGAGTCCGTCTCGGAAGCTCATGCCGGGGCGGCCTCCTCACGGTCTTCCCCCTCGCGGGGGAAGACGGACCCCGAAGGGGTCAGATGAGGGGGAGGACCAGCACGAAGGCCGTCGGGATTCGCAGCCCGGCCGCTTGAGTCGCCGACGGCCGCCTCGCTCGTCCTCCCCCTCATCCGGTCCTTCGGACCACCTTCCCCCGCGAGGGGGGAAGGAATTCATGGGCCCGGACTCGGAGGGCCGGCGGCCTCCTCAACGGTCTCTCCCCTCGCGGAGGTCGTGGCCACGACTGTCGGGCTCGCCCGGTTCTTCGGACCAGCTTCCCGCGCGAGAGGTCGGGAGCGACTCTCAACGGCGGCCCAGGGTCACGTCGACGACGCGGATGAGGCTGTCTCCCAGTCCCTTCTGGCGGATCGCCTCCACGTCCATCCGGCAGGCCCGCAGCGCGTCGACCACGTCCGGGTCCCATTGCACGCCCTTGCCTTTCGCGAGGATCTCGTCGATCTGCATCGGCGAGAGCCGCTTGCGGTACGGCCGATTGCTCGACATCGCGTCGAACGAGTCGGCGACGGCCAGGATGCGCGCCTCCATCGGGATCTCCTCCCCTTCCAGGTGGTCCGGGTAGCCCGTCCCGTCGAAGCTCTCATGGTGGTGGCGCACGCCCGGCATGATGTGCCGGAGCTTCTTGAGGTCCTGGAGGATCGTCACGCCGATCTCGACGTGCTCCTGGATGCGGCGGTACTCCTCCTGGCTGAGCGGCCCGACCTTCTTGAGCACCTCGTCGTCGATGCCGATCTTGCCGATGTCGTGCAGCAGGCCCGTCAGGTACAGGTCGCTGCGCTTCTGCGGCGGCATCCCCAGCTCCTCGGCCAGCCGCACGGCGATCCGCGCGACCCGCTCGGAATGGCCTGACGTGTAGGGGTCCTTGGCGTCGATGGCGGCCGTCAGGGCGCGGATGATCCCGAACAGCAGGTCCTTCAGCTCGGCATAGATCCGGGCGTTGTGCGACTGGGTGGCGATCAGCGAGGCGATGTACTGGGTCCGCTCGACCTCCAGGGGACTGATGACCGCGCCCGGAGGGGGGTTGACCACCACCAGGGCCCCCGACGACCCGGCGACGACGATGGCGAACTGTCGGACGGAGTCGGGGGCGAGCCCCGGCCGATCCTGCCGGGCGTCGACGATCTGGACGGCGTCCCTGCCGTACGACCCCGCGATAACGCGGAGCGCCGTGGAGGTGAGGCCCGGCACCTCGCCGCTGACGACGACCGGTTCATGCTCCTCGGCGGGGACCCAGGCCGTCGCCTCCACTCCCAGCGACGCCCGCAGGACGTTCGTCGCCAGCGTCTGGAATCGCGTCGGGGCGTCCGAGATCTTGAGCCGGCGGATCAGCCGGCCGATCACGACGTGTTCCCCCTCCTCCCCGGCCGGCACCCCGTCCGAGGCCTCGTCCGACCTGACGTTGTCGAGCCGTGGCGCCCGCTCTTGGCGCTCCGCGTACATAAGGAATTCTCCCCTCGGACCGAGGCACGTGTCCCGCGATGCGAAAGCCGCACGTCCATCACCAGGAAGCCTAGGACACGTCTCGGCGGGCGTCGTGATTGCTCGGCCCGTTCGAGGGGCGTGTCGACGAAAAGCCACAGACCCTGGACATCTCCCACGGCGGGGCCTAGTCAGTTGAGTGGGGTTCGTGCATCCATTCGTTTAGATCGCCGGGGGCGACGCCGCTCGCCGCGACGGATGCAAGGGAAGGACTCGCGGCGGCTCGTCGAGGAGCCTCGCCGCGAGGGCGATTCGACCGAGGAGGACCAGAGCCGAATGAGTGGCGACCGCTCGAACGAGAGAGAAGACGAGGTGCTCTACGGCGCCTGGGAGATCGACTCCGTTCGCTCGCTGGACTCGCTCCGACCGTCGCTCGGCGGCGTCCGGGGGCCGCACGCGAAGGTGCCCAGCCGACCTTCGCGGTCGAACGGCGCCGGGGAGGTTCCCGGCGAGGTCGCGGCGCCGAACGGGGGGACGGGAGGCGGTGGGCTCTCGCAGACCTGCGTGCACCTCGAAGGGATCGGCTCGGCGAGCGAGGCGGGCTCCGCTTCGGGCGCCGGCCACTGCCCCGTATCCCTCGAACAGCTCCGTCTCGGCGACGAGGTCGGCGGCTTCCGGCTGATCGCCGAGCTGGGTCGGGGGGCCTTCGCCCGGGTCTTCCTCGCCGAGGAGGCGAGCCTCGGCGGCCGTCGCGTCGCCCTGAAGATCTCCGCGGCCGAGGGGGACGAACCCCAGATCCTCGCCCGGCTGCAGCACGCCCACATCGTCCCCGTCCACTCGGTGCGCGACGACCCGCGGACCGGCCTCCGCCTCCTCTGCATGCCGTTCCTGGGGGGAGCGAATCTGGCGCAGGTGATGGAGGAGGCGCGCGCCGTGCAGGGGGCGAACCACGAGGGCCGGAGCCTGGTCGAGGCGCTCGACCAGCTCAGCCGACGCTTCCCCTGCCCCGTGGAGGACGGTTACCGTTCCGCCCGTCGGTCGTTGATCCGGTCGCGGTCGCACGACGGGGTCTCGTTGCGGGTCGACCCGCCGGTGGGGTCGTCCCGGAAGGCGGCGACGGCCGGCCGCTGCGATCGGCCTTCGCGACGGTTCGGCCCCCTGCGCCGGATGCTCGAGCGCGGGGCCGAGGCGGAAGACTCGGGGCCCGAAGGGGCCGCCGAAGAGATGCTGCCGTCACGTCGGTTCCTCCGCGGGGCCGACGTGGTGCGGGCCTCGGTCTGGATCGTCGCCAGGCTGGCCGAGGGCCTGGAACACGCCCACGGTCGCGGGCTGCTCCATCGCGACCTGAAGCCGTCGAACGTCCTGATCGCGGCCGACGGCACGCCGATGCTCCTGGACTTCAACCTCGCGGTCGAGTCCGAGGTCGTCGAGTCGGCCGACGAGTCGGTCGCCCGAGCGACGGTCGGCGGGACGCTCCCGTACATGGCGCCGGAACACCTGGATGCGCTCGATCCGGAGGGGACGACCTCGCCGGACGCGGTCGATGAGCGTTCCGACCTCTATTCCCTGGGCCTGATCCTCTTCGAGATGATCGCGGACGCGCCGGCCTTCGAACCCGTCCCCACGGGCGGGGCCCGCTGCGGATGCTGCGCCGGATGATCCGAGAACGGCGCAAGCCCGCCCCTTCGCTCCGCTCGCGAGTCCCCGAGGTCCCCCCCAGCCTCGACGCCCTGGTGGCGAAGTGCCTGGACCCCGATCCGGCGCGTCGGCATCGGTTCGCGGCGGATCTCGCGGAGGACCTCCGCCGCTTTCTCGACGACCTGCCGATGAAGCACGGGCCGGAGCCCAGCCTCGTCGAACGCGGGCGAAAGTGGGCGAGGCGGCATCCGGCGGTCAGCTCCTCATCGTCGACCGCCCTGGCCTTCGCCCTCCTGCTCGGGCTCTCGATCTTCGGCGCGTTTCAGGCCTATGAAGCGATGCAAGGGCTGCAGGCGCGGCTCAAGCTTCGGGCGTTCCATCGCGACTTCCTGGAGTGCCAGTTCCTCCTCAACACCTTCGGCGACTCCGACGCGAGGATCAGGCGGGGCGTCGAGCTGGCCGCCTCGACCCTGAAATCGGCGGGCGTCGACGAGTCGGGATCGGCGAAGGGACCGCTCGGGGGCCCCTGGGTCGATCGGCTCGCGCCCCAGGAGCGCGACGAAGTCAGGCGATCGATCGTCGACCTCATCCTCGAAGACGCCCGCGCCCGGGTGGTGCTGGCGGGCCGGGAGTGTGAGGACGAGGCCCGTCGCGAGGCGTTGGCCCGGGCGGTTTCGCGGCTGGACCGCCTCCAGGCGAGCGTCGATCCGGCCCCGTCGGCCCTGTTCCGCGAACGCTCTCGCTATCGTGCGGCCCTTGGCGACGCGCAGGGATCGATCGCGGATCTCGCCGAGGCCGACGCGCGTCCGCCGTCGACCTGCCACGACTGGACGGCGCTGGGGCTCTCATTCCTCTCGACCGACCAGGTGGCCGAGGCCGAGGAGGCGCTGACGCAGGCCGTGGCCCTCGACGTCACCTCGTTCTGGGCCTGGTTCGCGCTGGGACACTGCCATTTCGAGCAGGAGCGCTTCGAGGAAGCCGTCGGCGACTTCACGGCGTGCGTGGTGGCCCGTCCCGAGTTCGCGTGGGGCCACTACAATCGGGGACTCGCCCTGGCCCGCGCGGGGCGTCCTCGCGAGGCGTGCGACGCCTATTCCCGGGCGATCGCGAACGATCCCCACTTCGCGGAGGCGCGGATCGATCGCGGCCTGGTCGAGCTGGATCTGGACCGCCCGGCGGCCGCCGAGGCCGACCTGCGGAGCGGGCTCGATCGCGCCCGACGCGACCCCCGCGTGCTGTCCGCGCTGGGCGACGCGCTCGCCCGTCAGGGCAAGCCGGACGAGGCCGAGCGGCTGTTCGCCGACCTGCTGGCCCACGAGCCGCACGACGCGGCCGTTCGGACGGCTCGCGGCATCATCCGTCTGGGGCTCGACCCGAAGGGGGCGGCCGAGGATTTCGCCCTCGTTTTGTCGGACGATCCTTCCTGCGCCCTGGCCCACTACGGCATGGCTCGCGTGGTCCGCGAACGCGACCGCGACGCGGCGCTGAGCCATCTCGACCAGGCCTTGCGGGACGATCCTCGGCTCTTCGAGGCGGTCGAGCTGCGTGCGCTGGAGCGGGCCCGCCGGGGCGATCGCTCGGCCCTGGACGACGTGGACGTGCTGGTCAAGGCTCCCACCGCCAACCGCCTGTACAATGCGGCCTGCGCCCTGACGATCCTGGGGGAGAAGACCCAGGACGAGGCGAGCCTCTCCCGGGCCGTCGACCTCCTGGGCCGCGCCTTCCTCGCCGGGGCGCCGACGTCCGCCGCCGATTCCGACCCCGACCTGGAGCCGCTTCGTCGGCGGGGCGACTACGCCGAGGCGACGGCCCGGTCGGCCGTCTCGCGGTGAGGACGGGACGCGCCCGATTAGCGCAGGACGTCGTCGCGGCGGTGGATCAGCAGGCTGAGCGGGCGTTCGAGCCCGTGGGCTTCCAGGAGGGGGGCGTCGTCGAGGATCTCGCGCGAGGGGCCGTCGGCGACGACGCGGCCGGCGTCCAGGAGGATCGTGCGAGGGCAGACTTCGAGGACCATCTCCAGGTCGTGCGTGGCGATCAGCTTGGTGGCCGGGAGCGACGCGACCAGGCCGATGAACCGCCGCCGGGCGCGAGGGTCGAGATTCGCGGTCGGCTCGTCGAGGACCAAAACCGACGGCCCGCAGGCGAGGACGCCCGCCAGGCAGACCCGCTTCCGCTCGCCGAAGCTGAGGTGGTGCGGCGGCCGTTCGGCGGCGTCCTCCAGGTCGACCCGGGCCAGGCACTCGAGCGCCAGCCGACGGGCCTCCTCCTTGCCCATCCCCAGGTTCAGCGGCCCGAACGCTACGTCCTCGATCACCGAGGTGGAGAAGAGCTGGTCGTCGGGGTCCTGGAACAGGAGCCCGACCTTGCGGCGGACGGCGGCCGCGTCCCTGGCCGCTTCCAGGCCGTCGATCCAGACCGAGGGCCCGTTGCGGCCCCGGAGCCGACGGCCGGGGAGGAGGCCGTTGAGATGGAGAAGCAGCGTGCTCTTGCCGGCGCCGTTGGGGCCGACGAGCGCCGTCGACTCGCCGGGCGCGATCGTCAGGTCCACCCCGTCGAGCGCGCGGCGGCCGTCGGGGTAGTCGTAGGTCAGGCCCCGCAGGCGGACGGCCGGGGCGGGCGTCTCGTCGGTCGTCGCCACGGGTCAGTCTTCCAGGGTGCGCATGGTGCCGTCCCAGCCCCGGGCCGTCATGGCCGCGAAGACTCGCTCCTCGCGTTCCAGGGCGCGGAACAACAGGGCGGCGATCAGGCCCGCGAGCGTCCCGAACCCCAGGCCGAACCGCCCGAAATTGCGGGCGCGGCGGGCGGTCGTCATCCGTTCGAGTTCCTCGCGAAGGACGAACAGGTAGCGGAACATCAGGCCGAGAGTCGTCACCAGGACCGCGGGCACGCCCAGTCGTCGCATCGCGCCCAGCAGCTTCGGCCAGGGCGTGACGTGGGCCAGGACCATCATCATGACGATCGCCAGGCTGTTTCGGATCACCAGGTCCAGGACCACGAGCTTCGGGCTCAGCCCGGTCCGCGCCGCCAGGCTTCCCGCCGTCAGCAGCGCCAGGAATCCGACCACCAGGGCGAACCCCAGCCAGCGGGCGAACAGGCGGAGCGGCGAGACTCCCGCGATCGTCGCGACGACGGCGAGCGCCGCGGCGAGCGTCCCCTGAGTCCGCCACGAGCCCGGGGGCAGGGCGACCACGACGACGACGAAGCCGACGGCCGCGAGCAACTTCACCCGCGCGTCGAGGCGGTGGATCGGGCCGTCAGGCGACATCGATCAGCACTCCGTCTCGCTTGGGGTCCTTGGCGGCGAAGACGCGGGCCATCGTCCAGGCCAGGGCGAAGACCACCAGGGTCCCGGTCAGGCCGGCGGCGGCCGTGGCCAGCTTCACCTCGTCGACGGCGTCCAGGCCGGCCGGCAGTGGAGCCTGGTAATCGGCCATCGGAGACTTCACGAGGGGCGGGGTTTCGGACTCGGGCAGGAAGTCGAACTTCTCGCCGACGAACTCCAGGCCGTCGGGCTTGTCCCAGGCGAAAGGGGAGGCGAAGACCGCCACCCCGAGGGCCACGCCCAGGCCCGCGACCGCCGTCGAGAGCCATCGCGCCGCGAGGGTCGGCGTCGCCGCGCCTTCGTAGTCGGCCTCCTCCTCGATCAGCTCGGGGCGGGTGAGCAGGACGAAGCGGACCACCAGGCCGGTGATCAGGGCCTCTCCCACGCCGATCGCCGCGTGGACCAGGGCCATCCAGCTCAGGACGCGGAGGAAGTCGTCCCGGCCGGACCCGGCGGCCAGCTCGATCGTGAACGCGCCGGCGGCGAGCAAGACGGAGAACCAGGCCGCGATCATCGACCCGATGAGGATTCCCCGACGCCCCCCGAGGGCGCGTCGGATCGGGGCGTAGATGGCGTAGCCGCCCACGGCGCCGATCACGCCCATGTTGAGGAAGTTCGCGCCGAGCGCCGTCACGCCGCCGTCCTGGAAGAGCAGGCACTGGACGATCAGCACGGCCGCGAGGACCACCGCCCCCGCCCAGGGCCCCAGGATCACGGCCGAAAGCACGCCGCCGAGCAGGTGCCCGGAGACGCCGGGACCGACCGGGAAATTCACCATCTGGGCCGCGAAGATGAAGGCCGCCGTCATCCCCATCAGCGACGTCGTCCGGGGCCCGTGGCGTTCCTCGACCCGACGCAGGCCGTAGGCCAGGCACGCCGCCCCCATGACCGTCGTCGCGATCGAGATCCGGGAATCGATCAGTACGTCCGGGATATGCATGCCTGTCGTGGCTCCGCTCGAACTGCGAGGCGACCGCCCGCGCCGGGGGCGACGGCCCGACCGACACTCTCGAAATCATATCGACGGTATGGCGTCCGGTCAAAACATCATACCGAACCCGCGGCGACGAGTCGCGACTCAGGACGCGCCGGAGGCCTCGTTCGCGTCCCTCGCCCGGCAAGCGGGGAGGCTGAGCAGGCCGTGCTGGAATCGCTGGATGATCTGGCAGAAGGCGTCGTCGTAGAGGACCCTCTCGGCCTCGTCGCCCCGGTTCTGACTGAGCGCCAGGCGGCCTGCGAGGTACGACGCCATGTTGGGGACGGGGACGCGGGTGTGGGCGTTGGGGGCGGTCGTCCAGATTTCCCGGCCCCGCTCGCGGAGGGAGAGCTTCGCCTCGATTCGCGAGGTCCGATTCTGGGTGCCCAGGTAGGCCGCCTCATGACGCTCCAGGATTCGATAGGAGAAGCGATAAGGCGCGCGCGACCAGAGTTCCCGCCACCGGGTCGACTTCGGCGGCGGCAGGTAGCCTTTATTCCGGAGGGCTTCCACCGCCGGAGGCTCGAAGACCTTCTCATAGCCGGCGGGGGTCCCCAGCACGAACTCGCCAGGCTCCGCCTCGATCACGACGCCGAATCGCTCGACGAGCGAGGACGCGATCGCATGGAACCGATTGCGGGCGGCGTCCTGATCGGGCTGGGGGAGATGGATCGCCAGGTCGCCCCCCTCGACGCATGACTGGAAGGCGGCGTCCGGGACGGTTTCGTGGAGGGCCTGCCGTTCGGTCTCGCCGATCCACGCCCGGAGGACTTCGAAGAACCGGGCCTCGATCTCCTTCCGGAGCGAGGTCAGGTCGCGATCCGCCCCCACCCGGGCCACGACGTTCAGCCAGGCTCCGACCGGCTTCGACGAGCCCGGGTCCTCCGCCAGCTTCGTCACGACGTCCTGGAGGTCCCGCCGCGCGAGATCTCCGCGATGCAGCCGGAGGGACTCGGGGTCGGCGAGCGGCGTGCCGGTCGACGGGGCGACCTCAAGGGCCGAGTCGAGGTCGACGAGGGCCAGGTCGAGGCGGCCGTCGTCTTCATGAGACTTCGAGGACTCGATCAGGCGTTCGACCGCGCGGACCTTCGCCGCCCGCTCGCCGCGGATCAGGACCTGGACGCCGGCCGTCCCGATGATTCCCATCAGGACGATCGCGAGCGCCGCCCAGGCCCAGGGAACCCATCGCGGCCGGGTGAAGCGAGCCCGCTTCCACTCCCCGTCCACGCGGGGGAGGAACGGGACCTCGATGAGACGGCCGCAGAACGAGCAGCGGACCTGTCGCCCGGGGCTCGTTCCTCGCACCTGAACCGTCTGGCCGCACTCGGGACAGGCGAATTCGCCGTCCATGTCAGGGGAGTCTCTCCGGGTTGGGCGGGGGGGGACGCGACGCGGCGTCCGATTATACACCAACCCGTGATGAGAGGTGAATCAGACGGCGGGGTTGCCCGTGCAGCGCGTCATGAGCCAGTTGTCGACATCGGCGAGCATGTCGGAGTCGAGGCGGTGGTTGCAGGGGTAGGACTGGAAGGCGACCCGAAGCCCGGCGGCTCGGAGCGTGCCCACCTCGCGACGGGCGCGAGAGAGGGGGACGCGGGCGTTCCAGGCGCCGTGGACCACCAGGACGGGGAAGTCGCGACAGGCGTCGAACCGGGCGAGGGGACGGAACTCGCCGGGGAGCCAGCCGTTGATCGCCACGACCCCGGCGAACCGATCCGGGAAGCTGAGGCCCAGCCGGTAGGCCGCCGCCGCCCCCTCGCCGCAGCCGACCAGGAAGATCCGCTCGGAGTGGACGTGCAGGTGGCTCCGCGCCTCGCGGACGCTGGCGAACACCCCCTCTTCCAGGCGAGTGATCGGGTCCAACTCGGGCTCGCACATCGCCCGTCGGAATCGATCGGCCTCTCGGAGAGCGGGGCCCTGGCGGAAGCTGCACCGTTCGGGGATCTCGAACTCGGAGCCCCAGGAGTAGCCGACCAGGCGTTCGCGCTTCACGACGGGGACGGGGCCCCGCAGGCCGAGGCCGACGTAATTCTGCCGGCTCAGGGCGGGCATCGCCCGGATGAGCTGATCCTCGTCGCCACCCTTGCCGTGCAGCAGGACCAGGAGCGGGTAGGCATAATTGGGCTCATACTGGCGCGGCACGAAGCGGGCGTCAGTCAGCGCCCCGATTCGTGAGGCGGTCGAGGAGCCATGTGCGTCTGTCCGGTCCTGGGCCATCGTGAGATCCTCAGTGAGCGAGACTTCAAAGAAGTCGACCGATATCGACCCTGGCGGAGACCGGACGCCGGGCTCGAGGACGCCTTCCTACGATGGATGGAAGGAAGGAGTCCGACGAGGCAAGCATAGCCGCGATCTTACCGCTCTTCAACAAACCGCCTAGCTATTTTCCATTTTGTCTCAAGTTTCCCGGAATGCGATCCGAGCGACCCCCGAATCCATGAAATCTGCCAGGGTTGTGTCGATTGACGCTTGTCCGAAGCTTGCGCGGGATGCGCAAGGTCCGGAAACAAGGTCGCGGGTTGCGGTCGCGGCGTTATGTCAAAAGAGGTCGTCCAGGAAACTTCCGACCGATTTGGGGAAGATGCCCAGGGCGCGATCGCTCTTGACCTTGGGGGGCGGCCGTCGGAAAAGCTTCTTGGTCGGGGCGGCCTGGCCGTTCTGGGTGTCCGCGGCAGCCTGGGCCAGTTTCACGGACTTCTGATATTTGGCGAGACTGGGCCGGTTGATCGACAGCAGCACTTCCGGATTCGGCGTGTTGGGCACGTACGTGGTGCCGTCGCTGCCGAGGAGGCGGAGCGAAACCGGGGCCGAGGTCGCCGTATTGTTGTTCTTAAACGTCTCGTTGATCCCGTTCTCCGGGTCGGCGATCGCCACGATCTTGGCGGTCCCCACGCCGTCCAGGAGGATCCCCGCGGGGAGCCGGCTGGGGAGGGAGACGGTCTGGGTGATCGGCTGCTGGTATCCCGGCGCGAGGCCCGGGATGACGGCGTCGCCGAGGAAGATGGTGCGCGTGGTGTTGCCGCTGGGGCCGACCAGCAGGAAGCGGACGCGGAACGGGCCGGGGTCGATCGTCCCCATGTTCTGGACGCTGGTGGCGACGTCGAAGCTGCCGCCCCAGACCAGATCGCTGGTCGACGGGGTGACGGTGGCGACGGCCAGGTCGGGCAGGATCTCGTGGATCGGCGCGCCGGACGCGCCGGCCGGCAGATTGATGTTGACCACGGCCTGATCGACGCCGATCCCGCTGATCGCGAAGTGGGGCCCGACCGGGTTGGTGAGGAAGTCGCCGTCGGGCAGGATCGTCAGCGTGAACTGGCTCGCGCCGGAGAGCAGGACCGGCGGGATCTCCGGGAGGGTGAACGACTTCTCGGCGTTGACCGTCTGCCAGGGCTGGATCGCCGGCACGGTGATGCTGCCGATGGTGACGTCGGACCCGGTCCCCTGGGCGATGCCCGCGGGGGTCAGGATGACCTGGGCGCGGGTCGCCGGGGCCGCGCCGTACGACTTGTTCGTGATCTGGGTCGTCACGGAGAGGGTCTTGCCCCACGTCGCCGTGGTGGGGTAGGTGCCGACCGAGGTCGCGATGAGCTGGGCGGGCTGCTGCGGGGCGATCGCGACGACCGCCTGGTCGAAGCCGGGGCCGACGCCGGAATTGTTCCGCTCGTTGGCCTCGTTCACCTGCCGCTGGGAATCCACCTTGAGCGACAGGTGGAGCAGGCCGGTGGAGCCCAGTCCCGGCACCGGGTTGGACGGGAGCTTGACGACCGTGGTGAACGGCACGGACTGGCCGGCGGCGAGGCCGTCGGGGACCGTGACTTCGCCCAGGTAGACCGAATAGCGGCCGACGTTGGCCCGGCTCCCGGCGTAGATCGCGACGTTGAACGGGCCCGTGGCGCCGGCGTCCCCCTGGTTGGTGATCTGGCCGGTGGCGGTGACGGTCTCGCCCCAGTCGGCGTCCTGGACCACCACCATCGAGGAGCCGACGAGGTCGGGGAGGCCGTGCCCGGCGGCCGACAGGACTTCGCGCTTCTCGAGGGAGTCGAATCGCAAGATGATCGGACCGCGCCCCCAGGCGCGTCGACGTCCCTCGGATCGTCGCTTGTCGGACATGCTCGTCCTCCTCCTTGATGACCTCGGCGAGGCCGCGGCCCGAACGGGAGGGCGGCCCCTGCGCCGTCGCCCGGCCTCCCCATGAACGGCGACGGGGGGGGAGGCGGCACGGCTCTCGAACTTCGGAAACCCATCCTGGGCTTCGCGGGAAAATACCCCCGCCTCCGATCGAGGTCAAGACGGTTCGAACGGGGCGACGATCCCCGAGTCGGGCCCGGCGCTCCGCGGGCGACGCCGGGGCCTGCGAAGGAGGGCCTCGACGCACCGGCCGCGTTGTGATACCAAAGGTTGAGGCGCGGCGTCGACGGCGCCGACGGGCCGGATCGCGTGGCGGAGTCAGGAGCCGAGGTTGACGGAGCAGCTGATCGGACAACTCGGGTACATCGGGATCGCCCTGACCCTGGTGGCGGGCGGCTTCCTGCCCATACCGGAGGAGGCCCCGGTCCTGCTGGCGGCGATCCTCTCGCGCAACGGCAAGATGTCGGGGCCGATCGCGTTCTCAGCCTGCATGCTCGGCGTGCTCCTGGGCGATTTCCTGGTCTACGCCGTGGGCTACCGCTTCGGCGAGCGGGTGCTCAGCCTCCGGCTGACCCGCCGACTCCTGACCAAGCCCCGCGAGGCCCAGATCAAGGGCTACTTCCATCGCCACGGCTTCAAGATCCTGATCCTGGGCCGATTCGCGGTCGGTTTCCGGACGGCCGCCTATCTGACGGCCGGCATCCTGAAACTCCCCCCGCTCAAGCTGCTGCTCACGGACCTCGTCGCCGCGCTCCTGAGCACCAGCCTGATGTTCGGGCTCGGCTACCTGTTCGCCCACCAGATCGAGAAGGGCCTGCACGAGGCCCAGCAATGGATCGCGATCACCATCGCGGTGGGGGTCGTCGTTTGCGTGATGTACCGCCATTACAAGGGACATCAGCGCGCCGGGCTCCCCGTCGGCCCCCCGGTCCTCGTCAGCGACGACCTCCCCCTTCCCCCGGACGATCTCGAGGTGGACCCCTGCCCCACGCCGCTCCTCGAGACGGCGGCCTCGGCGTCCACGCCGACGCTCGCGACGGCCCCCCCGGAGCCGAAGGCCGGAGAACGTCCCGATTCGTCCAGCTTCCCCGCGCCGCCGGAGCCCCCCCAGCACGCGGCCCTCGCCGTCCCTCGCGAGAGCGAATCCCATCCCCTCACCCGCGCCTGAACCGTCGCGCCGGTGCGTCCGCCGCGATCGAAATTCGGCCCGAACAGGCGGTGGAAGGCGGTCGCAAGAGGAGTGGCGTGAGGTGGTGGCTGGACGCCTAAAGTCGTGTTGACCGACTTGAATCTTCCTGGTAATTTTCGCCTTCGTCTCCGACCGATGGAATCCAACGACGTCGGCGGAACTGCGATCTGCCATCTGAGTAGTGGGGAGTCGCGGCGGGGATCGCCGGTTCGATTCCTCCCGACCCGCATTCGACCGACAGCGGCGCGCGGGTACCGCCCGGAGACGTTCTCCGGTCGGCGAGTTATGGATCGACTCGCACGGGGCCGTTCGTGATGCGACGAGCAGCCCGGATCAACCTTGGAAGATCGACTCGAATGAACAAGTTCACCTTTGCTCTCGCCCTGGGGGCTGGTCTCGTGTTGAGCGCGGCCGGTCGGACCACCGACGCCGCCCCGATCGTTCAGAATCTGGACGCCCCCGAGCTCTCCGCCTCGGAGTTCAACAGCCTCTTCAAGCCCATCGCCGAGGCGCCGCCGATCACGGCCGAGTATCGCTTCATCAACACGCCCCTCACGGGCGTCGTGCAGTCCCAGGTCCTGGAAGGGACCGGGGCGTACGCCGGGCTCTACGCCTACGCCTACCAGTTCGGCGTCAAGGACGTGAAGGACGAGTCCGGCGAGCCCACCTCCGTCAACAGCGCCTCGCTCCAGTTCAACGCCACCCCCACCCGGGCCGACCTGCTCGGCACCGGCGGGCCCGGCAGCGCCGTGTTCGTGGTCAAGGACGGCACGGTCGGCGGCCTGAGCGTCCCCGTCTCGTCCGTCGCGGGCGGCGGCATCCAGATCCCCAGCTCGGTCGCCTGGCTCCCGGGTGAGAAGACCGGCGCCCTGACCTTCCAGTACCTGGACGCCAGCAAGGCCACCGACCCGATCGGCGCCGGCTCCACCACCGGCACGATCGTCGTGCTGACCACCGAGAAGTGGACCAACAAGCTGGTCAGCCTCCAGAACGCCAACCCCCAGATCGTCTACCCGTCGGCCTACGCCTCCGAGGGCGGCCCGATCCAGGAAGTCCCGGTCCCCGAGCCGTCGACCGTGCTCGCCTGGGCCGGCATCATCGCCGCCGCCGGCCTCGTCCAGCGCCGCCGCAACCGCCGCGCCGCCTGACGTTCCGAGGCGAACGACCGACCGACCGCAAGTCGCCACGGAAGCCCCCCTCGCCGTCCTCGGACGCGAGGGGGGCTTCGGCGTTTCGAACCGGACCCCGATCCCTTACAATGAGGAAATCCGAGACTCCTCATTCGACTCCACCGAGTTCCGGCCGAAGGCCGTCTCCCGCCCCCCCTTGAGGTGGTGGTGTCGAGCGAGGTGTGTCGGCAATCCGCGGGAGATCCCCGCGAAGCCGGGTCGCAACATCATGAACACGCCCACCATCGCCAGGGTCCGACGGACCTTCGACCAGCCCGAGCTCCCCGACCCGGCCGACGCCGCGGCTCGCGCCGTGGTGGCCAGCGGCCTCGTCGCCCGGGTGCCGGCCGGCGGCCAGGTCGCGATCACGGTCGGCAGTCGGGGGATCGCCGGGTTGCCCGAGATCGTCCGGGCCGTCGCGACGGCCGTGCGCTCGGTCGGCTTCCACCCCTTCGTCGTCGCGGCGATGGGGAGCCACGGCGGCGGGACAGCCGAAGGTCAGCGGGCGCTCCTGGCCGAGCTGGGCGTCACCGAACGAAGCGTCGGCTGCCCCGTCCGCTGCGAGATGGACACCGTCGTCCTGGGGACCAACGCCTTCGGCCTGCCGATCCACTTCGACCGCAACGCGTTCGACGCTGACGGCGTCATCCTCCTGAACCGCGTCAAGCCCCACACCTCGTTCACGGGCTCGTATGAGAGCGGCCTGCTGAAGATGCTGGCCGTCGGCCTGGGCAAGCGCGAGGGGGCTGCGCAGGTCCACAAGCTGGGCCTCCCCGGCCTGATCAGGCTGCTCCCGGAAGTTGGCGCGTTCCTCCTGAAGCGAACGCCCGTCGCGCTCGGGCTGGCGATCATCGAGAACGCCGCCGATCGCGTCGCTCGGATCGTCGCGGTCGAGCCCGAGGAGATCCTGGAGGTCGAGCCCGCCCTGCTTACGGAGGCCCGCGCCTTGATGCCGGGGCTGCCGTTCCCGGAGCTGGACGTGCTGATCGTCGGCGAGCTGGGGAAGAATTACAGCGGCACCGGGATGGACCCGAACGTCATCGGCCGCCTCCGCGTCGAAACCATGCGCGACCACCCCGCGCCGGTCGTCACCCGCCTGGCCGTGCTCGACGTCTCCGAGGAATCGCGCGGCAATGCGCTGGGGATCGGGTTCGCGGACCTGACCACGGAGCGGCTGGTGCGGGCGATCGACCCGACGCCGATGCGCGTGAACAGCTTCACCAGCAACTTCCTGGCCCGCGCCCGAGTCCCGCTGGCCCTGCCGACCGACCGCGACGTGATCGCCGCCTGCCTGGACACCTGCTGGCGGATCGACCCGGCCGAGGCGAAGCTCGCCTTGATTCCCAACACCCTCGAACTCACCACGCTCTGGGTCACGAGTCCGCTCGCCGGGGAAGTCGAGGCCCATCCCGGGCTGGCCTTCGACTCCGACTATCTTCCAATCCCGTTCGACGACCAGGGGAACATCGTTCAGGAAGACCTGTTCCCCGAGAGCCTCCGCGCCCGCCGGGGCCGGTGACGAACGACGCCGATCGTCGTTCCGCAAACGGCGTTCGTCGACCATCCTCTCCTTAAGGGAGAGTGCGCGCGGACCGCGCGGCACGCCGGCGGCGGGCTCGATTCAGGTTGAACGGCAACGACCACGTTTTGCGCCGAACGAACCCAATTTTGGAAGCCGGCCCTGTGGTCTAAGTGATGTCAAGTAAGACAGTTATGTTGATCGGGTTCGGTTCGGGGGCGTCGCGAACGAAGCCGATTTCGGGATGGGCCGGCGGGCACCCCGGCCGAACGGTCTGCGACCTTCGAAAACGCGCGAACGAACCCAATCCGTGTGGCCGAGTATTCGTTCCAAGTGTTTTTGAGCAAGCGATTTGCCTCGATTGGGTTCGCTCGCGGGATGGCGCGAGCGAACCCAATCATCGGCGGGGGCCTCAGGCCGTGACCTGCATCTTGATCGGGTCCCAGCCGATGAGCTTGCTCTCATAGAGGCTGGTGTTGCAGAGGAGGGCCGGGGCGGCGGCGCGGTAGCCGAAGACGGCGTCCTCGTAGACCGGCTCGCCCTGGCGGACCGAGGTGAAGAACTTGACGAAGTGGTCGAGGCGGGGGTCGTACCCCGCCGGGGGCTGGAAGCTCTGGGCCCCTTCGTAGGGGGCCGGCTTGCGACCCTTCCTCGGCTCGGAGGCGAGCTTGGCGGCGATCGCGTCCTGCTGAGCCTTGGAGAAGGTCTGGACGGAGTTATACCCCTTGAGCTCCTGTTCCGGGGTCGGCCAGGAGATGCCGGTACGCTCCAGCTTGAGCGAGGCGAGGTCGGTGGAGATCACGCCTTCGTCGCCCACGAACCGGAACGAGGTGGCGTCTCCGCCGCCGTCTTCGAAGTCGCACTGGAGCGAGACGGTGAAGGCGGGATGGGCCTCGACGGCCGGATAGTCGAGCAGGCTGAGGATGACGTCGTAGACGTCGCGGCCGTCGTCCCAGTAGCGGAGCCCGCCCATCGCGGCGACCTTGTTGGGGCCCTGCGAGTCGGTGGCGCGGTGGATGGCGGTCAGCAGGTGGACGAACAGGTCGCCGGCGACGGCCGTGCCGTAGTCCTGGTAGTTCCGCCAGCGGAAGAAGCGGGTGGCGTCGAACGGCCGCTTGGGGGCCTTGCCCAGGAACCGATCCCAGTCGACGGTCGCGGGCGAGGCGTCCAGCGGCAGGGTGTACTGCCAGGCTCCGAGCGAGGAGTTGCGGTTGTATCGGGCCTCGACCACGTTCAGCTTGCCGATCGCGCCGGCGGCGATCATCTCGTGGAGCTTCTCGAAGACGATCGAGCTGGCGAACTGGCTGCCGACCTGGAAGACGGCCTTGGTCTCCTGCTGGACCTTGATGACGTCCGGCCCCTCGGCCAGCGACTGGACCATCGGCTTCTCGCAGTAGACGGCCTTGCCGGCCTTCATAGCGTCGACCGACATCTGGGCGTGCCAGTGGTCGGGGACGCAGAGCAAGACCGCGTCGACGTCCTTGCGGTCGAGGATCTCGCGATAGTCGACGTGGGTCGAGACGTGGTCGCCGTACTTTTCCTTGACCCGCGTCCGACGGCCTTCGTAGAGGTCGGCCGCGGCGACCAGCTCGACGCCCGGCGCCTGCAGCGCGCAGTCGGTGTCGATGAAGCCGATGATCCCCATGCCGATCGTCGCGATCCGCACCTTGTCGTTGGGACCGGCCTTGGCGAGCGCCGAGGCGGCCGCCTCGGTCTCCGGGTTGCGGGCCAGGATCGTCACGGCCGTCGAGGCCGCCGCCGCCGTCTTCAGGAACCCTCGGCGCGTATTCGCATCACGACGCTGCATCAGCGACCTCCAATTCATCATTGTTTTGGCGAAGGCCGTCTCATCGGCGGCCCTCGGTCGATCCAGCTTAACGATTGTCCCGCCCCCTCGCGACTCCTTCGCCCCCCTTCAGGCGTCAGGCCGACCGGGTTCAAGAGCGCCCTCAGGGCTGTTAGGATGGCCCCCGCCGCCGGGCCCGTCGCTGGGCTGGAGGCCTCGGGGCCGTTCTGGGAGACCGCCATGAATCCGCACGCGACACGCTCCGCCTGCGTCGCCTTGATCCTCGCCCTCGTCGCGCCCCGGCTGGCGGCGCAGGAACAGCCCGGAGCCGGGCCGGTCGTCGAGGGCGAGGCCTCGCCCGTCGACGACCGCTTCGCCTGGCGGCGCTCCGAGCTGAACGTCGGCGGCGTCTTCCCGCAGCTGGCCGTCATGGCCCCGAAGACCGGCAGCCGGACCGAGGCGGGGATCGGGGCGATGATCCCCTGGGCCGACCGGCTCTGGGCGGTCGGCTACGTCGCCCACATCACCGGCTCCGGGCTGGGGCTCTACGAGATCCGCGAGGACATGGCGGTCCGGCTGCACCCCGAGTCCGTCACCGGGACCTTCGCGAATCGGATGGTCCACTGGGGGACGCGCCAGGCGATCATCGGCCCCCACGTCATCGACGAGCACGGCGCGGTGCGCACCATCAAGGAGCTGTCCGGGCACCGCCTGACCGCCACGGCCAGGCACCTGACCGACCCGGAGAACAAGGTCTATTTCCTGACCATGGAAGGCCTCCTCTTCGAGACCGACCTCCACACGCTCGAATCCAAACTCCTCTACGACCTCATCAAGGAGCTGGGGATCGACGGCTACAAGCACTTCAAGGGGGCGCACACGGCCCACGGGCGGCTCGTGGTCGCGAACAACTCGTACGACGAGAAGGAGTTTCTGGGCGAACGCCAGGCCGGTCGGCTGGCCGAGTGGGACGGTAAGACCTGGACCATCCTGGAGAAGAACCCGTTCGTCGAGGTCTCCGGCCGCTACTCGCCGTCCGACCCGCTCTACGCCCTGGGCTGGGACAAGCGGTCGGCCATCCTCCGGGTGCTCGACCGGGGCGAGTGGTCGAGGTATCGGCTGCCGAAGTCCAGCCAGACGTTCGACCACCAGTGGTGCACGGAATGGATGCGGATCCGCGAGGCGTCCACCGAGCGTCAGTTGATGGACGCCTTCGGCCTCTTCTACGAGATGCCGCTGCACCGCTACGCCGGCAAGCTCTGGGGCGTGCGGCCGATCGCGTCGCACCTCCGGGTGATCCCCGACTTCCTCCACTGGCGGGGCCTGTTCGTGATGGCCAGCGATCAGGGGGATTCGGTCGTCGGCCAGCCCCAGTCCGGGCTCTGGTTCGGCAACATCGACGACCTCTGGAAGATGGGAAAGCCCACCGGCTGGGGAGGCCCCTGGTGGAACGACCCCGTCGAGGCCGGCGCGGTCTCCGACCCTTACCTCATGACCGGGTTCGACAAGAAAGTCCTCCACCTCTCGCACGACTCGACCGAGCCGGTGCGGTTCACCGTGGAGGTCGATTTCCTCGGCGACGGTTCGTGGAAGACCTACCAGACGATCGCCCTGTCGTCGAAGGGATACGGCTTCCACGTCTTCCCGGACGGCTACTCCGCGCACTGGGTGCGCGTGACCGTCGACCGAGCCTGCACGGCGTCGGTCTATTTCATCTACAACTGAGTCAGGGCGTGGGCGTCGGGTCGTCGAGGATCGCGCGGGCGACGGCTTCGGCCATGATCTCCAGGCCCGCCTGGTTGTAGTGGCAGCAGTCGTCGATGTAGAGCGACTCGGGATGGTCGCGGAAGATCCCGGTGAGGTCGTGGAAGGCCACGCCGCGTTCGCGGAGGGCTTGGCCCTCGCGGAGCAGGAGCGGATAGCCCGCCTCGACGCCCCGGCGATACGGGTGGTCGGCGTTGAAGGCCACGCGAAGCTCGGCGGCGTCCATCGGCTTGGAGTCGGCGACGTACTGGTTGGGCTGCAGGAAATGGACGTACCGCGTGCCGTTCTGGCGACAGAGGGCGTGGATCGCCAGGGAGCTGTTGGACCAGATCGAGACCATGTGCTCGAACAGCTCGTCCCGCCCGCCGAACTCGCGCAAGGGGCCGGTGGCGACGTACGGACCGGCCTGATCCTTCAGTTCCTGATGCCCCTTGGTGATCGAGTACGACGACCATTCCAGGCGGCGGTCCTGCAACTTCCAGACGAGATTCGCGACGATCGACCACCGCCAGGGCGAGGTCGAGGCCCACCGCGACCAGGTGATGCGACGATCCTCCAGGTTGTTCAACTCGGCCCGCGCCGAGCCGAGCCTCGGGTCGTTCATGCCGACCCGCGCGTGCCAGCTTCGAGGGAAGGCCGGGAAGACGTGGTGCCCGGCGTTCTCCAGCTCGTGGAGCGCCACCTCGTTGAAGCCGTCGATATTGACGACGAGGTCGAACTCGGCCCCAAGGGCCGTCAGGTAGGCCAGCGTGGTCAGCTGCTGGGGCTGCTTGTAACCGCCGAGCGCGGCGTTGACGAACACGAATTTCTTGTCGGCGAATTCCGGCGAGCGTCGGAGCGCCTGCTCCAGCCGGCTCACGCCGTTGACCCCGAAGTACGAGGCGACCGAGCCGCCGAAGATCCCGACGATCAGCTTGCCGGGCTCGCGCTTGTGGATCGGGTCCTTGTCGTCCACGTAGCCGAAGTTCGAGACCGGCATGGTCCGGCCGTCGCTCTGGCGCACGACCCCGCTGTCGGGCCGGGGATCGCGGACGTAGCCGACGAAGGGGTGGACCTGCGAGAAGACCGCGCCGCCGATTCCGTCGGGCCGGTTCGCCCGCTCCCGGCGCTCGTCCTGGAGGGCGGACCAGGAGAACCGCTGGCCGGTCGCGAGCCGGAACAACGGCCAGGCCGCCAGTTCGCAGGCCCCCCAGGCCATGCCGAGCAGCACCATCGCGAACGCGATCCGCTTGCCTCGGCCGGGGCCGCGCCGCCGCGGGGGGGCGTGGACGAGCCGGCCGTGGAGGGGCCGTCCCGGCGCGTCCGCTGCCCTGCCCCATGCTGAATCATCGACGCTTGCGAGTCTTCCATGACGACCGCTCCTCGGATGGCTGCGCGGAACCGGGCCGCAACATATCCGTTAACCCCCTTTCAGGCAACTTGGTTTGGACGCAGGACGACGCCTCCTGGACTCGGGGTCGCCGGGTTGTTATACAGGCGTTGAACACCCGCCGAAGTCGCTGGAGGAACGCCGATGGACGTGAAAGAACCCGATCCCGCGCCCGGCTTCGCCTGGACGCGCCGCGCCGCGATGGGGGCGATGGCCGCCGGCGCCGTCGGGGCCGCCCGCGGGCGGGCCGAGGCCCAGCCGGCGGTCGCGACGACGCCGAAGCCCCGGCCGAGGATCGCCGCTATCGTCACCTGCTACTACAAGACTTCCCACGGCCAGGGGATCGTCGACCGATTCATGGACGGTTACGGCTGGCAAGGGGGACACCACCGGCCGGCGCTCGACGTCGTCTCGCTCTACGTCGACCAGCGGCCCAAGGGCGATCTGACCGACGAACGCGTCGCGCGCCATCCGGGCCTGAAGGTCTACCCCACGATCGCCGAGGCCCTGACCCGGGGTGGCCCGACGCTCGACGTCGACGGCGTGGCCCTGATCGGCGAGCACGGCGACTATCTCCGCGACGATCGCGGCCGCATGCACTACCCACGGTACGAGTTCTTCAAGCAGACGGTCGACGTCTTCCGCAAGTCGGGCCGCTCCGTCCCGGTCTTCAACGACAAGCACCTGTCGTGGAACTGGGACTGGGCGAAGGAGATGGTCGCGACTTCCCGCGAACTCAACTTCCCGTTCCTGGCGGGCTCGTCGCTGCCGCTCACCTGGCGCATCCCCGAGTACGAGACGCCCCCCGACGCCCCGATCGAGGAGGCCGTCTGCGTCGGCTACGGCGGCGTGGACAGCTATGATTTCCACGGCCTCGAATCGCTCCAGTGCTTCGTCGAGCGTCGTCGCGGCGGCGAGACCGGCGTGAAGGCCGTCGAGGCCCTGCGCGGGGCCGACGTCTGGAAGGCGCTCGACCCCGCTTCGGGGGGCTCGGCCCGGACGAAGGCCCTGTTCGACGCCTGCCTCTGCCGGAGCTTCCGGCTGACCTCGCCGATGCCGGGCTACGGCAACGCCTTCCCGAACCTGGAGCAGGCGGCGAAGCTCGTCCCGGACCCCCTGCTCTATCGCCTGCACTACAACGACGGCCTGGTCGGCAGCCTGTTCATGATGTCGGGACTGGTGGCCGATTTCACGGTCGCGCTCAAGCTGGAGGACGATCCGGCGATCCGCTCGACGCAGCTGTACCTCTGCGGGATCTCGCCGAATCAGACTTTGCCGAACTTCTTCAGCCCGCTGGCGAACCACATCGAGGCCATGTTCCTCACCGGCCGGGCGCCCTACCCCGTCGAGCGGACGTTGCTGACCTCGGGCGTGCTTTGCACCGCCGTCGACCTCCTGGCCGAGAAGCGCGGTCGGGCCGAGACCCCCGACCTGGCGTCGATCGTCTATCAAGCCCCCCGCGAATCGCAATATATGAGGAGCTGAGTCCGAGCCATGCGAAGCCGCAAGCCGATCGACGACGCTCCGCAATCGCCCCCCGCCCGCAAGCGGCTGGCGATCGTCACGACCGTCTGGAAATACCTGTCGCACGCCCAGCACATGGGCGACCGCTTCCTCGTCGGCTACCCGATCGACGGGGCCTGGAAGAAGCCGGCCATCGACGTCGTCTCGCTCTACGTCGACCAGAAGCCGGACGACGACCAGAGCGCCGAGCGGGCCTCGACCTTCGGGTTCAAGGTCTACCCGACCATCCCCGAGGCGCTCCGCCAGGGGGGCGACAAGCTGGCCGTCGACGCCGTCCTGATCATCGGCGAGCACGGCGACTATCCGCGCAACGAGAAGGGGCAGATCCTCTACCCCCGCTACGAGTTCTTCAAGCAGGCGGCCGACGTCTTCGAGGCCGACGGCCGCTCCGTCCCGGTCTTCAACGACAAGCACCTGTCGTACAGCTTCGACAAGGCGAAGGCGATGGTCGACGCCTCCAAACGCCTGAAGTTTCCGTTCCTGGCCGGCTCGTCGCTACCCGTCACCTGGCGGCTCCCCTCGGTCGACCTGCCCTACGGCGCGGTCGTCGAGGACGCCCTGATGGTCGGCGTCGGCGGCTCGGACCCGATGGATTATCACGCGCTCGAAGCGATGCAGTCCGTGCTGGAGCGCCGTCGCGGCGGCGAGACGGGCGTCCGCCGCGTCCAGATGATCGAGGGCGACGCCGTCTGGAAGGCGGCCGACGCCGGCCGATGGTCGCGCGAGCTGCTGGGGGCCGCGCTCTCCCGGACGGACTCGCTCCAGGGCCTCTCGGTCCAGGACGGCCGCCCCCAGGCGCTCGGCGAGGGGGATGAGATCGCGCTCATCGCCCAGAACCCGGCCGCGTACTTCATCGAGTACGCGGACGGAACCCGCGCCACGCTCCTGATGCTCAACGGCGTCCTGGCCGACTACAACCTGGCCGTGAAGGTCCAGGGGCGGCCCGACCCGCTTTCGATGCAATTCCTGCTCCCGCCCAATCCCAACGTCGCCTACTCGGCGCAGTTGATGGACAAGGTCGCCCGCATGATCGAGACCGGCCGCGCCGCGTATCCCGTCGAGCGGACCATGCTCGTCTGCGGCATGCTGGAAAGCTGCCTCGACTCCCGGCAGAACCGCCAGGAGCCGCTCGACACCCCCCATCTGGCCGTCCGCTACGAGTCGCCCCGCGAATCCCAGTTCGCCCGGACGTGAGCCGGTCTCCACGCCCCTCGCGCCCGCGTGGCGCGGGGGGCGGGCGTGACGACCGCCGACGGCCTTGCGACGCCCGACGCCGAGGAAACCGCCCGTGAACGTCCTGCCGATCTTGCTGCTCTGCTCAGCCCTCGCCGCCGACGACCCTCGCCCCCTCCCCCGCGCCGAGGGCTACGTCGGCTGCTGGTATTCGATCGGCTCGACGAAGGATGAATACAGGTACAAATACAGCGGCGGGCTCGCGACCTATCCCCAGCAGCAGTCGCCGATCGCGATCTACGACGCGCCTTCGAATCGGACGTACTTCGTGTACGGCGGGGCCGACCCGGCGCGGAAGTCGATCCTGCACATGGTTTCGTATTACGACCACGCCACCGGGACCCTCCCCCGGCCGGTGATCCTGCTCGACAAGAAGACGAACGACGCGCACGACAACCCTTGCCTCGCGATCGACGCCCAGGGGTTCCTCTGGGTCTTCTCAAACGCCCACGGCACGGCGAGGCCGTCGTACATCCACCGGAGCCTCGCCCCGCGCTCGATCGACGCATTCGAGAAGGTGGTCGAGACGAACTTCTCGTACGGCCACCCGTGGCCCGTCCCCGGCCGCGGCTTCCTGTTCCTGCACACCAAGTACCAGGCGGGCCGGGGGCTCCGATTTACCACCAGCCCTGACGGCCGCGCATGGAGCGAGCCGACCCCCGTCGCCCACATCGATCTGGGCGACTATCAGGTGACCTGGGCCCGTGGGGAGACCGTCGCGACGGTCTTCGACTTCCACCCCAGGCCCCTCGGCCTCGATGCCCGGACGAACCTGTACTATCTCCAGACGCGCGACTTCGGAGCCACCTGGACCCGCGCCGACGGCCAGCCCGTCCCCCTCCCGCTCACCAACCCCGACAACCCGGCGCTCGTCCGCGACTACCAGGCCGAGGGGAAGCTCGTCTATCTGAAGGACCTGAATTTCGACGCCGAAGGTCGTCCGGTCGTCCTCTTCCTCACCAGCAAGGGCCACCAACCCGGCGCGAAGTACGGTCCGCACGAGTGGCAGACCGCCCGCTGGGACGGCCGAGACTGGGTCGTCCGGCCCTTCACCACCTCCGATCACAATTACGATCACGGCTCCCTCACCATCGAGGAAGACGGCGTCTGGCGCGTGGTCGCCCCCACCGAGCCCGGCGCTCAGCCGTTCGGCACCGGCGGCGACATGGTGATGTGGACCAGCGCCGACCAGGGGACGACCTGGACCCGGGTGAAGCAGCTCACCGCCGACAAGGCCCGCAACCACACCTACGCCCGCCGTCCGCTGAACGCCCATCCCGACTTCCACGCCCTCTGGGCCGACGGCGACGCCCGCGCGAAGTCCGAGTCGAGCCTCTACTTCACCGACCGACTGGGGACCCAGGTCCGCCGCCTGCCGATTACGATGACGGGCGAGACCCAGGCCCCCGAGGTCGTGGAATGAGCGATCAGGCGGCTTCGGCCGGGCGGGAACGCGAGGCCAGGAAGTAGATCGGGATGCCGACCAGCATGCTGACCAGCGAGATCGTCGAGACGAACGGCGCGCTGACGAACGCCGCGACGAGCAGCGTCCCGGTCAGCAACAGGTAGACGGCCGGAGTGACCGGATAACCCGGCGTGCGGAACGGGCGCGGGAGGTCCGGCCGCTTGACCCGCAACACGAAGATCGCGCTCATCGCCAGGAGCGAGAACATCGACAGTCCGACGCTCGCGTAGATGAACAGGTTCTCGAACGAGCCCGTCCACAACAACACCAGCGTGGCGGCGATCTGGAAGAGCGTCGCCACGCCCGGCGTCTGCGTCCCCGGCCGGAGTCGGGCCGCGATCGACGGGAACTGCCCGGCCTTGGCCATCGCGTAGATCACCCGGGGGCCGAGCAGCATGTACACGCTCAGCGACGAGAGCATCATCAGGCCGATCGCCACGCTGAGCGGGTTTGACCACTGCTCCCCGAAGAGTCGACGGCTGGCGATCTCGGCGATCGGCGCGACGGCGTCGAGCCCCTGGGTGTTGGTCGGGTCGGCGACGATCGCCTGCACGTCGGCCGCCGACAACGCCAGCGCGTAGACGACGTTCACCGCCAGATAGAGGACCGCGACGATCCCCGTGCCGATCAGGATCGCCCGCGGCAGCACCTTCTGGGGCTCGCGGATCTCCCCCGCGAGGTAGGACGCCCCGTTCCACCCGGTGTACGCGTAGTAGACGAAGACCATCGAGAAAAGCATCGTCTTCGCCAGGCCGGCGTCGATCGGCCGGGCGTCGTTCAGGTTCGCCGTGTTGGGCCAGCCCACCGACAGCCCGGCCACGATCAGGACCAGCAGGACGGCCACCTTCAGCCCCGTGATCCAGCCCTGGACGAGCGACGTCCGCCGCCGGCCGGAGACGTGGATCGCGGCGAAGATCAGGATCGCCACCGTCGCCAGCCCGCGCTCCGCGAGCATCGCGTTCGTCCCCGAGAGCCGAAGCGGGGCGAGGACGTACTTCGCCGAGCCGTAAGCCGCCGTGGCGCTCGGGCCCGAGAACCCCATCAGGAACGAGACCCAGCCTGACAGGAACGCCGCGAGCGGTCCATAGGCCTCGAAGAGAAAGACATAATCCCCCCCCGTCTTGGGGAGCGCCGCCGACAACTCGGCCAGGGTCAGCGCGCCGCAGATGGCGATCAGGCCGCCGACCAGCCAGAGCGCCAGCATCAACCGATTGCTGCCGACGAGCGCCATCGTATAGCCCGAAGTCGTCAGGACCCCGGTGCCGACCATGCTCGCGACCACCACGGACACCGCCATCCAGACGCCGAACTCCGCCGGCATCTTGGCCTCGCCGGCTGCGGAATCGGAAAAGTCGGCGGCTTCGGCCCGGTCTTCGGAGGGGGACATCGCGATTCCCATAAAAGTTTGTCCTCCCGGGAGTATCCTTCCAGATAGGAGCAGGATAGGAAACCTGCCTGGTGAACACTTGAACCCTGGAGAGGCTGGAGATAGAATCAGGGCGGCGACGGACACGCCATCGGCGTCACGAACGACGAACCGCGGCACCGGAAGGAGACGCGTTCGATGAGTGAACTTGGTGCGTTGCAGCGAGCGTCCACCGCCTCGCGTCGTCGGGGAGGCGTCCAGCGTCGGCTCAACATGCCGGTCGCCGAGGCGTCCACTTTAGCAGCCCCGCAGCCGTTCGCGGACGGTCCCCCGGCCGTTCGGTTCCGACGTCCTCGGAAGGCGGCTCCCGCCCTCCGGCCCGAGCCGGTCGACCGGACCCCGCCGCCGCCGGTCTTCCATCCCCTGGCCTATCGAAGCGTCGTCGCCGCGTGGTCGCTCGACGCCCGCGAGCGCTGGGGACGCCGGTCGAACGAGCTGGAGGATGAGGGCCTGTCGTGGCGAGACGCCGAGACCCAGGCGTTCGTCGAGGTCTGGAACCACCTGCGTCGCGAGGGGGGCTTCGCCGATCCCGGCCCGTGCTGACGGGCCGGGTCGACGTGGGACCTCGCGAGGCCGCTCACGGCGCGACCGGCGCGTCGGGCTTGTGGAATCGCGCGAAGAAGTTCTCGACCAGTTGGGGACGAGCCCCCTTGGCGTCCAGGGTGAAGCCCGCCGCTTCGATCTCACGGAGGAATTCCGCCTGGCCTGCGCGGACGTGCTTGAGCACGAACTCGCTGCTCTTCCCCTCGACGCGGTCGAACTCGATCAGGATGAGCGTCCCGCCGGGCCGGAGCGCCTGGCGGATCGACGCCAGCATCTTCTCGTGATCCTCGAAATGATGGTACACGTCGCTGAGAAAGACGAGGTCGACGGAGTTCGCCTCGAGGTTCGTCGAGTCCTGCGAGCCCAGCACGGTCTTGACCTGTTTCCGGCCGTTCTTCTCCGACTCGGCGGCGATGTGGCGGAGGAATTCCTTGGAGACGTCGACGGCGAAGACCCGGCCTTCAGGGCCGACCTTCTCGGCGAACAGCCGAGTGAACAGGCCCGACCCCGCGCCGACGTCGGCGACGGCCATCCCGGGCTTGAGCCCGAGGGAGGCGACGATCGCATCCCGCTTCGCGAACACCTCGCGGTCGTGCGACTCGAATCGTTCGATGAAGCCCTTGGCGTGCCCCGGCTTCTGGAACTGGTCGTTGATCTTGGGGTCCACCCTGGTCTTCGGTCCCTTCCCCTCCTGGGGAGTCCCCTGGGCCGCAGTCGTCGACCCCGCCAGCGCGAGCGTGACGCCCACCAGCCCGGCCGTCGCCGATCTCAGCAGTCGGATGCTCCGTCGATACCCGGCCATGTGAAACCCTCGGTTCGAAGTCGTGTGGACTCCTCGCAAATCGACTTCCAATAAATACCAGGGCCGGGTTCTGATACAAGGGCCTGGCCCGCGCCCCTCCCCTCCGTCGTCCCGAGAGGCGGGCCCCGCGCCCGGCCCCCATTTGGAACGAACGATGCCGTCGCCGAACGACTTTCCGCCCCCCCCGAGGTTGCTCGACTACCCATCCGGGCTCGCGACCATCAACCAGGCCCCGGCCGATCGGGAGGTTCACGTCTACCGCGTGGACCTGTCTTCCGGCCCCGAGGGAGACGCCTTCCGCGACGCGCCGGAGTGGGAGCGGCTCTCGACCGAGGAACGCGCCCGGGCGGAGCGGTTGGTCCGCGCCCGCGACGGCCGTCGCTTCGTGCGCTGCCGGGGGGCTCTGCGGGCGATTTTGGGGGCTCTCACCGGAATTCCGGCGGCCGACGTGAGGTTCCAGGTGGGGCCGGGAGGCAAGCCGGCCCTGCCGACATCATCCGACGTCGCGCACGAGACCTGGCGGTTCAACGTCACGCATTCGGGAGAGTTGGCCCTGATCGCCGTCGCCCGTCATCTGGAGTTGGGAGTCGACGTGGAGCAGACGCGACCGATCCAGCAGGCCGAGCGGATCGTGCAGTCTTACTTCACGGCCGACGAGGTCGCCGAGTTCCTGAAGCTCGACGACGACGGCCGGGCCGCCGCGTTCATCCGGGGATGGACCCGGAAGGAGGCGGTCGTGAAGGCCCAGGGGGTGGGCCTGGCCGGGTTGGCCACCGAATTCGAGACCCTGTTCGGGACCGCCCCCCCCGCCGACGACTTCCGACGCTGTTCGCCCTGGCCGATCGTCCGGGGCTGGACGCTCTGGGAGGTCTCCCCGCGACCGGGATACGTCGCCACCCTGGCCGTGGCGGAGGGTTGAGCCCGACCCTCGGATTCGGGGGATTATCGCGTTGCCGGGGCGGCCCCGCCGTCTTTAAGATGGGAGTCGCGTCCCGGCGATTTCCCTTCCCCTTGCCGACGGGAGCGACGACCTCGCATGGGCTTGATCGGCTTTGCGGTGTGCGTTCTGGTGGCGTATGGGCTGATCCGGCTGCTGGCCAAGTCGGCGGCCTGGGTGACCGGCTCGCGCTATCGCGCCTTTCGCCGGCTGGCCGCCCGTCACGGAGGCCGCTACGAGACCCGCGGCCTGTCCGACTCGCCGATCGTGAGCTTCCCGCAGGGGGAGGATCTCGTCCGCGTGGGCCTCGCGCCGGCCTCGGCTCGCCGCCCGGGGGTGATCAGCACCCGAGTCGTCGTCCGCTTCCGACGGGGGATTCCGTTCCGGCTCGATCTCGCGCCTCGGGAGTCGCCGCAGCTCCGACCCCCAGCGAAGGGGACGCAGCCCGTCTTTCTGGGCGACCGCGAGTTCGACGGCGCGTTCGTCGTTCAGGCCAACGACCCGGACATGGCCCGCGACTTCCTGGCGCCGGCCACCAGGTGGGCGATCGCGGGGCTCCAGCGCCTGGTGCGCCCCGGCGGCCTGACGCTCGCGGTCAGCCCCGAGCGGCTCCTTGTGCAACTCGACCGGGATCTGAGCGACGACGAAGACTCCCTCGTCGCCGCCGTCGCCGAGACGCTGACGATCCACCAGGGGCTTCGCGAAGGGGTCCGCAAGCGGATCAGCGAGGGCGTGACGCTCCTTGAGGAGGACGGCGAACCCGACCCCGACGAAGGCCCCGCCGTCTGCAAGGTCTGCGGCGAGGTCGCCGATCTCGGCCCCCTCGTCGTCTGCGTCAAATGCGGCGCGCCCCATCACCGCGACTGCTGGGAGTTCGTCGGCTGGTGCTCGATCTACGGTTGCGGAGGCAAGATCGGCAGGCCCCCCGAGGCGGCCTCCCCGCAGGCGTCGCGCTCGCTTCCCCCCCGCCCCTGAGAAGCTTCGACCGACCGTCGAGTTTTCGCGTAATCATCTAGAACGCCGGGACCTCGCCGACCCCCCACGATCGGTCGTGATTGTGGTAGACTGGCGTCGAGGAGAGGTCCGGCGAGTCGCCGCGACCGCGTGCCGAGCAGTCGAGGTCGTGCGCATGCCCAAGTTCGTGAAGATGGCCACCCGCGAGGAACTCCCCGTCGGCGGCGCCAAGGAGGTTGAGTTCGAGGGGCGCGTGTACGCGCTGTTCAACGTGGACGGCCAGATCTCGGCGATCGACGGCATCTGTCCCCACCAGGGGGGCCCGCTGGCCGACGGCCCGCTTGAAGGCTGCATGGTGGCCTGCCCCTGGCATGGTTGGGAATTCAACGTCCAGACCGGCCAGACGCCGCTGGGACCGAAGATCAAGGTCGACGTCTTCGAAGTCAAGGTCGAGGGCGACGACGTGCTGGTGCTCGTGCCTTGAACCGCCGGACCGGCCGCGCCGAGGCCGCGTCGGTCCAATTCCCCGACGTCCTGGAACCTCGCGACTTCGCCGGTGATCCACTTTCGACCCTTTCGCAATCCCGACCCCCCCGCCCTGCTGAAGCTCTGGAACGCCGCCGTTCCCGAGTCCGTGGCCGCACGCCCGCTGCGCGTTCACGAGCTGGACGACCAGGCGTTCAATCCGGTCATCTTCGACCCGCGGGGGCTGATCGTCGCCGAGCGTGACGGTCGACCCGTCGGGTTCGTGCACGCGGGGTTCGGCCCGGATGAGACCCATCCCGAGCTTCCGTTCCATCTCGATCACGACCTGGGCGTCGTCTCGATGCTCGCCGCCGAGCCGGGCGACGAGGAGGCGGCCGTGGCGCAGGCCCTCGTCGTCGAGGCGGAACGCTACCTTCGGAGCAAGGGAGCCAAGGTTCTTTACGGCGGCGGTCGCTTCCCGCTGAATCCGTTCTACTGGGGGATCTACGGCGGCAGCGAGGCTTCCGGCGTACCGTCGAGCCACAACCGGTTCTCCTCCGCGCTCAGCAGCCTGGGCTATGAGCCGATCGGCACCGCCGTTCACCTGCACTTCGACCTGACCCGCCCCGATCCCCGCGATCCCCGGGCGGCGATCCTGCGACGCCAGCTCAACCTCCAGTTCGACGAGGACCATCTCCCCACGTCGTGGTGGGAGAACATCGCCCTCGGCGATTTTCATCCGATCTACGCCTCGCTGCGGTCACGCGACGATGGTGCCGAGGTGGCACGCGCCAAAACCTGGGACATGAGCGCGTTCGGCCGGGTCGATGGTCGGGCTCGACTGGGAGTCTTTGACGTCGAGGTCGCCGCGACTCATCGTCGCAACGGATACGGCCGCTTCCTCATGGGCGAGGTCGTCCGCGAGGCCCGCGAGCGAGGCTTCCAGGTGGTGGAGGTCCAGACCCTGGCCGAAAACGAGCCGGCGCTCGCCTTCTACCAGGCCCTCGACTTCGAACCCGTCGAACAATCCACCGTCTTCCGACTCCCCGCCCCTTTCCCCGACCGTTCCCGACCCTGACAGAATCTCGGGACGCCGCCGCGTCCCCTCGGTCCTTCCTTCGACCACATGAGACGTTCCGAGCGGAGACGCCCGAAGATGACGGTCGACGAGGCCTGTCGTTTGGTTTCCTTCGGGCTCGTGATCCTGATCTGGATGGTGCAGCGCATCGTTTACCCGGGATTCGCGGCGGTTGTCCCCGAGTCGTTCGTTTCCTGGCACTCTCGGTACACCCGCGCCATCACCTGGATCGTCGGCCCCTTGATGCTCGCCCAGGTCGCGCTGCTGGGGTGGCTTCTGTTCGACCGTCCGAACGTCAGGCTGGGACTGGCCGCCGTCGCGGTCGGCGCCGCCTGGGTGTCCACGATCGCCCTCTCGGTCCCCGCCCACGACGCCTTGCAGGCGGGCGGGCGCGACGCCGACGTGATCCGACGACTCGTCGCGACGAACTGGATCCGGACCATCGCCTGGACCTCGGCGTTCCTGCTCCTGATCGGCTCCTGAGCCGCAAATCACCGCAGAGCCGAGGAACTCAGGGGTGATCCGGCCCCCGCTTCGCTCCTCGCAACTCGTCCACGGCGTCCCTGGCGATCCGGTCGGCCGCGTCCTGGAGCTTCGCGGCGGCCTCGGCGGGGGGCGTGGCGCCCGGATCGTCCAGGGCGAGCATGACGACGTAGACGATCGTCGGGGCGTCGGGCCGTTCGTACCAGCCGGTGACCACGCGGGTGATCGGGAGCGAGTCGAGCGCCCCGTTCTTGAAACGGCGACGGCCCCGAGCGGCGTCGTCGGAAACTTCGACGGCCGTCCGGCAGGCTTCCACCGTGGCGGCGTCCAGGCCCGGGACCTCGCGCGACGCGAGACGGCGGAGGACTGCGCCGAGGCCCTCGGCGGTCGACTCGTTGTCGCCCCGGGCCTTGCGATCGGTCAGCATGTAGCGGCGGACCATGATCGAGGCGAAGCCCGGGTCGCGTGCGTGGACCAGCCGGGTCGCCTCGTCGGGGCCGCCCAGGAGCGCGATCGCCACGTTCGAGGCCGCGTTGTACACGAGGTTCGTCGCGTTGTCCGAACCCAACATCACGCGGCCGATCCGTCGCACGCTCGCCCCCGAGAGCCCGGCCCGGATCTGCTCGCGGCCCCTGGGCTCGAAATGGGCGACCGCCGGATGATCGTCCTTCAGGATGTCATCGAGGCCGGGGGGCGGGGCGTCGAGGTCCCTGGAGAACTTCGCGAACATCTCGATCATGATCGCCGTCTTGATCGCGCTGGCGGTAGGGAGGACGGCGTCCGCGTTCTTCCGGAGAACGGCGGCCTCCCCCTGCGTTCGAGGGAGTTCAAAGACGTCGACTCCCACGCGGACCCCCTCATCGAGCCCCTCCATCAAACGGTCGACGACGGCCGGGCCGACCAGGGCTTGCGCGTCGTCGGCGCGGGACGCGGCGTCCGTGAAGGTCATCAAAAAGCCGGTGAGGATGGTCCTGAGGAGGCGGACTCCCCTCCGCGAAATCGTCTTGGGCACCGATCCATCCCCCGTCGCTTGCTGGCCTGGTACGCGTCGCGGCTGGCGCCTGGCGTGAACATCATCGACCACCGCATTCGTCGCCGCAACCCCGGCGCACGGAGCCCGGCCCGGAGACGCTCGACCAGGTCGGTCGCCGCCCTCCCGTCCGTCTCCGCGACTCCGCGCCGCGGGCCGCGACGTCGCCCGACATGACGGCGCCGTCGGGCAGGTTCCGCCGGTTCGGAGAGCCCCCAGGGTTTCTGGGGCGATTCGCGCGGCGGGACTTGAGGAAATCGTTATAATCCGGAAAATCGGCCGACTCGTCGTCCCGTGCGAACGACTGAGGAGGAGGCCCGACCGGATGGAGCCCTCGGGCGTCGGTCGGTCCGTCGCCTTTGTGTAGGGAGAGCCCTTGATGCGCAGGATCGTATTCGCCAGTCTGGCCGTCGTCGCGGCGGTCGTCGGATGGAACATCGCGGCCGGCATGGCCGTCGCCCAGAACGCCCCCGCCCAGCCGAAGGCCGGATCGCCGCCGCAGGGGCAGGCCGGGGCGCCTCCCGCGATCGCCAACCCCGCCGAGGTCGTCGCGACGGTCGACTACAACGGCGCGACCGAGAAGATCACCAAGGGCGAGGTCTACAACGTCATCACCCGGTACCCGATCCCCCCCACCGAGGATCGCGACCTGGTCTACCGCGACGCCGTCGACACGCTGGTCAACACGAGGCTGGTCACCCAGTTCCTCAACCGCCAGCGGATCACGATCAAGCCCGAGCAGGTCCAGGAGGAGATCGGCAAGCTGGAACAGGGGCTCAAGTCCGAAGGCAAGGACCTGGCCACGTCGCTCCTGGAGAACGGCTTCTCGCTCGACGAGATCAAGAAGGAGATCGAGGACCGCCTGCGCTGGATCGAGTACGTCAAGGCGAAGGCGACCGACGCCGAGCTGAAGAAGTTCCTCGCGGCCAACCATGACCTGTTCAGCGGGACCCAGGTCCGGGCCAGCCACATCCTGCGGAAGACCGAGCCCAACGCCTCCGCCGCCGACAAGGCGAAGGTGAAGGGGCAGCTCCTGGCGATCAAGAAAGAGATCGACGCCGGCAAGCTGACCTTCGCCCAGGCCGCCGACAAGTACTCGGAGGACCCGGCCAACGAGGGAGGCGCCGGCGGCGACCTGGACTTCTTCAACCTGAACAGCGGCTTCATCCCCGAGTTCACGGACGTCGCCTTCAAGCTCAAGCAGGGCTCCGTCTCCGAGCCCGTCGAAACCCCCTACGGCTACCACCTGATCCAGGTGACCGACCGCAAGGAAGGCAAGCCGGTGGACTTCGAGCAGAACAAGCCGTACATCACCTCGGGCTACGCCGCCGAGCTCCAGCGGAACCTTCTCACCGAAGCCCGGAAGGCGGCCAAGGTCGAGGTCAAGCCCATGCCCAAGGATCTCTTCCCGCCGATCCAGGCCCAGGCCGCTCCCGCCGGGGCTCCCCCGGCCTCTGCTCCCAAGGCCAAGGCCGAGTAAGGCGCCCGCCGATCGAACCCGGCCCCCTCCTCCGCGCGAGGAGGGGGCCCGATCCTCAGCCCAGGTCCGACAGGTCGAGTCTCCCCTCGCGATGGAGGCTCGCGAACCGTTCGAAGGTCTCGGCGATCCCCTGACGCAGCGGCGTGCGGGGGATGGGGCCGAGCGCGGCCTGGAGGCGGGAGTCGTCCAGGCTGGGGGCGATGGGAAGCTGCTTGTCGCCGTGGCTGACCAGCGGCCCGGCGGCCGGGACCACCTGCGCCAGCGTCTCGACGAACGCCTCGATCGGCTCGACCGCCCCTCGCAGGTTGAACGCCTCGGCCCCCTCGAACGGAGCCTCGAGCGCCCTGACGAACGTATCGGCCACGTCGCCGACGTATTGCAGGTCCTGATACCCGCCGTAGCTGATCCGATAGGGCCGACCCACGGCGACCGACTTGATGGCCTTGGTCGGCTCGCTCGTCATGCCGAAGTCCCGGCCCACGCCGTAGACCGTCCAGGGACGCAGGCCCACGCTGACCACGCCCCGGTCCAGCCAGTAGACTCGCGCGTTCAGCTCGTTGCAGACCTTGAACGCCCCGTAATGGGTGAGCGGGGCCAGCCGGATCCGGTCCGCCAGGGGGCCCTGCGATCCCTCTTCGGGCGGGCCGTGCACCGCGGCCGAGCTGGCGTAGACCACCCGCGCGACCTGCTCGCGAAGGTCGGCCGCCGCCTCGAACACCGCCAGGGTGCCGATCACGTTGACCATCGCGCCCCGGATCGGGTCGGCGCGGCAGGTCGGCGCCTGAAGCCCCGCCAGGTGGAGGATCTGCGTCGCCCCGGTCTCCTCGACGGCCTTCCGGACCGCCCCGCGATCGGCAACGTCGCCGGCCAGGAAGCGGACCCCCGCCTTCGCCGAGGCGTCCAGGATCAAGTCGAGCCGGTGGGAGTCCTCGACTAGGTCGAAGATCGAGACCTCATGGCCCGCCTCGACCAGCCGCTTCACCACCCAGGAACCAATGCAGCCGTAGCCGCCCGTCATCAAGACCTTCACCCGCTCGCTCCTTTCGGCGTCGATCTTCGACGGCCGCGAGGCCCTCGCCCCACCTTCGCCGCGCGACGCACTTTGCTTCGCGGCGTTGTACGGCATCGGCCAGGCCGCGCCAAGCATCTCGACGCCGGCCGCCGAGAGGGGCGCGAGGTCGGCCCGAGGCGGGGGGAGGCGACGACCGCGCCAGGAAAACGGCGGCTTCGAACCTGCTATGGACTTGACATCTCGACGCTGTCGACATAATGGTTTAAGTTGCCTTGCGACGACCGAATCGGACGGCCGTAGGGGCCGTACCGGGGTCGTTCGGGATCGGCCGACCGGCCACCCGACGCGGGCGGGCCTGCGTCGGCCCCCACGCCGTGAGGCGATCCCTGTCACCCGTCCCCGAGGAGGACGTCATCGGACCGATCGAGCGAGGACTGAGGGTCAACGAGCAGATCCGTATCTCCCCCGTGCGGGTCATCAACGCGGAAGGCGCCATGCTCGGCGTCATGCCGACGAACAAGGCGCTCGAGGCCGCGCGAGAGGCGGGGATGGACCTGGTCGAGGTCGCTCCCAACGAGCGGCCGCCGGTGTGCAAGATCATTGACTACGGCAAGTTCAAGTACACCCAGAAGAAACGCCTGACCAAGCAGAAGCAGCACCAGGTCCAGATCAAGGAAATCCGCGTCCGCCCCAAGACCGGCGACCACGACATCGAGGTCAAGGTCAAGCGGGCCCGCGAGTTCCTGGAAGCCAAGGACAAGGTGCTGGTCAACGTGCTCTTCCGGGGCCGCGAGCTGGCGCATATCGACGAGGGCCGGCGCGTGATGGACGAGGTCCTCCACGCCCTCGAAGAGGTGGGCAAGCTGGAGAAGACGCCGTCGATGGAAGGCCGGAGGATGACCGCCATCCTGGCCCCTCGGGCGTGATCCCGGGATAGAAAGGGCTCGCTCGGCGCGGATTTCCTGCGCCAAGCCGGGCGGGCCGACTGGACGACGGCGGCGGCGTTCTGTTACGATGGGCCGCTTGCCCGCCATCGGTCCCCGATCGGCGTCCCCCCGGTGCCGGCTCTGGGCTGCCAACGCCGACGCCGACCCGGGGCGAGACGATCCGTTCCCGACGCGGGGCGACTCCGCGGCGGCGAGGCGTCCCCCGCGACCATCGGCCGGGCGACGACCGAAACATATTGGAAACAGGACGGTAGCGCAATGCCCAAGATGAAGACCCATAAGGGGATGAAGAAGCGGTTCAAGGTGTCGGCCACCGGCAAGGTCTCGCACAAGCGGTGCGGGTCGTCGCACTTGAACAGCCACAAGAGCGGCAAGAAGATCCGCCGGCTCCGCAAAAAGAGCTTCCTGGGCGTCTCCGCCGAGGCGAGTCGCGTCCGCAAGGCCCTCCGCCGGCGCGTGTCGACCAACCCCCAGGCCGTCGAGGCCGCCCGTCTCGCCGCCATGGCCGAAGACAAGGCCCTCGAGACCGAAGGCGCCGCGGCCGCTTCCGCTCCCGCCGCCGCCGAGTGAACCGCCCCCAGCAGCCGCTCTCCAGCGATTTCCCGAGTCCTTTCAGCGGGCGCCCGACCCCCATCGCGCCCTCAGCGAGATTTTGAATCATGCGTGCAAGAAAAGGTGCGGCCCGGCGTCAGGCCAAGAACCGGCTGTTCAAGGCCGTCAAGGGATTCGTCGGCGGCCGCGGGCGGCTGCTCAAGTCGGCCAAGGAGACCCTCCTCCGCGCCGGCATGTTCTCGTTCCGGGACCGCCGGGCCAAGAAGCGCGACTTCCGCAAGCTCTGGATCATCCGCCTCAGCGCCGCCGCCGAGATGCGCGGCCTGAAGTACAGCCGCCTCATCCACGGCCTGAAGCTGGCGAACATCGCCCTCGATCGCAAGAGCCTCTCCGAGCTCGCCATCTTCGACGCCGAGACCTTCGACGCCATCGTCGCCAAGGTCCGCGCCGAGTTGGACAAGCACGAGGCCCAGGTCCAGGCCCGTCAGAAGGCCAAGACCGCCTGAAGCGAGCTGCGATGAGCCCCACGGAATCGCTGGAACCCGCCCTCCTGGAGCTTGACAAGCTCCAGGACCAGGGCGTTCGCGCGTTCGAGTCGGCCGCCTCCCCGGACGACGTCGAGACGGCGCGCATCGAATATCTGGGCCAGAAGCAGGGCCGGGTCAAGGCCGCGCAGGAACGGCTCAAGTCGCTCCCCCCAGACGTCAAGAAGGAATACGGCCGCCGGTTCAACGGCGTCAAGCAGGCCCTCGAAGCCGCGATCGAGGCCGCTCGCCGGCGCGTCGAGCGACGGGCGGTCGCCGACGGCGGCGTGGACGTGACCCTGCCGGGGATCGCCCCCCGGCTCGGGCACCGCCATCCGCTCTCCCAGACGGCCGACGAACTGATCGACATCTTCGGTCGGTTCGGCTTCGCCGTCGCGCGCGGACCCGAGGTCGAGGACGTCCGTCACAACTTCGACGCCCTGAACATCCCTCCGGTCCACCCGGCCCGCGACCCTCTGGACAATTTCTATTTGTCCGAGGGGACCATGCTCCGGAGCCAGACCAGCACGATCCAGATCCGCGTGATGGAGTCCCAGCCCCCTCCGGTCCGGGTCGTCGCCATCGGCCGGGTCTATCGGCCCGACACCGTGGATGCGACCCACTCGTTCATGTTCCATCAGATCGAAGGTCTGATGGTCGACGAGGGGGTGACCATGGGGGACCTCAAGACCATCCTCCGCCTCTTCGCCAAGAGCTATCTGGGCGAGGACGTGCAAATCCGCTTCCGGCCCTCGTTCTTCCCGTTCACGGAACCGAGCGTCGAGGTGGATATGCTCTGGCACGGCGGGCGGCGATGGGTTGAAATGGGGGGGGCGGGGATGGTCGACCCCAACGTTTTCAAGGCCGTCGGCTATGATCCCGAGCGAGTGACCGGTTTCGCCTTCGGCCTGGGCATCGAACGCCTCTGCATGCGTCGGCACGGCATCGACGACATTCGCCTGCTGTACCAGAACGACGTCCGCTTCCTCGACCAGTTCTGAGGTTCCGGCGGCTTGCTCGATTCCGATCCGGGACCTGTCGCAGGGCACACCGAACGAGTAAGGGGCCTCTCTCATGAACGACGTCAAAGACAGCGTGATCGTGACCGCGGGGGCGACGTCCCACGGCGTCTGCGTGCATCATCACGACTTTCCCGAGGTCCGCGCCGAAGGCCAGAACCCGAAGGAGGCCGCCGTCCTGCTGGGGAGCCGGCTGGCCGCCGCCATGGACACCGCACTCACCGACTGGCGGCGTGCGTCGTTGACCAAGGCGATCACCGACGTCGACGAGTACGTCAAGCGGGAAGGCTGAGAACGATCCCCATGGCGAGCGAGCCCTCCGAACCCGCGAAAGCCGCGAAGTCCAGGCGGGCGCCGGCCCTGGTGCGAGATCTGGGCGTCCTGGACGCGGCCATGCTCGTCATGGGCTCCATGATCGGCTCGGGCGTGTTCATCACGTCGGCGGAATCGGCCCGACTGGTGGGCGCTCCGGGCTGGCTGATGGCCGCCTGGGCGCTCGCAGGCCTGATGACCGTCGCCGGGGCTGTCTCCTCGGCCGAGCTGGCCGGGATGATGCCCAAGGCGGGCGGCCAGTATTATTATCTGCGCACGGCGTATGGGCCGGTCGTCGGCTTCCTGTTCGGCTGGTCCATGTTCCTGGTCGTGCAGACCGGGACCATCGCGGCGGTCGCCGTGGCGTTCGCGAAGTTCCTCGGGGTGTTCATCCCGGCCGTATCGGACAAGGTCGCTTTGCCAGCCCTCCGGTTCGGCCCCTATGCGCTCCGAGTCTCGACCCAGCAGGCGGTCGCCGCCACGGTGATCGTCGGCCTGACCCTCGCCAATACGCGGGGGCTGAAGCTGGGGAAGCTCATCCAGAATTCGTTCACCCTCGCCAAGACCGGCGCGCTCGTGGGCCTGATCCTCGTCGGCGTCCTGCTCGGCGCGAGCGGGAAGGCCGCGGCGTGGACCGCGTCGTGGTGGGACCCCTGGGCGAACGGCTGGACACCCAACACCTATTACACCGAGCCCCTGCCGGTCGACGGCTACGGCGCCGTCCTGCTGCTGCTGGGGCTGGCGATGATCGGCCCCTTGTTCTCCTCGACGGCCTGGAACAACGTCACCTTCGTGGGCGAAGAGATTCGCGATCCCAGCAAGACCCTCCCCCGGGCCCTGTTCCGGGGGACGTCGGTGGTCGTCGCGCTTTACCTCCTGGCGAACGTTTCGTATCTGGTCTCCCTCCCCTTCTCGGAGATCCAGAACGCGCCCCAGGATCGGGTGGGGACGGCGGCGATGGAGGCGGCGGTCGGGTCGAGCGGCCGATATCTGATGGCCGGCGCGATCCTGATTTCCACGTTCGGCTGCGTCAACGGCCTGATCCTGGCCGGCGCCCGCGTCTTCTATGCGATGGCCCGCGACCGCCTGTTCTTCCAGGCCGCAGCCCGCACGAACGCCCATCACGTGCCGGCCGTCGCGCTTTACGCGCAGGGGATCTGGGCTTGCCTGCTGACCCTGCCGGTGACGGTCTCGGTCCGCGAGGAGACCGGCGAGGTCGTCTACGGCAATCTCTATAGCGAGTTGCTGGAATACATCATCCCGGTCGACATGGCGTTCTGCATCGTCATGGTCGCGGCGGTGATCGTCTTGAGGAAGAAAGCCTCGTTCCTCAGCCGACCCTACAAGACGTTCGCCTACCCGCTGCCGCCGGTCGTCTACATCACCCTGGCGACCCTGCTGGTGGTCGATTTCCTGTACCTGAAGCCCCTGACCTCGGGCGTCGGATTCCTGATCGTGCTGGCGGGCCTGCCGGTCTACCTGCTCTGGGACCGCGTCCGATCGTCGTCGTCCGGGCGCCGGACGCCGAAACCCGAGCCCGCGAGCGAATAGCCCGATGATCGTCAGCTGGAACCAACTCACCGAATACGTCCGCCTCGACATGCCCGTGGAGGCTCTCGCCGAACGACTGGCCCTGACCGGCTTGAACCATGAGTCGACCGACGACGTCGGCGGCGACCTGGCGATCGACCTGGAGGTCACCAGCAACCGCTCGGATTGCCTGGGGCACCTGGGAGTGGCGAGGGAGATCTCGGTCCTGTTCGAGAAGCCGCTCCGCATCCCGGCCGCCGCGCCGAGGACCTCGGGAATCGGCGTCGAGGCCCTGGCCGGGGTGACGGTGGAGACCCCCGAACTCTGTCCGCGGTTCTCGGCGCGGGTGATGACCGGCGTGAAGGTGGGCGAGAGCCCCTGGTGGATGAGGCGTCGGCTGGAGACGCTGGGCGTCCGGCCGGTCAGCAACATCGTGGACGTGACGAACTACGTCATGTTCGAGTGCGGCCAGCCCCTGCACGCCTATGACCTGGACAAGCTGGAAGACCGTCGCCTGGTCGTCCGCAAGGCTCGTAAGGGAGAGACGCTGAAGGCCATCAACGGCCGCGATTACCTCCTGGAGCCCGAAATGCTCGTCATCGCCGACGCCTCGCGGCCGGTCGGGCTGGCCGGCGTGATGGGGGGGCTGGAGACGGAGATCGGGCCCGGGACGACGAACCTTCTCATCGAGGCCGCCCGATTCGACGCAATGTCGGTCCGCAAGACCTCGCGCGCCCTGGGCCTGTTCAGCCCGTCGAGCTTCCGTTTCGAGCGGCCCCTCGACCCCGAGGTCGCCGACTGGGCCAGCCGCCGCTGCGCCGAGCTGATCCTCGAGCTTTGTCCGGGGAGCGTGCTGCATCCGGGGGTCGTCGACGTCGGCCGCCCGGCCCCTCGCCGCGAGCCGATCATCCTGCGGCTGTCCCAGATCCCCCGCGTCCTGGGGATCACGGTCGATCCGATCGAAGTCCGGCGGATCCTGGAGTCGCTCGGGCTCGAGGTCGTCGAGGAGAACGTCGGCTCGATCCGCGTCGTCCCGCCGAGCTGGCGAGCCGACCTGGATCGCGAGATCGATCTCATCGAGGAGATCGCCCGGATCCACGGGTATGAGAAGATCGTCGAGAACCGGCCGATTCCGGTCACGAGCGCCCCGCGCGGGCGTCGCGAGCGCGTCGAGTCGGCCGTTCGAGACACCCTGACGGCCCTGGGGATGGATGAGGCCGTCACGTTCAGCCTGGTCGAGGACTCGCTGGCGGCGCCGGTCGCGGGCGAGGGCGCGGACGCCGCCCCGCTGCGGGTCTCCCACTCCAGCCGGAAGCGGGAGAACGCGCTAAGGCGGAGCCTGATCCCCAGCCTGCTGGCCGTCCGGCGCCACAATGAGGCCCACGGCGTCGCCGACGCCCGCGTGTTCGAGATCGCCGACGTCTATCTCCCCCGCGAGGGGGGCCAGACGCCCGAACAGCCCACGCGCCTGGGAATCGTCGCCGGCCTGGATTTCCGAGGGCTGAAGGGGGTCGTCGAGACGCTCCTGAGGAGCCTCCTGGTCGCCGAGCCGCTCTCGGCGAAGCCGGCCGTACTGCCGCTGTTCGCCGAAAGCCGCGCCGCGGAGTTGTTCGTCGGCGAGGTCCGGCTCGGCTGGATCGGCGAGGTCGACGCCGGCAAGATCCAGGAGTTCGACCTTCGCGCGGCCTGCTCGGCCGTCGAACTGGAGTTGGGCGTCCTGCTGGACAGGGGACGGACGGTCGCCGCTTATCGGCCGCTCCCCAGCTTCCCGGCCGTCGTCCGCGACCTCTCGCTGGTCCTCGATCGCGCGGTCTCCTGGGGCGAGTTGGCGGCCGTCGTCGGCGAGTCGGCCGGGGAGTCGTTCCGCCAGGTCGACTACCTCGACACCTTCCGCGGCGGCAACCTGACCGACGAGCAGCAAAGCGTCCACTTCAGCCTCATGTTCCGTCGCGACGACCGCACTCTCACCGGAGACGAGGTCGAGCTGGCGGTCAAGAACGTCGTCGAGGCATGCTCCCGGAAGCTGGGCGCGATGTTGCGCGCGTAACGGACGGGCACGCGATTCGCGGGACATGATCGGTGAAACCCGTTCCTCTGGGCGTCCTTCTTGAATGGAGGGCGACCCGAAACCGCGAGTCGGAATCCCATGGCGGACCTGCGAGAGACCTTCAGCGGCTGGCGGATGAACCTGACGCTGCTCCTCCGGGAGTGGCGGACCGGGGTCTTGCTGCTGCTCTTCCTCGGCCCGTTCGGCGTCTACATCGTGCTGGGGTCGCTCTGGCTCTGGGAGCACGGCTGGATCATCCCCGGGGTCCTGGCCTGGATCGCGGCCGGCGGCCTGTTCGCGATCTTCGCGGCCCGGTGGACCACCAGCACGCGGACGGTCCTCCCCCCTCTCGACTGGGACGCCCCGAAAACTTTCTCGCCCCAGGACCGGGAGGCGTGGGAGATCATCGAGGAGGAGGCCCGTGCGTCGGAAGCGCTGGCGATGGAGGCCCTGATCGACGGCGACCGATACATCGAGACCGGCCGCTCCCTCATCGCCCGACTGGCGAACCACTACCACCCGGACTCCGCGCACCCGCTCGACGAGGTGCCGGTCGTCGAACTCCTCAGCGCGCTGGAGCTGGCGGCCGAGGACCTCGCGAAGCTGACCCGCCAGGTCCCCGGCGGCGACATGATCACGCTCTCGCACTGGCGGCGCGCCCTCCAGATGGCCAATTACATCTCCAAGGCCAACGACCTGTACGCGTTGGTCTCGCCGTTCCTCAACCCGCTGAGCGGGCTGACCCGGATCGGCACCCGCGAGCTGATCGTGAAACCGGCCTGGAAGAACATGCAGCAGAACGTGCTGCGCTGGTTCTTCCAGGCGTACGTCAATCGCCTCGGCGTGCACCTGGTCGAGCTGTTCAGCGGCCGGCTGGCGATCGGCGTTGACGAGTACCGTCGGCTGACGCGCCGACGGCCGATGTCGTCGCTCAAGCCCGACCCCGACGACACCCTGACCATCGCCGTCGTCGGTGCCCGCGAGTCCGGCAAGTCCCGCCTGATCCAGGCGACTCGCGACATCTTCCAGGGGGACGACCGGCCGGTGCGGGCGAGGCTCGAAGGTCTGGGGCTCGACGGCTCGCTGGTCGACCGCCTGAAGCACGTCAAGTACACGGAGGTCCCCGGCTACACGGCGAAAGGCTCGGCCGAACGGGAGGCGCGGTCGGATCGGCAGTCGCGTGAATTCGCGGTCGCCTCGTCCTTGGACGCGGACATGCTGATCCTGGTGGTCGACGGCCTCAAGAGCCTCCAGCCGGCCGACGTCGCCTTCGCGAAGGCGTGGGACGCCCATTTCCTCCAGAATCCGCATCGGGAAGCCCCGCCGGCGCTCGTGGTGGTGACGGGGATCGACCGCGCCGAATTCGGCCCGTCGTGGCAGCCCCCCTACGACTGGACGGCCGGGCAGGGCGTGCGCGAGACCGCTGTCCGGAGCCTGTTCGACTCGCTCCGGGCCTCCTTGCCGCCGACCTTCACCGAGTACGCCGCGGCCGGATTGCCGGAGGAATCGGCGTTCGGAGTGGTGGAGCACGTCCTCCCCTCGCTCGCGGCCCAGCTCCACCGCGCCGAGCGAGCCGCCCTGCTCCGTCGCCTCCAGGCGGCCGCCGGCCGATCCAAGCTCGGCCGGGTCGTCGGGCAGATCGGCGCGCAGGGTCGGAACGTCTGGACGCACCTCAAGAACCGGCGCAAGGCGGCGAAGTCGTCCTGATCGAGATTGATTAGAACGGCGTGGCGCCGGGATTCGCACCCGGGGCCGGCTGAGCGGGCCGCCTCGGCGACCGAGGGGCGGGCCGCGACGGGGGATCGCCGGCGGCGGGCCTGGTCGGCGCCGCGCGGGCCGGCGAGGTCGCCGGCGCGATCGAGGCGGCCTGGCCGGGCTGGCCGGGGTCGGGGGGGCGCCCTCCACCTTGTCCCCGGCGCCGAAGCGGACGAACGTGCCGGGAAGGAGCGGCACCGACGTCGCCACGATCAGCGCGTCGCTCGCCCGGAATGCGCCGGAGACCTGCACACGCTCCGGGCCGACGTTCCCCAGCGTCTTGATCCGCACGTCGACGACGTGCTCGGCGCGAATGACCTGCACCGTCGAATCCGGCGAGCCCGCCGCCGGCACCTTGATCGCCGCACGCGGCACCACCGCCACCGGCGAGATCGGCAGGCTGGTGGTCCTCAGGCGAAGCCCGGGCTCCAGATCGCCCTTGGTGTTGGGGACGTGGATCCAGGCGGCGGCGAACGGGGTCGCCAGTTCGCGAAGGGGCTGGAACTCCTCGGTCGTCGGCAGAGGGATGATCGCCTGGACCTTCGCGGACTGCTCCTCCCCCTCGATCGAGACCCTGGTCTCCTCGCCGGCCTTGACCGCGCGGCGATCGACGGGGGCGAGGGCCTTGAGGATCGAGACGTCGGCCAGCTCGGCGATCACCGTCCCCTTGAGGACGTACTGCCCGGAGGAGACGGGCGTGGCCACGATCCGCCCCGCGAACGGCGCGCGAAGGGTGAGGCGGTCCAGCTCGAGCCGGGCCAACTCGACGCGCGCCTGGGCGATCTCGACCCGGGGCTGCTTCGCGTTGGGCGCAGGGGGCGAGTCCGCGAACGCCAGCTCAATTTCGAGCAGCTCGGCCTGGGCGATCCGCAGCCGCGCGGAGGCCTCGGCGCGGTCGATCTCGGCGATCTGCTGGGTCTCGCGCACCGTCGAGCCCAGGGTCGCGTCGATGCTTCTCAGCACCCCGTCGGCGGGCGCGATGAGCGACACGTTGCGGATCGGCTCCAGGGTCGAGACGACCTGGAACCGCTCGGGCGCGGTCAGCTCCAGCGGCTCCGCGTCGATCGTGGCCGAGGTCGGCAGGCTCTGGGCGCGGGCCTGGGCCGACAGGGCGAGCAAGGCGATCGGGGCGAACCTCTTGAGGACGTGGTTCATGGGAGCCCTCGCACGGCGACAGGAAGAGAGGGGCATGCGGCGTCCCTTCGCGTGGATGGGGACCACCGCGGCGTTTCGGCCATTGTACGGCAGTCGACCGGCGGCGGGCCACGCCCCGTCCGGCCGACGATCGCGGCCCTTTCTTTCGGCCCCGGCGCGCAGTACGATCGGCGTCAAGGACCGGTCGACGGCCCTTCCCCACGCTGCGGTGCGATCCCATCCAGTCCCAGGCGAGGCGAACAGCGATGACGAACGAGAATGTCACGAGGCGAGGATTCGTGGGGACGGCGGGCGCCGCCGTCGGGGCGGCCTCCGTGTTCGCGGCCCCGGCGATCGGTCGGGCCTCGGCGGCGAGCGAGCGCAAGCGGCTGGGGATCATCGGCGCGGGGAGCCGGGGGAATCAACTCCTGGACGACTTCCTGAGGCAGGAGGACGTCGACCTCGTCGCCGTGGCCGACGTCGACGACAATCACGCCGGCGCGACCGCCGACCGGATCAAGAAGGTGAAGGGGGGCGAGCGCCCCGACGCCGGCCGCGACTACCGCGCGATGCTCGACCGGAAGGACCTCGACGCCGTCATCATCGCCACGCCCGACCACTGGCACGCCCTGCCGACGCTCCACGCCGTCCTCGCCGGCAAGGACGTCTACGTCGAGAAGCCGGTCGCGCACAACATCGCCGAAGGCCGGGCCATGATCGAGGCCGGCAAGAAGACGGGCAAGATCATCGCCGTCGGCACCCAGCAGCGGTCCTCGAACCACTTCCGCAAGGCCGTCGAGGTCGTCCAGTCCGGGAAGCTCGGCAAGGTCTTCTGGGTCCAGACCTGGAACTTCGAGAACATCAGCCCGGTCGGGATGGGTCCCTCGCCGGACGTGGAGACGCCGCCGTACGTCGACTACGACAGGTGGCTCGGCCCCGCGCCGGAGCGGCCGTTCAACCTCAACCGCTTCCACCTGCTCTTCCGCTGGTACTTCGACTACGCCGGCGGCATGATGAGCGACTGGGGCGTGCATCTCAACGACATCGTCCTCTGGGCCCTCAACGCCAGGGCGCCCCACAGCGTCTATGCCACGGGGGGCGTCCGCACCAGCGAGGACGACCGCGACACGCCCGACACCCTCCAGGTCGTCTACGAGTTCCCCGAGACCACCCTGACGTACTCGATGCGGAAGGGGAACGGGTACAAGTTCAACGGCCACGACTACGGGATCCTCTTCTGCGGAACCGACGGCAGCCTGATGCTCGACCGCTCGGGCTTCGAGATCATCCCCGACCAGGTGGTCCTGCCCTACGGCATCAAGCTGGTCCACGGCGACCGCGAGCCCCGGAAGATCGCGCTGGAGGCGTCGAAGGAGAAGGGTGACGACGGCCAGGGGCCGCACGTCCGCAACTTCCTCGACTGCCTGGCCTCGCGCGACAAGCCGACCAGCGACATCGAGATCGCCCACCAGTCGACCAACACCTGCCACCTCGGGAACATCGCCTACAAGCTGGGCCGGAAGCTCTCCTGGGACGCCGACGCCGAGCGCTTCAAGGACGACCCCGAGGCTGACGCCCTGCTCTCCCGCGAGGCCCGCAAGGGCTACGAACTGCCGAGCGTCTGACGCCGGCCCCGAAGAACCGCGAAAAATGCACGCCGGGCGAGGGCGAGGCGGGAGTCTCGCTTCCGCCCGGCGTTTCCACACGACCGGCGTCCTGATTCGAGATGATCGCCATGCCCCGCCATTCCGGCCAGCTTCTCCGCATCCTCGGGCTTCTGATGGAGATGTTCGGCCTCTCCTCCCTGGGCCTCTCCGCTCGGGACGGCACAGGCCACTGGTTCGGCATGACGTCGAACCAGGTCTGGGCGATCGTCGTCGTCGGCTTCGTCTTCTGGCTGACGGGGACGATCCTGAACTTCAACGAGGCCGTCCGACGCCGCGAGGAATCGACGCGCAGAGACGACGACTGACGCCCCGGGCCGAACCGGATCGCGCCGCTCGCCGCCTCAGCCCTGGGGTTGCTTCGTCCAGAGGCTGTTGGGGTAGTCTTGCTTGAGGCGCTGGGCGTACTCGTCGGCGCGGGGAAGCTGGCCCATCTTCCGGAAGATCTGCTCGATGCGGCGGAGCGAGCGCGGGTGCTCCTCCTTGTCCTTGCCGTAGAGCAGGTCGACGTGGAGGTAGGCCAGCAGGGCGTCCTTGGGGCGGGCGGCGGCGGAGAGGCAGTCGCCGAGCGTGTTGTAGGCCTTGGACTGGATGGCGGCGTCGTCGGCGTCGGCCGCCGCGATCACCTGGCGGACGAGCGACTCGGCCTCGTCGTACTTGCTGGCGGCGATCAGGGTCTCCGCCTTGACCAGTCGGAGCTCGACCTGTCGCGGGGAACCCTCCGGGGAGGCGGCGATCAGCCGATCAAGGTCGGCGCCGGCGGCCTGGAGGTCTCCCCCCTTGAGGAGCAGGCGGGCCTTCAAAACGGCCGCCTTCTCCGCGCCGGGGGGGATCTTGGCGAGTTCGGCGAGGTTCGCCTCGGCCCCCTTGAGGTCCTGGGCGTGGAGCTGGAGCTTCGCCAGGATCTCGCGCGCCGGGACGATGTGGCGACCCTTCCCGTGCGTCTGGATGAAGGCCGAGAGCTTGCCCATCGCCTCCTTGACCTGGTCGGGCTCGGTCAGGGCGAGGTCGGCCAGGGTGGCGGCTTCGCGATAGAGGGCCGCCTCGACGATCAGGGGTTTGCCGGCGGCCTCGGCGGCCGCCTTCTTGAACTGGGCGAGCGCCTCCGCCGCACGACCGGCGCTCGCGTTGGTCTCTCCGAGTTGCAGCGACGCCGGCTGGCCCTGGTATTCGATCGAGTCGATCTGGTCGGTCGGAACGTTGATGGTCGCGGTCCCGAGCGAGACCACGACCTGTTCCGGCGTTTCCGACTGGACCTGGCCGCGGACGGCCCCCCCCTGCCCCTGCTTGAAGGTCGTCCCCGGGATCAGGTGGACGACGTCGGAGCGGGCGGTCCCCGCGGTCAGGGCGAGGACCGCGAGTCCCACACCGGCCCCTCGGATGAACTCCATCGGCGACATGCGGCGGCCCTCCCGGGTCACTTCAAGGTGGCGAGCAGGTCATCATACTTCTGCTTCATGGCGGGGCCGCCGACGCCCGGGTTCAGCCGCATCACGGCGGTGAGCGTCTGGCGGGCCCTGGCCGTCTGCTTCTGCTTCGAGTAGGCGAGCGCGGCGCGATACCAGGCGTCGAAGTAGGATTCGGGCTTCGGCCGCGATCGGCTGAGCTTCTGGGCGAGGTTCTGCCAGTGCGCGCACGAGGCGTTCCAGCTCCCCTGGCCCGCCTCGGCCTGGGCGTCGAGCAGTTCGCCCTTCTCGACCAGCGGGTCGAGGTAGCGCTTGAACGTCGAATCGGCCAGCAGTTCGTCCAACACGGAGGCGGCCTGGTCGAACTTCTTCTGGACCCGCAGGGCCGCGGCCAGCTTCACTTTGGCCCGCAAGATGCGCTCGGCCGCCCCTGACTGCTTCAGGAACTCGGCGTCGTGTTCGTACTCGTCGAGGAGTCCGCGAAGGACCCCCTCGGCCTCGGCGCCGGCTTCGAGCGATAGGAGGCCCTCGGCGGCCCATCGCAGGGATTCGAAGGTCTGCCCGCTCTTGCTCGCGGCCAGGGCGAGGAGGAAGTTGCGGAACGATTCCTTGGTCTGGGCGAGCTTCTGAGGCTGGTTCGCCTTGCGGACGCGGTCGACCTCTTCCTCCAGCAGTCGGCCGAGCTTGTAATAGAGCTGGGCCCGATTGGTCTCCTGCCCGCTCTCCTCGACGGCCCGCATCGACGCGATCGCCGGCTCGACCTGCCCCGCGTTGATCTGCGCGAGGAGGTAGGCTTCCAGCAGCCGGGCGTAGGCCGGCCCGAGTTTCGACGTCTGGGATTCGACGATCGGCCGGAGCACGGCCAGGGCGTCGTCGACCTTGCCCCACTCGGTGAGCGCCGCGCCGAGGTCGGCGGCGTTGCCGAGATATCCGGCGTCCCCCTGCGGCGCGCCGGCGGCCTTGCGATCGTCGAGCGTCTTCCGAAGGATGGCGACGGCCTTCTCCGCCTCGGCGTCCGATTCGGCCTTCTTCTCGTCGCCGCCCCGGGCCAGGGCGCGGCTCTTGGCCCAGTGGGCGCCGCCGAGTCGCGTCTGGGCTTCCAACCGTCGGGGCGACCGCTCGCGAACTCCGTCGAAGTCGGCGATCGCGCGGTCATACGCGCCGCGTCCCTGGTGGATCTGGCCGAGCGCGATGCGGGCGTCGTCCGCCTCGTCGCGCTCGGGCCAGGTGCGGACGGCGAATTCGGCCAGGTCGATGTACCGCTCGAGGTCGCTGGCGCGGTCGGCCGGGGGGGACGAGTTGTACTGGTCGAGGATCGCCTGCATCGCGAGCGCGGCGGACGGCGGGGCGTATTCCCAGCCGGTGCGGTGCCGGGCCAGGTGGCCCGCCAGGACCTCCGCTTCGAGGAATTGCTTGTTCATGTAGAAGGCGAACGCGAGATTGTAGCGGGCCAGGGCAATCCGGTCGGCGTCGCGGCGAGGGTCGGCCTTGGAGGCGGCGGCGCGAAGGAGTGCGATCGCGCGGTCCCATTCGCGGGCGGCGAGGGCCTCTTCCCCTTGATTGAGGGCCTCGTCGAAGCTCAGGCGGGCGATCTCGCGGGGCTCGACGGCGGTGTTCGGCTTGTACTTCTTCAGGAGCGCCAGGGCGTCGTTCTTGTAGCGGGTCGGCATGCGCACGACCTGGGAGAGGGCCTCGACGATCTTCTTCGCCGCCTGGTCCTTCTCGGCCTTGGGCGTCTCGGCGTTGATCTGGGCGTCGAGGTTGCGGGCCAGCTCGTAATAGACGCCGGCCCCCTCGATCGAGCGCCGCTCGTCGCGGCGGTCGTAGGTCTGGAGCCACTTCACGGCCTCGTCGGCGGCCAGGGCGTACTGCTTGCGCTTGCCCAGGGCGACGATGTGGAAGTAGTGGACGTTCCGCTTCAGGTCGCGGAGCCTCGGGTCGGGCTGGCCGAGGACCTGCTGATAGATGCCGATGGCCTCGCCGATCTTGCCCTGCTCCTCGAAGCACTTGGCCTCGAACATCTGGGCCGCGAGGCCGGCGAGCTCGGTCCGGTAGTCCTTGTAGAGGGCGTGGAATCGGGCGATGGCCTGATCGAGGATCGCTGCCCGTTCCTGGGAGTCTGGGGGGTGGGTCTGGGCCAACTCGTAGAGGGCGATGCCCCGCTTGAGCGAGGCGTCGAGCATCGCTGTCCGGGTCCGGTCGCGGTCCTCGATGCGGGCGTCCCCCTTGGGGATGAACCCGGCCTTGGGCTTGTAGACGGCCTCCAGGCGTTCGGCGGCGCGGGCGTAGGCGTCGGCGGCCTGCTGGAAGGTCGTGCGGGACTCGTCGAGCTTGGCGGCCTTCTTCTCGGGCTCCTGAGACTCCTCGCCGACGAGCCTGGCCTGGTGGCCGCGTTCGAAGAGGCTGCGGGCGATCTCGACGAGCGCCTCCAGGGTGGTCGCGTCCTCGGGACGGTCCTTGATGAACGCCTCCAACCGCCCCGCCGCGCGGTCGAGCAGCTCGCGCCGCCGCGCCAGGTCGGTGGTCCGGGCCGCCTCGTCGATCAGGGCGCGTCCCTCCTGATAGTCGAGCAGGCCCTTGAGGGGTTCGCCGACGCCGGGATCGGATCGGAGCCGTTCGATGTACTCGGAGGCCAGGTCGAAGTAGCCCCGCTCCCGGAGCTGGAGCAGGAACGCCTCGGCCGTCCGGGAGTCTTCCCCGGCTCGGGCCTCGCGAGCCGCCCCCAGGAGGGCGAGGCCGAGGCCGGCGACGATCATCGAGCCGACGAATCCGCGACTGGGACGTGGCACGGCGGGCTCCCCCACACAGCGTCGGAGAAAGGTCTTCGAGAGGCGCGACGGCACGCTCATCCACTCTAGGACGCGATGTTTTCGCGAGTCAAGCGCCCCCGTCCGGCGTCACGCCTTCGTTTTCAGATAGGCCTCGACCTTCTCCTTGAGGGGCGGATCGAGGATGATGCCGAGTTCGCGCCCCCTGGCGACGGCCTCGTCGGCTTTCCAACCGTGCGCCCTCGCCTGCTGGATCAGGACGATCGCCGCGGCCCGCCCCCCCTTGCGGCAGTGGACGAGCACCTTCCCCTTCGCCGACTCACGGTCGATGAAGTCGCACGCCTCGGCCACCCCGGGGTCCGACAGCGGCGTCCCGCCGACTCCGAAATGATGATAGGCCAGGCCCAGGGCGGCCGCCTCGCGGCCCTCCCGTTCCACGTCCATCGGCTGCTCCGGCTCGCCATCGTTGCGGAGATTCACCACGCCCGCGTAGCCCCCATCCCGAAATCGGGAGAGGTCCCGCTCGTCGGGCTGGTCCGCGATGGTGATCCGATCCGTGACCGGGCGTTCGAGATTCATGGCGACGTCCCTCGGGGAGTGGGCGGGGGGAGTGACCGGAACGGTGTGGACGCCCCGGCCTTGGAAGTCGGCCGCGCGTCGCGTTTCCCGATTGTACAACGTCGACCGCAGGGATGAGAGCCGGGGCGTCCGCCAAGGTTCCGATTGACGGAATTCCGAAGTTTCTCTCATAATACCTACCGGTCGGTATACGACGCTGGACGAGCCCGGATTGGACGATGAACGAGGTGGCGCGTTGACGAATCCCGCGAGGCCCGAGGAGAGCGAAGTCGCCAGACACGTCGCCCGGACGGCGGCCCGGCTGTTCGCTCGTCGAGGCTTCGAGGCGACGTCGATCCGGGAGATCGTCGAGGCGGCGGGGGTCGCCAAGCCGACCCTCTACTACCACTTCGGCAGCAAGGAGGGGCTGGCCAGGGCCTTGCTTTTCGAGCCTCTGGCCAGGCTGGGGGAGAGTTTGGAGCGGATCGTCGGCGAGCCGGGGGACGCGGTCGAGGTCCTGGAGAAGCTCCTGGAGGCCCACTTCGCGTTCTGCCGGGAGGACCCCGATCGCTTCCGGTTCTTCTTCGCCGTCGTCTTCGGGCCCCCCGAGGCGGAGGTTGCGTTGTTGATGGAGTGCTGCAAGCACAACCTCCAGAACTGGACCGACGCCGCCTTCCGACGCTGCGTCGAGGCCGGGGTGCTCGCCTCGGAGGATCTCGACGAGTTCGCGACGATGTATCGGGGCGTGCTGGCCATGTCGGTCATTGATTTTCTGTACCAGGACAAACCGCTCGGGGAGGACCGCGCGCCCGTGCTCGTCGCGGGGCTTCTCCGGGGCTTCAAGGGGGCCCGCCAAAGCGGTCGGGATCTTCGCCGATGAAACCTCGCGTACTCGCTTCCATCCTGGGGCTAGGATGGCTGTCAGTCTCCCTGGCGGGTTGCACCCGTCATGAGAAGGCCGAAACCAAGTCCACCGAGGCGCTGCCGATCTACGTGACCGTCGCCCCGATCGAGCAGCGGTCGATCGAGCGGACGATCGAGGCCGTCGGCTCGCTTCGGGGCTGGGAGCAGGTCACGGTCGGGGCCAAGCGGGGCGGCAGGGTCCTGAGGGTCCTGCACGACATAGGCGATCGGGTGCGGCCCGACGAGCCGCTCGTCCAGCTCGACCCGGTCGACGCGAAGCTCTCCTACAACGTGGCCGAGTCCAGGTATCTGGCGGAGCTGGTGAAGCTCGGCCTGACTTCCGAGATGGCCGAGACGTTCATCAAACGCTACGGCATCACCGAGACGCTCGTCACCGGGCCGCAGACGGAGGAGGTCATCGAGAAGGTCCCCGCCGTGGTCCAGTTCCGGGTGGCGATGGACCGGGCGGCTCAGAACCTGGCGCGCCAGCGGAACCTCAGCCGCAAGGGGGCGGGGACGGCCCAGGAGCTTGAAGATCAGGAGAGCGATTACCGATCGGCGGCGGCCGCGTACGACAACGCCAAGTCCACCGCCCGGAACGTGATCGCGCTGGCCCTGGCGAACCGGGTCGCGCGGGACCAGGCGGACCAGATGCTGACCGATCTCAACGTCCTCGTCCCCCGCCCGCAGGAGCCGCCGGTCTCCGGGAAAGCAGGCGAGATCCTTTATGCGATCACCCAGCGGTCGGTCTCCGAGGGCCAGATGATCCGCGAGGGAGACCCGGTCTTCGATCTGGTCGTCGAGAACCCCCTGCGGCTCTGGGCGAACATCCCCGAGCGTTACAGCGACCGCGTCCGCGAGGGCCAGCCGGTACGGATCGCGGTCGCCTCGCACCCGGGCCGGACCTTCGAGGGGAAGGTGTCGCGGGTCAACCCGTCTGTCGACCCGGTCAGCCGGACGTTCCAGGTCGAGGCGCTGGCGCCCAACGAGGAGCGTCTGCTGCGGCCCGGCGGGTTCGCCAAGGTCGTGATCGTCACCGACTCCGAGTCCGAAGCGATCGTCGTGCCGATCGAGTCCGTGGCCCGCTACGCCGGCGTCACCAAGCTGTTCGTCGTCGAAGGCCAGACGGTCCGCGCCGTCGACGACCTGACGTTGGGCAAGGAGGGCCCGGGCTGGGTCGAGGTCGCGAGCGCCTCGATGCCCAGGTCGGGGTCCGTCGTCACGACGGGCCACACCAAGCTGGCCTCCGGTTCGCGGATCGTCGTCCGCGAGCCCGAGGCGCCCGCTCCCGAGAAGTCGGACGTGGAGCCCGGGCCTTGAAGGCGGCCCCGGCCGGACCTCGCCGCTCGAACTCGCTGGGCCTTTGCACCGGAATGAACTCATGACGCTATCCGACGTCTGCATCAACCGTCCCGTCTTCACCTGGGTGCTGATGATCGTACCCCTGGTTCTGGGGGCGGTCTCCTACGCCGAGCTGGGGGTCGACCTGTTCCCGGACGTGGACTTCCCGGTCTGCTCGGTGACGACCGTGCTCCAGGGGGCGAGCGTGGAGGAGATGGAATCGACGGTCACCAAGCCGATCGAGGACGTCATCAACACGATCTCGGGCATCGACGAGCTGCGGTCGACGACCCAGGAGGGGGTCTCGGTCGTCACGGTGCAGTTCCAGCTCTCGAAGAACGGCGACGTCGGCACCCAGGAGGTCCGCGACAAGGTCAACACGATCCTCGCCGACCTGCCCGTGGGGACCGACCCGCCGATCATCGACAAGTTCGACACCGGGTCGATCCCCGTCATGACGATCGCCGTCTCGGGCCGTCGCGACTTCCGCGAGGTCACCGAGCTGGCCCGGAAGCAGATCAAGGAGCGGCTGGAGACCGTGCCGGGCGTCGGCTCGATCAGCCTGGTCGGGGGCCGGACCCGGGCCATGAACATCGTCGTCGACACCGACCGACTCGCCGGCTACAACCTGTCGGTGGAGGACGTCCGCCTGGCCCTGACGCGGCAGAACCTGGAGATCCCCGGCGGCCGGGTCGACCAGGGCCCTCGGGAACTGGTACTGCGGACCCTCGGCCGGCTCAAGACCGAGAACGAGTTCGGCGACCTCATCGTCGCCAATCGCAACGGATACCCGATCCGGGTGCGCGACATCGGTCGCGCCGAGGACTCGATCGAGGAGCCGCGCAGCCTGGCCCGGCTCGACGGCGACGGCGCGGTGAGCCTGGTGGTTCAGAAGCAGTCGGGCGTCAACACGGTCCAGCTCGTCCACGACGTCAACGAGCGGCTGGAGGGGCTCAAGGCGGCCCTCCCCCCGGACATCGCCACCGAGATCATCCGCGACCAGTCGCGGTTCATCGAGAAGTCGATCGAGGAGGTGAAGTTCCACCTCCTTCTGGCCGCCGCCCTGGTCTCGGCCACGATCCTCCTGTTCATCCGCGACTGGCGCACCACCGTGATCGCGACCCTGGCGATCCCGACGTCGATCATCCCGACGTTCATGTTCATGAGATACATGGGATTCACGCTCAACAACTTCACGATGCTGGGCCTGATCCTGGCGATCGGCATCGTGATCGACGACGCCGTGGTCGTCCACGAGAACATCTTCCGCCACATGGAGGAGGACGGCCTGGACGCGATGACGGCCTCGCGCAAGGGGACCCGCGAGATCGCCCTGGCGGTCATGGCGACGAGCCTCTCGCTGATCGTCATCTTCCTGCCGATCGCCTTCATGGGGGGGATCGTCGGCCGCTTCTTCTCCAGCTTCGGGCTGACGGTGGCCTTCGCCGTGGCGATGAGCCTGTTCGTCTCGTTCACGCTCACGCCGATGCTCTGCAGCCGCTTCCTAAAGCTGGAGCCGGCCGAGGAAGGGCACGCGGCGAAGTCCAAGTCGGGGCCGGTCTGGCGGCTGATCGACGGCGGCTACGGCGCCATGCTCCGCGGCGCGCTCCGGTTCAAGATCGTGGTCGTCGTCCTGACGCTCGTGGTCATCTGGTCGACCGTCCCGCTCGGCAAGGCCGTCGGATTCTCGCTCATCCCTCGCGACGACCAGAGCGAATACGAGATCAGCGTGACCACCCCCGAGGGCTACAGCCTGGAGCGGACCTCGGAGCTGATGAAGGAGCTGGAGGCGCGGGCCTGGAAGCTCAAGGGGACGAAACACGTCTTCACCTCGATCGGCTCCAGCGGCGGGAGCCGCGCGGTCAAGGGCGCCGGCGACGTCACCCGGGCGACGATCTACGTCCGGATGGAAGAACTGGAAGACCGCGACTTCTCCCAGTTCGCCATCCAGAAGGAAGCCCGCGAGTTCCTGGCGCTCTACCCCGACTTACGTGCCAGCGTCAACGACGTCTCGGCGTTCCAGGGGGGCCGTCGGCCCCAGACGTTCCAGATCAACCTCGGCGGCCCGGACCTTGACCAGCTCTCGATCTATGCCGACCGGCTGATCGCCGGTCTGAAGAAGGACGGCCGAATCCTCGACCTGGACACCACGCTCTCGCTCCGCAAGCCCGAGGTCCAGGTGGTCGTCGACCGCGAGGCCGCCAGCGACCTGGGGGTCCCGGTCGGCACGGTCGCCGACAGCCTCCGCGTGCTCGTCGGCGGCCTCCCCGTCACCCGCTTCCGCGACGGCGAGGAGCAGTACGACGTCTGGCTCCGCGCCGACGCCGCCCTCCGGGGCTCGATCGACGAGATCTACGGCCTCACCCTCCCCTCGCCGACCGCCGGCCTGGTCAAGCTCTCCAGCCTCGCCAGGCTGGTCGACGAGCGCGGGCCGTCCGAGATCGAGCGGCTCAACCGCGAGCGGATCGTCACCGTGCTGGGCAACCCCGAGGGGATCGTCCTTGGCGACGCCGTCACGCTCGCCCAGGGGATCATCGACGAGATGCAGCTCCCCCCCGGCTACTCCTACGTCCTCACCGGCCAGGCCAAGACGCTGGCCGAGACGATGTTCTACTTCCTGATCGCGTTCGGGCTCTCGGTGATGTTCATGTTCCTGATCCTGGCCGCCCAGTTCGAGAGCTGGATGCAGCCGATCGCGATCCTCATGGCCTTGCCGGTCACGGTGCCGTTCGGCGTCCTCTCGCTCTACTTCTTCCAGACACCGCTGGACCTGTACGCCCTGTTCGGCCTGTTCATGCTGGTGGGCATCGTCAAGAAGAACGGCATCCTCCAGGTCGACGCCACGAACCAGCTGCGGGCCGCCGGGGCCTCGCGGCACGATGCGATCCTGGGGGCCAACCGCACCCGGCTCCGTCCGATCCTCATGACGACGGTCATGCTGGTCGCGGCGATGGTCCCGATGGCGCTCGGGCAGGGTCCCGGCGCCGGCGCGCGGGCGAGCATGGCGAAGGTGATCATCGGCGGGCAGATGCTCTCGCTGATCCTGGCCTTGCTCGTCACGCCGGTCTTCTACACCCTGCTCGACCAGCTCGTGAACCTGTCGCGACGGCTCGGCATCCGCTTCTCCGTCGAACACCCGCCGGTGCGGGCCGTCGAGCCGTCGCTGGAGACGGTCGACCACGCCTGACCCCCCGCGGGTCGGGAGGAAAGCCCGGAAACGCAAGCCGCCGCTTCGACCTTACGAGATCGAAGCGGCGGCTGGTTTGTTATGGGCATGAGGCCGGCGAGAGGCTCGGGAGGGGCCCGAGGCTCAGTTCGCCTCGACGAGCGGCGAGACCAGCGCGAGGCGATTGACGATATTGACCGCATCGGCCGCGCGTCTGGGGTCGGAATATTTCGCCAGGGGGGCGGACGTGGACTCGTCCGTATACACGCCGACGACCGTGAACAGACCATTGCACTCGCGGGCCTCGGCTCGGAGGAAAAGCCCCGAGCGGATCAAAGAGACCAGATTGTGCTGCCAGAGCTGGGTTTCGGCCAACTTCGCGGTCATGGCGTTCCTCGTTTCGTTCGTATGGAAGAGTCGACCACTGTCAGACGCAGCCGCCAGGCGTCCACTGAAACTCCGCTTCGCCGAGCTTCGAGCTTCATATCACTAGGATGCTGGAACCGGAAGTCCGGAACGCGACGATCGGCGGCTTCTTTCCTCTCCTCCTGCGTGGTCCTTTAATCACTAGACGCTGACCGGGGGGCTTGAGTTCGCGAGTTTCCAGGGAAGCTCCCGAGTCGGATGCGAGGGCCTCGCCCTCCTACTCAACTGTAACTCACTTCCGCCCCGAGCCAAGGTCGCCCCCCTCGATTCTTCAGGATTCCCAGGGGCGATGTTCTTGCCAAGAGCAAAAGCAGGGCCGTTCCGGTCCGCACCCGTTGCTGGACAATCGGAAATTCCCGTGCAGACCCTTCGACGGCGCAAGCCGAGGCCGGGTGGTCCTGGGGCCGGAGACTTTCTCGACCCACCCTTCTCCGCCTAGGAATCGACTCGAAGCCGAGTTGCGCGAATTCCAGGCGGCGCATCGCAGGGCTCGCTGGTCGACGCTTCGACCGTTGGGTCGAGTTCCGAGAATTCTCAGGACCGGGGGGCGGCGATGGCGGCCGGGAGAGGTCGGTTTTTCGCCCACCCGGCTTTTCGCTCCCGTTTCTGCACTCTCCGCGTGCAATTCCTGCCTGGAACACGGACGTTCTGGTTCGCGCCGGTCGTGGGAGGCTCGGCGAGTTGGCCTCGTCGGGAATGCGTTCGCCGGGTAAGACGTGACTCGCCCTTGAGATCGCCACAGCCTCCGCGGAGAGCGAGAACGCTCATGACCCCCAAGCACGCGACGCTCCTCCTGATCGCGACGTCGACGTCGCTGCGGCTGCTGGCCGCCTTCTCCCTCGGCCTGGGGAACGACGAAGCCTACCACTTCCTCTACGCGATGCACCCCGCGCCGAGCTACTTCGACCACCCGCCGATGGTCGCCTGGGTGGAGATGCTCGGGCTTCGGGTCGTGGGCGACGCCTTCTCGACGTTCGGGCTCCGGCTGGGGTTCGTGGCCCTGTTCGCGGGCTCGACGTGGCTCATGGCCCGGATCGCCGGCCGGTGGTTCGGAGGCTGGGCGGGCTTCTTCGCCGCGCTCGCCCTGAATCTCTCGGGCTATTACGGGCTCGCCGTGGGGACGTTCGCCCTGCCGGACGGTCCCCTGCTCTTCTTCTGGCTGCTGACCCTGGATCGGCTGGACCTCGCTCTGGAGGAGCCGGGGCGGTTGCGACCCTGGGCCGGCGTCGGGCTGGCGTGGGGCCTGGCGATGTTGAGCAAGTATCACGCGATCTTCCTTCCCGCGGGGGCGGCGCTCTACATCCTGGCCAGTCCGACGCGGCGACGGCTGCTGAAGGCTCCCGGCCCGTATCTGGCGGCGGTCCTGGGAATCCTGGTCTTCGGCCCGGTGCTCGTCTGGAACGTCCGCAACGGCTGGGCGTCGTTCGCCTTCCAGGGAAGTCGGGCGGTCGGCGTCGCGTTCCGGCCCGACTGCCTGCTGGGGGCGATCGCCGCGCAGGCGGCTTACCTGTTCCCCTGGATCTGGGCGCCGCTGGTGGTCGTCGGCTGGAAGGTGGCGAGGAGCTGGAAGGACCGCGACGAGCACGAGCGGCTGGCGTTCTGCCTCTGCGTCGCGCCCCTGGCGATGTTCACGGCGGTCGCCTGCGTCCGTCCAGTGCTGCCGCACTGGGGACTGGTGGGGATGCTGCCGCTGTTCCCCTCGCTCGGCCGCGCGCTGGCCGTTCGGGCCCATGCCGACCCGTCGCGGACGCGGCGACGGGTGGCGTTCGCGGCCGGGTTCTCGGTCCTCATGCTCGGCCTGACGATCTCCGAGTACCACCTCGGCTGGCTCCAGCGCAGGCCGGAGGGGGGGGCTGGCGTTCTCACCGCCAAGACCGACCCGACCGCCGAGCTTTACGGCTGGGACCAGGTCGCGGAGAGGCTGGACCGTCTCGGCCTGCTCGACGACCCCCGGACCTTCCTGTTCACGAAAAACTGGTATCAGAGCGCCCAGATCGCCCACGCCACCGCGATGCGGCGTCCCGTCCACTGCTACAACCTGGAAGACGCCCGTGGGTTCGCCTTCTGGAGCGACCCCGCCGGGGCGGTCGGTCGCGACGGCGTGATGCTCATGATCAACGACGACTACACCCCGTTCAGCTTCTACGAGCACTGGTTCCGGAGCGCGGAAGCCCTCGACGACTTCACCGTCCTCCGCGCCGGGAAGCCGGTGCGACGGGTCCGCATCTTCCGCCTGAACGAGCAGCTTACGGCCTTCCCCCTCCGGTACACGGCCGAGGACGCCGCGAAGCGGATCAAGCTCCGCGAGCGGCTCCAGGGCCATGCGGTCAGCTACTCGCCGCCGCCCGAGGTCGGGGAGAAGCGGCCGACGACCCGGCGCGACTGACGGCCCGCCGCGACTTGGCACGGGCTCCCTCGATCCGGTATCCTCGCGAGGGCGAGCGATCCCGGCGTCCCGAGCCGTCTGATGGACGGAGACGGCGAGCCCGGACGCGCACCGACCCCAGGAGACGACCCCTTGAAGTGGCATGCGACGACGATCCTCTCGGTCCGCAAGGGGGGGAAGGTCGCCATCGGCGGCGACGGCCAGGTGACGCTCGGCACCCAGGTCATGAAGGCCGACGCGGTGAAGATCCGCAAGCTGCTGGACGGCCAGGTGATCGTCGGCTTCGCCGGCTCGGCGGCCGACGGCTTCGCCCTCCTGGAGCGGTTCGAGACCAAGCTCAAGGATCACCCGAACAACGTCCCCCGCGCCGCCATCGAGCTGGCCAAGCTCTGGCGGACCGACCGCATGCTCCGCCGCCTGGAGGCCGTTCTGCTGGTCGTCGACGCCCGCCACAGCCTCATGCTGAGCGGCTCCGGCGACGTGATCCAGCCGACCGACGGCGTCCTCGCCACCGGCTCCGGCGGCGGCTACGCCCTGGCCGCCGCACGGGCCCTGATGCAGCACTCCGAACTCTCGGCGGCCGAGATCGTCCGCGAGTCGCTGACCATCGCCGGCGGCATCGACATTTACACGAACACGAACCTGACGGTGGAGGAACTCCCGTGCCCGAGCACGAGCTGACGCCCCGGCGGATCGTCGCCGAGCTGGACCGCGACATCGTCGGGCAAGCCGACGCCAAGCGGGCCGTCGCGATCGCCCTGCGCAACCGCTGGCGCCGCCGCCAGCTCGACGACGACCTCCGACGCCAGGTGACGCCCAAGAACATCCTGCTGATCGGCCCGACCGGCGTCGGCAAGACCGAGATCGCCCGCCGCCTCGCCAGCCTCGTCGGCGCGCCGTTCGTCAAGGCGGAGGCCACCAAGTACACCGAGGTCGGCTACTACGGCCGGGACGTGGAGAGCCTCATCCGCGACCTGGTCGACGCCGCCATCCTCCTCGTCCGCAACGTCGAGCGCAAGCGGGTCCAGGAGCAAGCCGAGGCCCGCGTCGAAGACCGCCTGCTGGACCTGATGCTCCCGGCCCCCGCGTCCTCCTCGTCCTCCCCCTGGGACCCGACCCCGGTCCCCGGCGCCGCCGACGAGGCCGCCGAGCGGCGGGCCCGCTCGCGCGAGAAGCTCCGGGCCCGGCTCGCCGCCGGTGAGCTGGAGGACCGCGAGGTCGAGGTGACGATCCCCGGCCGATCGGCCGGGCCGGTCTCGATCCTCGGGGCCGGCAACCTCGAACAGATGGAGATGGACCTCCAGGGCATGTTCGAGAAGATCATGCCCAAGCCCTCCCAGACGCGCCGGGCGACTGTGCGCGAGGCCCGGCCGCTTCTGCTCCAGCAGGAGGTCGACGCCCTGCTCGACCCCGAGAAGATCAACCAGGCGGCCGTCGAGCTGGCCCAGGAATCGGGCATCGTCTTCATCGACGAGATCGACAAGGTCGCCGGCGACGACAGCGGCTCGCGCGGGCCCGACGTCTCTCGCCAGGGCGTCCAGCGCGACCTGCTGCCGATCGTCGAGGGGACGACGGTCAACACCAAGCACGGCCCGGTCAAGACCGACCACGTCCTGTTCATCGCCGCCGGCGCCTTCCACCGCAGCAAGCCCTCCGACCTGATGCCCGAGCTGCAAGGCCGGTTCCCGATCCGGGTCGAGATGCACGACCTCGCCCGCGACGACTTCGCCCGGATCCTCCGCGAACCCCGCGCCTCGCTCCTCCGCCAGTACGAAGCCCTGCTCGGGGCCGAGGGAGTCGACCTGGAATTCGCCGACGACGCGATCGAGGCGATGGCCGATCTGGCCTTCCAGGTCAACCAATCCACCCAGAACATCGGTGCCCGAAGGCTCCACACGATCCTGGAACGGGTCCTGGAAGACCTCAGCTTCGAGGCCCCCGAACGGACCGGCGAGCGCGTCGTCGTCGACGCCGAGCTCGTCCGCAAACGCCTGGAGGACGTCGCCAGGGATGAGGACCTCAGCCGCTACATCCTCTGATCCCTCTTCGCGAGAATTGGCTTCGGTCGCATTCCCCGACGAACGAAGCCATCGGTCGTAAGTTGTTTTCAGGAATGGAGTTGGGTTGTGATTTGGGGGCCAGGGATTGGCTTGGTTCGGCGATTTCGTCTTCGGTTTCTTGGGGTGAAGCAGGATACGATCCGCAGCTTGCCGAGGAAGCGTTTCGATCGAGGCGCACCCCCGAATGACAATGCGGTACGGGAGCCGATCTCGGCGAGGCGACGCGCCCATTTTCCCCTTGGGGGGGTTGGACGAACACGGAAGCCATGCGCGTCCTGATGACTCGAACGCCCTCCCCGGCGGGTCCGGATGATCGGAAAGGCGGGCGTGAGGGCCGTCGCGGGCGGCTTGCGCCCGCGACGGCCCAGCCTCCTCATCGGAGGGCGGGCGCGGCGGAATCCGGCGATTCTCGCTGGGCTCGGATCAGGACTTCTTGGCAGGCTTCCCCGCGGGGCCGAGCGTCCTCGGCTCGTGCGAGAGCTTGCGTTCGGCGAGGTTCTTGAGGTCTTCCGCGTTGGGCTCCTGGGCGTCTCGCAAGGCGTAGACGGAGGTCTCGGCGGCCTCCCAGTCGCCGGACTTGGCCTTGGCAACGATGTCTCGAAGGGCGTCGCACTCGGCGTCGGAGCACGTCCCTTCGTTATGAAGCTTCTCGATCAAGGCGGCGTTCTCGTCGAGCAGCTTAGGGTCGCGGACGGAGACGGCGGTCGCCAGCGAGATGATCAGGTCGCGGTTCTCGCCCTTGAACTGGACGCCGCCGCCGCACCCCGGCGCGGCGAGCAGGAGCGCGACCAGGGCGGAGGCCGCGAGGCGGAGGGACCGGCGCGAGGTCGCGGCCGGCCCGATCGACGAAAATGGCATCACGTTCGTTCGCTCCCTCGGGGTCAGAACTGGTCGGAACTGATGATCTCGCCCCCGGCGCGGGTGGCGAGGGCCGGCCAGACGACCTGGCTGATGCTGGAGCTGGCGAACCGGACGCTGCCGTCGCCCATGAGGACGTTGCAGCCGCCGGGGTGGTCGGAGTACATCCCGCAGATCTTGGCGAGCCGCGAGTTGGGGGGATGGACCAGCGGCGGGGTCTCCCACGGGTTCGGGCCGCTGTGCAGGAGAACCTGGGTCGCGGCCACGTCGCACGAGGAGAACGCGAACTTGGGGGTCGGGCAACCGACCGCGCCCGGCACCACGCCGACCCACGTCTTGTCGCTCAGCGACGAGGTGTGCTCACCGAGGAAGACGGTGTTCGAGAGCCCGTCGGTGACGCTGGCGACTCGCACCCGGCCGTTGCGGTAGAACGCGCCGTCCGAGAGCGACGCCCAGTCGTCGGCGACGTACGCCCAGGCTTCCTGACGCCCCGAATTGGCGCCGTAGTGGGCGCGGCTGAAGGTCGCCATCGTCGAGCCGGACTTGCTCTTCACGTCGTAAACCCGCGTGGAGTCGGCCACCGACGGGCAGAGGAAGGTCGCCACGGAAACCCTCGCTCCGGTGAAGTTCGCCGCGTCCCAGGAAGGGAGATTGACGTTCAGCGCGGCGTAGACCGTCGCCTGCTCCATGTAGGGCAAGATCATGGTGCCCCAGGCCCACCCCGGCCCGGTGTCCCGAGTCTCGGCGTCGGGCGCGCCCATGATGGAGTTGCCGCCGACCAGACTCAGGTAGCCTGCGGGGAATTGCCCCTGCGCGTCGTGGTAGTTGTGGATGGCCAGGCCCATCTGCTTCAGGTTGTTCGTGCACTGCATCCGACGGGCGGCCTCGCGGGCCGACTGCACGGCGGGCAACAGCAGGGCGATCAGGACGGCGATGATCGCGATCACGACCAGCAACTCGATCAACGTGAATCCGGTCGAGGACCGGGGACGTGAGGCTCGCATGGGATCGATACTCCAGGACCGAACAATGTATGCATGGGGGAGTGAATGAAGAAGGATGTGGGAGAGTCCTGGTGATCGGACCGTTCGACGACCTGCGCGTCCGACTCGCGGCGGCGGCGTTTGCCGCGCGACGAGGTCGCGCTCAAGGCCGGCCCGCGTCGGCGGGAAGGCCGAGCCCGGCGGACACGACGCAGCTTCGGGCGCGGGTGGGCCTTAAAGCGAGGGGCGTCGACGACCGGAGCCAGGTCGAGAGGGAGCCGGACGGGTGGCGTCGGGCTCAGGCGGTGGTGCGATCACCGGGAGGAGAGAGGGGTGGGGCGCGCGAGGGGGAATCGCTGAGCGCTTCGAGAGGCGGGGGGGTGACGCGGATCGGCCGTTGCACGCGACCCGTCTGGAGGATGGAAAAGGCGACGGCCGAGTCCGGCTTTTGCGAGGCGAGCGTCAACAGATGGCAGGCCGCGCAGTCGTGGGAGGACCCTTCCAGGGCGTGCCGAGGGCCGCCGGGATGGTCGCTCGAATCCGGGACGGCCAGCCCGACCGGGCGGTGATCGAGCCCGAGCAGTCCGTGGAGGGACGGCCCGGCCGACAGCACGATCGCGTGGCACGCCACGAACGAGATCAGGAATATCTTGCGAACGGAGGATCGCATGGAGATTCCAGGGACTGGAGTTCGCAGCGAAACGCTTCGGCGAACCTGCCTTGGGGGGAGATCGGGAGTGATCCGCCGTCCCCATCGTTCTCTTTATAACAGGCCGTCAACTCCTGCAACAGCGTTCCCTGCGGATTTCGACGATTTCGCGGCAGAATCCAATCCGCGGGCGCGCGCGGCGGGTGCTCCCACTTGACGCCATCGTAAAAAAAGTTCCTCAGGCGATGGATTCCGATCGGCGGCCGCCTTATACCTTCAGAAGTCTGGTTCACGTGCGAATGGGATTGATCGCTCCAAATCGCGGACGCGTCGCACTCGAATCGCGACCTCCCGTCTGGCCCCCGTCGTTCTCCGTCGACGTCATCCCTTCTCGAGCTGCAACCTCGAATCGAACCCAACCGAAGGAGACCGCCATGTTGATCGGCAAGGCTGTGGTCGAGTTCATCGGCACCTTTTTCCTGGTCTTTACCGTCGGGATGACGGTCAAGACGCCGGATCAGGCGGCCCTCGCCGCGCTGGCGATCGGCTCGTCGCTCATGATCATGGTGTATGCCGGCGGGCATTACTCGGGGGTCATTACAATCCGGCCGTCTCCCTGGGGGCGGCGCTTCGCGGCAAGCTGTCCTGGGGCGACGCCGTCGCGTACTGGGTCGCGCAGTTCGGGGCCGGGATCGTCGCCGCCCTCGCGGTAAACTTCATCAAGGCGGGCGCGACCGGCGACGTGGCGCCGCCCCCTCCCTCGGCGATCCAGTACACGGTGGCCGCGCAATTGCTGGTCGAGTTTCTGTTCACCTTCGCGCTGGTCTACATGGTCTTGAACACGGCGACGGCCGTGGGGACGGCCGGTAACTCCTTCTATGGCCTGGCGATCGGATTCACCGTGGTCGTCGGCGCGATCGCGGTCGGGCCGGTCTCAGGCGGGGCGTTCAACCCGGCGGTGGCGGTCGGCGCAGCCGCGATGGACCTCGCCAAGTGGGATAAAATCTGGATCCCCCTGGCGGCGGATTTCGCGGGGGGCGTCGCGGCGGCCTTCCTCTTCCTCGCGTTCGACATGGGCGGCGATCGCCGAGCCGTCTGAACGACTCCTCGAAGATCCCGACGCCGCGCCGGGAGCCCGGCGCGGCGTCGGATCGTCATCGGGTCACTCCGCCGTCGGTGGGAAGACGGCGTCTTGCCAGTATTGCCGGGTCTCCGAGGTGATCCGCGCCAGGCCGTCTTCCATCAGCCTTGTCAGGCCGGCGTGGAAGGCTCGCGACTGCTCTTCCAGGCCTAGAAGTCGCAAACTCGTGAGGACGCGCGTGATCCGCAGCCAGTTGTGATCCGGGGCGCGAAAGATCTCCCGCTTGGACTCGAAGTCGGCCGCCGGGGCCACCCGGACCCCCTCCCTCGTCAGTCCCAGAAAGCTCAGGAAGCGGTCGAACGAGCGCTGAAGGTTGTCGCGCAAGGCGGGCTCGTCGTGGAAGGCCTGGATGTCCTCCTCGGAGAGGACCGGCGCCCGGAAATTGAACAGGCTGGGTTCCTCCAGCGGGAACATCCACTGGATGAAGTCGTGGTGGAACTCCATCTCGTCGTCGCTCAAGGCCCAGAGGTCGGCCAGGGTTCGACCCTCCACATCCTCCCCCTCCCCTCGGTAGAATTCCAGCAGTTTCGACATGGCCGCTCGCTCCTCGAAGGGGACGTCGTTGGGAGGAGGCCGTACCGGGGCCTCCGCTTCCTTTCGAATCCATTTTCCATCGGCCGGTCGTGATTACCAGTGGGGCACTGATGGCGGAGCGTCGGGGATCGGATCGGGAAGCGGACCTGGATCGGGAGATGATGGAACGGGCGCTCCACCTGGCTCGCGAGGCGGCGGGGCTCGGCGAGGTCCCCGTCGGGGCGGTGGTGGCCCGCGAGGGCCGGGTCGTAGCCCAGGGGTACAACCTTCGCGAGACCCTCCACGACCCGACGGCCCACGCGGAACGGATCGCGATGACGCTGGCCGGCCGCGCCCTCGGTCGCTGGCGGCTCGACGACTGCACGCTTTACGTCACGTTGGAGCCGTGCCCCATGTGCGCCGGGGCGATCGTCCAGGCCCGTGTCGCGAGATTGGTTTACGGCGCGGCCGACCTTAAAGCCGGAGCTTGCCGGAGCCTCTATCGCCTGACCGACGACCGCCGCCTGAACCATCGCGTAGCCACTACGTCCGGACTTCTCGAACGAGAATGCGGCGAAATCCTGAGTCTGTTCTTCCAAGAGCGTCGAGTTTCCACTAAACTACGCTGACTGACCACCTAACACCGGAGGGGTGCCTGAGTGGTTGAAAGGGCCGGTCTCGAAAACCGGTGAACCGCTCCGCGGTTCCGTGGGTTCGAATCCCACCTCCTCCGCTGTCCTCGCTGAACACACCCGCCCCATCGAAGACAGCCCCCGCTCCTTACGGGGGTTGTGTCGCTATCAGGCGATCCATTCTCCCTGGCTTCCCTGTCTTCCTCACGGACGACCATCAGGGTTTTCGTGCCTCCATCGAGGATCGAGTCCCTTGCTCACGGGTCAACCTGATTTCTCAGGTGGCCCCGCTGCTGTCGTAGGTGGCTCTGACGGCATGCTCCGGGAGCGGGCTCAGCCAATTCCCCGTGTCAGACGCATGCTTCCGGCGGAGTTGCGTCTATTCGCCCCCCCCGACGACGGTGGGGCGTGACGCCTGGAGTGGATGGATCCATGCAGCCGACACGGCTTGCTGCTCGCGGTTCGTGGCGCGACGATCGGCGTGAGGCTGAATCAAAGCTGGGCCGAGTCGAACGGAAGGCAGTGCATCGCCGTTAATCATGGTCGGGATCGTCGGATCTGGCGAAACTGCAAATCCTGTTGTCTTGGCGAAATCCTGTGTCGCTTGAGGTTTCCCGGCAACTCCTTCAGGTCCGGGCTGATTGCGCGGCGGGATCGAAAGTGACTTTGTGGTAACTGTTTACGTGTTATAGAGGGGTGTGTAAGCCCTGGGATGAGGTGGTAGGATCAGGTTCACGGCTTTGTCGTGTTGACGCGGGACGTTCGCGTGCCTATCATCTCATTAAGTGACGCTAATGTTTCTCGGGGCTGGAATACCAATGGCAGGACGATCCGTCGAGCGTGGTATTCCCCTTCTAATCGCTCTGGCCCTCTGTCTTGGGGCGATCGCTTCGCCGGTCCGACAAACCCTCGGGCATCTCGGCTTGGGCCCTGTCAAAATCCGGCACGACGACGGCTCTTCGAAAAGCTTCGACATCGTCCCTGATGCGTCTTTGGGAAGCTCCTTCACCAGGAACCGCCCTGAGGAACACCCCGTCGAGGATGCAAGAATCGCCGGCTTCGAGGACGATCAGTCTCCGGCCTGCTTCCTGGCACCCATCTTCTGCGAACTGCTCACATTCGAGCCTCCTCGAACGATCCGCAAGATCGTCGTCCTCGACGTCGCAAGCACGTCCCGCCCCCTCCGCTGCTGAGCCGGATCGCGCCGGCCTCATGAGGGAGCCCTCGTCGAAGGTGGCTGCCCGACCATCAAAGTGGTGGAGTTTACGCCGTTCGCCAGAATAGGCGTTATCCCAGGCCGACGTTTCGACCCGCGGAATCGAACCCGTTCTGCAGCGGGCGATCGTCTGTTGCGGACCATCGCGCGAAGTCTGCTGGCGGGATCCGTCCGCAGGTCCCGGGTTCTCGGACCGATCGCTAACCTCGGGCGTCTCCTCCCCGCCCCCTTGCGGATACTTGTTCGCCGAAATCTTGGGCGCTGATCGATTGTGTGCCATCCAGGAGACGTGAAGGTTATGAAGCGCATCTTGTCCGCCCTGCTGGGCCCCTTCAGGTTCGTCTATCGGCGGCCCATCACCTCGTTGATGCTGCTGGTCTTGCTATCAGCCGGCGTGGTCATGTGGGCGCCGAAGTTGGGGGTCGCAATTCTTCCCCCGCCTTATGCGCAGAAGGTGCAGGGCTACGCGGACGTTCTCGGCGCGAAGGCCGCACGGTTGAAGGTCGTTCTCGTCTCCAAATACGAGTCGTATTTCAATAAGCCGAAGGCGGAGGCCCACCACGAGGAGCACAAGATCGTGGTCACCAGCCCGCAGTCCAGGGACGTGACCGTCGTCGAGCGATACGTCTGCCAGATCCACTCGCGGCGACATATCGACATCTGCGCCCTGGATGGCGGCTACCTCCAGGAAGTGCTGGTGAAAGAGGGACAGGCCGTCAAGAAGGGCGATCTTATCTTCAAGATCCTGCCGGTCCTGTACCAGTCGAGGATGGAGGCCGAGCAGGCGGAGGCCCAGCTGGCGCAACTGGAGTACAACAACACGAAGATGTTGTCCCAGTCCAAGGTCGTCTCGCAGAACGAGGTGCTTCTGCTTCAGGCGAAGCTGGCGAAGGCCAAGGCGAAGATGGATCTCGCGAAGGCCGAGCTGAACTTCACGGACATCCGGGCGCCGTTCGACGGCATCGTCGACCGTCTGCACGAGCAGCTGGGCAGCCTGATCAAGGAGGGCGACGTCCTGACGACCCTGTCCGACAACAGCACGATGTGGGTCTATTTCAACGTGCCCGAGGCCCAGTACCTGGAGTACACGATCGGCCTGGAGGAGCATAAGGAAGAACCGAAGATCGAGCTCATGCTGGCGGGCGATCGGAAGTTCGACCAGCTCGGCAAGATCGGCGCGATCGAGGCGATGTTCAACAACGAAACCGGCAACATCTCGTTCCGAGCGGATTTTCCGAACCCGAAGCGTCTGTTGCGCCACGGCCAGACGGGCACGGTGCTGCTCAGCAAGATCTCGAAGGACGCGGTCGTCATCCCCCAGCGAGCCACGTTCGAGATCCTCGCCAAGCGCTTCGTGTACGTCGTCGGCGAGGACGGCAAGGCGCGTCAGCGCGAGATCACGATCAAGGATGAGATGGACGACATCTTCGTCGTCGACAATGGCGTGAAGGTCGATGAGAAGATCATCCTGGAGGGGGTCCGACAGGTGCACGAGGGGGAGGTCGTGGAGTATGAATTCAGCCCTCCGGAGATGGTGATGGCGAACCTGAAGAACAGGGCGGAATAACCGCCCTCTCGTTCAGTTCACAGCGGGGTGGAGCCAGGATCGACGCCCGGAGCGTCCTCACAACCGACCCAACGAGACCCATGTTCGCGAACATCCTCCATCGACCTGCGTTGGCGATCGTCATATCGATCATCATCCTCTTTCTGGGGGGGCTGTCCATCAAGACGCTCCCCATCTCGCAATTCCCTTCGGTCGCGCCTCCGAGCGTGGTGGTCACGGTCTCCTATCCCGGGGCCAGCGCCAAGGTGCTGGTCGACTCCGTGCTGATCATCCTGGAGCAGGCGATCAACGGCGTCGCGGATATGCGCTACATGGCTTCCGCCGCCACCAGCGCGGGCGAGGCCACGATCATGATCATCTTCGAGCCGGGCACGGACCCGAACGTGGCGGTCCTGAACGTCCAGAACCGGATCCAGACGGTGAAGAACCGCCTGCCACCGCTGGTGGAACGCGAGGGGATCGTCGTCATGCAGGCCATGACGAGCATGTTGATGTATGTGAATATTTACAGTACGGACGAGAGCCACGACCAGAATTTCCTCTACAACTACGCCTTCGTCAACCTCGTGCCCGAGATCAAGCGGGTGCGGGGCGTCGGCAGCGCGACGATCCTCGGCAATCGGCAGTACGCCATGCGGGTCTGGCTGAACCTCGACCGCATGCGGGCCTATAACATCTCGTCCGAGGACGTCATGAAGGCCGTGGGCGAGCAGAGCATGATCGGCTCGCCCGGTCGGCTCGGCCAGGCGACCGGGATCAAGTCGCAGACGGTCGAATACGTCCTCACGTGGGTGGGCCGCTACAACGAGCCGAAGCAATACGAGGACATCATCCTGAGGGCCAATCCGGACGGCGAGATCCTGCGGCTCAAGGACGTGGCCAGGGTCGACCTCAGCTCCTCCTATTACGACATCTATTCGGACATCGACGGCCATCCCTCGGCGGCCATCGTGCTCAAGCAGCTCCCGGGGACCAACGCGGCCGTCGTCATCGAGGAGGTCAAGGAGAAGCTGAAGGAGATCAAGGAGGCTTCCTTCCCGCCGGGGATGACGTTCGAGGTCAGCTATGACGTCTCCAGCTTCCTGGAGGCCTCCATCGAGCAGGTGCTCCACACCCTGTTCGAGGCCTTCGTGCTGGTCTCCCTCGTGGTGTTCCTGTTCCTCGGCGACTTCCGCTCCACCCTGATCCCGACGTTGGCGGTGCCGGTGTCGCTGATCGGGACGTTCTTCTTCCTGCAGCTGTTCGGCCTGTCGATCAACCTGATCACGCTCTTCGCGCTGGTGCTGGCGATCGGCGTCGTGGTCGACGACGCCATCGTGGTGGTCGAGGCCGTGCACGCCAAGATGCACGAGAAACATTTATCGCCGTATCGAGCGACCCAGGAGGTCATCCAGGAGATCAGCGGCGCGATCATCGCCATCACCTTGGTGATGACGGCGGTGTTCGTCCCCGTGACGTTCATGACGGGGCCGGTCGGCACCTTCTACCGCCAGTTCGGCATCACGATGGCCACGTCCATCGTCCTCTCCGGCGTGGTGGCGTTGACCCTCACGCCGGTCCTCTGCGCGATGATCCTCAAGCCCCACACGGGCCAGAGGAAGCGAGGGCCGCTGGCGATGCTCCTGCACGTCTTCGACCGCGGCGTCGAGAAGGTGACCGGCGGATACGTCGCGTTCCTGCGGCCGGTCGTCACGCAACGCATGTTCACATCTCTGGTCGTCGCCGGATTCGGCGCCGGCATCTTTCTGGTGAACACCCACCTCCCGGCGGGGTTCATCCCGCTCGAGGACCAGGGGATGATCTACGGGATCATCCAGACCCCGCCCGGCTCGACGCTGGAGTACACCAACGCCAAGTCCCACGAGCTGCAGGAGGTCGCCAAGAGCATCGAGGGGATCAGCTCGGTCTCCTCGCTCGCCGGGTACGAGGTGCTGACCGAGGGGCGCGGCTCGAACGCGGGCACGTGCCTCATCAATCTCAAGAGCTGGTCCGAGCGGAAGATGACCTCGAAGCAGATCATCGAGGAGCTCGAACGCAAAGGGAGCGAGATCTCCAACGTCAAGCTCGAGTTCTTCGAGCCCCCCGCGGTCCCGGGCTTCGGCGCCGCCGGCGGGTTCTCGACGCGCGTCCTCGACAAGACGAACTCGATGAACTACGAGGAACTCGGGAAGGTGACCGACAAGTTCATGGCCGCCCTCGCGAAGCGCAAGGAGGTGAAAGGGTTGTTCACCTTTTTCGCAAGCAACTATCCGCAATATGAGATCGTCGTCGACAACGACAAGGCCATGCAGAAGGGGGTGTCGATCGCGAAGGCGATGGACAACTTGTCGATCGTCGTGGGGAGCACCTGGGAGCAGGGGTTCATCCGGTTCGGCCAGTTCTACAAGGTGTTCGTCCAGGCCCTGCCGGAGTTCCGGCGATATCCGGAAGACTTCCAGAACATGTTCGTCAAGAACGACAAGGGTGACATGGTCCCCTACTCCGCGTTCATGACGCTGAGGAAGCAGCAGGGCTTGAACGAGATCAACCGCTACAACCTGTATCCATCCGCCGCCATCCAGGGGGCCCCGGCCGCCGGATACAGCAGCGGCGAGGCGATCGCGGCCATCGAGGAGGTCGCGGCCGAGACGTTGCCTCGCGGCTACGGGCTCGGGTGGGAAGCCCTCTCCTACGACGAGGCGCGCAAGGGGAACCTGGCCGTCTTCATCTTCCTGATCGTGGTGATCTTCGTCTACCTCGTGCTCGTCGGCCAGTATGAGAGCTTCATCCTGCCGCTGGCGGTGATCCTGTCGCTGCCGATCGGGATCTTCGGCTCCTTCCTGTTCCTCCAGGCCATGGGGCTGTCCAACGACGTCTACGCCCAGATCGGCCTCGTCATGCTGGTCGGCCTTCTGGGGAAGAACGCGATCCTCATCGTCGAGTTCGCGGTGCAACGGCATCGCGAGGGGCTGAGCATCCAGGATGCGGCGATCGAGGCCGGGAAGCTTCGATTCCGGCCGATCCTGATGACCTCTTTCGCCTTCATCGCCGGCCTGATCCCGCTGGTCCGCGCCAGCGGCCCGGGTGCGATCGGGAACCGCACGATCGGCACCACCGCCGTCGGGGGGATGCTTTTGGGCACGGTGATCGGCGTCCTGTTCATCCCCGGGCTCTACTACCTGTTCGGCAAGATGGCCGACGGGGGGAAGCTCCTGCAGGATGAGTCGGACGAGCCCCTCAGCGAGACGATCCAGCATGGATGAGACGGTCATACGCCCTCGGACCCGTGCGGCGCGTCTCGGCGCGCCGACGCCCCGCCCCGCACGGACGTCGGACTGCCGGCGGCCGGTCGGGGACCGTGGTCGACGAACGCGAATCGAACGTCGCCAGGTTCGCGGACGCCGAGCACGGCCCGAGAATCCGGACGGGCGTCGCCGACGGCGCGCGGGACAGGTAGGTGCGTCCTGGGCGGCGGAAAGGCGATGGCGGGGGCCGTCGGGCGTGAGACGGCCCCCCGGAGGGGCGAGCGGAGTTTTCGGCGTCCTCCCGATCGCCGAGGGCTCTCGGGCCCGCTCAAGGCGCGTCCGCCCGATCCGTCTCGTCTCGGATCCGCCTTGACGGCTGGGTGAAGGTCCTTTAAAGGAGAGCGGCATCTCGTCCGCTGGTCGTCGGAGGGGCGGTTCTCGCCCCGACCCGAGCCTCGATCCTGTCCCGGCCCGCTCTCCATCGCTGATCACTCGAATCCCGATCGGAGACCTCCGTTCGGGGAGTCTCCGCACGCGTGACGGTTGCAAGATTAATTGATATGAAGTTTGGACTCGCCAGGATGGCGAGGACGTTGAACCTCCGCGGCAGGTCGCGAATCCGCCTGCGTGGTCGGGAACTCAAGGATGAAGTCGATGAGCTATCTGGCCTCTCTCTGGGACGCGAAGCTCAAGCAGCGTGGGGTCGCCGTCGCGATCGCATGCGGCCTTCTGCTGGTGCTCCCTTCCTGCGGGATCCCCTCCCTTCGGAATCCCAAGCCCGGGCCGGGCGCCCTGGCGAGCTACGATCTCCGCAAGGCGGATCCGGGATCCGACCTGCCGCCGGTCTTCGAGGCGGCGGACAGCTCGGAGAATTCGGCCGCGCTTCGGGTCGAGGAGTTCTTCTCGGATGCGAAGCTCGTGGACCTCATGCGCCAGTCGGTGGGCGGCAACCAGGAGTTGAGGATCCTCACCGAGAACGTCCAGATCGCCAGCAACGAGATCATCTCGCGCAAGGGAGCGTACCTCCCCTCCCTCAGCCCCGGCGGCGGGATCGGGATCGATAAGACCAGCCTGTTCACGCTCGACGGCGTCACCATCCGCGACGATCCCTTCGCCGTCGGCAGGTTCCTCCCCGACCCGATCCCCAACTTCATCCTGGCCCCCTTGTTCTTCTGGACGCCGGACATCTGGTGGCAGTTGCACAACGCCAGGGACGCGGCGGTGATGCGCTATTACGCCGCCGCCGAGAATCGCAACTTCTTCGTGACCCGCCTCATCGCGGACGTCGCCAACAACTACTACCTGCTCATGGCCCTCGACCAGCGCATCGAGATCCTGGACCAGACGATCGAGATCATGGAGCAGAGCCTGGAAATGGCCAAGACCGTGAAGGAAGGCGCCCGGGGCACCGAACTCCCCGTGCAACGATTCCTGGCCGAGGTCCGCCGGAACCAGAGCGAGAAGCAGATCGTCCGCCAGGACATCGTCGAGGCCGAGAACCGCATCAACTATTTCCTGGGGCGCAACCCGCAGCGCGTCGAGCGCATGACCGGGGACTTCATCGACCTGGAATTGCATGCGCTGAGCGTCGGCGTCCCCGCGGAACTGCTCCGGAACCGGCCCGACATCCGGCAGGCCGAACGGGAGCTGACGGCCGCCGGGCTCGACGTGAAGGTCGCCCGCAAGCGCTTCTATCCCCAGGGCTTCATCAACGCGACGGTCGGATACCAGGCGTTCAACCCGGGATACCTGTTCATAACGCCGGAGAGTTTGATCGCGGGGGCCGCCGGCAACCTCCTGGTGCCGTTCATCAACAGGAAGGCGATCAAGGCCGACTACCTGACCGCGGACGCTCGCCAGCTGCAGGCCGTCTACACCTATCAGCGCGTCGTCCTGAACGCCTTCGTCGAGCTGGTGAACCGGCTCGCCAAGGTGGAGAATTATCGCAGCAGCATCGCGATCAAGAGGCAGCAGCTGGCGGCCCTCGAAGAATCGGTCCGGGTCGCGATGCAACTCTTCCAGTTCGCCCGAGCGGACTACGTGGACGTCCTCTTCGCCCAGCGGGACCTCCGGGATGCGCGGACGGTCCTCGTCGAGACCAAGCAGCAGGAACTGGCCGCCGTCATCGAGACCTATCAGGCCCTCGGCGGCGGAAACTACCTGTTCCCGATCCCCGTCCCCCGGCCGATGCAACCGTTCTGGGAGAGGTTCCGCACGCACAAGACGCCGGCCCTGCAAGTGCCGCCGGTGCCGATCGGAGAGCCCCCCACGCCGAGCGCGCCGCTGCCGCCCATGAGCCCGGCCGCCGAACCGTTCACGAACCCGCTTGGGCAGCCGCCGGGCGACCAGATCCCGGCCCCGCCGCCCGCGACGCCGATGGACGGGGATCTTCCGGCGCCGCTGGGCGGCATGGAGGAGAAGCCGCCCGCGTCGTCGCCGACCGACCGGATCACGATACCACCCCCGTCGCCGCCGTCGACCGACCGGATCTCGATACCACCCCCGTCGCCGCCGGCCGACGCCCTGCCGGATCCGCTCCCCGAGCGGAACTGAATTGAGCTGAGTCGAGCTGGAGCGGACGTGGGACCTGCGTCCACCGGATCCGAATACCGGTGACACGTCCACCGTCCCCCAGCGGGGTTCCCGGGCGATCCGATCGGCCGATCGACGCCCGATCCTTCACGCCGATCCGGATCGTGGCCGAACTTCCGGGAAGTCCGAGGATCCGCGAGAACATCGCGGGCCGGATTGCCTCCGGCTTCGACTTTGAGTAATATACGGGGACCTGAATTTCAAAATCCTGGTCATGGGATGGGACGGCTTCCTCCGACAGCGATGAAGCCGGCGACGAAGCGCGCCTAGATCAATGAATCTCGGCTTGCGTGGATTTTCAACTCCGTGATTTCGTCCTTCGCTCGGGCTTGAGCGAATTCTTCCCGATGCTCTCCTTCGCGGCGGATCGCCGAGTCTCGCATTCAAGCTCCCTGAGGGAGTTTGGGCGGCTCGTCGAAGAGAGCGATGGCGGATCTCTTCGTGGTGATGGAGCCGACGAGGGGGAGACCAGGCGATGGTGGATCGACGGCCTTTTCAGACTGCGGTCGGTGCGGGCTGGTTTCGAGAGACCACTCGGAGATGACTCGTGGAACCGTATGCGAAAATGATTGGAGACGCGGGTGTGGCGACGGGATTGAAAGTCCTGATCGTCGATGACAACGTCGACGCCGCGAATATGTTCGCGATGCTCATCCAGTTCGAGGGCCATGACGTTAGGACGGCGTTCAATGGGACCGACGCGATCGAGTCGGTCCGCACCTTCATCCCCGACGCCGTCTTCCTGGACATCAGCCTTCCCGATATCAACGGCTATCGCGTCGCCGAGCAACTGCGCCAGATCCCCGAGCTCGGCCGGAGCATGCTCGTGGCGATGACCGGCTTCAGCAACGACGGCGACCTGGATCGGTCCCGGCAGGCCGGGTTCGACCACCACGTCGTCAAGCCGGCGGACTACGAACACGTGAAGCAACTGCTAGACCAGGCCGCCTGTCGGAAGTAAGCCGAGGCGCGGGGCTGGCCCGGGCAGAGGGCGTGAACGTGAGCCGTCGTGGACGCGTTCAGGCCGAGGCGGACCAGGCGTCGCGGGCCAGTTCCAGGGCCCCGTGGACGACGACCTCCTCGCCGAGCGCGGCGGGGACGATGTCGAACGAACCCCGGAACGGGCGGAAGACCTCGGCGTCGACGAGTTCGCGGATCGGCTGGAACCAGAGCTCCTCGCCGATCAGGGAGACGCCGCCGCCGAGGATGATCCGCGCCGGCGCGATCAGGGCGACGGCCTGGGCGAGCGCGAACGCCAGCGCTCGGCGAGCCCGATCAAGCACCTCGAGGCTTCGGGGATCGCCGAGCCCGGCCGCTCGCGCGATCTGCACGGCGGTGATCCGTTCCGGACGACCCTCTTCGTCGAGCACGGTCCAGCTCTCGCCGCGATCGCGGCAACCCTCGGCCGCGCGCCGGGCGAGTCGGCCGATCCCCCACCCCGACGCGACGGTCTCCAGCTCGGGGAAGTCGTCGGGCGACGTCGGATCGGGCGAGGGGACGCGCAGGTGGCCGATCTCGACGGCGCCACGTCCCGCCCCCCGGTAGATCCGGCCGTCGACGATCAGCGCGCCGCCGATCCCGCTGCCGATCGTCAGGTAGAGCAAGGGGGACTTTCCCACCCCCGCCCCCAGGCGTGATTCGGCCAGCCCGGCGACGTCGGCGTCGTTGTGCACGGAGACGCACGGGACGTTCAGGCTCTCGCGGACCCAGTCGCCCAGGGGGAAGTCGGTCCAACCCTCGACCTGGAATGAGGTTTCGGTCCGGGCGCTCTCGGCGTCGACGGGGCCGCCGAAGCCGACGCCCGCCGCGCGGACTTCGCCCGCAGTGAGGCCGAGTTCGTCGATCGCCAGGGCGAAGGCTCGGCGGATGCCCTCGCGGATGCCCTCGGCGCCTCGACTCGGGTCGATGGCGGACCGTTTCAGGATTTCGATCGTCCCGGCGCGACGAGTCAGGCCGAGCTGGAGCTTGGTCCCGCCGATCTCGATGCCCAGGAGCCATTCCGCGTCATCGGTCATGGCTCAAAGCTGCGCCTGGGCGCCGTTGCGAGCGACCGGCTGATGTTTGGCCGTGAAGCGGCGGTGGAGGTCGTCGATCAGCCAGTGGAAGACGACCTGGTGGAGGGATTCGACGATCCCCATGTCGTCGATGGCGACGTGCAGGTTGTGCTTGTTGATCGCTTGCAGCCGTCCGCCCGAGAAGCCGGTGAACCCGACCGTCTCCATCCCCTGGGCGTTCCCCCATTCGACGGCCTTGACGATGTTCGGGCTGTTCCCCGATCCGGAGATGGCGATCAGGACGTCGCCGGGGGAGGCCAGGTTCTTGAGCTGTTCGAGGAAGATTCGCTCATAGCCCTCGTCGTTGGCCCAGGCCATGATGCCGGCGGTGTTGTCGGTGAGGCTCAGGACCTTGAGCCGCTTCTGGGATTCGAAATCGCAGAGGGTGCATTTGGCCAGGTCTTCGCAGAGGTGCGAGGCGTTGGCGCCCGAGCCGCCGTTGCCGATGATGAAGACGAACCGGTTCGCGTCGTAGGCCCGTTCGATCACCTCGCTGACGTTCTCGACCGCGTGGAGGTCCAGCCGCGCGATCTCGTCGCGTACCCGTGCGAGGTAATCTCCCGCCGACAGCGTCTGTCCCAGCATCAGCGCCACTCCCTCCCGCGCCGGGCGAGCCGGTCGGCCCCGCCCCGTCAACCGATCCCTCTCCGCGCCGGGATCATAGCAGTCGGTTCCGCAACGTGTAAAGTAGAGACCTGCGGGGGCGGGGAGTCCATGGAGCCCGGAGCAGGATCGACGCGGAACATGATGGTCTTGTCATTCCTGTCCTCGAACGTCCTCGTCCTTCTCGGCGCGTGGTGGTGCGCCACCCGCGTGTTGCGCCAGCCGCACGGCCCGGCGCGAATCCTGGCCGTGGGGGTGCTCGCCTGGACCTGGGTCACGGTCGGTGTGCAACTCCTGGGGACGCTGGGATTTCTGAACGTCCCCAGCTTGCTGGGCTGGTCGCTGGCGGCGGCCGTCCTGGGGCTGGCGTGCGCCCGGACGTGGCCGGGCCGGGGCGTGGACGCCGATCACGGGCCCCCAGCCGAGCCGGAGCCGATCGGCTGGGAGGGGTGGCTGGCGGTCGGCCTGGCGATCTGGGGGGCTCTCGTCCTGGGGACGTCGTCGCTGCTCATGCCGGTGAAGGTCGTCAGCGACGGCCCGATCTATCACCTGTACTTCGCGGCGAGGTGGTGGCAGGCGGGGCGGTTGTTCCTCGTGGCCTCGCCCTTCGGGGAGAGCGCGGCGACCTACTTCCCGGCCAACGGCGATCTCTGGTTCGCCTGGCTGATGGCGACCTGGGGGGGCGATCGCCTGGCCCGGGTCGGTCAGGCCCCTTTCCTGGGACTGGCGTGCATCGCGGCCTTCGGCTGCGCCCGAGAACTGGGGGCGGGGCGGACGGCGTCGCTGGTGGCGACTTCGCTGTTCGCGACCGTCGGCCCGCTCGTCCTCTTCACGTTCGAGGCCAACGTCGACACGATCTTCGTCGCCGGATACCTCACCGCCGCCTACTTCTTCCTTAGATTCGCCGAGGGACGCGACGGCTGGCCCGCGCTTCTGCTGGGGGGGCTCGCGGCGGGCGAGGCGCTGGGGACGAAATCGGTCGGCAATCTCTTCGTCCCCCCCCTGCTCCTCGCCGGTTGCTGGGCCGTCGCGCGGCGGACGCGGGCCGTCCGGCCGACGCTCGCGGGGCTGGCGACGATCCTGACGGGCGTGGCGACGACCTCGGGGTTCTGGTACGCGCGAAACGCCCTCCTGACCGGGAACCCGCTCTATCCCCTGACGGTCAAGCTCGGGGGGGCGACGTGGCTTTCGGGCTGGTACGGCTCCGAGGCTATGCGGGGGAGCATCTATTACATCCCGGTTTCGAACTGGCGGGCGCTGGTCGATACCCTGGTCGGCGTACTCGACGCTCGCACCGTACCTCTATGGGTGGCGGCGGTTCTGGGCGTTTGGGCGGTCGGGCGCGGACGGCGTCGGGGAGACGGCTGGGTCTGGATCTTCAGCCTGGGAGTCGTCCTGAACGTGGCCCTCTACTGGTTGTTCATCCCCTACCGCACGCAGCAGCGATTCATGCTCCAGGGGGTCGGCCTGGCGGTGGTCCCGCTCGCGAGTCTGCTCGACCGGAGCCGATGGCTCCGGATCGCGGCAACTTTGATGCTGGCGCTGCACGTCGCCACCCCCCAGTCCTGGCCGTTCGGCCCGCGCGACGCCGACGTCCCCTGGGACCTCACACCCCAGATCCCCAACGCCATCCCCCCGATCCTTCCGCTGGCATCTGAGTTGCTTCGCCTGGCCTCGCCGCGCTCAGGCTTCGAGTTTCTCTCGGCGCTCGACGTGCCGGTGCTGGCGGTGGTGGCCGGGCTGATCGTCTGGGCCGGGGCTCGGCTGCGGCGAGGGCGTCCCGACGCCGCGACCTGGATGGCCGGGCTCGCCGCGATCGGCCTGTCGGCTGTCGTGGGTTGGTCCCAGATCGTCCCCTTCGCCGGCGATCGGCGCCTCCTGGCCTTTCCCGCCTTCCCGGACTTCTATCGGGGATGGATCGAACTGGACGCCCGCTCCGGGCCGACCGGCTCGCGGATCGCCTACGCGGGAACGAACATTCCCTATTACCTGATGGGATCGGGACTCCGGAACAACGTCCGGTACGTGAACGTCGAAGGGCCGCCCCACTGGCTGATGCACGACTTCCACCGCCGGGCTCGCGCCGAGGGACGAGGCGAATGGCCCAACGCCCGGCCCGGCTGGGATCGTGAACGCCCCGATTACGACGCCTGGCTCGCCAACCTCCGGGCTGAAGCGATTCAGCTCCTGGTCGTGACCCGGGTCAATCCCGGCGAAGGGGCGCACAACGTCGCCGACGCCGAAGGCTTCCCGGTCGAACGCCAATGGGCCGACTCCCATCCCGAGACCTTCGAGCCTCTTTACGGAGTTCGCGAAGGCGACCCCTGGTTCCGGCTGTATCGCGTTCGGGGTGGGATCGAACCGTCCGCGCCCGCCGACTCGAATCGAAGGGCCGATCGGTCCGTGACCCCTGGAGGAAGTTCCTGATGAAGCCTCGACTCAGCGTCGTCACGCTCGCTGTGGACGACCTGGAGAGGTCGCTCCGGTTCTACCGAGACGGCCTCGGACTGGCGACCGACGGGATCGTCGGTGAGGAATTCGAGCATGGCGCCGTGGCCTTTTTCGACCTCCAGCCGGGCTTGAAGTTGGCGATCTGGCCGCGCGCCAGCCTCGCCCACGATTCGGAGCTCCCGCTGCGCGACCCGAGCCCCACGGAGTTCACGCTCGGGCACAACGTGGCCTCGCGGGACGAGGTCGACGTCGTCATGCGGCAGGCGGCCGACGCGGGGGCCTTGATCGTGAAGGCGGCCCGGGCCGCCTTCTGGGGAGGCTATGCGGGTTACTTCCAGGACCCCGACGGGCACCTCTGGGAGATCGTCTGGAACCCCCACCTCATCCCCCAGGATTGAGGCCGTGACTTGAGGATCGCAATCCAACTCGGGCGGCCGACACCGGCCGCACGACCTCGCTCCTCCCGCGCGCGGTGGTTTTCGGTCGACCTGCGTCGACCCGGGGCCACACGGCCGACGCCGCGTCCGTTTTCTAAATTAAGCGATAACCTAGGTCACCAAAATTGCGTGCATGAGTAGATTAAATGCAACAGTGCCGAGACCCGTTTCGGGCCGGCCTTGAGATCGACGACGGAGGATCGAGTGGGATGTTCGCGCTCATCTGCTGCTATGGGATCTTTCTGACCATGACCTTCGCGGTGCTTCGGGCCGCGGGCCGGAGCGATGAACGACTGGAAGCCATGTACCTGGCCGCGACTGGCGCGATGCGGACCAGCCGCGCCCGGCCCCCTCGCGTCCTGGCCGGAAGCGACGAACTCGACGCCCGAGGGAACTCGTCGCGTCGCCCGGCCTGATCCGGTTTCAGGTCGAAGCCCGGAACCACCGAGGACTTGCATCGCCTGGCCGCCGGGAATCGAAAAAATTCCGCACGGATTCGCGGGCCGCCCCCCACACATATCAGCAGGGACGAAATCCATCGCGAAGCCGGCCGGGCGATCTCGGCGGGCCGATCGCGGGGATCCCGGGGGGAAGGGTGCGATGCGACTGACCTTGAGAACGCTGCTGGCCTGGCTCGACGACACGTTGCCGCCGGTGCAGGTGCGGGAGATCGGCAAGCAGGTGGGCAGCAGCCCGCTGGCGCAGGAGTTGGTGCAGCGCATCCATCGGGTGACCCGTCAACGACGGCTCACGGTGCCGGGGAAGAAGGGCGCGGACGCCACCGACCCGAACCTCGTGGCGAGCTATCTGGACAACGACCTGAACGCCGAGCAGGTGGCCGAATACGAGAAGAAGTGCCTGACCTCGGACGTCAACCTCGCGGAGGCGGCGAGCGTCCACCAGATCCTGAGCCTGCTCGGGCAACGGGTGCAGGTCCCGCCCGAAGCCAAGGCCCGCATGTACCTGCTGGTCAAGGGTCGGGAGGCGCGCGCCGGGACGGTCGACGAGGAGGCTCCGGCCGTCGACCCTCGCACCCAGCCGATCACCCCCTGGGTCGTCCAGGCCCGACCGAGCCGGCACTGGCTCGAACGGTTCGGTCCGCTCGCGGCCTGCCTGGCCCTCATCGCCCTCCTCTCCTGGTCGGCCTACGAAAGCCTGAAGCCGGACGGCTCGGCCGCGCCGGCCATCGCGAGGGACGTGCCGGGGCGAGCCGACGCAGCGATCGGCCCCATGACGCCCCCCGCCCCGGCGGTCGAAGCCCCCGCCGTGGCCGTGGTGGAACCCGACGTCGCGAAGGGGCCGACGCCCGAGGCCGACGACCACGCGGAAGGGCTCCCCGAGGTAGCTGAGGCCAATGCCGAGCCCAAATCCGAGCCGAAAGCCGAGGCCGTACCCAAGCCCGCCCCGGCGGCCGTCCAGGTGCCGGCCGGCGCCGCGGCCGTGGTGGACCATATCGACGGCATGCTCCTTCGATACGACGGCGACCTGCGCGAATGGGTTCGGAGCCGTGAGGGCGAAGCCGTGGACGCGGGCGACCGCGTGATGGCCGCCCCGCCGTTCGCCGGACGGCTGGCGACTTCCCAGGGAGCCGTCAACCTGCTGGAAGACTCCGAGGTGCGGTTCCTCCCCGCGGCGACCGACGGCGGTCCGTCGGTGGAACTGGTCCGGGGCCGAATCCTGGCCGAGCCGACGAGCGCCGCCGGCCCGCTGCACGTCTCGTTCCAGGGACGGATCGTCGACCTGGACCGCCCGGCCGACCTTGCCCTCGGCTTCGACTCCGACGGCCACTGGGCGTACGGCCGGGCGGCGACCGGCCAGCCCCCGTTGACGATCCACGTCGGACCCGGCGGGGAGGTCGCGATCAAGACCGTCAAGGCCACGGAGAAGGTGAAAGGGCCCGCGAGCGTCCGGGTCGACGCCGCTGGGGCGATCGAACGCCTGACCGACGCCCGAGCGCCCGAATGGATCACGGAGAAGCCGGCGTCGGCCGAGTTGACCGCCCTCCGGGAACATTGCCTCAAGGAGTTCTCGGAGGATCGTCCGGTGCTGGCGGACATCGTCTCGGCCACCGAGAACGACGACGCCGACGTCAAACGGATGGCCGTCGCCGCGCTCCGGGGCCTGGGCGACCTTTCGCTGCTGACCCCGATCCTCGACCGTCCCGGCGATCCGGCCGCCCGTCGGGCCGCAGTCGCCGCGATCCGCGAGGAGCTTTCGTCGGGCGAGGCGGCCTCGCGGCGGGCCTGGGACCAACTCCAGCTCGACTTCGGCGACTACGACCGCGACCGCCTCGGTAAGCTGCTGCTCGGCTTCGCGCCGGCGGACGCCGCGCGGCCCGAGACGCTCGCCTCTCTCGTCAAGGACCTTTCGCCCGACGAGGAGTCGCTGGCCGTCCGCGAACTGGCGATCGACAACCTCATTCGGCTGACCGGACGGGACGCCCCGGCCTACGACGCCGACCGGCCCGAACAAGGATACGCCGCCTGGCGTAAACTCCTTGACGACGGCGCGCTGAAGCCGGCGGCGGCCCCTGCCGCGAAGTAAGCCGAAACGGCGTCGGCCTTTCCCGACCGAGGGCGAGGCCGGCGCCGCGATTCCTGGAAAGGGGGCGGTCTGCGTGGTATATTCCAGTCGCGGCGACCCGCGCGGCGGGTCGCCCGCTCCCGTCCCCCTCGCCGGGCTCCTTGTTCAACGAGTGTTGATGCGTTGAGAGTTTCGCGATCGTCCGGCAACAACTTGGGCGCGCGCGTCGGTCGCCTCGTCGCGTGCTGGGCGGCGGTCGCGGCGGTCGTCGCGACGGCCCGCGGACAGGAGGCTCCCCCGACGGCCCCCCCGCCCGCGACGGCGGCGGCTCGGCCTCCCGCGGCGGCGACGCCGGCGGCCCCGATCTGGCCCGACGAGGTCGTCATCCTCCAGGGCGCGGCCGACGTCGAGGAATTCTGGAAGAAGCTCGGCGCTCCCGACTGGGTCATCTCACGCCCCGCGCCCGGAAGGCTGCGAGGGGCGGCTCCGGGGAACGCCGACGAGTCGATCGTCGACGCGGTCCGCGTCGAGGGGACCGTGGGCGGGGATCACGCCCGGATCGCGATCGGCGTCGACTGCTCGCTCATGACCGCCGGCCCGGCCTGGGTCCCGCTCAAGATCGACGCCCCGGTCGTCCTGGCCGCCCGCGAGGGGGACCGGGAGCTGGAGCTGCGTCGAGGCGCGGGGGGACGGTGGGAGGCCCGGCTGGAAGGCGCGCGGACGCACGCCTTGCGGATCGAAGCGACGGCTCCGGTGCGGATCAACGCCGAGCGTCGGACCTTGGAACTGGCGATCCCCGAGGCGCCCGCGACCTCGTTCGACCTGGTCCTGCCGCGACGGTCGTACGACGTGGACGCCGGGCCGGGGGAGGCCCTGCGGCCGACCCCCGTGGAGGGGGGCGAGGGCTTGCGGGTGGCCGCGCACGTCGCCCCGAGGTCGCCGCTCGTCGTGAGCTGGAGCGAGCCCGGCGAAGCGGGCGAGCGCGCCGCGCCGCTGCTCGCGGCCCAGGTCGAGATGGCCGTGGTCGTCGACGCCGAGGGGGTGGTCGTCCGCTCGTCCTGGGCGATCGCCTGCGCGCGGGGCGTGGCCCGCAGCCTCCAGATCCGGCTGGAAGACGACGAGGTCGTCTCGCGGATCCAGCTCAACGACCAGTTCCCGGCGTCGGGGATCGAGCGTTCCGGCGGCGGCAACCTGCTGACGATCCCGCTGGCCGAGCCGATGAGGTCGGGCGAGTCGCGAAAGCTGGTGCTGGAGACGCGGCGGCCGGCTTCGGGGACCCGGCTCCTGAACTTCTCGGGATACCCGCTGACCGACGCCGGCGAGCAGTCGGGCTTCCTGGGGGTGACCCACGGGCCGAACCTGTTCGTGAACGTGGCGAAGTCCCAGGGGTTGCGGCGGATCGACCCCCGCGACCTCCCCACCGCGCTGAAGGCTCGGCCGGGGACGACCCTGGCGTTGCAGTTCCTGGAGCAGCCGTTCGCCCTTGCGATCGGCGTCGAGGACGCGCCCCCGCTCTTCAGCACCGAGGCCGTCGCGGAACTCTCGCTCGATCCCGAGGTGGTGAGGAACGAGACGACCCTCGAGGTGCGTCGGGTGCGGGGGACGCTGTTCGAGGTCGAGGTCGCCGTGCCGGCGGACATGAAGGTCGTCTCGGTCGGCCCGCCGGATCTCGTCGAGGCGGCCACGCCCCCCCAGCCGGACGCGGCCGCCGCCGCGGCCGATCCGGCCGACGCCGAGCGGATCCTCAAGATCCGCCTGACGTCCCAGGCTCGCGACCGCCCGGCCTTCAGCCTGAAATTGTCGGGCCGTCAGCCGGCTCCGGGGCCGGGAGACGTGCGGCTGGGCCTGTTCGCGGCTCGCGGGGCGGTCTCCACGAACGCCGCGTTCGTCGTCCGGGCCGGTCGGGACGTCAGCCTGGAGCCTCGCGACGCCACGCTCGTCAAGGAGACCGCCGCCGAGCCGCCCCCGCCCCCCCCCGGCGCCGAGGCCGATCTCCGGCCTCCCGGCCTCCGGCTTCGCACCGGCCGCAACCCGGCCACGCTCGACCTTCGCCTGGAACGGCGCCCGCTGGCGGTGCGTCGCGAGACGCGGCTGACGGCGAGGGTCTCGCGGCGGACGGTGGAGGTTCGCCAGGAGACGACGCTGCGGGTGCGCCACGGCGCGCTGCCGTATCTGGACGTCGTCGTCCCGGTCGGGGTCTCGGCCCGCTGGGAGGCGTCCGACGAGAAGCAGCCGATCCGGACCGAGGACCTGGAGGACGCCCGATCCGGCGCGCGGCGGTCGCGGCTCCACTTCCAGCGGCCTGTGGTCGACGCCGCCGTCCTGACCTTCCAGTATCGCATCCCGCTGGGCCGCTCGCTCGACCCGGCGAGCCCGACGCCCCTGCGCATCCCCTGGATCGAGCCCGAGGAAGGGACGCCCGGCGGCTGCGTCGTCGAGCTTTCCACGGAGCCCGACGTGCAGGTCGCCGTGGACGACCCGGCCTGGGCCGAGATCGACGAGCCCTCGCCTCCCGGTCCCCGCACCGGCCGGGCGTACCGGCTCGATCGCGACGACCAGTCCGAGGGGCTGGCGGTCGCGGCCCGCCTGGTGGAGACGGTCGTCCTTCCCCCGACGGTGGCGTCGCGGGCGCTGATCCGGTCGACGCTCGAGCCCGAGGGCGACCTTCGCGTCCGCGCCTGGTATGCGGTCGATTCGCACCCGGCCTGGCTCTCGGTCGCGCTCCCCGAGGGCGCGCGCTGGCTGCGGGCGCGGGTGGACGGTCGGACTCTGGATCGGATCGACGTCGGCCCGGACGGGACGACCAGCCGGATCGACCTGCCTGCCGACTCGATCGCCCGGCCGCTGCTCCTCGACCTGGAATATCGGCTTCCAGCCGCCGGAGTCCGTCGCACCTGGCTCCCCCCCGCCCTGCTCGACGACGCCGAGGTGCTGCAAGCCTACTGGCTGGTGCAGGTCCCCTGGAGCCAGGCCGTGGCCGGGCAGCCTCGGGGCTGGGCCGATGAGAATGAATGGTACTGGGACGTCTACGCGTGGAAGCGTCGGCCGGTCGCGTCCTCGGCCGGATTGATCGCGTGGGCGGCGGGGCCCACGGCGCCCCCCGCGGCGGTCGACGACGCGCTCGACGTCGAGGCGATCTCGCATGGCTACCTGTTCAGTCGCGTGGGGCCGCCTTCGCCGATCAACCCCTGGGTCGTCTCGCGCGCCTGGACCGTCCTGGTCTGCTCGGGCCTGGCGTTGCTGGGGGCGGTGGGACTGTTCTTCGTCCCGATCACGACGCCGTGGCTCGTCGGGGCCGTGGTGGCCGTAGGGCTCCCGACCGCGATGTTCCTGCCCCCCGGGGTGCTCGCGCTCGTCGTGCAGTCGGCGGCCTTCGGGATCGCCTTCGGGGCGCTCGTTCATGTAGGCCGGCGCTGGACCTTGCGACGCGGCGCGACCGCGCCGCCGGCTCGGGGGACCTCGATGTCGAACGTCGTGGTGGGGGAGTCCTCGCAGCGATCGGCGCCGGGGGTCGGCTCGGACGATTCGACGGCGATCCGCGTTCGGACGTCCTCGACGATGGACTACATTTCGACGCCGTCGCCCCAGCCGGAGTCGGACGCCTCGCTCAGCCCGCGCCGCCTGAGGACGGAGTGACGTCGATGGAAGTCCCGAGTTCGAGCCTCTCGCTGCCGGCCGCGCTCGTCGCGGTGTTCGCGCTCGTCGTCGGCCCGGCCGCCCGAGGGGGCGAGGGGGATGCGCCGGAGGTCGTGCGGGTTCGGATCCCGTCGGGCCAGGTCGCGTCCCAGTTCCCGCCGGACACCCCGTTGCGGGTCCTGTCGCCGACGGACTTCGACGCGCTGCTGGGCGCGGTCGAGGCGCGAGGGCGGGACCGCGAGCGGGGCGGCCCCCGGCTCGTCCGCGCCCGCCACTTCGCGAGGTTCAGTTCGGGACTCCTGGTCGGCCGTTCCGAGCTGGTGGCGGCGACGCCGCCGGGCTCGGCGTCGGTGTCGATCGAGCCGTGGTCGCCGGCGATCCTGAAGGGGCCCGAGTCCGGGGCGGCGGTCGCTTCCTCGGCGACGGGCGAGAGCTTCCTTCGGCTGGAGACGCCGTCGGCGGCGAAACCGGGAGAGGCGACGTTCGTGCTGGAGTGGGAGCTGCGGGCGCGCCCGGACTCGCGGGGGCGGATTTTCAGCCTGTCGCTGCCCGGCGACGAGACCACCAGCCTGACCCTGGACGTCCCCGTCGGCTGGGAACCCTCGGGGGCGGCCGTGCGTCGCGAGGGACCCTCGCCGGGTGAAGCCCCGGATCGCGAGACCTGGCGGTTCCACGGCCGGGTGGGCGCCCTGGACCTCCGGCTGACCAACCTGGCGGAAACGAGGGCGGCCGGGAACCCGTCTCGGATCTGGGTCGGCGGGCCGACGCGGATCGACCTGAACGCCGTCGATCGCCTGGCGACCCGGCCGGTCAACTGGACGACCGACTGGACGATCCAGGCCGACGAGCCCGGCGGGGGGACATTCACGGTCGAGCTGGATCCCGGCCTGGACCTGCTGGGCGTCGAGGGCCCCACCGTCCGGGAGTTCCGCGTCGAGGAAGGGACGCCGCGCCGGGCCGTCGTCTGGATGGCGACCCCCGGCGGCGAGGCCGTCCCGGTCCGATTCCGGGGGCACGCCCGGGTCCCGGCCGAGGGCGCCTGGGACGTGCCGGCGATCCGCCCGCTCCCCCCGCTGACCTGGACCGGCGGGACGACGACCATCCTCCTGGACGAGCGCCACGTCGTCCGCGAGTGCCGGGAGCGCGACGGCCGTCGGGTCCCGCCGCCGCCGGGCGAAACGGCGGGCGTGGGAGGCACGGTTCTCGTTTTCGAATCGGCCGCGCCCGGCTCGGCGGCCGAGCTGACCTTCCGCGCCGCCGGGAACGAGCCGGTCTACACCCTGCGCGGGCGGCTCGCGCTCCGACCGTCCTCGATCCGGCTGGAATGCGAGGTCGCGGGCCTGGGCCTCCCCGGATCGGCCCCGGAGCACGAGCTGGAACTCCCCGCCGGCTGGGCCGTCGATCGCGTGGAACTGGCGGGCGTCGAGGGGGCGCCTCCCTGGAGCCGGACGGTGCGACCCGACGGCTCGACCCTGCTCCGCGTGCTGGCCCCGGCGTCGGACGCGGCCCCCTCGGGCCGAACGCTCCTCGTGGGGGCGGTCGCCGCCGGCCCGGTCGACGCGCCGAAGCGCCTGATGCTGCCCCGCGTCCGTCCGACCCGGGGGCGGGTCGCCGACGAGGCCTGGGTGGCCACGGCGGCGGGCCGCATCCAGCTCCAACCTGGCGAGACCAGGGGGCTCGACTGGATCGACCCCGTCCAGACGCCCGGCCTGCTCCAGGCCGCATCTCCGGAGACGGCCGACCTCAAGCCGGTCCTGGCCTGGCGATGGACGGCCGACGACGCCGAGGCGCCCGTAGACGTCCTGCGCGTGGACCCCAGCTCGAGAGGCTGGGTCCACGTCAAGGCGAGGCTTGAGGAACGAGGACGGAAGCTCGCCGTCTCCGGCTGGATCACGATCGCGACGGCCGGCGGCGGAGACCCCGCGGCGCGAGTCTGGATCAACGCTCGGGCCGGCGACCTCGGCGCCTGGACGTTCACCGACGCGGCCGATGGGAATCGGCTGGCGCCAACGATCCTCGCGGAGTCCGATCGCCGACGACTCGGGTTCCCCGACGGCGGCGTGGTCCTGGAGCTGGCGGCCGAGACCTCGGCGCAGGGGCGGGCCACGGTCCGATTCGCCTCCTCGACTGCCTGGGATGGGCGAGGGACCGTGCCGCTCCCCTGCCTCCCGGGGGCGGACTCCCCCCGCGGCGTCGTCGTCATCGAGACCCCCGAACACGTTCGCAGCCGGATCACGGGGGAGGGGCTGAGTCGGATCGAGGCGTCGCTCGCCGAGACGCTCGCGCCAGGTCCCGATGCGGCGGGTGCCGCGCGGGCCGGCGGGCCATCGCCGCCGGCCGGCTGGACGTCGCAGGCCATGACGTACTCGACGCCCGGCAGCCGGCTTGATCTCGCCACGGAAGAGTTGACCCCGGCTCGTGCCAGGGGGCTGATCCGCGACGCCCGCCTGACCACCCGCGCCTTCCCCGACGGCCGCTCCCTCAACCGCCTCTGGACGCTCGTGGCCGCCGACCAGACCGACGCCCTCACGTTCCAGGCGCCGGCCGGATCGGTCCTCGTCTCGGCGCGGGTCGACGGCCGCGCCGTCGACCCGACGCGGGTGGGGGACGAGGTCTCGATCCCCCTCCCCTCCGGGCCCGGCGAGCCGACGCGGGCCGTCGAGCTGGACTACCGGCTCGAACCGTCGGTCGCGCCGTCCGGCGGCCGGCTCCGGCCGACGGCACCCGACTTCGGCCTCCCCTGCCTCTCGTTCAGCTGGGAGCTGATCCTCTCCCCGGGCTTGACGCTCGACGAGGCGGGGCCCGGCTTCGTCGTCGATTCGACCGAACCCCGGCCCCCCTGGCCCTTCGGATCGCTGGGGGTCGCCCGGTGGCGATGGCCCGGCGAGCGGGCCGCGATGCGGCTGCCGCGCGAGGACGTCCTGCGGCGGCTCGACGAATCGCTGGGCGAGGCGCCGACCGAGGACCTGACGCTCGCCGAGGCGTTTATTCGATGGGACGCGGGCGCCGAGCCGCTGATCGTCGATCGCTCGGCGCTGGCCGCCGAGGGCTTCGGCCCGCGATCACGATACACGCCGGCCCCGACCCCCGTCGACGCGGCGGGGGGGCCGAAATCGCTCGCGGCGCTCCAGTCTCGCGGCCTGGTCCTGCTCCTGGTCGACGACGCGCTGCTCGTCACATCCCGACGCGCCGCGGGGCCGCTCTCGGGCTCCGCGACGTGGCGCTCGGCGGTCGCCGAGGCGATCCTCTGGGGAGCGGACGCGACCGACCGTTTCCAGTCGTCGACGCGTTGGCGAGGCGAGTCGACCCCGATCGATTCGACGCCGACGAACTCCGCGCCGGCCGACCGACGCGGTCGGGCTTCGGGTTGGTCGACCTCGCGCTTGACGGCGAGTTCCTGGCCGGGGCCCGACGCCTGGGTCGAGACGGCCGACGCCGGTACTCGGGCGCTTCTGGGCTGGGTGGCGGCGCTTGCGGTGATCGCGGTGGGGCTGCGTCGGGCCGTCTCCCCGCGTCGGGGTTTGATCGCGCCGCTGCTCCTCATGATCGCGTCGGTGGTGCTGCACGACTGGTGGGAGGCGGCTCCCCCCCCGGTGAGCGCCGGGGCGTTCGTCGGCGCGTTCATCACGCTCCTCGTGCGTCTGGGCCGGCTCCTGCGCGAGACGCTTCGCGGCCGAGGCGCGCCCGGGTCGGGTCGCGTCGGGCGAACCTCGGCGCGGTTCCGTCGCGGCTTTCGGGTCGCCGCGTGGGTCCTGGCGACGATCGGCCTGTCCCGAGCCTCGGCGTTCCAGCCTCCCGTCGAATCCCCCCCGATCCTCGCGCTCTTCCCCTACGACGGCGCGTTCGACCCGGCCGCGGCCCCCTCGCGGGTGATCCTCCGCCAGGCCGATCACGAGCGGCTCGCGAGGGCCGGCGAGGCCCCGGCTCCGAAAGCCGAGGAGCGGGCCTCGATCCTCGCGGCCGAGCATCGCGTGGCGCGGGGCGGGGAGCTGGACCTGGCCGTCGAGAGCGATTACTCGGTCCGGGTCGGCGACGGCCCCGCGACGGCGTTCGAGTTCCCGGTCGGCGGGGCGCGGGACCTCGTCGCCGCGCTGGACGACGTCCGGGCTCCGGTGATCGTCAGGCCGGGGGGAGAGGTGGCGGTCGTCATGATCCCCGGAGGTCGGACGAGCCGACTGCGGGTCCGTCGCACCGCCTCTCCGTTCCGCGACGGCTCCCTCGAGACGCTCGACCTGAAGGTCAACCGCGCCCCGTTCGCCCGGCTGACGCTGGAGCAGCCTCCCGGGGGCCGTCCGGTGCAGCAACTGGTCGCCCGGGGCCGCGTCATCGCCAAGGGAGACCAGACGATCGAGGCCGTGCTCGGGCCCGTCGACCGGATCGGGATCTCCTGGACGTCGCCCAATCCAGATCTCGACCAGCCTTCCGCGACCGTCGAGAGCCTGATGCTCTGGGACCTGGACCCGGCCGGCGAGCGGGTCCGCGCCCGTCTGACTTACCGGACCCGGCGGCGGACCTCGACGATCCGGATCGCCCTGGAGCCGGGCCTGATTCCGCGTTCGGTCCAGATCCCCGGATTGGTGGACGCCTCGTGGGGGGGGACGCCGCAGAACCCCGAATGGGTCGCTCGGGTGGACCCCCCGCTTCCCGATCGGACGACGATTTTCCTGGACTTCTGGCGGCCCCTCCGAGGCGAGGGGGGGACGGAGGCCCCCGGCCCGGTCGCCCGGCGGTTCCCGCGCGTGGAGCCGATGGGCGTCGAGCGCGAGTCGGGCTTGCTGGCCGTGCGGCGGCCGGGGCACTGGACGGGGCGGCTCGAGCCCCCCAGGGACGCCGAGCCGGTCGGCGACGAGTCCTTCGTGCGCGCCTGGGGCGCCCTGCCCGACGACGTCCTGACCTTCGCCGGGACCGTCCGGTTCAAGCCCCAGGACGTCGTTGAATTTCGGACTGGCCCGACCCCCACTCGATGGCGTCTCAAGCCCTCCGTGCAGCTCCAGGTCGACGCCGGCCGCGTGGACTGCCGTTACGAGATCGAGCATTCCGAGATCACCGGGCTGCTCGATCGGGTGGGGGTGGCGCTGCCGGACGAACTGATCCTGCTCGATGTCGAGTCCGCCGGCATGACCGATTGGAGCCGGCCGTCGGGGGGGCCCCTCCAGGTCCGGTTCGACCGGATCGACCTGAAATCCCGACGGACGATCAAGGTGCGGGGCTGGATCCCGGTGGCTCGGCTCGAGCCCGGCCCGGGACCCCGCCAGCATCGGCTCCGGCTCCCCTGGCCGGACGCGGCGGAAGGCCGAGGTTCGGCCGGGACGCTGGAGGTGCTCTCGCGCGGGGTCGTCGATCTTGCGACGGCCCCCGGCGGCGCGGCGTTCGTCACTTCGGAGCCGACCGAGCCCGGCGGCGCCTGGACCCGCCAATCCTACCGGATCGACGATCCCACCCAGGTCGGCGAGCTGCGTTGGACGCCCCAGCCCCCGCGTCCGAACGTCCTGGTCGGGAGCCAGTTGACGATCCATCCGGACTCGGCCGAGTGGATCGCCGTGCTCCGCTACGAGGTGGCGGGGGGTCCGCTGGACGCGATCCATCTGAAGGTCCCCGCCGCCTGGGCACCGCACGCCCGGCTCCGGCTCACGGGCCAGGAGCATCAGCTGACGACCGAATCCCGAGACGGCTGGACGTTCTGGACCATCACGCCGGAGCGTCCCATCTGGGGCTCTCAGCGTGTGGTCCTGCGCTCACGTGCGCCGATCGCCGCCGGGCAAGAGGTCGGCTTTCCGAAGGTCGTCCCGCTGGGGCTCGGGGTGGTCGACACCGCGGTCGCCCTGGTCTTCGCCACGGCGACCGTGCCGACGACGGCCGGCTCCGCCGGGCTTCGCCAGATCTCGCACGCGAGCCGCTTCCAGGACGAGGAGTTCGGCGCGGCGACCGGCCTGGCCGCGAGGGCGTATCACGTCGACGTCGACGTCGACCGCTGGTCGCTCGACGTCCAGACCCCGACGGGGGACGACGCGGGACTGGGGGGAGGCGACGTGACCGCGCGGGTGCGGGATGCGGAGCTCCTCTGCGTGCTCGCGCCGGACGGCGGGGCGACGGGCACGGCGACGTACCGGACGGAGCCCCGATCGGGCCCGTTCCTGACCGTCGCGCCCCCGGAGGCGGGCCGCCTGCTGCGGGCCGCGGTCGACGGCGCGGCCGTGAGGCCGCTGCTCGACGCCGAATCACGATGGGTGATCCCCCTGGGGGACCAGGCCGCCCGCAGCGTCACCCTGACCTGGGCCGCCGAGGGCGCCGGGGCGGGGGCCGAGATCCAGGGGCGTCGCGACCTCGGACTGCCTCGCGTGGGGGACGGACGGACGCCGACGCTGGTCGTCCTCCACCTGCCGGCCGACGAGGCGATCGACGCCTCGTCGCTCGGCCTGGAGGCGGTCGGGCCGGAGCGCCAGCAACTGGAGCGGGCCGATCGCGTGGCGCGCCAGGTCGTCGACCTGATCGCCGAGATGGATCGCGGCTCGGGCCGCGACCGCGGACGGCTGGTGTCGCTCCTGATCGAGCACGAGTCGGCCCTTCGCGGCGCCGAGCGCGCGTTGCTGGCCGCGTCGCGGTCCGCCGACCGGGGGCGTCGCGATCGCGCGGCGCGGGACCTCGACGTGATCAAGGGGTCGCGGCTGCAACTCGTCGAGGCCCTGCATTCGACGGGCCTGGAGGAGCCGGTGGCGGACGCCCTGACCTACCTGGGTTTGCAAGCCGAGGGGGCCTCGCCGGCCGCGACCGGGATCGCGGTGCAGGCCGAACGCGAGCGGATGCGGCGTCTGGGGCGGCCCCGCTTCTTCGTCGGCTCCGCGCCGGGGCTGGACGATCCGCCGATCCACCTGCCGATCGAGACCGATCGGGCGGCCGGCTACGTCGGCGTCAGCGAGAGCCGAGCCCGTTCCCTCTTGCTCCTGGCGCTTCTGATGGGGCTCGGTCTGGCCGGGCTGACCTCGGCGCGCCAGGTCGGGGCGCAGAGCCTGATCGCCGCCGCGAGCCTCTCGCTCGCGGCCGTGGCGGGGGGCCGCTGGCTCTTTGGGCCTGCGGCCTGGCCCTGGCGGTCGGATGGATGACTCGAGGGCCCGCCCCGCACGCGACGGGGTCGGGATTCTGACGACGAAGAGGCGAGTTTTCAGCCCACCAGTTCGGCGATCGGGGTTCCGCCGTCGACGACCTTCATCGGACGCCCGCGAGGCGAGGTGTACTGCGTGTCCAGGCCGATCCCCATCGTCTTGGTCATGGTGGCGACCATGTCCATCACGCCGATCGGCCGGTCGGTGACGTCGACGCCGTTCTTGTCGGTCGAGCCCACGACCTGGCCGGACTTCATGCCGCCGCCTCCCATGACGACCGACCAGCTTCGCGGCCAGTGGTCGCGGCCGGCGTTCTGATTGATCCGGGGGGTGCGTCCGAACTCGCCCATCCAGACGATCATCGTGGTGTCCAGCAGGCCCCGGCTGGCCAGGTCGGCGGTCAGGGCGGCCATCCCCTGATCCAGTTCGGGGAGCAGTCGGTTGGAGAGGGCGTCGAAATTGTCGGCGTGGGTGTCCCAGCCTCCCATCGCGACCTCGACGTAGGTCACGCCCTGCTCGACCAGTTTGCGCGCCAGGAGGCAGCCCGACCCGAAGGCGTGCTTGCCGTAGGCGTCGCGGACCTCCTGAGGCTCGGTGTCGAGCTTGAAGATGTCCTTGCGCTTCGAGTTCATCATGCGGATCGTCTTGGCGTAGACGGCCTTGTGGTCGAGGGCGGGCTGCGACCCGCGCTGCTTGATGAAGTCGTTCTCGGTCCGGCTCAGGAGCTGAAGCCTGCGGTCCATGCGTAGCTCGTCGACGTCGGCCGGGGGGGCGAGGTTGGCGATCGGCGAGTTGGGGTTCTGGATCATGAACGGCGTGTAGGACATCCCCAGGAAGCCGGCGCCCTGCCCCGGCGTGTTGATCGAGACGCAGTGGGGGAGGTCGAAATCCTCGAGCCGGCTGCCGATCTCGAAGGCCGCCGTCGAGCCCCAGCCGGGGTGGACGACGGTCGGGTTGGGGACGTAGCCGGTGTGCATCAGGTACGTTCCGCGCTCGTGGTTCCCCTCGTTGGAGTCGAGCGAGCGGAGGATGTTCAGGTGGTGCATCTGCTTGGCGGTGTTGGGCATGTGCTCGCTGATCATGACGCCGGGTGCGGACGTCGCGATCGGGCGGAAGGGGCCGCCGTTCTTCTCGCTGTCGGGCTTGAGGTCCCAGATGTCGAGGTGGCTGGGGCCCCCCGACATCCAGAGCAGGATGCAGCTCTTGTGGGCCTTGTTCGGCGCGGCGGCGTGGGCCCGCAGGCTGTGGAAGAACTGGGCCGCGGGAATCCCGAGCGCCGTCGCGGCCAGGTGGCCGAGGAAGTGGCGGCGGTGCATCCCGCGGGGGGTGACGAGGGGGGGCGTCATGACCGTCGGCTCCTTGGGGACGTCCGCATCAGTGGATCAGGATGAATTCGTTGGAATTCAGGAGGGCCCAGAACAGGTCCTGCAAGTACGGCAGGGCGTCTGGGTAGGATTGCAGGTGGCGCACCGACGCGTTCCGCTCACTCGTGGTCGGCGGCCGGCTGAGCGCGGCGAGGTAGAGCTGGTCGACCATGAACGCGGCCGGCGACCGGCGCTGGCGGCCCGCCTGTTCGACGGCGTCGGCCAGGAAGCTCCCCGGCTTGCCGGAGAGGGCGTCGCGCATCAGGTCGCCGTTCATCATCATGAGCGACTGGGGGATGGTCCCCTGGAAGCTGGTCGCCTCGTCTTCCTCGTCGTTGCCGAAGGCGAAGAGGAACTGCCGCATCCAGGACTCGCGCTTGGCGTCGTCTCGGCCCGAGCCGGCGCGGTGGGCGGCGGTCGCGGTCAGGAGCGAGTCGAAGAGCTGTTCGGGGGACATGGGTCGCAGCGCCATGACGCTGAACAAGTCGTCCTCGGGCCTCGCCTTGCCCGGCCGGAGGCTGGTGGCCTGATACGCGGCCGACGAGGTGATCCAGCGGATGAGCTGCTTCACGTCGCAGCCCGACGCCTGGAACTCCTCGGTCAGCCTGTCGAAGACCTCGGGGAGCACGGCGGGGTTGTGGGGGCCGATGTCGTCGACCGGGTTGACGAACCCCCGGCCCAGGAGATAGGCCCACATCCGGTTGACCATCGCGCGGGGGAGGAGGTCGCTCGTCGGATCGGTGATGAGCTTGGCGAGTTCGACGCGGCGGAGGGAGGCGTCCGGCTTCTCCAGCTTGCGGCCGTCGATGAACTTGGGGAAGGCGACGCCCATCATGCCGTTGCGACGGTCGAAGCGGGCGAAGGAGTCGGTCGGCACGTCGGTCAGCTCGACATGGTCGAACTTCTCGAGCCCGGCGGCGTCGATCGCACGCTTCTCCTCGGCCTTGAGGCCCCGGAAGAAGGCGTTGACGCCCCAGAAGTCGGCCTGCTTCCAGTCGTTCTGGGGATGGTCGTGGCACTGGACGCACTGGAGCTGCTGGCCGAGGAACAGCCGGGTCGTCCGCGAGGTCAGCGGGACGGCCTCGGATTCCATGTGGGCCAGGGTGTAGTTGACCGCGCCGTTCTCCTTGTTCGAGCCGCTGGCGGTCACCAGGTCGTAGACGACCTCGTTCCAGGGCCGGTCGGCGGCGAACTGCTTGCGAAGCCAGGCGGTCAGCGCGGCGCGGTCGACGTTCCGATCCTGCCGGCCGCGGCCGATCAGGAGGTTCGTCCACTCGGTCGCGAAGTTCTTGGGGAAGTCGACGTGGTCGAGGAGCTGTTCGACGAGCCTGGCCCGCTTGTCCGGGGCGCGGCCGACGAGGAACGTTCGTGCCTCGGCGACGGTCGGAATCCGGCCCAGGAGGTCCAGATACGCGCGACGCAGGAACTCCTCATCGGAGGACGCCTGCGGCGGCTTCAGGCCGGCTTCCTTCCAGGCTTCGAGGAGCAGCGGGTCCAGGAAGTTCGCGGCGCCCGGCGACGGCTTCCCCGGATCGGCCGACTTCGAGGTGGGCTCTTCGCCGGCGTTCGAGCGGGCCCCGGCGGAGACCGCGACCAGCAACGCGGCGACGGCGGCGATCGCACGGCGGGGGGATCGGGCCGTCCGGACGTCGGTCCGTCCATCACGCTGGAGCATGAAAGGCTCTCCCTCTGATGAGACCGGGCTGCGGGCGAACGGGTCGGTCGAGTCGATGGGATCGGTGGATGCGGTCGAGATCGGATCGAGGAGGCCGAAGCCTCGTTCAAACTTTAGATTACGCCATGTACGGACGCACGTGACCTTCAATGAGATTATTTCGGCGCCTCGATTCCCGGTCAATCGATGCATCGAAGTTTCAGAGGCCCTCACTTGAGAGGTTGCGTCGGGGATTTCGCGGGATCATAATGAACCCCTCGCAGCGGATCCGCGTAACGAGGCTGGACGACTCGGCCTCGGCTCGGCGGATCGATTCGCGTCGGGGTCGCGCAAGACGGTTCCCTCATTCGACCGTCGGCCGCCTCCGGGGCGGCGTGGCCCGCGTCCCGCGCGGGCCGGATCGAGACTATTTCCAGGGCCTGGGAGGAACGCATCGGCATGTCTACGCCGGTCATGATCGAAGCCCACGGGCTTTGCAAGCAATTCGGGTCTTTCCTGGCTGTGCGCGACGTGTCGTTCACGATCCCCAAGGGTCAGGTGGTCGCCTTCCTCGGCCCCAACGGCGCGGGCAAGACGACCACGATGCGGCTCCTGACGGGCTTCACCGCCCCCACCCACGGCTCGGCCCGGATCGCCGGGATCGACGTCCAGGCCGACCGCATCGCCGCGGCCGAGCACCTCGGCTATCTCCCGGAGAACGGCCCGCTCTACACCGACATGACCCCCCTGGGCCTGCTGAAGTTCTTCGGCGCGGCCCGCGGGATGTCGTCCACGAGGCTCCGCGACCGGCTCGACGAGGTCGTCGCGCTCTGCGCCCTGGAGGCGGTCGCCCACAAGCCGATCGGCAAGCTCTCGAAGGGCTATCGCCAGCGCGTCTCGATGGCGCAGGCGATCCTCCACGACCCCGAGGTCCTGATCCTCGACGAGCCGACCAGCGGCCTCGACCCCAACCAGATCAAGGGCGTCCGGGCCCTGATCCGCGAGCTGGGCAAGACCAAGACCGTGCTGGTCTCGACCCACATCCTCCAGGAGGTCGAGCCGGTCGCCGGCCGGGTCCTGTTCATCCACGACGGCAAGATCGTCTTCGACGGCGCGCCGGCCGAGCTCGCGAAGCGCGGCGGCTCGCTCGAGGACGCCTTCTACAAGCTGACGGCGCAGCCCGTCTGACGCCCCACGCCGTCGCCGTTGACCTGCATGGAAGGCCCGGAAGGGAAGGTCCGACGGGGCGTCGCCGACGCCCCGCCCGGCCCCGACCCGACCCCCGCGCCGTTTCGACCATTCGACGCCCCAATCGAGGAATCCCGCGGTGGCCACGCTTCAAACCGAACCTAGCAAGCAGCCCGCCGTCGCCCGACCGGCGCGGGCCGCGATCCGCCCCTTCCGGGCCAACGTCATCTGGGCCGTCTTCAAGCGCAATCTCCAGAGCTATTTCAGCAACCCGGCCGGCTACGTCTTCATCACGCTGTTCGTCCTGATCAGCTCGACCGTCGCCTTCTGGCAGGACGAGTTCTTCACGAACAACCTGGCGAACCTGGACCAGCTCGACAAGTACATGCCGTACCTGCTGCTGTTCTTCGTCCCGGCGATCACGATGAGCCTCTGGGCCGACGAGCGTCGGCAGGGGACCGACGAGCTCCTCTTCACCCTCCCGGCGCACGACCTGGACGTGGTGCTGGGCAAGTACCTGGCGGCCGTGGGGATCTTCACCGTCGCCCTGCTCTTCTCGACGAGCCACCTCCTGGTGCTCTCGTACCTGGGCTCGCCCGACCTGGGGGTGATGTTCGCCACCTACCTCGGCTACTGGCTGATGGGGGCGATGCTGATCGCGGTGGGGATGGTGGCGTCGCTGCTGTCGTCCAACGTCACGGTCGCGTTCATCCTGGGCGCCCTGTTCTGCGCCCTGCCGATCTTCGTGGGGATGCTGGGCTCGCCGACCGGCGGGAACCTCCGCCGGCAGCTGGAAGGCTGGTCGGTGCCGGCCCAGTTCGCGGACTTCGGCGCGGGGGTGATCTCGCTCTCGGGCGTCTTCTACTTCGTCTCGCTCGCGGCGGCGATGATCTACCTGAACATGCTCCTGCTGGGGCGCCGCCACTGGGCCGGCGGCGAAGCGAGCAAGGGCCTGGGCCTCCATTCCGCCGCCCGGTTCGCGCTCCTGCTGCTCACCCTGTTCAGCGCGAACGTCCTGGTCGACCTGTGGGGCAAGCGGGCCGACGCCAGCAGCGAGCGACTGAACACGCTCTCGGCCGAGTCGATCGAGCTGATCGGCAAGATCCCGGCCGACCGCCCGGTCCTGATCCAGGCGTTCTACAGCCCGGAAGTCCCCCGCGAGTACGTGGAGACCCGGAACGACCTGCTTCGCAACCTGAAGGAATACCAGGCCCGCAGCGGGGGCCGGATCCAGCTCAACCTGATCCCGACCGAAGTCTACTCGACGGCCGCGCGCGACGCCGAGAAGCAGTTCGGCATCGCGCCCCGGCGGGTCTTCTCGGCCGACCAGGCCAAGCAGAGCTCGGCCGAGATCTTCCTGGGGGTCGCCTTCACGTCGGGGCTGGAGGAGGTGGTCATCCCCTTCTTCGACCGCGGCCTGCCGGTCGAGTATGAGCTGACCCGGTCCATCCAGGTGGTCTCGCGGAGCGGCCGGAAGAAGGTCGGCATCCTGACGACCGACGCCAAGGTCATGGGGGGCTTCGATCAGCGGAGCTTCGGCCAGACCCCGGAATGGTCCATCGTCACCGAGCTCAAGAAGCAGTACGAGGTCAGCTCGGTCTCGCCCGACTCCCCGATCGCGAGCGACCTGGGGGTCCTCCTGGTCGCGCAGCCGTCGTCGCTGACCCAGCCCCAGATCGACAACCTGACCGCGTACGTCAAGGCGGGCGGGCCGACCCTGCTGCTCATGGACCCGTTCCCGGTCGACAACCCCCAGATCGCCCCCGAGGTCCCCAAGGCCCCGCCGGGCGGCCCGCTCGGCGGCGGCGCCCCGCCCGACCAGAAGGGGAACCTGCAGCCCCTGCTGGACCTGATGGGCCTCGACTGGCCGTCGACCGAGATCGTCTGGAACACCTACAACCCGCACCCCCAGCTCGCCGACATGCCCCCCGAGGTCGTCTTCATCGGCCGAGGCAGCGGCGAGAAGGACGCGTTCAACCCCGACCAGGCCGCGACCTCCGGGCTCCAGGAGATCGTCGCCCTCTTCCCCGGCCTGCTCCGGCCCAAGTCGGGCGGCGCGGGGCCCGAGTTCACCCCGCTGCTGCGGACCAGCGACCAGGGGGGCGTGATCCCCTGGGCCGACGCCGTCCAGCAGGGCTTCATGGGCGTCTCCGGCGTCAACCCCCGCCGCCGCCACCTGGCCACCGGCAACGGCTACACCATCGCCGCCCGCATCAAGGGGCAGGCCCAGGCCGAGCCCAAGAAGGACGAGGCCGAGAAGAAGGAGGAGCCGAAGGCCGAGGAGAAGCCGGCGACGATCAACGCGATCGCCATCGCCGACCTCGACATGGTCTCCGAGCAGTTCTTCGAGATCCGCCGCCGCAAGATCGAGAACCTCGACTTCGACAACGTCACCTTCGTCCTCAACTGCGTCGACGTCCTCGCCGGCGACGAGTCGTTCCTGGCCCTCCGCAAGAAGCGGCCCCGGCACCGGACCCTGACCGCCGTCGAGGCCCAGACCCGGGACTTCCTGGAAGACCTCCAGAAGCAGACCAAGGTCGCCGAGGAGGCCGCCAAGGCCCAGCTCGACGACGCCCAGAAGGCGTTCGACAAGCAGGTCGACCAGGTCCGCTCCCGCACCGACCTCGACGAGCGGACCAAGGAGATCATGCTGGCGAACCTCCAGGACGTCGCCCAGCGCCGGCTGGACGTCGAGAAGCAGAAGATCGAGGACGAGAAGCTCAACCGGATCCGCGAGGGGAAGGCCGAGTCCGAGCGCAAGACCCGGGCCATCGAGAATCGGGTCCGCTACCTGGCCGCCGGCGTCCCGCCGCTCCCGCCGCTGATCCTCGGCCTGCTCGTCCTGCTGACGCGGCTGCGCCGCGAGAACCTCGGCGCCAGCCCCAAGCGGCTGGCCTGACCCGATCGTCGATCGTCCGCCGAATCCCGAGAGCATCCCCGCAGCCGATCCAAGAGGACCGACGATGACCGAGATATCGAAAACCGGGATCTTCGCGGCCGTCGCCCTGGCGTTCGCCAGCCTGGCGATGGTCGCGACCCGCGACCGCACCGTCCGCAGCGAGGCGTTCAACGACCAGGGGCAGCCCTTCTTCGCCGACTTCCAGGACCCCCTGGCCTGCACGAACCTGGAGGTCGTCGACTTCGACCCCTCCACGGCCACCGCCTCGCGGTTCCAGGTCAAGTTCGAGAACAACAAGTGGGTCATCCCGTCCCACTACGGCTACCCGGCCGACGCCCGCGACCGCCTCTCCAAGACGGCCGCCGCGCTCATGGACCTGACCAAGGACACCATCCGCTCCGACTCCCCCGACGACCAGGAGGCGATGGGGGTCATCGACCCCCTCGACGCCAAGGCGAGCGCGCTGAAGGGGCGGGGCAAGCGGATCACCCTCCGCGACGCCTCCGACAAGGTCCTGGCCGACTTCATCATCGGCGAGCCGATCAAGGACCGCTCCGGCCAGTTCTACGTCCGCGTGCCGGACCAGAAGCGGATCTACGGCGTGAACCTCAAGGCCGAGCCCTCGACCCGGTTCGCCGACTGGATCGAGACCAACCTGCTGAAGCTCGACGCCGCCAAGATCCGCAAGGTCGAGTTCGACAACTACAAGGTCAACCTGGAGCAAGGCTATCAGAAGGGCGAGGTCCTCGACGTCGAGCGCAAGAACGCCACCGACCCCTGGACCCTGACCGGCGGCCTCCCCGACGACAAGCAGCTCGACGACGACAAGCTCCGCGCCCTGACGACCGCCCTGGCGGACCTCAAGATCGTCGGCGTCCGGGCCAAGCCCGCCGGGCTGACCCGCGACCTCAAGAAGACCGACGACAAGGGGATCACCCTCTCGGCGGCGACCGTGGCCTCGCTGCAAAGCAAGGGGTTCTACATGACCCGGGACGGCCAGCTCCTCTCCAACCAGGGGGACGTCCGGATCTTCACCGAGGACGGCGTGGTCTACACGCTCCGCTTCGGCGAGGTCACCTTCGGCTCGGGCGACGAGCTGACGGCCGGCACCCCCGACGACGCCGAGAAGAAGGCGGACCCGTCCAAGGCGGAGGAGAAGAAGGCCGAAGGGTCCACCGAGAACCGCTTCGTCATGGTCACGGTCTCGTTCGATCCCGCGCTGATCCCGGCCCCCCAGGCCGAGGAGAAGCCCGCCGCGGGCGAGCTGCCCGATCAGGTCATCGCCCCCGACCCGGAGGCCGCCAAGGCCGAGGAAGAGAAGAAGGCCCGCGAGAAGGCCGCCTATGAGAAGAAGCTCGCCGACGGCAAGAAGCAGGCCGAGGAGTTGACCGAGCGGTTCGCCGCCTGGTATTACGTCACCCCCGGCGACAGCTTCCGCTCGATCAACCTCGACCGCGCCGCGCTGGTCGTCCCCAAGAAGCCCAAGGCCGAGGGGGCGCCCGCCGGCTTCCCGGGCGCGGGCGGGTTCCCGGGAGGTCCGGGCGGCCCGGCGGCTTCCCGGGCGGTTTCCCCGGCGGCGGGGCGGCCGAGGATCCCCACGCCCACTGACCGACGCCGATCGACCCGCCCCCCGGCGCCGAACCATTCGGCGTCCGGGGGGCTCTGATTTTCGCGGACGTGTCGGCGACGGCGCGACTATGGTACACTGACACGTCGGGACTGCGGCGGGGACGGGTCGACGAGGCCCCGCCCTCGCGCCCGTGCTGCATGGAAACTCCTAACTCTCTAAGCGAAAACGTCGCCGGGCCTCCGGCCGACGAGCATCGGCGGTCGCGCCGCCGGTCTGGGGAAGTGGTGATGGCAAACGAACCGGGCGCCCAGTCCTCCAAGAACCTCGCGAAGGAACCCTCGCCGACGCGGGGCAACCGCCACGTCCTCTCCGCCCTGGTGCAGAACCAGCCGGGCGTCCTGGCCCACGTCTCGGGGATGTTCGCGTCGCGGGGCTACAACATCGACAGCCTGGCCGTCGGCGAGACCGAGAACCCGGTCCTCTCGCGGATCACCGTCGTCGTCAAGGGCGACGAGCGCTATCTGGAGCAGGTCCGCAAGCAGCTCGAGAAGATCGTCACCGTCGTCAAGGTCCACGACATCTCCCGCGAGGACTTCGTCGAGCGCGACCTGATGCTGATCAAGATCAAGGCCACGCCGGCGAACCGGATGGAGATCCAGTCGCTGGTGCAGATCTTCCGGGGCCGGATCGTCGACGTCAGCCCGGACGCGGTGATGATCGAGATCTCGGGCCAGGAGCGGAAGGTCGAGGCGTTCATCGACGCCGTCCGCGAATATGGCATCCTGGAGCTGGCCCGGACCGGCCGGATCGCCCTGGTCCGCGGCGTCCCCCGGTTCGACGAGCCCGACGCCCCCGCCCCCACCCCGGTCGAAGACGCCGAGCCCATGGTCCACGGCCACTCGGAACTCTGACCCATCCCGTCCCCCGGGTCGGACCTCCTTCGACCCGGCGCGACGCGTTCCCACGTTTGCAACGAACCCGGCCGCCGGACGCCCGGCGCCGGGATTTTTTCCTTCCCCCTCACCCGTTGATGACGACGCCGACGAGGAGACCTTGATGCCCGCCCAGATGTATTACGACCAGGACGCCGATCTCTCGCTGCTCAAAGGCAAGACGGTGGCGATCATCGGCTACGGCAGCCAGGGGCACGCGCACGCCCAGAACCTGCGCGACTCGGGCTGCAACGTGGTCGTCGGCCAGCGGCCGGGTTCCGCGAATTACGACCTGGCCGTGGACCACGGCTTCAAGCCGGTCTCGGCGGCCGAGGCGGCGGCGGCGGGCGACCTGGTCAACATGCTGCTCCCGGACGAGGTCCAGGGCGACATCTACAACCAGGACGTGAAGCCCAACCTGAAGTCGGGCGACCTGCTCCTCTGCTCCCACGGCTTCAACATCCACTTCGGCCAGGTCGTCCCGCCGAAGGGTGTGGACAGCGCCCTGGTGGCCCCCAAGGGCCCCGGCCACCTGGTCCGCAGCGAGTACGTCCGTGGCGGCGGCGTCCCCTGCCTCATCGCCACCGCCGACGACTGTTCGGCCGAGGGCAAGGCGCTGGCCCTGGCCTACGCCAAGGGGATCGGCGGCGCCCGCGCCGGCGTCCTCCAGACGACCTTCGCCGAGGAGACCGAGACCGACCTGTTCGGCGAGCAGGTCGTCCTCTGCGGCGGCCTCAGCGCCCTCTTGAAGATGGGCTATGAGACGCTGGTCGAGGCCGGCTACCAGGAGGAGAGCGCCTACTTCGAGTGCGTCCACGAGCTGAAGCTGATCGTCGACCTGATCTATCAGGGCGGCCTCGATTACATGCGGTACAGCATATCGAACACGGCCGAGTACGGCGACTACATCCGGGGCGAGCAGATCATCACCGAGGAGACCCGCGCCGCCATGCGACGGGCGCTCAAGGAGATCCGCTCGGGCCAGTTCGCTCGCGAGTGGATCCTGGAGAACAAGGCCAACCGGCCTTACTTCAACGCCCGCAAGCAGCTGGAGCGTCAGCACCCGGTCGAGGTCGTCGGCAAGCGTCTGCGGGCCCTGATGCCGTGGATCAAGGCCAAGACCGTCTGAGCCCCCGGGACCCCGTCGTATGTCGCGCTTTTGGGAATGTCCATCCTGCCGGGCCCTGCTGACTCGCGAACGCCTCGAGGCGGGCGCGGGATGCTGCCCGTACTGCGACGCCCGCGTCGGGGCCCCCGCTGATTTCGCGGATCCGGACGCCTCCCCCGCCGAGCCGGGGGAGGCGCGATCCGCGCCGTTCATCGTCCCCGCCACCGTCGCGGGGAAGCTCCACGCCTCGTTCGCCCTGCTCCTGGAGCAGTTCCCGGTGATCGCCGGGTTGGTCCTGATGATCGCGCTGCCGTCGAACGCGGCCGTGGAGATGATCGTCTCGCGCGACGCCGATCCCAACGACCTGTTCGCCGCCTTGCGGCTGAAGGTGCTGGTCGACAAGTTCTTCGGGCCGATCCACGCGGCGGCCGTCATCACCCTTTTGGCCGCCCGCATGGGGGGCCGGCGGACGTCGTTCCTGGACGCCGCCCGCGCCGGGATCGACTCCTGGCCGCGAGTGCTCGCCTCCCGGGCGGTGGCCGCCTTCTTCATCCTGATCGCGAGCGTCGGGTTCCTGTTGCCGGGCCTTCCCCCGCCGATTCGCGCCCTGATGCTCCTGCCGGGGATCGTGCTCACGATCCGCTTCTGCCTGGTCGACGAGGTGGCCGTCCTCGAAGACGCCCCCCTGCTGCAGACGCGGCGACGGAGCGCCGAACTCGTCTCGGGGCGGGCCTGGCTGATCGTCGCGGCGTCCACGGCCGCGTTTCTTCTGATCGCGGCCTTTTCGCTCGCCGTGGGACGCCTGGCGTCAGCGGCGGGCATCCTCGAAGACCCCCTGGCGCGGGCGCTATGCGATACCGTGCTGGACGTCTTCGCCGCCTTCTTCACGATTCTGCTTTTCCTCTTCTACTGGGAGGCGAGGTCCGGTCGCGAAGGCGGCGTCGCTTTCAAACCGGCCCTGGAAGAACATCCGTTCTGAGCTGAAGAGGAGCAGGGAGGCCCGCCCGAGACGGGCGGTGCAGTGCCATGGCCGATCTCGCGTTGAAATCCCCGGAGAACGCAACAGGTCGCTTCTACGTCGATGAGAACTGCATTGACTGCGACCTATGCCACGAAACCGCGCCCGGCGTCTTCGCCCGGAACGAGGACGAGGGCCGCAGCTACGTGGCCCGCCAGCCCCAGACCCCCGAGGAGGAGGAACTCTGCCGCGAGGCGCTGGAGTCCTGCCCTGTCGATGCCATCGGCGACGACGGCTGACCCGCCGCCGCCCATCCTCCGCCTCGCCGACTCCACATCGAGCCGCGGGGCGGAGCGACGCATCCCGACCCCGCCCCGGGACGCGCGCCGGGGCGTTCGGTCCGTACAACCGTCTCATTCGTCGCAATGCGGAGGCGGGTTGATGAGGGGACGCGTCGCATCGTGAGCGCCCGAGTCCCTGCGTCCGATACTGAAAGTCGAGTGGAGGGCCAAGGAGCTTCGGCGCCCTTCAGAAGCCCAGGGTTGGGGTCGCAGGAGGCGATGATGACTCGGCGCAGGATGATCGCGGCCCTCGCGGGCTGCTTGGCGGCGTGCTTGATCGGTGTTTCGCCGTCCCACGCGGCGAACTGGGCGGACTCCCTGTTCGCCGAGAAGGCCCACCATTTCGGACCGGTCCCCCGGGGCGCCAAGGTCAAGCACGAGTTCGTGCTGACCAACCGCCTGGGAGAGCCGGTGACGATCCTCAATCTCCGGCCGTCCTGCGGCTGCACCAGCGGACGGGCGAGCGCCTCGACGGTCAATCCCGGCGAGTCGGCCGTGGTCGAAGCCCAGATGGACACGCGGAACTTCCTGGGCGAGAAGGCCACGATCCTGTTCGCGACGCTGGTGACGGCCAGCGGGCGCGAGGCCGAGGTGCGTTTGCACGTCACCTCGCACATCCTGGCCGACATCGTGCTGAATCCCGGCTCGATCGACTTTGGCACCGTCGTCAAGGGTCAGGCCGGGGCCCAGAGCCTGACGATCGACCGGATCAACGGGACGAACTGGCGGTTCGAGCGGATGGTCTCGGCCAGCCGGGCGATCACGGCGCAGCTCGTGGAGACCAAGCGCGACGCCGCCGGCGCGGTGTCGTACCGCCTGGACGTCGCCATCAAGCCCGACGCCCCCGCCGGGCCGATCCGCGACGAGATCCGGTTGATGAGCAACGATCGCGAGGCCCGCAGCGTCCCCGTCATGGTGACCGGCTGGGTCCGCGGCGATCTGTCGGCGTCCCCCTCGCTCCTGACGATGGGCGAGGTGGTCTCGGCCGAGGGGAAGCAGGGCAAGTTCATCATCCGGGCCTCGCAGCCGTTCGCCATCACCGGCGTCGAGGGCGTCGGCGACGGATTCTCGGTGACGCCCCCCGACGGCTCCCGCAAGGCGATGCACATCCTGTCCGTCGCCTACAAGCCCGACGAAGGGACGACCCGGGGCGATCTCCGGCACGTCTTCCGCGTCTCGACCGACATCCCCGGCGAGCCCCCGCTCGACCTCACCGCGACGGTCCACGTCGCCCCCTGACGTCCCGTCCCCCCCGATCACAGGCCGTCGCGACGGCCGCCAGATTACCAAGGCGTGCAGGCCTCGACCGGCGTCCCATGACGATGGGGCGTCGGCCGAGTTCTTTTCGAAGCCCTTCGCCGCGCCGACTCGTCCGACCGACCGGGAGTGCTAGAATGATCGAGGGGGGGGCCGGGTCGTGATGGGCGTGGGCGACGAGCCGACCCGCCCCGGCCCGGAAGCTGGACGGGCCGTCCGAGCGATCGGAGGTAGGCGATGGCGGGCGTGGAGAGGGAGAACAGGCGCGAGACGCGGACGACCGAGGTGGCCGAGGAGATCGAGGTCCGGGGGCACATCATCGACTCCTTGCTGCTCCCCAAGATCCTCGACCGGATCCTCCAGATGGGAGGCGCGTTCGAGATCCGCGAGTGCCGCATCGGCGAGAGGCGCACCGACCCGAGCTACGCCCGGATCGACGTCCGCGCCGGGTCGCCCCGGGCGCTCGCCGAGATCCTCGGCGACCTCGTCGAGCACGGGGCCTCGCCGGTCAACCTCGAAGACGCTCGGGTCGTCCCGGCGGACGTCGCCACGGCGTTCCCGGAAGACTTCTACAGCACGACCAACCAGCGGACCCAGGTCCGGGTGAACGGCGTCTGGATCGACGTCGAGGATCAGGAGATGGACTGCGGCATCGCGATCGACGCCCAGGCCGCCCGCGCCCGCTGCATCCCGATGGTCCACGTCGCGCTCGGGACGCCGATCGTCGTCGGGTATTCGGGGATCCGCGTCCTGCCCGAGGAGCGGCCGCGCGAGACCTCGCTCTTCGGCTTCATGAGTTCCAACGTGTCGAGCGAGAAGCCGAAGGCGGTGAGCCTGCAAGGCGTGGCCGACGGCATCCGGGCGACCCGCGCGGCGGGCAAGAAGGTGCTGCTCGTCGGCGGCCCGGCGATCGTCCACACGGGCTCCGCGGCGCACGTCGCCCGGCTGATCCGCGAGGGCTGGATCCAGACCCTGTTCGCCGGCAACGCGCTGGCGACCCACGACGTGGAACAGGCCCTCTACGGCACCAGCCTGGGGGTCTCGATCGCCCGCGGCGAGAGCCTGGAGCACGGCCACGAGCACCACCTGCGGGCCATCAACACGATCCGCCGGCTGGGGAGCCTGAAGGCCGCCGTCGACCGGGGAGTCGTCGCGTCGGGCATCATGTACGAATGCGTCAAGCACGAGGTCGACCTCGTCCTCGCCGGCTCGATCCGCGACGACGGCCCCCTGCCCGACGTGATCACCGACGCGCTCCAGGCGCAGGACCGGATGCGGGAGGCCGTGCGGGAGGTCGGCTTCGCGCTCTGCATCGCGACGGCCCTGCACTCGATCGCCACGGGCAACCTGCTCCCCTCGTGGGTCAAGGTCGTCTGCGTGGACATCAACCCCGCCACCGTGACCAAGCTGGCCGACCGGGGCTCGTTCCAGACGATCGGGATCGTCACGGACGTCGAGCCGTTCCTCCGCTCGCTGGCCGTCGAACTGACCGCCGACCGGGGTGCCTCCGGCCTCTGACCCATCGGAAAGGGCCTCCGCCGTGAACGTCGCCCCGAACCCGATCTCGACGCCGCGAATCCTGATGTGCCCGCCCGACTTCTTCGGGATCGAGTACGAGATCAACCCGTGGATGAACGTCCGCCAGGGGAGCGACCCGGCGCGGGCCGGCGCCCAGTGGCGGGCCCTGGAAGGGACGCTGCTCGAGCTGGGAGTCGAGATCGAGCGGATCCGGCCCGCTCCGGGGCTGCCCGATCTGGTCTTCACGGCGAACGCCGGGCTGGTCTATCGCGATCGGTTCGTGCCCTCGCGATTCCGGTTCCGGGTCCGCCAGGGGGAGTCTCCCCACTTCGAGGCCTGGGGGCGTACCGAGGGCTTCGAGATCCTATCGCTCCCCGAGGGGATGAACTTCGAGGGGGCCGGCGACGCCCTCTTCTGCGGCGAGGCCCTGTTCGCCGGCTATCGCTTCCGCAGCGACGTCCAGAGCCATCAGTGGATCGGCGAGCGCCTGGGTGTGGAGGTCCTGCCGATGGAGCTGGTGGACCCGCGTTACTACCACCTGGACACCTGCTTCTGCCCGCTCGCCCCCGGCGCGGCGATCTACTATCCCGGCGTATTCGACGATTACGGCCGCTCGGTGATCCGCGAGCGGATCCCGACATTGATCGAGGTCCGGGCCGAAGAGGCGCAAAGCTTCAGTTGCAACGCCGTGGTGGTCGGCCGGACGGTGGTCCTCAATCGAGGCGCCGAGCGGCTCGCGGAGGACCTGCGGCGGCTCGGCTATGCGACCCGACCGCTGGACCTCTCGGAGTTCATCAAATCGGGAGGGAGCGCCAAGTGCCTGACGCTTCGGATCGACGGCGAGGAGGCCGCGGCCTGGAAGACGGCCGCCGAGGCCGCGTCCCCGTCCCCTTGACGGCGGCCCGAAACGCCGCGACCATGAAGCAATCGACGACTCGCGCGGGCGGACTGTACGCCGGCCTCTCTTCGGGGAGGCCGTCGCCCGGCCTCGCCCGCTTGTCCACCGGTGATGCCCGACGATGGCGGAGCGCGACCCGACCCTGGAGACCACCCGCGAGGCCGAGGGGCGGGCCGCCTGCTCGAACTGCGGGCGCGTCCTCATTTTCTCGGGCGAGCCCCCCCGTTTCTGCGGCTACTGCGGGGCCCCGCTCGACCCCGCCGACGTCTCGGACCACGACCGGACCCAGTCGTTCACCGCTTCCGACGAGACGGCGGAGTTCACCTCGGCCCCGCGACGCGATCGCGGGACCGTCGAATCCTTCCCGGAGCGGGTGGCCGGCTATCGGCTCATCCGCAGGCTGGGATCGGGCGGGATGGGGACCGTCTTTGAGGCGGTCGAGGAGCAGCAAGGGCTGCACGTCGCCCTGAAGCTGATCGCGCCGGCGAACCTGGGGTCGGACGAGGCCATCCAGCGTTTCCGCCAGGAAGGGCGGACGGCCAGCGCGGTGACGCATCCCCGATGCGTCTTCGTGCGGGCCGTCGACGAGGAGCGCGGCCAGCCCTACCTCGTGATGGAGCTGATGCCGGGGACCACGCTCCAGACGCTGGTCGAGGAGGGGGGCCCGCTCGACCCGCCGGCCGCGATCCAGATGATCCTCGACGCGATCGAGGGCCTGGCCGAGTTCCACAGGCTGGGGATGATCCACCGCGACGTGAAGCCGTCGAACTGCTTCCTCGACGACGAGGGGCGGGTCAAGATCGGCGATTTCGGCCTCTCCAAATCGCTGGAAGGCGGGGCCGACCTCACGCGCACCGGGGCCTTCCTGGGGACGCCGCTCTACGCCTCGCCCGAGCAGATCAAGCGCGAGCCCCTCGACGAGCGGACGGACGTCTATTCGGTCGCGGCGACTTTGTACTACCTGCTGACCGGCCGGGCCCCGGTCCAGACCAAGGACGCGGCGGAAGCGCTGGCGAGGATCGTTTCGGAGCCGGCCCCGCCGCCCCGGACCTACGCCCCGGGGGTCTCGAAGTCGCTGGAAGCCGTCATCCTGAAGGGCCTCGACCGCGACCGCTCGCGACGCTGGCGGAACCTTCGGGAGCTGCACGACGCCCTCCTGCCGTTCGTCCCCGAGCGGGTCGACATCGCCTCGATCGGCCTCCGGGTCGGGGCCTACGCGATCGACCTCCTCCTGTTCTACATGGGAGTCTGGTCGGCCTTCGCGGTCAGCTTCATCCGGCACCGGGGGCGGGTGCTGGAGACCTTTGCATTCCACGAGCAGCATGGTCGGCTCATCGAGATCGTCGACGCGGGCCTCTGGATCATCTATTTCACGGTGGCCGAGGGGCTGTTCGCGGCCTCGATCGGCAAGTGGATCGTCGGCCTGCGGGTGGCGAGGGACCCCGACGGCGACGCGCCCGGCCTCCTCCGCGCGTTCGTCCGGACGCTCGTGTTCGTCCTGCTCCTGGGCCTCGGGAGCGAGGTCTACGACGCCGCCTTCCCGGGCGACCCCCACGCGGCGGACGAGCCCTGGCAGACGGCCCGGCTCGTGGCGATGAACCTCCTGGGCCTGGCGATCCTGGTGGCGCCGATGCGGCAGCGATCGGGGTTCCGCGGCCTGCACGAATGGGCCAGCGGGACCCGCGTGGTCCAGGTCGTCCGGGCTCGCCGTCGGCACTGGTTTCGCCGCGCGATGCGGCGAGGGTTGCTCGGCGGGGGGCCGCGCGGCCGGCGGAACTCGGGCCGCCGCCGCTCGACCAGGTCGGCCCGTATCAGATCGAGGGGAGCGTCTCGTCCCGGAGCGGCTGCCAGCTCCTGTCGGGGCGGGACGCGACGCTCGACCGCCCGGTCTGGCTCGTCCTCCGCGATCCCGGCACCCCCCCGCCGGACTCCACGCGAAGGGCGCTCAATCGGCTGACGAGGCCCCGCTGGATCGGCGGCGGCGACCAGCCCGACGCCCGCTGGGACGCCTTCACCGCCCCCCCCGGCTGTCGACTGTCCGAGGTCGTCGCATCGGGCGGGCTCCCCTGGGCCGACGTCCTGCCGCTCCTGACCGATCTCGCCGAGGAGCTCGAGGCTGCGCGGCTCGACGGCACCTTTCCCTCCAGGCTCTCGGTCGACCTCGTCTGGGTCGACGACGACGGCCGCGCCCAACTCGTCGACCCCCTGGCCTGGGGCGAGCCGGACGACGAGCCGCCTCCCCCTCCCCCCCCCCCGCCGACCGACTCCGGGGTCGGCTCTCAAGACCCCGAGGAGGCCCGGGCCTTCGTCTTCCTGAGGGACGTCGCGAGGCTCGCGACCGGTGAGGACCGGACGCCCCGCCGGCTCCCGCTCGGGGGCCGGAACCGGCGCCACGCCGGATCGAGCGGGAGGATCTGCGCGGCCGTTCCCGAGCGCGCCGGGGTGCTCCTCGACCGTTTGACCGGCCATCGGTCCCCGTACGCCCGGCTCGCCGACCTTCGGGCCGACCTGATCGCCGCGGCGGAACGCCCCACCGAGGTCAGCACCGGAAGGAGGGCCCTGCAGCTCCTCATCCAGACCTTCTTCCTGTCGCCGGGCCTGCTGGTGCTGATGGTGTTGACCTGCCCGGACTTCGAGCCCAACCTGATCCCGTATGACCTGGCGGTGCTGACCGCCGTCCCAATCGCCTGGACGCTCGGCGCGATGGTCCTGCGAGGGGGGCTCAGCTATCCGCTCGCGGGACTGGCCCTGATCGGCCGGGACGGCCGCGCCGCCGGCCGGCTGGCGTGCGGACTGCGCGCCTTCCTGGTCTGGGCGATCCCGTCGGCCCTCATGGCGAGCTCGCAGTGGGTGCAGCACGTCTCCCCCGAATCGGTCGTGACCGCCTGGTCGGTCTGGCTCGCGGGGCTCTTGCTGATGGCGATCTATCTGGTCATCGCCCTCCTCTTCCCCAGCCGAGGCCCCCACGATCGCCTGAGCGGCACCGTCGTCGTGCCGATCTGACGCCCCACCGATAACCCCGCGGAATTTGGCTTCGATTGGCTTCGCTCGTTCGCACCAGGAATCAAGCCAATCGGACGTAAATTGCTTGCTGGAAATAATTTAGGAATGGGATTTCTGGGTCCGGAATTGGCTTCGATCGGCGGTTCTCGCGATGTCGCGGCGTGGGGCCGTCGGGTCGCTAGGTCGTGGTCGACGGCCGTCCTTTGCGGCGGACCGGACGGAGGGTGGACCCACCGGGCGCAACGCTCCCTATCTGGATGATGCACCAGGATGCGCGAGGGAGAAGCTCAGAGCCTGTCCCATCAGGGCGAAAGGCGAGCTGGAACGGTCCTCCCCCCCGGCGGGGGAAGACAGACGCCGAAGGCGTCAGATGAGGGGGGGACGCCCGCGGCCGAGTTTCGGATTTCGGGGCCTCCCGCCCGGGCCGACGGCCCCGGGACGGCCCCTGGAACTCCGAGCGGCAAGTCGCTCGTCCCCCCCCATCCGGCCCTTCGGGCCACCTTCCCCCGGCCAGGGGGGGAAGGACGGCGATCGGGCCGCGGCACACGTTCGGGACAGACTCTCAGGGAGTCGCTTCGGCGGACGGACCGCCGAACGGGACCAGCGGGATCGGCTCCATGCGGCCGATGTTGGGGAGGCCGACGTCGGCGGCGGGGACGCCCTTCTTGATGGAGGCGGCGGCGCGGGCGAAGGTCTCCTGCATCAGGAGACGGACGGTCGGGTCGTAGGAGGCCGGGCCGGTGATCTCATACGACATCATCCCCCAGAGGCAGAGATAGCGCCACGCCTCCGCGTCGATCTTGAAGTGCTGGGCGGCCTCGACCGGGTCGACGACCGGTGCGGGGGCGTCGGCCGCCCAGCCGAAGGCACGGCGGGCGTGGAGGCCGCGGAGCACGGCCTGCGCCAGCGCAAGGTGCCCCCGGTACGAGGGGTGCATCGCGTCGTGGAACAGCCGCTCGTCGAGGAGGCCGTCGGGGCTGAGGGCGTGGAAGTAAGCCTGGCCGTCCACGAGGATCGCGTCGTGCCGCCGGGCCGTCTCGCGATAGGCGTCCTGGAATTCGGTCAGGCAGCGCTGGGGGTAGCCGTCGAGGTCGCGAGCGGCGACGGCCTGCTCGTACGCCTCGGCCTTGTCGCCGCGATCCGCCAGCAACCGGGAGAGCCGCCAGCGAGCCGCCGCGAAGCCCGGCGCGCGCTCCAGGAGGTCGCGATAGGCCGCGACGGACGCCGAGGGGTCGGACGTCTCGAGCCCCTTCGCGGAGAGGAACTCGCTCGCGATCGCCCGCCGCTCGGCCCTCGGCGTCTCGGGCGGGAGGAACGACCGATTGGGATCGTAGCCGGAATCGTTCCCCGGCGGGGACACCAGGACGAGGATCGCGCCGAGCTTCTCCGCATAAGTGGCGATGGCTTCGAGCCGGTTGCGAAAGTCGTTCAGGACGAGATCATACTCTTCGGGAGAATAGGCCGGGGCGTCGACGAGGTCGCGATGTCCGTTGTCCGGGGGCGGGATCGCGATCCGGCATTTTTGGATGTTCCGCTGCACCAGCGCGTGGAGGAAGGACCAGGCGACGGCCTTCTCCGCGAGCACGGCCGCCCTGGCCGGCTTCTCGTCGTCGTTGTAATAGGTCCGGTCGCGCGAGAGCGGAATCCGCGCCGAGAACTCGTTGTGTCCGCAGTAGACGATCAGGACGTCCGGCCGGTGGTGGAGGTCCGCGAGGTGCCTGTGCTGCCGCTCCAGCGTGTCCCCGGACCGGGCCATCACCTCGTGCCGGAACGTCCGACCGGGGATCGCGCGCTCCAGGCCCCAGGCGACCACGGAGCCGATCGACAGCCAGTTCGTGTAGGGGACGCCCGCCGCGCTCGACTCGCCGACGACGGCGATGCTCACCCGGTCGTCCTGTTCCGGGAAGGTCGTGGGCAATTCCACCTCGTCGACGGTGTTCGGCAGCTTCCTCGCCACCGCCGCTTCGTTGAGGGCCGCGGTCCATCCGCCGGCGGGGAGGACCGACTCTCGCCGTTGCCTCACGAGGATCACCGCCGACGCCGCTTCAAGCACCAGGACCCCCGCCAGGGTCGTGCCGCAAAGGAGTGCGACGCGGAACATCACGGCCCGCCTCGGCGCTCCGCTCCCCACGGCTCGCGCCCGCACCAAAACCCAGCCGAGGCCGCCGACCGCCCCGACGACCGCGATCCCGTAAGCGACGTCGACCCCCTGGAGGAAGCGTAGCCCGATCGCCCAGTAGACCCATTTCGGGGTGCGGTCGACGACGTAGAAGGCGCCGTAAATCCCCGCCAGAACCAGGCCCGCGAGGACCGGCGTCAGGATCGCGAGAGTCAGGAGCGCCCGGCGGGAGATCAGCTTGGGGGCGGCGTCGGCCTCGCGAGCGGTCGGGTCCATCAGATCCTCGGGCGGTGGCGGGGTCATTCCAGTCCGTACTTGCGGAGCTTCTGGCGGAGCGTGGACCGATGGATCCCGATCCGCTGCGAGGCGAGGGCCTTGTTGTTCGACTCGCGGCGGAGGACGGCCCGGAGCATGGGGGGCTCGACCTGGGCGAGGAAACGGTCGTAGAGGGAGTCCGACTCGTCGGGCGCGGCGTCGAGGGCCGCCTCGGTCCAGCGGGCGATGGAGGCGTCGAGGCCGTCGCCCCCGGCCCCGTCGGGTCCCGGCGAGGCGATGGCGGCGGGGAGGTGCTCCGGGAGGATCGGCCCCCCCCTCGCGACGATCGCCGCGCGCTCGATGGCGTTTCGCAGCTCGCGGACGTTCCCCACCCAGGGCCGCCGCACCAACTCGGCGAGCGTGTCGTCCCGGAGGGCGGCGGCCCCGTCCTGGTGCGGGTCGACCTGTTTCAGGAAGAATCTGGCCAGTTCGGGGACGTCGCCGAGCCGATCCCGCAGGGGAGGGATGTGGATGGGGAAGACGCTGAGGCGGAAGAACAGGTCCTCGCGGAACAACCCGTCGGCCATGAGTCTGGGGAGCGGGCGGTTGGTGGCGGCGAGGAAACGCACGTCGATGGGACGCGGCCGGGCGTCGCCGACGGGGGCGACCTCGCGGTGCTCGATCGCCCGCAGGAGCTTGACCTGCATGCCCAGCGGGACGTCGCCGATCTCGTCCAGCAGCACGGTGCCGCCGGCGGCCAGCTCCAGCAGCCCCTTGCGGTCCTGGCTCGCGCCGGTGAACGAGCCCCGCATGTGGCCGAACAGCTCGCCCTCGACGAGTCCCGGGCTGAGCGCGGCGAGGCAGACGGGGAGGAAGGTGCGGGAGCGTCGCGGGCTGTTCTGGTGGATCGCGCGGGCGACGAGTTCCTTGCCCGTGCCGCTCTCGCCGGTGATGAGGACCGGGACGTCGGTCGCGGCGACCAGGGCGATCTGCTTGAACAGGGCCTGCATCGGCGGCGACGAGCCGACCAGCCCGGGGCCGGGTCCGACGTGGCCCCCCTTCGCCCCGCCGATCGCGGCCCCGCCAGACTCCAGCGCCCGCTGGACGACCGCGCCGGCCTGATCGAGATCGAAGGGCTTGACGAGATAGTCGAACGCCCCGGCCTCCATCGCCCGGACGGCGGTATCCAGGCTGCCGAAGGCGGTGATGATCACGATGGGGGCCGCGCCCAGGCGGTCGCGGAACGCGGACATCGCCGAGAGGCCGTCCAGCCCCGGCAGGCGGACGTCGAGGACCACCGCGTCGAACGGACCCTGGCGCGCGGCTTCGAGCCCCTCCTCGGCGGTCGAGGCGACGGCGACCTCATGGCCGAGGTCGCCCAGGTACTCGCCGAACGCCCAGCAGATGCTGGCCTCGTCATCCACGATCAGGACGCGGCTCATGGGCGGGGTCCGTCTCCGTCTCGGCTTCGGGCTCGGTCTCGGCCTCCGCGACGCCGCGCGGCAGGGTCAGCCGGAACCACGTCCAGCCGTCCTCGCGACGCCAGGCCAGGCCGCCGCGATGCGACTCGGCCACCCGTCGCGCCAGGGCCAGGCCGAGGCCCACGCCCTCGGGCTTGCCCGTCACGAACGGGTCGAAGATCGCCGCTCCGAGTTCGGGGGGCGGGCCGGGGCCGTCGTCGCCGACCTCGATCATGATCGGATCCGCGTCCGCAATCAACTGGAACCGCACCCGGCCCCCCGGCCCGGCCGCTTCGAGTGCGTTCCAGGTCAGATTCAGCACCGCCGCGCGGAGGCTCGGCTCGTCGAGCCTGGCGACCACCGGGGCGTCGGGCGTCCGCAGGTCGAGGCTTACCCTGGCGTGTCGGCTCGTGGCGTCGAGGAGCGACGCCACGTCGCGAAGCAAGGCGACCAGATCGCAGGGGCGGTCGGGCCGCTGTTCGAGACGCCCCAGCGTCAAAAGCCCGCGCACCTGCTCCTCGGCCAGTTCGAGCTGCCTCACGGCGACCTTCAAGCTGGAGTCGCTCACCGACGCGCCGCAGCGTTTGGCGTGGAGCTGGACGCCGAGCCGGGCGCCGGTGAGCGTGTTGCGAAGCTGGTGCGCGAAGCCGGCCGCGAGCTGCGCGAGGAGCTGCGTGCGCTCGGCCTGGGCGATGGTGCGCCGCATGTCGCGGAGCTGCCGGCTCATCTGGTTGACCGACTGGATCAGGTCGCCGACCTCGTCCCGCCCCTCACCCGGCTCGATCTCCTGGAAATCGCCGTCGGCGATCCGCGCGACCTGTCCGCGAAGGCGATTCACCCGGCGGCCGATCCGATCGGCGAACCAGCGGGTCGCCTGCGCCGTGAGCGCGATTGCGGCGAGCCCCAGCGCGATCGGCGCGGCGGCGACGTCCCAGAGGGCGGCCCGCCAGCTCGATTCGGGATAGAGGACCAGGAGCGTCGCGCCCGGCCCGGCGCTCGACGCGGCGGCGGGAAGCTTCGCCGCGTAGTACGTCCGGCCGGAGAGCGAGAGCGTCGGCCACTGCCGCCACGACCGCGAATTGGGCCGAAACTCCGAGACGGCGCGGCCGTCGGGCGCGCGCCGGGCCAGTTCTTCCTCGCTGGACGCGACCGGCCTCCCGCTCGCGTCCTGGACGACGAAATGGGCCTCCGAAAGCCCGTGCATCCGCGCCAGAACCTGGGAACTCAGTGGGAACGTCGACCGCTCCAGCACCTCGATCACCCCCGCCAACCGCGCCACGCTCTGCCGCTCGCTCCGCCACGCCGCCAGCCCGACCGCCGCCGCCGTGATCGCGGCAATCGAGGCCGTCTGGATCGCGACGATCGGGATCAGGATCTGGCGACGTATGGAACCGTTCATCATTGAATCGCGATGAACTAATCGCTGATTCCTTCATACTCGTGGTCGGGCATCGTGTTTAATGTGTAGTGCGTAAGATTTGGTTTTGAAAGCTTGCAGCTGATAAGGTGAGCGAATAGATTGTGCATAAACATTGATAAGTTTCCTCCAGCTCGATGTGGCGCCTTCCCGATTTTCGCGAGCAACCATGCATATCCCACGTTAGGCGATGGCGCTGTGTTGATAAACTCGGGAATACTATTAATGTGTACTGGAAGTGCTGTGCCGTCATCTCTTTTAAAATAGTATGTATTTAGTATCAATCCCTCGCTAAGAAGACAGACCACATTGGGAAGCTCGCTCAAGGGTGTCAAGTTGTATAGGCTTGCGACTTGACTGGGTGAGAAGTCGTTAGCATTCACAAAAAACATGAAGGTGAAAAGCGGGTTCCCGTAAAAGGCCGTGACGTCGTAGTAGCCTATTCCTACGGTATTCCGAGTAGCCGCTTTAAGTCGTTCGCCCGAAAGCGAATCGTGGAACGGCACTCGAGGGCGCCAGAGTCTTGATCTCATGCCGCGAATGTTGTCGCAGAATTTTTGTATCTCCTTTTTTGCGTTGTAGTATGTGGATTTAATTTCTCCGATCGCGTAGACTGACTCGTAAGTATAATATGTCGTTCCATTCTGGGTTTCGAAGAGAATTGGGTGGCTGTCTCTGTCGGAGATAATTATGTCGTACTGAGGGCTTACGTTTCCTCTGTTGTCGACGATATGTCCATGTCCAATATGAAATCTCAATGGCAATTTTCGCCTGATCGCAGACCTGACGGCCTCCTCGATCTCATCTCCAGAGGCGTCAATATTAGTTGTCGCGTGTATCAACCGCGACTTGACGCGTGCCTCTAGTATCTCCTGGGCCAAGCTGTGCCAGTATTCGATAAACTGAACTCGCGGGAACTTCTCATTGTCTGGTGGATCCTGGTTGTCTCGCATTCTGATTGAGTCCTCCCAGCTTTGGTTTTGAATTTCGAGCAGTTCAACGGTTGGGCTGTGATTGCGTTCTTGTTTGGATGGTGTGATTCCGTTCTGTGCAGGCTTGGTGTTGTGACTACGCTTGGAATATCCTTACGCCGTCGCGGTGGGGGTGTCGACCCAGGCGCGGCGGCGGTGGGAGTCGAGGACGGCGTCGGCGACGATCTGGGCGTTGAGGCCGTCGCGGAAGTCGGGGACGGCGGGGCGGCCTTCGACGATGGCGGAGATGAACTCCCACATCAGGTCGTAGCGGAAAACGGTGGCCGGGGCGCCGTCGGCGGGGTCGCGCGGGCTGCCGGCGGGCTTGAGGAACTCGTCCGGGACGGGGACGGGGGCGAGGTCGCTGCCGGTCTTGCCCAGGAGGATGACGTTGGGCTCGTGGAGGCGGTAGACCACCGAGGCCTCGGAGCCGTTGATCTCGGCCCACTCGTGGCCGAAGCCGTCGCGATGGTAGCCCTTGGCGAGCGTCGTCCCCTCCCAGACGCCGGTCGCGCCCGATGCGAACTCGCCGATGAGCGACGACCAGTCGTCGACGTTCGAGGGCTCGCAGGGCTTGCCGTCGACGGTCCTGTCGCGGGGGGCGAAGCGGGCGACGGCGCCGCAGACCCGTTGGATCGGGCCGATCAGGTCGATGGCGAAGTCGATGCGGTGGATGGTCATGTCGAACAGGTCGCCGGCCCCCGCGCGTTCCTTGTACTGCCGCCATCCCCAGCTCGTCTCGGGCCAGTCGAGGAACCGTTGGGAGCGGAAGTGGCGGGGCTCGCCGATCGCGCCGGACTTCACCAGGGTTCGCAAGTAGCGCATGGCCGGGGCGAAGCGATAGGTGAAGGCCGTCATGTGGACGACGCCCGCGTCGCGTGCGGCCTCGTACATGTCGCCGACCTCGCGGGCGTTGAGGCCCAGCGGCTTCTCGGCCATGACGTGCTTGCCGGCCTCGGCGGCGGCGACGGCGATCGGCCGGTGGGTGTCGTTGGGGGTGGCGATGATCACGGCGTCGACGGCGTCGTCGCGGCAGAGGGCCAGCGGATCGGTCGTCGCGCGGTCCACCCCCCATTCGACCTTGCGCTTCTCAAGGAGGGCGGGGTCGGCGTCGCAGATCGCCGTCAGCCTGGCTCGGGGGTCCAGGAGCAGGCCCGGCAGGTGGTGGTACGCGGTCACGGCTCCGAGGCCGATGAAGCCCACGCGGACGGGTTTGGATGCGGAGAACTCGGCCATCGGGATCAATCCTCGCGGTACGCTTGCCTTCGACTTCGAGGCCCACTATCCTGCACCTTACTCCGCAGGGAGTCCACTCCCGATCGGGTCGAACCGCGACGACAATTAGGGGATCATCGACGATGGCGAGCGACAAGCCCATCCGTGTGGCGATCATCGGCCTCGGCTTCGGGGCCGAGTTTATCCCGATCTACCAGAATTACCCCGGGGCCGAGATGTCCGCCGTCTGCCGGCGCGATCCGAAGGGGCTGGAAGAGGTCGGGGAGAAGTACGGGATCAAGGGCCGCTACACGGACTATCGCGAGCTTCTGAAAGACCCGAACATCGATGCGGTCCACATCAACTCGCCGATCCCGGACCACGCCTGGATGTCGATCGAGGCCCTGAACGCCGGCAAGCACGTCGCCTGCACGGTGCCGATGGCGACCAGCATCGAGGACTGCAAGAAGGTCGTCGAGGCCCAGCGGTCCAGCGGCAAGGTCTACATGATGATGGAGACCGTCGTCTACAGCCGCGAATACCTGTTCGTGAAGGAACTCTACGAGAAGGGCGAGCTCGGCCGCTTGCAGTTTCTCCGCGGCAGCCACCAGCAAGACATGGACGGCTGGCCCGAGTACTGGCCCGGCCTGCCCCCGATGTGGTACGCCACCCACTGCGTCAGCCCCTGCCTGGCGCTCCTGGGCAAGCACGCCGAGAGCGTCGTCTGCCACGGCTCGGGACGGATCCGCGAGGACCTTGTCGCCAAGTACGACAGCCCGTTCGCGGTCGAGTCCGCCACGTTCACGATCAAGGACAGCGACGTCGTCGCCGAGGTGACCCGCAGCCTCTTCGACACGGCCCGGCAGTATCGCGAGAGCTTCGACGCCACCGGCAGCCGCAAGTCGTTCGAGTGGCAGCAGGTCGAGGGCGAAGACCCGGTGATCCACACCAAGAGCACCCCCGAAGCCCCGCTGGCCGAGCCCGAGATCGCCAAACGGGTGAAGGTGCCGGATTACGCGCGTCTGCTCCCGGAGGGCATCCAAAGGTTCACCCAGCCGGCCGCCATCCAGGACGCCGACCACCTCTCGTTCCTGCAAGGCGGCGGCCACGGCGGCTCGCACCCGCACCTGGTCCACGCCTTCCTGAGCGCCGTGAAGGGCGAACGCGCCCCCCTGCCGGACGCCGAGACCTCCGCCAACTGGACGATGGTCGGCCTCTGCGCCCACGAGTCCGCCATGAAGGGCGGCGAACGGCTGACGATCCCGACGTTCTGAGCTCGGGAGGCCGCCCCGCCCTGGCCTCCTCGCACTCAGCCGAATTCTTGCTCGAAGCCCGCGCGCCGGCCGTCCGGCGCGCGGGTTCGTTTTCCCGACGTCGGCCCCCGGCCGCCGAATCGAACCGTTCCGCACCGCAGCGAGCCCCTTCTCATGGATCAAGCCGCCCGTCCGCAGGGCCTCGACGAATCGACTCCCGAATCCCTCGCCGTCCGGGCGCGGGGCGTCGGCGTCTATCGCCAGGGGCGGTGGATCCTCAAGGACGTGGACTGGAACGTTCCTGCGGGGGCGTGCGTCGCGGTGCTCGGCCCCAACGGCTGCGGCAAGAGCACGCTGACCCGGGTCGTCTCGGGCTATCTCTGGCCCACCGAAGGGACCGTGTCGGTGCTCGGCGAGGCGTTCGGCTCGGTGAACCTCCACGAGCTTCGCGAGTCGCTGCGGCTGGTCCAGCCGACGGGGATGGCGGAGCCGGACCCGGAGATGTCGGCCCTGGAAGTCGCCGAGACCGGCGCGTTCGGGACGGTCGGGCTCTACCGCGAGGCGACCGCAGAGATCCGCGCCGAGGCCGAGCGGTTGCTGGCCACGGTCGGCCTCCGCGCGGTGATGAAGACGCCCTATCAGAACCTGAGCAGCGGCGAACGCATCCGCTGCCTGATGGCCCGAGCGATGGTCCGCAAGCCCCGCCTGCTGCTGCTGGATGAGCCGACCTCGGGCCTCGACCTCCTGGCCCGCGAGCAGGTCCTCGCCACGATCCAGTCGCTCCACGATCAGGACGACCCGCCGACCGTGGTCCTCATCACGCACCACCTGGAGGAGCTTCCCCCCGCCGTCTCGCGGGTCCTGGTGCTCCAGGACGGTCGAGTCGCGGCCGAGGGAGACCCCGAGTCGGTGCTGCGCTCGGACCTGCTCTCCGAGGTCTACCAGTGCCCCCTGGAAGTCGTCCGGGCCGACGGCCGCTACTACTCGCGCGTGAGCCCCGGCGCGTGGAGCTCGCTGCTCTCGGCCGGCGGCGCGGACTGACTCACCCCATCCCGCGCGAGGCGGCGCCGATCGCGGCGCTTGACCCGCCCGCTTACGACCTCGATGCTGGAGGCCACGCGCCGGCGGGAGGCCCCAGGACTGGGGTCGGCGCCCTCGCGTACCGAGATGGAACCTTCGACGACGATCCAGGCCGGGAGACGACCGCTCATGACTCCACGCGCATCGCTGATTTCCGCCGTCCTTCTCGCGACCGCCCTCGCCCCGTCGCCGGCCGCGCGCGCCGACGATGCGGCGTATGATCGCAAGGAGGACGTCGTCTACGGGAGGAAGTACGGCTCGGCGCTCACGATGGACGTCTTCACGCCGAAATCCAAGGCGAACGGGACCGGCGTGATCTTCATGGCGAGCGGCGGGTTCTTCTCATCGCACGAGATGATCCAGCCGAACTTCCTCGCGCCGTTCCTCGATCGGGGCTATACCGTCTTCGCCGTGGTGCACGGCAGCCAGCCCCGATATCAGGTGAACGAGATCGTCGAGGACGTGAACCGCGCCGTGCGCTACATCCGCGCCCACGCGTCCGAGTTCGGCGTCGCGCCGGATCGGCTCGGGGTCTTCGGGGCGTCGGCCGGCGGTCATCTCTCGCTGATGCTAGGCGTCGCGGGAAGGCCGGGGAATCCCGAGGCGGCGGACCCGGTCGATCGCGAATCGAGCCGGGTCGCGGCCGTCGCCTGCTTCTTCCCGCCGACCGATCTTCTGAACTTCGGCGCGGCGGGCAAGGAGATGATCCGGCCGATGCAGCACCAGCCCCCGTTCCGCGCCGCGTTCGATTATCACGAACTCGACGAGGCGACGCGGATGTGGGCGCCGATCACCGACGAGGCCAGGCTGCGGGAGATCACCCGGTCGATGTCGCCGATCACCCACGTCACCGCCGACGACCCGCCGGTCCTCCTCATCCACGGCGACGCCGACGCCCTGGTCCCGGTCCAGCAGTCCGAGACCTTCGCGGCGAAGCTGAAGGAGACCGGGGTCGCGAACAAGCTCATCGTCCGTCCGGGTGCCGACCACGGCTGGCCGGGCCTGGACAAGGATCTGCTCCTGTTCGCGGACTGGTTCGACGAGCACCTCAAGGCCGGTCCGGCCGCGACCCCGACGCGGCAGCCCTGACGGGAAGGACTTCGACCGGCATGAACATCCCGACCGAAGCCGACTGGCGGAGCGAGGCGTGGGACCTCGACACGGAGTGGGCGTACAAGAACTTCCAGGGGAAGTCCTACGACGAGGCCGTGCGGCTCTTCGAGGAGAACGCCCTCCGCTACCAGGAGGACGTGATGTTCATGCCGAGTCGCGTCTTCGGTTTCTATCTGAAGGCGTACATGGGATATCTGACCTCCGACGCCTCCCGTGGCGATTCGGACGCCGCAAGTTGTTTCCTCTCACTGATGGACTACAAATCGGAGCATGAACCCGACGAGATCCGTCCCCTCTGGCCGGAGATCGAGCCGGTCCTCAGAAGACTCGTCGAGCATCAGGACGACTACGACGCCGATTGGTTGATCTACGAGGACTTCCGCGCCCGAGTCCGGCCGATCGTCCAGCGCGGGTTCCCGATCTCCTTCGACGTCGAGCGTCCCGAGATCATCCCCGAGGGGGTGACGTGGCATGATCTGCGGGTGGCGTCGCCCCGCTCGCTCACCTTTCCGGTCGCTCTCCAGGTCATGCGCAATTCGGGCGTCGACGGCCTGACCCTCGATTCCTCGAAGTGCGACGTTCTTCGCGTCCTCGGCCCGCCCAGCGCCGTCGGTGGGGGAGACCATCCTCAATACGGACGCATCCCCGACTGGATTCGCTACGACGGCCCCGACTTCAGCTTGCGCTTCACCTTCGAGGGCGAGGCGCCCGTCGAGGTGATGGTGCTGTCGCCGAAGCATCGTCCAGAAGCCTGACCCCCAGGGGCGGGAGCCGCTCGGCCGGGCGAGGCTTCGGCGGGCGGACGCGTTCACCTTCCGACCCAGGCCCGCTGGGGCGCGGCCTGGTCGCGGGGCGCCTGGGCTGCGGCGCGGACGAGCGTGAACCGGCTGATCTCCGGCGTGCAGCCGTACCGGATCGGGTGCTTGGCCCCGACCCCCTGGCTGACGTACATCAGCGAGGGGGAGACCCGGAAGAAGCCGTGCTCGAAGCGTCGGCTGTACACGCTGGGCATGAGGATCGGCCCGACCACCGGGAGGCGAATCTGGCCGCCGTGGTTGTGGCCCGAGAGGATGAAGTCCCAGCCCTGGCGGGCCGCCCGGTAAACCCGGTCCGGCGTGTGGCTCAGGAGCATCGAGAAGTCGGCGGGGGGGATGGCGGCGTCGGGGATGTCGGGCCCCCAGGGCGCGCACGTACCGCCGACGGCCAGCTTGCGGCCGTTCAGGTCGATCGTGGCGACCTCGCCGTCGAGGACCGTGAAGCCGCCGTCGGCCACGGCGGCGGCGATCCGCTCCATGTCGTGATGATGGTCGTGGTTGCCGAGGATCGCGAACCGACCCAGCGGGCCCGGCAGGCGCTCGAGCAAGGGCGCGATCCACTCGATGCATTCCGAGTCGTCGATCAGGTCGCCGGTCACGAAGACCAAGTCCGCCGGCATGTCGGAGGCGACGTCGCAGACCGCCTCGAAGTAGCGACGGTCGTAGGCTCGCGAGAAGTGCAGGTCGGTCAGGTGGAGGATCGAGATCCCGTCCATCTCGGCCGGGAGCTGGGGGAGCGTCACCGACCAGTCGTGGGTTTCCAGGTGGAGCGAGGTGTTCCCCGGCAGCTTCAGCATCCAGGAGCGCGGGCCGTCGCCGATGAACTCGTGACGGGGGGCGTCCTGGAGGGCGTCCCGGCGTTCGCGAGGGATCTCCCGCCAGCTTCGCGAGCGTCGCGACCGGGCGTACGTCGCCAGCGGCAGGCCGACGAGCGCCGCCAGGCAGCAGGCGACGGCGAAGCCGACCAGCAAGGTGGGCCATTCCGAGACCGGGACGAGCCAGTAGCGGCGCGTCAGCTCGAACGAGACCACGCCGCAGGCCGCGAGGATGATCAGCGTCGCCTTCTCGACCCAGCGGACCCTCCACGGGTAGCCGTGCGTGACGTTCACCGCAACGGCCAGGCAGACCGCCTCGCCGATCGCGAACGCCGCGTAGAACAAGAGGGTTGGGACCAAAGCGGTGGACTCCATGAGGTTTACAACGATCCTGGCTCACGGCCGATCAGGTCGGCGCGGCTTTCACTCCCGGCTCCTTCGATCGTTTAGATGCGCATCCCGAGCGGTTTCGTTCAACCCCAGTTCCTCTCCCGTCGCCCGCACGCCACGCGTCGTTCGCGACGAGGAGCCCCGGGGGGCGAGTTCTTCGAAGCAGGCGAGCAGGGCCGTCGCGGAGCGGTCCCAGTCGAAGGTAGCCGAGCGTCGGAGGGCCCTGGCCGCGAGCGCGTCGCGGAGGTCCGGATCGCGGAGGATCGCGTCGAGCGCGGCGGCCATGTCGGGCACGTCGAGCGGGTCGAAGAAAAGTCCCGCGTCGCCGACGACCTCGGGGAGCGAGCCCGCCCGGCTGGCGACCACCGGCGCGCCGCAGGCCATGGCCTCGACCGCCGGCAGGCCGAAACCTTCCAGGAGCGAAGGGAAGACCAGGGCGTACGTCCGGCTGTAGAGGGCGACGAGGTCCTCGTCGGGGACGAACCCCGGCAGCAGGACCCGGCCCTCCAGGCCCAGCCGGGCGATCGCGCCTCGGATCTCCGGGACGTGTGTGTGGAAGACATCCTGGAAGTCGCCCGTCAGGACGAGGAGCACGTCGTCCGGGGTCGCTGCCGCGAACGCCTCGACGAGCCTCAGGAGGTTCTTGTGCGGGCTGAGGCCGCCGACGTAGAGCAGGAACCGGGACCCGGCCGGGACGCCGTACCGCCCCAGCGCCTCGTCCGCGCGGGCCTCGTCGCGCAGCGGCCGGAACGCGGGGTCGGCCGCCTCGCCGACGATCCGCAGGCGGTCGGCGTCCAGCCCCAGGCGATCCATCAGGTAGCGCTTCGAGGTCTCCGAGACGGTCACGATCCGGTCCGACGAACGCCTTGCGACCCACTCCTTCAGCGTCCAGGCGGCCCGCCCGCGACGGGTCGGGAAGACCAACTCCGGGTGTTCCAGGGTCAGCGTGTCGTGCATCGTGACCACGACCCGGGGGACGCCCCAGACCGGGTAGAAGCTGTAGGTGGCCGGGAAGTACATCAGGTCGAGCTTCGCCCGCGAGACGGCCCGGCCCATCGCCAGCATGTCGAGCAGCCCGCGCCGTCCCCGCGCCGAGGCCGCCGCGCTGGGGGATTCGCGCACGCCCACGACGATCGGTTCGACTCCCTCGGGGAGTTCGACGGTCGCCGCGGAGGGGCCGTCGATCACGACGACGACCTCGTGTCCGCGATCGACGGCGCGAGGGGCGACGGCCGCGAGCAGGCGACGGGCGAACCGGCCGAATCCCCGGCGGTTCGCCAGGCAGGTTCCGTCGAAACCAAGTCGCATCTTCGGGGGGCTCCAGGGCTCGGTCGCTCTCAGGCGCGGGTCGACCGGCGCGATCTCGACTTGCGGCGGGAGCGGAAATGCGGGCCGGGGCCGGCGCCCGCTTCGGGGCCGATCGAGCCCGAAACGAGCCGGAGCAGTCGATCGGCGGCGTGGCGTCGGCACTTGCGGCGGACCTGCGACCAGGGCTCGCCCACGATCGTGATCGCGGCCAGGTCCGATACCCCAAGCCCGGCCGCCTGGGCACGGCGGAGGTAAGCGACCTCCAGCGGGTCGAAGCCCATGATCGCGGCGGCGACGGCGTCGACCGCGACCGGGTCCGTGCCCGCGATCACCGTCCCCAGCCGGAGCCTCGTCCCCAGCCTCGGCGCCTGGCCATGCATGCCGGAGAAGCCGTCGATCAGGCTGAGCCGGGGAGGCGCGATCGTCGCCAGGGCTGAGAGTCGACCGGTGGCGCGTTCGATCCGGTCCAGGCTCCGGCGCTCGGCCCCGGTCAGTCGCATCCCGCCGCCGACCGAGCGCACCGACAGCCACGCCCGCGCCAGCCGGCCCCGCCAGGTCTCCAGCAGGCTGCACGCCGGGACGAGCCGCCTCGGCAGTCGCCTCGCGAGCATCGCCCGTTCGAACTCCCAGCGGTCGTCGCGGTGCAGGATCGCCGCCAGGGCGGGCAGGGACAATCCGAGCCGGAACGTCTCGTCCGTCCGCGCGATCCCCAGCGAGACCCGACAGCCCGAGGCGGCGAACCGCGACGAGACCCGCAGGCTTTCCGTGCGGCCGCCGACGACCGCGTCGCGGGCGGCCCAGGCGTCGGGCTCGGCGTCGAGGTCGTGATACGCGACGGGGCGGCCGTGAGTCTCGGCGAGATAGCCCAGGCTTTCGAAACAACGGGAGGCCGACGGCCTGGCGTCGGCCTTGCTCGCGACGACGTCGAGCGCGTCGGCCCCGGCGGCGAGCAGGGCGTCGGTGGTCGCCGAGAGCGTGTCGCGGTCGGTCGAGGCCCAGTCGCGTCCCAGCTCGTCGAGCGTCGGGACGATGGCGGCGGTCCCGTAAGGCTGCACGACGGCGCGGACGTCGTCGGCGATCAGGGCGAGCGCCTGCGCCACGGCCCCGCGTCGGCGGTCTCCCTGGACCACGGCTACCTTGATCGCGTCGTCCATCGCTGGAGCCTCCGTGCCAGCCGGCCCAACGCCGGCGAGGGAATGGGTCGACCGCCGCGATCGATGCGGCCTTCGGCGACCGGGCGGGTCGTCCGGTCGAGCGCGTACCACCGGGTCAGGGCGATCACGACCGAGACGCCGCAGCAGACGAAGTAGAGCAGGTGCAGGGGGAACGAGCCCGCGGCGAAGGCCGGCCCGCGTCGATGGCCGAGGAACCGATACAGGTCCCGGTTGAGCCCGGCGATCCCCACGCCGAAGGCGAGCGCGACGGGTGCCGCCCAGGACGAGAGCGGGATCGCGGCCGAGGCCAGCAAAAGCCCCCCCGTGGCGGCGACCGACAGCTTCTGGCCGAGCTGGACGTTGAGGTCGGTCTCGACGGTTCCGCTCCGCTTGATCAGGAGCATCCAGGGCACCCCGCGCCGAAAGATGTCGGTGCGGACGACCTCGAACAGCGTCCAGCGCTTCATGTGGGTCGCCTGGACGTCGCGGGCCAGGACGATCCGGCGTCCGGCGCGGGTCAGGCGGTAGCCCAGCTCGATGTCCTCGATCGACGGCCGGGCGTAGAGGCGGGGGTCGAAGCCGCCGAACTCCTGGAACGCCGCGCGGCGGATCATGCCGCAGCCGGTCCAGAACGTGTGCGCCGGCCGGGCGTCGCGGACGAAGTCCCCCTGCTGGTGGACGTAATGGTGCAGCAGGTTGCGGAACCGGCTGAGCAGCCCCGGCGCCAGCGGCTGGTCGTCGTACGAGCCGAAGAGCGCCGTGAGGTCCGGGTCCTCCAGGAACCGCGCCATCCCGCGCTCGATCGTGTCCGAGTGGACGGCCACGTCGGCGTCGAGGAAGAAGATCAGGTCGCCGGTCGCCTGCTCCGCGCCGAGGTTGCGCGCGGCGGCGGGGCCCAGCGGGCGGTCGTGGCGTAGCACGACAGCCCCGTGGCGGCGGGCCAGGAGCCCCGAATCGTCGGTGGAGCCGTCGTCGACGACGAGCAGCTCGAAGTCGGTCCAGGTCGATCCACGAAGCCGGAGGAGGCATCGCTCGAAGTCGACGCCCCCGTTGTGGACGGGAACGACGACGGAGAGCGACGGCCTCCCCGGCCCCGCGCTCGCCGGACCGGCGGGGACATCGTCCATGATTCACCCTCGCCCGTCAAAAGTTGACACGTGCCGGAATGCGTTCACCATCCTTGGGATCGCCCGAGCACGCGCCTTGACCGCAGCCGTCTGACGGGGCGACGAATCGCCGGATGTCTGTTCAGGGTGTCGTTTCGGCCGTCGTCGTCTTGCGGACGCGACGTGCGGCGGGAATGTAGCGGGAACCTCGAAACCTGTCAACCGGGCCTGCCGCACCTCGGCGCGGAGGCGGGTGGTCCATCGGTGGCGTCGCGCCCTCGCCCGGGTTACGATCGCGGTCGTCGGCGGCCCGGCCGCCCCGTCGCTGAAGACCCATTCCCGTTGCCCGGAGACGAGTCGAACCGATGCTCAATCGTCACCTGAAGCCGCTCTGGTTCCTGAGCCTTTCCACCCTCCTCGCGGCGACCGCCGTCGCCCAGGAGAAAGTCGCCTGGCGCGACGTCCGCGAACTGACCCTGGAGGGGAGGGCCTGGAACGAGGCCGACCTGAAGGCACCGTTCGACCGCCTTCCGGCGAAGGCCGAGGGGGTGGTCCGACCCCCGGTCTGGAACCTCTCGCGCGATTCGGCGGGGATCGCCGTCCGGTTCGTCACCGACGCGACCGAGATCCACGCGCGATGGACCGTCGTCAAGGATCGACTGGCGATGGCCCACATGCCCGCCACCGGCGTCAGCGGGGTCGACCTCTACGCCCGAGACGCCGCCGGCGCCTGGCGTTGGGTCGCCGTCGGCCAGCCGTCGGAGGTGACGAACGCCAAGGTCCTGGTGAAGGGGCTGGAGCCGGGGACGCGCGAGTACCTGCTCTACCTGCCGCTTTACAACGGCGTCTCGTCCGTCGAGGTCGGCGTCCCGACTGGCGTCGAGATCCGCCCGGCCGATCCCCGCAAGCCCGAGAGCGTCCGGCCGATCGTCTTCTACGGCACCTCGATCACCCACGGCGGCTGCGCCTCGCGGCCCGGCATGGTCCATACGGCGATCGTCGGCCGTCGGCTCGATCGCCCGGTCGTCAACCTCGGCTTCAGCGGCAACGGCACGATGGACCAGTCCATCTCGGACCTGCTCGTCGAGATCGACGCCGCCGCCTACGTGATCGACTGCCTGCCGAACATGACCGCCGAGATGGTCGCCGAGCGGACCGAGCCGCTGGTCAGGACGATCCGCAAGGCCCGCCCGGACGTCCCGATCCTGCTGGCCGAGGACCGTTCCTACACCGACTCCCCGTTCGTCCCGGCGCACCGCCGCCGCAACGAGACGAGCCGCGCCGCGCTCAAGGCGGCCTACCAGCGGCTGCTCGACGACGGGGTGAAGGGGCTTTCGTATCTGGAGGGAGCCCCGCAGCTCGGCGACGACGGCGAAGGGACGGTCGACGGCTCGCACCCGACCGACCTGGGCTTCCTGCGCATGGCCGACCTGTTCGCGCCCGCGATCGAGCAGGCGATCGCGGCGACGGCCGAGACTCGCTGACCGCCGGCCCCTTGGTCGTCGCTCAGTCGAACTTCACGCGATCGAGCGACGGCTTGCAGAACTCCAGCAGCTTGAGGTCGGCGAGTTCCTCCTCGACCTCATCGCGGCTGGGGGTCTTCAGCGACACCTTCACTTCCTCGACGAGGAACTCGGTGAACTTGTCGCGGGCGCGGTGGAGGATCTGCCGGAGGTTGCCCGCGGACATCGGCCGTCCCAGGCGCTGGGCGAGCTGCTCGGCCAGCTCCGGCGAACGCATCTGGGGGTGGAGGAGCCGGAGCCTCATGACCTCCCAGAAGGGCTGCCCGGTGCTGGCCTCGTGCTCCCGGAGCGCATTCGACGCCCGCTCCATCAGGTCTTTGCGCCAGCTCTGGAGGAACTGCTCGTCGAAGTCGACCAGGTCGTCGGTCGCGACGATCGCCTCACCGGACGCCGTATCGAGCTGAGAGACGACGTTCTGCTTGCGGTAGAAGTCGACCATCAGGTTGTGCAGCGAGCGCTTCAGGTAGTCGCGGAATCGGCCGCGGGTGCGGTCGAACTGGCGGAACCGCCCTTCCAGGAACTTCAGGGAGAATTCCTGGTTCAGATCCTTTGCGGCCTCGGAATCGCCCAGGGCCTTCAGCAGATAGCGGTGGACGGCCCCCGAATAGCGGAGCATCAGCAGTTGCTTCGCCAGGTCGGCGCCTTCCGGGGTCCCGTGCTGCGCCTCGTAAAGGAGGGTCGTCTGGGTCTGCAGCTCGGAGAGCTTGGCGTTCGAATCGCCGGTGTCCAAGGTCCGACTCCTTGACGTAAATCGTGACCACGGAGCCGACTCGGGAGGATCGTCGGACTTCGCGGCGGCGCGTCGTCGAGAAAAACGGGCGACCTTCTGTGACGATCGGCGACGTCGACCGTATTTGCTCTGGAAGGGCGGTCGATCGACTCCCCTTCCCTCTCTATCATACGGACGGAGGTCGAGCCATGAAAAACCCCAGTTGGACCACTGATCGCCGAAGCCGGGTCCAGGGTCTCAGCGGCAACGCTTCGTCCCGCCCTCATAAGTTCCTCAGCCGGGTCGTCCGCGAGGGGATCGACGCGTTCCGGGAGGCGGGCCGGTCATTCGGCCGCCTGTTCGCGGGAAATTCCCTGCATCTCGACGTGTCCTCGGCCTTCCTGATTCTTCTCTTCCCGAAGCGACGGCCGATCCCCGCGCCGATCGCGATCGACGCCGCATCCGCGACTTTTCGGCGGTCGCGGGTGATCCATCGCAGATGAGCCGCCGGCCCGCCTCGGCTCTGCTCATCGATATCGCGTCTTCCTAACGATTCGGAAGCGTCCCGGCGTCGTCCGGCCCCCGCGTCCTGGCACGCGACCGTCCCCCCACGCCCGCGGCCTGCCCTACCGGCCGGTCGCGGACGCTCGACGGGACGAGGGACCGCCGCGCCCCGACGGCTCGACGCGACCCGCCGATCGGGTCGGGAAAGGAATGTTGGACATGCTCTCCGCCGAACGATACCGCAACGACGAACTCACCGGCATGGCCCTCCTCGGTCGCTCCGACGTCCGCGTCCTGACGCCGGAAGAGGAGCGAGGGCTCCTGATGGAACTCGACGAGCAGCGGCGCCTGCTGGCGGCCGGGGCTTCGGAACGAGGCTTTCCGGGCCTGGACGCGCCGGAAGCCGATCGCGTCTTCGACGTCCAGGAATTCGTCCGGTCCCTGCTGGCCGCCGGCCCCGCGTCGAGCGACGAGGAAGCCGTCCTCATCGAACTGGCGAAGCGCTACAGCGGCCTGCGCACCCGGCTGGCGATGGCCAACCTGCGACTGGTCGCGCATGTGGGGCGCCGCTACCGGGATCGCGGCCTCTCCTCGTCCGACCTTCTTCAAGAGGGATTCTGCGGGCTCCTGACGGCCATCGACCGCTACGAAGTGGCCAACACGACTCGGCTGGCCTCTTACGCCGTCTGGTGGATCCGCCAGGCCCTGCAGCGGGCCGTCGCCGCCGGGGTCTATCCCGTCCGGCTGAACCCCAGGCACCTGCAAAAGCTCGCCGAGAGTTCCCACGAGGCGGAAGGGGTCGCCCGCAAGCCGGGGCGGAGCCGGTCGCAGGCGGCCGAAACGACCCTGAGGCACATCCACGCGGCGACCCGTCCCGCCGTCTCGCTCGACGCCCCGCTGGGCGACGAGGACCGGGGGAGCCTGCTGGAAACCCTCAGCAGCCCGCCCCCCGACGAGGTGGACGACCGCGACCGCGACCAGCGGCTGGCGGTGCTGATCGGCCAGCTTAAGCCGCGCGAGCGGCTGGTCCTGGAGCTCCGATACGGCCTCGACGGCCACGAATGCCACTCGCTGAGCCAGGTCAGCCAGTGCCTGGACGTGTCCAAGGAGCGAATCCGGCAGATCCAGGACGCCGCGCTCGGCAAGCTCCGCGAGATGGCCCGCCGCGAGCTGGCCTGCTGCGAGGTCGGTTGACGGTCCGCGGGCCCGCCCCCGGAGTCCTCCCCCGAGCGGCAGCCTTGCCGCCGCTCGGGGGAGTTTCTATAGTGCTAGAGGGCTTGGCGGGCCGAGCGTGCGGTTTCGCCCAAGGATCGGGCGCGGCGCGACTTGAGTCGCGCCGTCGGCGTCTTGTGCGGACGCCCGCGACGGCGCGAGACATGGGAGTGGGGATGGAGCGAGGGGATAGCACCACGCGCGTCGTGGTCCTGGGCTCGACGGGCTCGATCGGCCGCAGCGCCCTGGACGTCATCGGATGCGAAGGGCCCGCGAGGCTGCGGGCGCACGGCCTCAGCGCGCATTCCAATTGGCGGCGGCTGGCCGATCAGGCCCGGTCGTCGTCGCCCCGGTTCGTGGTCATGACCGACGACGAACCCGTCGCCGAGGTCCGCCGGGCGCTCCGAGGTACGGACGTGGAGGTCCTCTCGGGCCGCGACGGCGTCATCCGGATGGTCCAGGACGAGTCGACCGACCGCGTGCTCGACGCGATCGTCGGGGCCGCCGGTCTGGAGGGGGCGTGGGCGGCGCTCGAGGCGGGCAAGACCGTCGCCCTGGCGAACAAGGAGACCCTCGTGGTCGCCGGGCCGCTGGTCATGGACCTGGCCCGCCGCCGGAACGCCCGGCTCCTCCCCGTCGACAGCGAACACTCGGCCATCTTCCAGGCCCTGCACGCCGGAGACCGCCGCGAGGTCAAGCGCGTGATCCTCACCTCCTCGGGGGGCCCCTTCCGCGGCAAGACGCGCCGGGAGCTGGGGGACGTGACGCCCGAGATGGCCCTGAAGCATCCCACCTGGAGCATGGGCCCCAAGATCTCGATCGACTCGGCCACGCTGATGAACAAGGCCCTGGAAGTCATCGAGGCCCGCTGGCTGTTCGACCTGGAGCCCGACCAGATCGAGGTCGTGATCCACCCCGAGAGCACCATCCACTCGATGGTCGAGTTCGTCGACGGCAGCGTGATCGCCCAGCTTTCGCCCCCGGACATGCGGCTGCCGATCCAGTACGCGCTCACCTTCCCCGACCGCCATCCCTGCCCCGGCCCGAGGCTCGACCTCACCCGGCCCTCGGCCTGGCATTTCGAGCCCCCCGACCGCGAGACCTTCCCGGCGCTCGACCTGGCCGACGAGGTCATGAGGCGCGGCGGGACCGCCGGGGCGGCGCTGAACGCCGCGAACGAGTCGGCCGTCGGCCGGTTCCTCGGCGGCGAGATCGGCTTCCTGGACATCCCCCGCGCCTGTCGCGCCGCGCTCGACCATCACGAATACGATCCCCGCCCGACGCTCGACCAGTTGTGGAAGGTCGACGCGAAGGCCCGCCTGGAGGTGCAACGTTGGACACCGTGATCTGGCTCTGGAACATCGCGAAGGTCGCGCTCGGGCTCGGGTTCGTCATCTTCATCCATGAACTCGGCCATTTCCTCCTGGCGAAGTGGAACGGGGTCAAGGTCGAGAAGTTCTCCATCGGCTTCGGCAAGACGATCTTCGGATTCACGCGGGGCGAGACCGAGTACGTCCTGGCCGCGATCCCCCTGGGGGGGTTCGTCAAGATGCTGGGCGAGGGGGGCGAGGCCGGCGAAGGCCCGCCCGACGCCGCCGCCGCCAGCGACCCTCGCGCGTTCAACAACAAGTCCGTCGGCGCCCGGATGGCGATCATCTCGGCCGGCGTGATCATGAACCTGATCCTCGCCCTGTTCTGCTTCGCCTACGTCTTCGGCCAGGAGCGCGAGAAGCTCTCCGCCAGGGTCGGCGCGGTCCTCGCCGGTTCGCCGGCCTTCGAGGCGGGCCTCCGGCCGGGCGACGAGATCATCGGCATCGACGACCGCCGCGACGTCGGCTTCCAGGACCTGATGAAGGCCGTGAACCTCAGCACCCAGGGCCAGGTGGTGAACTTCCACGTCCAGCGGCCCGGCGTGGACGCCCCCCTGGACATGCCGATCCAGCCGCGACGCGACGCGACCAGCGACCGCCCCACCATCGGCGTCCGTCCCGGCGCTGCGCTCGACGTGGTCGACTATCAGGCGCCCGCCGGCACCGCCGACCCCGCGACCCTCCCCTGGCCCGCCGCCCCCGTCCGCGCCGAGGTCCTGGCGATCACCGCCGCGGCCCCGGCCGGAGAGACTCCGACGCCGCTGGCGACCAACGAGGAGTTCCAGCAGCTCTCGACGAAGTATCGCGACAGGCCCCTGGACGTCGTCCTCCAGCCCCGGATGATCGACGGCAAGCCGATCGAGGGCGCCCCCTCGGACCTGAAGACGACCCTGCCGCCGAACCACCTGGTCGACCTCGGACTCCGATTCGCCGTCGAGCCGATCCGCGCCATCCAGAAGGGCTCGCCGGCCGAGGCCGCCGGGTTCCGCGTCGGCGACCGGATCGTGAAGGTCGACGGCAGCGAGGACCTCGACCCCATCCGGCTGTCGCTCGAATGCTTCGACCGCGCGGGGTCGCCGACGACGTTCGAGGTGCAGCGGACCGCCGATGGCGAGAAGGCTCCCGAGACCGTCACCCTCACCGCGACGCCCGACGACACGGCCCCCACCTTCAACCCCATGAAGCTCTCGCCGGGCGAGGACTTCCAGGTCCCCGGCCTGGGGATCTGCTTCCCGTTCCGGCCGGTCGTCCAGGCCGTCGCGCCCGGCTCGCCGGCGGACAAGGCGGGCCTCAAGGCGGGCGACGTGCTCGAAGCCGTCGCCATCCCCGCGACCCGCGGGCGTCCTCGGGAGGGGGCGTCGCCGAGCGACGAGAACTGGCTCGTCCCGCGCGAGCAGACGATGCGGTTCGACGACGGATCGACCACCTGGCCGTTCGTGTTCGGCCTGATCCAGTCCCTCCCCAGGCAGGCCGTCTCCCTGACGGTCCACGGCCGGAGCGAGCCCGTCTCGATCCAGCCCGAGGTCGTTCCCGATCGGTACGTCCCCGACCGCGGCCTGGCCTTCGTCGACGCCTTCAAGACCCTGCCGGCGCTGGGATTCGCCGACGCCATGCGGGAAGGGCTCAATGAGACCGTCGAGAACGTCGCCGTCATGTACGCGACCCTCCGCAGCCTGTTCACCGGACGCGTGAGCGTGACGAACCTCGGCGGGCCGATCCTCATCAGCCGCGTCGCCTACGCGCAGGCCAAGGCGGGCTTCAGCGAGTTCGTGGGCTTCCTGGGCTTCATCAGCATCAACCTCGCGGTGCTCAACTTCCTGCCCATCCCCCCGCTCGACGGCGGCCAGATGGTCTTCCTCGTGGCCGAGAAGGTCCGGGGCCGTCCCCTGCCCGACTCCGCCCTGATCGCCGGGACCTACGTCGGGCTGTTGATGGTCCTCTGCCTCATGGTCTTCGCCACCTATCAGGACGTCTTCCGGCTGCTCAAGGAATTCTTCCTTTGATCGGTCCGAGGGACGGAGGAGCGACGTGAGCCCGTTCCAACCCCGCATCGCGATCGGCACCGGGGGCGCCCCCGTCCTGTCGGCCTCCGGCCTGCCGGTCGACGAGGCGCTCCGGCGGCTGGAGGCGGGCGAACCGCCGGCCGAGATGTTCGCGGTGAGCCCACTCGATCTCGTCGCCGCGCTGGCCTTCGCGGGCCTCGGCGACGAGGAGTCCCCGGGCCTTATGCTCGTCCAGGGGGCGCCGGAGCGGCCCGGCCTGCTCGCCTCGGCGTCGGAGGCCGCGCTCGCCGGACTCCTCCCGCTCGCGCCGCGCCCGCAGCGGCTGGCGCTCTCGGCCGGGCTGCTGCAAGCGCTGGACGCCTGGGACGCCAGCCACGAGGCGGCGCAGGAGGCCGACGACCTGGGCGAGCGGCGATTCTCCGCGTACTGGCACGGGATCGCCCACCGCCGCGAGCCCGACGCGGGCAACGCCTCCTACTGGTTCCGCCGCGTCGGCCGTCATCCCCTGTTTCCCGAACTCGCCCAGGCCGCCCGGCCCCTCCTCGAAGCCCACGGCGACTCCGGCCTGACGAAGCGGCTGGTCGGGTCAGGCGGCTGGGACCCGTACGCGATGATCGACCTCTGCACCAACGCCCGGCGCGACTCCGGCCTCGAACGCCTCGCGCGCCGGCTCCAGCGGCTGGAGATGACGAGGCTCCTGGCGGCGACGACCGAGGCCGTCGTGGGACCGGGTTCGGGCGATTGACTCGACCTCTGATGGGGTTTATCATCCGGGGTTCCCTCCCCCCTTTCCCCGAGGTCGATAGCGATCCTGGAGCGTGCGAGTATGGCCCTCGAGAATCCCAGCGGCGGTGGATCGATCAAGAGCGTCCTTCAGGAAACGCGGGTCTTCCCCCCCCCCGCCGACTTCGCCGCGGCAGCCGAGTTCAAGAGCCTGGACGAATACCAGGCGGTCTGGGACCGGGCCAAGGAAGACCCCGAGGCCTTCTGGGCCGAGCAGGCTTCCTCGCTCGACTGGTTCCAGACCTGGGACCAGGTGCTCGACTGGAACCCGCCGTTCGCCAAGTGGTTCGTGGGCGGCAAGCTCAACGCCTCGTACAACTGCGTCGACCGCCACTGCAACGGGCCGGACAAGAACAAGGCGGCCCTGATCTTCGAGGGCGAGCCCGGCGACCGCCGCGTGCTCCGCTATCAGGACCTGCTCCGCGAGGTCAGCAAGTTCGCCAACGTCCTGAAGGCCCAGGGCGTCAAGAAGGGGGACGTCGTCGCCCTCTACCTGCCGATGATCCCCGAGCTGGTGATCGCGGCCCTGGCCTGCGCCCGGATCGGGGCGCCCCACACCGTGGTCTTCGGCGGCTTCAGCTCCGAGGCGCTCGCGGGGCGGATCCAGGATTGCAAGGCCAAGCTCCTGGTCACGGCCGACGGCGGCTGGCGGCGCGGGAAGATCGTCCCGCTCAAGGTGAACGCCGACGGCGCGGCGAAGGAATGCCCGACGCTCACCGGCGTCATCGTCTACAAGCGGACCGGACACGAGATCGACTGGACCCCCGGCCGCGACCACTGGTGGCACGAGCTTGAGGCCAACGTCTCGCCCGAGTGCCCCGCCGAGCCGCTGGACAGCGAGCACCCGCTGTTCATCCTCTACACCTCCGGGTCCACCGGGAAGCCCAAGGGCATCCTCCACACCACCGGCGGCTATCTCCTCCAGGCCGGCCTCTCCACCAAGTGGGTCTTCGACCTCAAGCCCGACGACACCTACTGGTGCACGGCCGACGTCGGCTGGGTCACCGGCCATTCCTACCTGGCCTACGGCCCGCTCTCCCAGGGCGCGACCTGCGTCATGTACGAAGGGGCCCCCAACTGGCCCGACGAGGCCCGGTTCTGGAAGATCATCGAGGACTACCGGGTCACGATCCTCTACACCGCCCCCACCGCCATCCGGGCGTTCATGAAGTGGGGCGAACAGCACCCCAGGAAGCACGACCTGTCGAGCCTGCGGCTCCTGGGATCGGTCGGCGAGCCGATCAACCCCGAAGCCTGGATGTGGTATCACGAGGTCATCGGCGGCGGCCGTTGCCCGATCGTCGACACCTGGTGGCAGACCGAGACCGGCGCGATCATGATCGCCCCCCTCCCCGGCGCCACCCCCACCATCCCCGGCTCGGCGACCCGGCCCCTCCCCGGCATCGTCCCCGAGATCGTCACCAAGGACGGCAAGCCGGTCGGCGACAACGAAGGGGGCTTCCTGGTCATCTCCAAGCCCTGGCCGGCGATGCTCAGGACCATCTTCGGCGACGACGAGCGCTACAAGAGCCAGTACTGGAGCGACGTGCCGGGCAAGTACTTCACCGGCGACGGCGCCCGCCGCGACGAGCACGGCAACTACTGGATCCTGGGCCGGGTGGACGACGTCCTGAACGTCGCCGGCCACCGGCTCTCCACCATGGAGATTGAGAGCGCGCTGGTGAGCCATCCGGCCGTCGCCGAGGCCGCCGTGGTCGGCAAGCCCGACGAGATCAAGGGCCAGGGGATCGCCTGCTTCGTCACGCTGGATTCGAGCCAGGCCCCCAGCGACAAGCTCAAGCAGGAGCTTCGCGCCCACGTCGCCAAGGAGATCGGCGCCCTCGCCCGGCCCGACGACATCCACTTCACCGACTCGCTCCCCAAGACCCGCAGCGGCAAGATCATGCGGCGGCTGCTCCGCGACATCGCCGCCGGCGTCGAGAGCACCGGCGACACCTCCACCCTGGAGGACATCGGCGTCCTCGCCCAGCTCCGCAAGCAAGAGCAGCAGGACGAGGAATGACCCCGGCCGAACGATTCCGACGCGCCTGGAGCCTCCTGGCGCGTCGGCTCGGGCTGACCGAGGTCGGGACGGCGGTCGTCGACCACTACCTCGTCGAGCAGTACACCGCGGCCGAACGCCATTACCACGGCGTCGACCACATCGTGTACATGATCGACCAGGTGGACGCCCAGCCGGCCCTGTCGCGCGACGGCGGGGCCGCCGGGCTCGCCGCGTTCTTCCACGACGCGATCTACGACCCTTCGCGGGACGATAACGAGGTCCGGAGCGTGGCGGACCTCCATCAACTCCTCGACGGCGTCGTCGCCGGGCCGATCCTCGCACGCGCCGAGGCGATGATCCTGGCGACGCGCCGCCACGAGCCGACCGGCGACGACGCGATCGACCTCTTCCTGGACGTCGACCTCTCCATCCTCGCGGCCTCCTGGGCCGAGTACGTCCGCTACGCCGAGGGGGTGAGGCGCGAGTACGTCCCGATCCACGGCGAGGACGGCTACCGCCAGGGCCGCCTCGACCTGTTCCTGCGGCCGATGCTGGCCCGAGGCCGGGTCTTCCTGACCGACTTCTACCAGGTGCGCGACCCGAAGGCCCTGGCGAACCTGGCGCGCGAGGCGGAGATCCTGGAGGCGGGGGGAGCCCTCGCCCCTTCGCCCCCGCGCTAGGACGAGTATTCCTTGAGCTTCCGGTACAACGTCCGCTCGCCGATCCCCAGGAGCTTGGCGGCCTCCTCGCGGTTGCCGGCGGTGAGCTTGAGGGTCTCGGTGATGTAATGCTTCTCGATGTCTTCGAGCGACTTTCCGACGAAGGCGTCGACCCCCTCGTGCACGTCGGCGGCGTCTCCCGTCAGGCCCGACTGGAGATCCTCGGTCAGGTCGTCGACGTCCACGACGCCGTCGAAGTCGATCACGACCATGCTCTCGACGACGTTCTTCAGTTCGCGCACGTTGCCCGGCCAGGAGTAATGCCGCAGGAGCTTCCGGGCGGCCGGGGTGATCGACGTGATCTTCTTGCCGTGCGAGGCGGTGTATTCCTTGAGGAAGTGGTCGATCAGCAGGTCGACGTCCTCCCGGCGCTCTCGAAGCGGGGGGAGTTTGACGCTGACGACCTTCAGCCGGTGGTACAGATCCTGGCGGAACGACCCCGAGGCGATCCCCTCGGCCAGGTCCCGATTCGTCGCCGAGATCAGGCGGACGTTCACCTTCACCGGCTCATTGGTGCCGACGCGGACGATCTCGCCGTTCTCAAGGGTCCGCAGGAGCTTGACCTGGGTGCCCAGCGGGATGTCGCCGACCTCGTCGAGGAACATGGTCCCGCCGTTGGCGTGCTCGAACCATCCCTTGCGCTCGCGGTCGGCCCCGGTGAAGGCCCCTTTCACATGTCCGAACAGCTCGCTCTCCAGGATGTTGTCGCTGAGCGCGGCGCAGTTCAGAGCCACGAACGGCTTGTAGCGCCGGGGGCTGTTGTTGTGGAGCGCCTTGGCGACCAGCTCCTTGCCGGTGCCGCTCTCGCCGGTGATGAGCACCGACGCCGAGGTCGGGGCGATCTGCCGGAGACGGGCGACCACGGTGTGCATCGCCGCCGAGTTCCCCACGACCCCCTCGAAGCCGAACTTCTCGTTGAGCTGCTTCTGAAGCTCAATGTTCGAGCGGGCCAGCCGCTGCGACTGCGACGCCTTGTCGACGACGGTGCGGAGTTCGCCGATGTCGAGGGGCTTCGTCAGGTAGGTCGTCGCGCCGGCCTGCATCGCGGTCACGGCCGTCTTGATCGTGCCGTGCCCGGTCAGGATGACGACCTCGGCGTCGGGAAGCTCTCGCTTCGCCTTGGCGAGGATCTCCAGCCCGCCGACCCCATCCATGATGAGGTCGGAGATGATGATGTCGAAGCTCTGCTCTTCGATCTGGCGGAGGCCTTCGCGACCGCTGGTCGCGACGACGCATTCGTAGCCGACGCGCGCCAGGCTCTCGGCCACGGCCTCGGCGTGGGGCTCGTCGTCGTCGACCACCAGGACGCGGATCTGCTGGTCCATCAAACTCGCTCGTTGGTTCCAGGGCGTCGGGGAGACGGGGAAACGCCGGGTATGGTTCGATCCTGCTCGGGCGCGACCGTTCCAATCGGTCGACGCGGCCCTTCTCATCCGTTGCCGCGAGCGGCGGTCCCCGCGACAAGCAGCATCATGGCGAGAGCCGGGCCCGGGGGTCGCCGCCGCATGGCCTGGGCCCCGCTCCGTGCGCCGTCAAGACGCCTCCCTGTTCCGCCCCCGCCTCAGGATCGCCACCAGGTTGCGGATCAGCGGAGTCCGATCATACCATTGTAACTCGTGAATGTCGGTCCGCGAGGCGCGCTGATCCCCCAACTCGGGCGTAGCCAACAAGGTCCGGCAGTCGGGATGGCCTGCTCGGAATCTCGAATAAGCCCCATCGACGTGCATGGGGCCCCCTTCGGGATCGCCCGGTGTGCGGGTGAGGATGGCCTCCAGGTGCGTGATCACCTCGGCGATCGCTTCCCCCTGGAAGCCCACGAAATGCGTCGTCCTCACCCCCTGCGTCGAAGCCAGCGCGTGGACGGGGCCCGAGGCGGCGGAGCCGATCGGCTCGATCAGCACGTACCCGCCGTAGAACAGGCCCCAGCCGGCGTCTTCCAGGAGCCTCGCCACCTCGCCCTCGCGTTGGAGAAAGTCCGGCGCGAAGTCGAGATCGTCTTCCAGGATCAGGATCCGATTCAGGCCCCGGGCGTCCGCGTCGCGAAGAATGTTCAGATGGCTGAGGAAGCAGCCCCTGGCGCCGATCGACGGGAAGCCGTCCGCTGATTCGGGGCGGATCGCCGGGAAGAGGCTCACATTGCGACCGACGAGGCTGGAACCGACCCGTTCCAGCTGCGCCGCCATCTCCTTCCGACGATCGGCCCGCGACGGGAGGTTGACGACGTACACCTGATCGAAGAGATCAAGCAACCGGCTCATACTAGGGCTCTCCTCGAACCTGGGTGGACATCCCGCCTCGCGACCGTCTCACCCCTTCCAGACCACCGAGGGGAATCGCCCGGCCATGGAGTGGCGGTAGATATCCTCATTCTTGCTGTACGAGTTGGCGTGCAAGATCACGTCCTTCCCCAGCAACGCCCCGCAGATGGCCACGTGCAGCCGATTCGTGTCGATCTGCTGGAAGCCGTCGAGGAACTTGATCATACGATAGCTCGTCTCGAAGCAGTTCAACGGCATCAGGTCGTCGGAGGCGAAGGCCCGGGAGACGTCGATGTTGGCGGGGGGGATCGCGACGTCGGTGCGTTCGATGTCCATCCGGAACGACGACAGGAGCTTTCGGTTCCCCTTCGCCTGGGCCAGCCGGTTGACCTGGCGGATCATGCGCTTGGTGTTTCGCCAGACCAGATCCTTGGTCGAGAACAAGGGCCAGAACCGCCGCGCGCCATCCTCCCGGAGGCCCTTGACGTCCAGCGAAAACGCCATGTCGTGCCCCAGGAACACCTTCGCCCTGGTGACGTGCTGGAGCAGGTGGCGATAGGAGGTCTCTTCACGCGCGATGATGGTGCATCGGTCGTCCAGCGAGGCGAGGAGTTCTTCATTGCCCCGCACCGTGTGGGGCAACAGGATGAACTGCTTGGCGCCGGCGAGATGCTTGGCGAGGAAGCTCCTGGCCTGCGAGTACATGTCAATCAGATTGCCGCCCCCCGCGTAGACCAGGACCCGTCCGTTGGTCTCGCTCGGCTCGACGTTGGGCGGGACGACCTTGTACTTCCATCCCTTGCGATCGAAATACCGGTGGGACGCGCAGGCGATGACGCAGTCGCCCGCGTTGCCGGGATTCGTGCAGTAGATGAACTCCGAGCCCTGGAGATCCCGTTCCACTTCCTCGGGGAGCGAAAAATCGAACGGCGAGAAGCTGGACATCGAGGCGGTCTCCCGAGGAGTTCGTACACCCACGGATGGCGTGGATTCGGCGTGTACGGCCATGAAGCGGATCTAAGGTGATTCGGCGGTTTCCCCGCCTTGAGTCTGGGCTCGGAGCGAACGACGGGGCACCGCCCGATTCGGGGCCTTGGGCCCTTCGACGCGACGACGGCGATCGAGGCTCAGGGCTCGTCGGGATCCGACCGATCGACCGCGTCGGGGGAAAATCGCGAGGAGGTCGGGAGCCGGATCGAGAATCGCGAGCCCCGGTTCGGGACGCTCTGGACCTCGATGGATCCGCCGTGCGCCTCGATGATGTTCCGCGTGGTGGGGAGCCCCAATCCGCTCCCCCCCTTCCTCGTGGAGTAGAACGGGTCGAAAATCTTCGACCGGACGTCCTCGGTCATCCCGCAGCCCGTATCGATGACGTCGAGCACGACGCAGGGGCCGTCGCGGCGGGTGGTGAGGATCAACTCTCCGCCGTCCGGCATCGCATGTTCGGCGTTGAGCATCAGGTTGAGGACCGCCTGTTTGAAAGCGTCGGCGTCGAGCGACGTCTTCGGGATGTCGGGGGCGAAGTGGGTGCGGACCACCACGCCCCGCGTCGAAGCCTGCGGCTCGTAAAAGTCGCACATCTCCTCGACGACCGCGTTCAGGTCGACCTCGGTCGGTCGCAGGTCCTGGAGCCGCGCGAATCGGAGGAAGTTCTCCAGGATGTCCTGGAGCCGCCTCGCCTCGCGCTTGAGCCGCTCGATCCGGGTCCCCGCCCGACGCTCGCGGGGCGTCTCGGCGTCCTGGAAGTCTTCGGCCAGGAGGTCCAGATTGAGCGAAAGGGTGGAGAGCGGGTTGCGAATCTCGTGGGCGAGGCCGCCGGCGAGCTGCGCGATCTGAGCGTTCTGCTCGCGGAGCCGACGGGCGAGATCGGGGTCGAAAGGGAGCGCCGAGGGGGCGGGTCCATCGGAGGACGAGTCCAGGGCGGGTTCCTTGGGCGCCGAGGGCGAGTCGACGACCGTTCCGGTGATGGGGTGTCCCATGGTCTCGATCCGCCGATCCGCGGGCGATGGTTCGATCAAGGGCCGCCAGGGGGATGACGAGGAAGGGGACGTTCGGGCGGGGGCCCGAACGTCCCCGGATCAGGTACGTGAGGACGAAGGCGAGCCGCAGGCTCAGCGAGGGCCGCGAGGGCCGCCGCGATCACCGCCCCGGTCGCCACCGCCGTAGCCCCGGCCGCGATCCCCTTCAGGACGACGTTCCCCTTCGGAACGGCGCGGCGGCGGTCCGCCCGGTCCGCCCGGCCCGGCACCCTGGGGGCGATCGGCCGAACCGGCGGGGCGAGGCTTCGACGCGAACTCGTCGGGGAGTTCCCGCTCGGCCAGCGCCGCCTTGCGCGAGAGCTTGACGCGGTCCTGGTCGTCGACGGCGATCACCTTGACCATCATCGAATCGCCGACGCGGCAGACGTCGGCGACGTTCGTGACGTAGCCGCTGGAGAGCTCGGTGACGTGGACCAGGCCGTCCTTGCCGGGCAGGATCTCTACGAACGCGCCGAACTCCTTGATGGAGGTGACGCGGCCTTCGTAAATCCGGCCGACTTGCACGCCTTCGGTCATGGCCAGGATCTTGTCCCGGGCGGCTTCGGCACCGGAGGCGTCGATGCTCGCGAGGGTCACGACGCCGCTGTCGTCGATGTCGATCTTGGCGCCCGTCTCATCCTGGAGGCGGCGGATGGTCTTGCCGCCGGGGCCGATGAGGAGGCCGATCTTGTCCGGGTTGATCTGGATCTGGATCAGCCGGGGGGCGTTGGTGGAGATTTCCTCGCGAGGCCGCTTGATCGAGCGGAGCATGGCGCGAAGGATCTCGAGGCGGGCTTCGTGGGCCTGCTCGAGGGTCTCGCGGATGACGTCCTCGGTGATCCCCTGGTTCTTCAGGTCGAGCTGGATGCCGGTCACGCCGCGCTGGGTACCGGCGACCTTGAAGTCCATGTCGCCGTAATGATCTTCCTCGCCGATGATGTCGGTGAGGAGGACGTGCCGGCCGGTCTCGTCGTCCTGGACCAGGCCGATCGAGATCCCGCCGACGGGGTCGCTGATCGGGACGCCGGCGTCCATCAGGCTGAGGGTCGCCCCGCAGACCGAGGCCATCGAGCTGGAGCCGTTGGACTCGAGGATGTCGGAGATGACCCGGATGGTGTACGGGAACTTGGCCGGGGCGGGGAGGATCGGGGCGACCGATCGTTCGGCCAGGGCGCCGTGGCCGATCTCGCGACGGCCGGGGCCCCGGATGGGCCGGATCTCGCCGACGGCGAACGGCGGCATGTTGTAGTCCAACATGAACTTCTTGGTGAATTCGTCCATGATGCCGTCGACCCGCTGCTCGTCGGCCCCGGTGCCGAGCACCGTGGTGACGAGGGCCTGGGTCTCGCCGCGCTGGAAGATGGCGGAGCCGTGGGCCCGGGGCAGGACGCCGACCTCGCACTTGATCGAGCGAAGGTCGCGAGGGCCGCGGCCGTCGGGCCGCTTGCCGCTGAGGATCAGGTCGCGGACCACGACTTCTTCCACGGCGTGGAAGACGGTCTTGATGCGTTCCTTGGTGACGGGGACGGGCGTATGCGCGTTTTCGCCGGGGCCGCCGGGGGCGATGGCGAACGGTTCGCCGTGACCGGTGATCAGGTCGCCGATGATCGACTCGACGATCGCCTTGACGGTCGCGTTCCGCTCCTGCTTGAGCACGATCTGCTTGGCGTCGCGGATGCGGGCGCCGTAGTGCTCGAGGATGTGGCCCTTGAGGGCGTCGGGCGGGGCCGGGCGGAACTCGGTCCGCTCATGGCCGACGGCGGCGAGCAGCTCATACTGAAGGGCGATGAGCTCCTGGTTGATCCGATGGCCTTCGATGATGGCGTCGGCCATCTCGGGCTCGGGGAGTTCGTCGGCGAACCCTTCGATCATCACGACGGCCTTGGCCGTGCTGGCGACGATCAGGTCGAGATCGCTGGCGGCGACCTCCTCGGCGGTGGGGAACGCGACGAGCTTGCCGTCGACGCGGGCCAGCCGGACGGCACCGATGGGGCCCAGGAAGGGGCCTTCGCCAGCATCAACGAGGCCGAGGCGCCCAGGATCGAGAGGACGTCGGGGTCGTTCACGCGGTCGGCCGAGATCGGGCCGGCCTGGATCTGGACTTCCTCGCGATACCACTCGGGGAAGAGCGGCCGGATCGGGCGGTCGATCAGGCGGGCGGTGAGGATTTCCTTGGTGGTCGGCCGGCCTTCACGCTTGATGAAGCCGCCGGGGAACTTGCCGGCCGAGTAGGTCTTCTCGCGGTAGTCGACGGTCAGCGGGAAGAAGTCCAGGCCCTCGCGGCCCGGGCCGGCCATCGCCGTCACCAGCGTCATGGTGTCGCCGAGCCGGACGACCACCGCGCCGGAGGCTTGCTTGGCGAAGCGTCCCGTCTCGATGCTGATGGTTCGGTCGCCGATCGTCCGCTCGACGACCTTGGGCGAAAATGGCGAATTAGACATGCAAGGTACTCTGGATGAGACACGGAGTCGTGGGGCGTCGGGATGAACGCAGGGCTCGCCGCGTCGCCGGACGAGGCCGCCGGTCCCGCCTCGCGGGCGTCGGACGCCGGCGGCGTGGACGTAGGTGGAGAGGGCCGGACCCCGGAGGGTCGGCCGCGTCTCGGGCGGGAAGTCGGCCGATCGCGACGGATCGACGCGCACGCAACCGCGAGGAATTCGTCGCAGGCGGATCGTCCCGGACAGCCCGTGGTCGTCGTCGTGGCGACCGGACCGCCGCCGTGGCCTTTGCGAGGCCAGGATGGCGCTGGTCGTCCGGGAGAGCAGAGCGGCGATCCCGTTCGCGTTACTTGCGGATGCCCAGGCGGCTGATCAGTTCGAGGTACTTCTTCCGATCGTGAAGCCGCAGATACTTCAGGAGGCCTGATCGCTTCGAGACCATCATCAGCAGGCCGCGCCGGCTGGCGTGGTCCTTGCTGTGGGCCTTGAAATGGTCGGTGAGATCGTTGATGCGGGCGGTCAGGAGGGCGATTTGCACCTCCGGCGAGCCCGTATCCTGATCACCCCGGCTGAAATTACCGATCAGTTCCTGCTTCTTCTCCTTCGTGATCGCCATCGCTCGCCCCAAAACCCCGGCCTTCGCGGTGAAAGCCGATCTTGTGAAACCCTCTACACTTCAAGTCAACCACCATAGGCGAACCCGCCTCGGATTACAATCCCTTCCCCGAGGTTTCCGAGGCCGGGACGATCCTCCCGGTCCGCACGACTCCGCCATCCCTCGACGTCCGCGCCTTCGGCCTTTTCGGGCGTCGCCTCATTGCCGGTTTTGATGCATGGCTTCCACCCCGGCCCCCCAGGTGAAGGTGTGCCAGGCTCGTCGCCATCGAGACTGGATGGAGATTCCCTCCGGCTCGAAGCTCGGGATCGAAGCCAGGACGATCAGGACGACGGCCGCCAGCCAGGCGGCTTTCAAGCGGTTCGCCCTCGCCAGGTCCCGGTGATCGGCCGTCGTCGTGGTCGATCCGGGCCGAAGCAAGAGCCCGATTGCGAGCAGGCCGCCGAGAATGGTCGCCGCGAGGCCCAGGGAGAAGCCCGCCGGGGCGTATCGGAAGACGACCCGGTGCGTCCCCGGTTCCAGGTGGACCGCACGGAAGGCGACGTAGGCCGGGACGATGGGAGCGGGGATGCCGTCGACGGTCGCCGTCCAGCCGGGGTCGAACGTATCGGCAAGGACAAGATAGGCGGGAGTTTCGGCGACGACCGAGACGGCCACCTCTTCGGGCAGGTCCACCTCGATTTTCGCCGTGCCGACGGCCTGCGCCTCGGCGTCCAGCGGTCGCGCGGGGTCCTCGACGACGAGCCGCTCCAGCAGCTCCGGGCCGAGGCGGGTCAGGGCCGCGACGGCCTCCTCTCGGCTCGACGCATAGACCGGTCTCCCTTTCAGGCGGGCGCGGGGGCGGGCGTTCGGGTTGACGTGGAGGAACGCCTCGCCGACCGGCTCGTTGGGGACGAACACGGATCGCAGGCTCCGGCCCGTGACGACGTGGCTCACGCTATCGAGGTCGAACCTTCCCGCCTTGTAGCGGGTGTTGTCGAAATAGTCCAGGATGCGTCGGGGGATCATCGGGGTCTCTCCCTTCGCCGAGGCCAGGCCCCAGGCCGCGGGGAGGCTCCAGTTGAGGGCGTCGCGCATCTTCATGAAGTCGATCGGCTCCGAGGCGTATCCCGGCTCCCCGGCGCTCTTGTCGCCGCTGCCGAAGACGCGGACGAACGTCGGGTCGGCCTTGAGCCGCTCCACCGTCTCCGGGGGCGAGGTCCAGTAATCCGGGGAGACCGTCACGGGCTCGACCGCGTGGGCTCCCAGGAGATCCAGCAGCACGAGGACCGGCAGCGCGGCGGCGAGCCGAGCGCGAAGCTCCGGGCGTGAGGTCCTCGACGCCTTCCACGCGATCATCAACCCGGCCGCCGTCAGTACGCCCGTGCGGATCGACCCGACGAGCAGTTCGCGACCGAGCCAGCGGTAGCGGTCCAGGTGGTAGGGCGTCCCCCAGCGCCGGGGGTCGGTCCAGATGGGCGAGTAGACGTAGGCGAGGATGGGGAGCGACGCGAGGACGAGGAGGGCCACAAGCGTAAGGGCCGCGCGCAGGCTCACCACCCCCGGCCGTTGGAGCCGCTCCACGCCGACGGCCGCCAGGGCGGCGACTCCCAGCGAAACCCAGAGGTGGACGCGGACCGGCTCGCGCGAGCTGCCGGCGATCGGGATCCGGTTCGCGTAGTCGAACAGGAAAGTGAACCGGCCGAGCATCAACAGCCCGCCGGTGATCGTCAGGAGTGCGAAGCAGGTGGTCCAGCGGTCTCGCCCACCCTGACCCGACGCGCCGACGACGGCGAGCGCCATCCCGAGCAGGCCCAGGTAGGCGTTCATCTCATGGTAGGGGTAGAAGCCGTCCATCCAGTCGGTGTCGCGGGCGCGGGTGCCGTAGGCCTCGCGGAGCACGAGCGTCGGTAGGAGTTCGGGGCTCCACGATCCGTAGGTCAGCTCGTCGTACGTCAGCCCCCCGGCGCGTGGCGAGCGGTCGAGCAGCTCCTTCGAGGGGACCCACTGGACGGCCGAGAGCAGCACGCCCAGGAAGACCAGCCCGAACGTCCGCGCCAGGACGCTCCGCGCCTCGGCCTTCGTGGCCGAGGTGCACGCGCGGAAGAGGCCGTAGAAACCGACGATCCCCGAGCAGAGGATGACGTCCTGGAGATGTCCCGCGAAGACCTGGCATGCGAGCGCGAACGCACCCAACGCGACGCCCCGCCAGCGCCCGGAGCCCCACGACCATTCCAGCGCCCAGACCACGAACGGGACGCTCGCCAGGGCGTTGATCATGCTCGTGTGGACGAGGTGGGCCCAGGTGAACCCGCCGACTCCGAACAGGGCCGCGCCCGTCAGGGCGCCCGCCGGCCCGACGTGCCGCCGGAGCCAGCCGTAAGTCCCCGCGCCGGCGAGCCAGATCGAGAGCACGGTGTCGAGGTTGAACGCCTTCCAGGTCTCCATCCAGGGATAGAGCAGGTATTTGAGCGGGTGCAGGTAGCCCGCCTGGCTCTCGCTGAACAGCGGCATCCCGCAGTAGAGCCAGGGGCACCAGCGCGAGAACCGCCCGGCCTTCAGCTCCTCGGCGAAGAAGTGGCGATACGGGTAGTTGATCTCGGTGACGTCGAAGTAGAAGAACGCCCCCCGGAAGAAGACGGCGTCCCGGAAAATCCAGCAGAGCCCGGCGGTCCAGACCGCCAGCGCCGCGAGGTCGCGCACGCTCCATCGCGGGGGCTGGAACCAGCTCGAATCGGTCTCGACGGCGTCCGGCCCCGGTTGCGGTTGCGACACGAAACGTCCTCGCTGCTCAATCGGCCTGGGCTGCGTGCGGCCGGGACGCGATCGTCGTCCCCCGCTCGCGGTGGAGCACCCGGCCGCCATCGCCGAGCGCCTGTTGCAGGAACCGCTGGTCTTCGGGAGTCGGCCGGGCGATCAGGATCGTCGGCCGACCCCCCGCCGCCGCCGACGTCCACTCGGGGAAACGGTTCGGGTAGATCGGATGGGGGACGCCCCGCAAGGGACGCCCGCTCAGGAACGCCAGCCGATACGCGTCCCAGTAGCCGGCCGCGAAGGCGTCGACCTCGGGATGCTCGTCCAGCCAGCGGAGCGCGGGATCGTCGACCGCCCGGCGGACGACCGCTCCTCGCTCGTCGATCCAGCCCAGACGACGATACCACGCGGCGGCGTCCCAGGTGAACGCGAGCCCGAACGCGAACGCGATCCCCAGGGCCGCCGCGAGCCCCCCCGTCGATCGCCTCGCCAGCGCGTCGAGAGTCAGCCCGAGGCCCAGCGTCCAGGGGATCAGGAGCAGGACCAGATAGCGATAATTGTCCGCGTTGAAGATGTTGCGATTCACGACGAACGCCGCGAGGATCGCCGCCGACGAGGCCAGCAGGCCCAGCGCGATCGCCCGCCCGGCGACCGTCCCGGCCAGGCCGATCCGCCCGGCGACCATCCCCATCGCGACGAGGAACAGGACCGAGGAGAGGCCCGTCGCGACGACCGCGACCCAGCCGAAGTCGGCGGTCCGTCCCCCCGTCCGCTGCACCGGCGCGCCCCCTCCCAGCAAGGCGGGGTCGGGATCGGCTTCCAATCCCGGAAGGCGATGCCCGGCGACCAGACGCGGCAGGCAGTCCAGGAACAGGATTCGGGCGTGTTCCCGGAGCAAGGCCGGATCGAGGCTCCAGGCGAACTGCTCGTTGTAGGCGTCGTGCGGCTCGATCGCCCGCCCGACGGGCCGGGGCGAGACGCCGATCGCGAAGCCGACGAGGAGCAAGAGCCCGCAAACGGCCGTCGTCCGACCGCTCCGGCCCTCTCGCCCGACGAACGCGGCGAGCAGTCCGGCGGGGATCAGCCCGACCAGGGTCATGAGGAACATCGAGTCGTGCCACATCCCCAGGCCGCACCAGAGGCCCAGCAGGAGCGCCCTCCCCCGCCCTCCCCACTGGATGAGCCACGCCAGAATCAGCCAGGCCCCCGCGCTCCAGGAAGCGGCCAGCATGTGTCCGCCGGTGATCCTCCCGGTGAGCCAGAGCGTCCCGGTCGACGCGAAGGCGAGCGGCAGGAGGCTCCAGCCCGCGACCCGGGGACCGAACCCGGCCCAGGCCGTCGCGAAGACGCCTGCAACCAGCAAGACGTAGGCGACCGTCCCGCCGACGACGAGCGTCTCCGGCGACGCCCCCCAAAGCTTCGCCGGCGGATAGCTCAGCAGGACGGCCCCGGTCCCCATGTAGGGCGTTCCGGGATAGTGCCATCGCCAGTGACCGTCGACCGCCTCGCGGAGCGTCAGGCCGTCGACGGCCAGGTCGCTGTCCAGGTGCGCGGGGGCGTTCACGATCAGCGGGACCCGGACGACGACGCTCCAGGCGATCGCGACGAGGAGGGCCGGGACGAGGAGGACGGCGGGTCGTTTCACGCGAAGACTTCCGAGACGAGGCAGCGGAAACCGGGAAGCTCGGGCAAGCCTTCGACCGCGTCGTCGGCCCCCAGGACGACAGGCGGCGATTCGGAGTCGCGGTAGATCGCGACCGACCGCGTCTTCGGGTAGACGAGCCAGACGACGAGAGTCCGGGCGTCCAGATACTCGGCGACCTTCGCCAGCAACTCGCCCCGCCGATTGCCGGGCGAGACGACCTCGATCACGAGGTCGGGGGGGACCGGGCTCAAGCCCGGCCCGAGGCTGGAGCGGGGCCAGCGAGCCTCAGTATAGAAGGAGACGTCGGCGCCCCGGACCGTGTCGGGCCCACGTGTCGTCTGGATGGCCGAGTCGTTCGACAAGCAATAACCGAGCCCCGTGCGCCGCCCGTAAACATGGAGCAAGGTGACCAGATTGGAGCAGAGGTAACCATGCTCGGGACCAGGCGGCGTCACGGGAACGACCTCCCCTCGGACGAGTTCATGAAGCCCCTCGCCGAGCTCGGCCTTCATGAACTCCTCGGCGGTCATCAGGCGGGGGGTCGAGGTGGTCGCCATCGCGATTCGTCCTCCTCCGGTCGGTCAGACGGCGCCGGCCATGGCTTCGAGCTGGACGACGGAGCGGTTCTGCTCCTTCGCCAGGTAGTCGCGGCCGTACTTGATGTGGATGTGGTCCCAGGGGAGGATTTCCTCGACGGGCCGCTCGCGCTGGCTGTAGGAGGGGACGTCGATCCCCAGGTCCTCGAAGGTCTTCCACCAGAGCGAGGAGTTGAAGTACTCGGTCCAGGCGTCGAGCCGGGCCCCGCGACGCCAGGCTTCTTCCATCGCGGCGGCGACGCGGCGGTCGCCGCGGGTCAGGATGCCTTCGAGCAGGCTCCGCTCGACGTCGTGGCACTTGACGGTGACCGAGCGCATCCGCACCCGCGACCGCAGGTACTTGTGGGCCCAGTGGAAGTATTCGCGGTCCTTCATCCCGTTCCACTGATAGGGCGTGTGGGGCTTGGGGACGAAGTTCGAGACGCTGGCGGTGACGTCGGCGAACCGGCCGGTGACGTCCTTGCCGATCCGGGCGATGGTCTCGGCCATGTCGATGATCCCGTCCAGGTCGGCGGGGCGTTCGCCGGGGAGGCCGCACATGAAGTACAGCTTGACCTTCCGCCAGCCCCGACGGAACGCCTCGGCGCAGCCGTCGTAGAGGTCCTGGTTGTTGATCGGCTTGCGGATCTGTGTCCGCATGTCGTCGCGGGCGACCTCGGGCGCCAGGGTCAGGCCGCTGCGGCGTCCTTCCTGGAGCAATGCGGGGATCTTCTTGAGGGTCTCGGTGATCCGGAGGCTGGGGAGCGAGATCTTGACCCCCAGGGGCGTGAAGACCTCGCTCATCCGGGTGACGAGTTCCTCGAAGTCGGGATAATCGCTCGTGGAGAGCGACAGCAGGCTGATCTCGTCGTAGCCGGTGTTGCGGTACGACTCCAGGGCCGACGCGACGATCGTCTCGACGGTGCGGTATCGCAACGGGCGCTTGATGACGGTGCTCTGGCAGAAGCGGCACTGCCAGGGGCAGCCGCGCATGATCTCGATGGCGATCCGGTCGTGGGCCGTCTCGACGAACGGGACGACGGGCTTCGTCGGCAGCGGCGACCCTTCCAGGTCCTGGATCACGCAGGGGCGGATGCCGGCGGGGACGTCGTCGCGGAGCCGGCGGATCTCGGCGATCGTGCCGTCCTCGGCGTAGATCGGCTCATAGAACCGCGGGGCGTAGGCCCAGGTCACGGAGCCGACGATCCGCGCCAGCTTCTCCTCGCGCGTGAGCCCGGAATCCTTCATCTCCCGCCATTGGTCGCAGACGTACGGCAGGCTGGGCTCGCCGTCGCCCATGACGAACAGGTCGATGTAGGGGGCGAGCAACTCGGGGTTCTGCCCGCCCGGCCCCCCCGCGATGACCAGCGGGTCGTCGGCCGTCCGGTCGACGGCGTGGAGCGGGATGCCCCCCAGGTCGAGCATCGTCAGGACGTTCGTGTACGAGATCTCGTACTGGAGCGAGAAGCCGACCACGTCGAACTGGTTCAGCGGCGTGAAGGTCTCCAGGCCGTAGAGCGGCAGACCCTCGGCCCGCAGGGCGGCCTCGAAGTCCGGCAACGGAGTGAAGGCCCGCTCGCAGGCCCAGCCCCGCCCGTTCATCAGGCTGTAGAAGACCTGCATGCCGTGGTGGCTCATCCCCAGCGCATACGTGTCCGGGAACGCCATGCAGAGCGTCCCGGCGACCGTGCGATGGTCCTTGACGACGCTGTTCAGCTCGCCGCCGACGTACTGGCCGGGCGTGCGAACCTTGGGGATGATCCGGGAGAGGACGGCATCCTTGAGTTCCTGATTGAGCATCGGCGCAGGCTCCCGCGAGGTGTTCGTCGAATGGCCGGAACCGGTTGGTCGCGCGACAAGGGCGTGGAGATTGGATCGTTCGCGAGCCAGGTCGTAGGCCGGCGTCCCCAGGCTCTCGCCGGGGACGGGTCATAGCCCTGGATCTTAACCCAATCCCCCGCCCGCTGACCAGCCGACGCGGCGGGTCGGCGGGTTGGATATGGCTCTCGATTGCGGAGTTCCAGCGCCGCCCGCCTTTCTCCCTCCTGGTCCGGGCGGCCCGCCCGGCCGTCGCGAGCCTGGGAAGTCAGGATCTCCAGGCTGCAGCGCGACACCCCGACGGGATGAAGCGTCGGAGGGTTCGCGACTCGTCTCGATAACCGTCTATAATGGTCCATCCGAAGAACCCGCCCTTCCCGACGCCCGAGAGCCGCCGTCATGGACCGCCCGAAGATCGCAATGACCCTGGGAGACGTCGCCGGCGTCGGCCCCGAAGTCGCGGCCCGAGCCTGGAGCGATCCCGCGTTGCACGCCCTCTGTCGGCCCTTCGTCGTCGGCAGTCCGGCGGTCGCGCGTCGCGCAGTCGAACTCGTCGGCGGTTCGGTCCAGGTCCGCGAAATCGACGATCCGGAGGCGGCCGATCCGTCGCCCGGCCTGATGCCCTGCCTGGAGCCGCCGGGGGCCGTGGACGTCTCCGGTGTGGAGCCGGGAGCGATCGACGCCCGCGCCGGGCGGGCGGCCTACGACTACCTGATCCATGCCATCGATCTCGCTCTCGCCGGGCGGATCGACGCCATCGCGACCTTGCCGCTGAACAAGGAATCGCTGAGTCTGGCGGGCGTCCACCATCCCGGACATACCGAGATCCTGGCCGACCGCTGCGGGACCCCCGACCACGCGATGATGCTGTATCTGCCTTCCGAGGAGGCGGCCGGGGACCCGAGCGAGGGCCGGGGCCTGGGAGTCGTCCACGTCACGCTCCACATGGCGCTTCGCGACGTCTTCGATGCGATCACGGTCGACTCGGTCGCGTCCAAGATCCGGCTTGCGGACCGGGCGCTTCGGCCCCTGACCGCCGGGCGACGGCCCCGGATCGCCGTCGCCTCGCTCAACCCCCACGCCGGCGAGAACGGCCTGTTCGGGGACGAGGAGATCCGGACTATCCGCCCGGCCGTCGGGCTGACGAAGGCCGAGGGGTTCGACGTGTCGGGCCCCTTCCCCAACGACACCCTCTTTCACGAGGCGCTTTCCGGCACCTTCGACGCGATCGTGGCCATGTACCACGATCAGGGGCACATCGCCCTCAAGACGGTCGGATTCCGGCGTGGGGTGAACGTCACGCTCGGCCTGCCGATCGTCCGGACGAGCGTCGCACACGGGACGGCGTTCGATATCGCCTGGCGAGGGCTCGCCGACTCGTCGAGCCTGATCGCGGCCGTGCGCGTGGCGGCCCGGATGGCCGCCTGGAACCGGGCGCACGCGACGGCCTGATCCGGAGAGGGAGCGGGGGCGGGTCGATCGGAGCCGGGTCGAATCAGGTGCGGGGCCGCTTGACCGGGGCCGGTTCGGCACCCTCCTCGGGCGGGACGGGATCGACGCCCGGCGCGGCCGGATCGGCGCCGGGGACGCCGGGCATTTCCTCGATGATCGTCGGCTGCCGCAACTGGGGGCCGTCGTCCTGCGACTCGACGCGGGCGAGCACCTCGTCGAGGACGTCCAGGATGTCGTGGACCTCGCGGTGGACGTGGCCCAACTCGGCCCAGATCTTGTCCAGCGGGTCCTCGGCCCCTTCCTCGTCGGTGAGGATCATGAGGTTGTCTTCCGGGATGATCCGGTAGGTCAGGTCGACCTGGTCGAGCACCAGCTTGAGCCCGGTCTTGAGCCGGCTCCCCTTCAATTCCAGCTCGACGGTGTCTTCCTTCCGGAGCTCCAGGCGATCGAGCGCGGCGATGTCCAGCACCACTTCCCCGCCGAGATCGGCGGAAAGCCGCCTGGCGAACGCGTCGAGGGCCGTCGGCTTGCCGAAGTCGAACGTGTAGGGGAGCAGGAGGGCGTCCTGGAGCGAGACCTTCCCCTCGGCCCGAGGGATCGCGGCGGTGCCCACCGGGGCCGGGAGCGGCTGGCCCGTCGGATCTTGCGGGGGCTTCTGGGCGTGCAGGGGGACCCTCGTCGCGGCGAGGAGTCCGGCGACGAGCCCCACGAGGGCGAACATCAGGTTTCGTCGCGACATCGACCGACCCTCTCCATCCAACCGGGAACCCCTCCGCGCCCGGTGCGCCTGGGGCCTGGCATTGTACCCGCCGGGCCGATCTCAGTCGACGAGGCCTCGCGCCATCGCGGCGTCGACCTCCGCCGCCGTCGGGAAGCCGAACGCGGTCCGGTCCAGCACCAGGGCCGACGCGGCCGAGGCCCGGAGCATCGCCGCGCGGACCAGGTCGACGGCCGCCGTGCAGGAGCCGGGGTCCCAGCCCAGGTCGAGCAGCGCGGCGATCAGGAAGGCGGCGAACGCCTCCCCCGCCCGGTTGGTGTCGCGGGGAGGCCGGGCCCTGGGAAAGCTCGGGATCGCGACCGAGCGCGCCTCCCCATACGGGTCGGTGAATCGCGCCTTCGCCCCGGCCGCGCCGTCGGTCACGACCAGGATCGAGAGCCGCGCGGCGACCTCCTCGCGGTCCTCCAGCGCCTCCCACTCGCCCCGGTTGCAACAGAGGAGGTCGACGGGGCCGATCGCCCCTCGCAGCGGGAAGTCCCGGTCGATCATGTTCCGCATCGCCGGCGCGAAGACCCGGAGCGAAGGGCCGGGCGCCTTGAGGATATCGGCCGAGAGCCGGTTCGGCAGCCCGGCGGCGACCAGCACGCCGCAAGCTTCGCCGAGGAACGGCCGCAGCGCCGAGATCTCCAGCGCCGCGTGGCAGCCCCGGAAGCCGACCGCGAGCTTGTCCCCGTGCTCGCCGCTGGAGACCAGGAGGGTCCAGTCGGCCGGCCGGTCCACCCGCACGCGGCGGCCCTGGACGCCTTCGCGGACGAGCAGCCCGGCGACGGCCCGGCTGTTCGGGTCGTCCTCCGGCCCGAGCGCCGAGACCAGCTCCCCACCGAGGGCGGCGGCGAACCCCGCGCCCATCCCCCCGAGGTCGTCGCTCCAGTCTCTGGCCTGCACGTGCGACCGGGAGCCGGGCTCGGCGCCGATCGGTCCTTCCAGCGCGACGACGCCCCGAGGGCCGGGCCACTCGTCGGGCAGGCCGATCGTGATCGTCGCGCCGACCGGGTCGACGAGCCTCAAACCATCCCCGCCCTCCCCGTCCGCGCCGAACCCGATGCGGCCCTCGACGCTCTGATCCAGGGGGGGGCCGGACGACGTGCCGAGCAGGCGGCCGTCGGCGCGGAGGACGCGGTCGAGATAGGCGGGGCCGAAGACGCGGACGCGGCCGATCATGACGCGGACCTCGGATTCGTGGATGGGACGACGGCCCAAGCCGCCGTGTTCAGGCCGATCCTCGTTTGCTTATACTACAGGAGAAGCCTGTCTGCTTGCCCCCGCGTCGTGCCGAAGGAGAGTAGGGTGTCGGTCGATATCGAATCGGATGTGGAGTCGCTCGATCATCCCGTGGACAATGCGCCGGTGCGCTCGATGTCCCACAAGGGTCTGACGGTCGAGGGCTATTCGCGGGCCGCCGTCCAGACGTACTGGCGGGTGCCGGAGCTGAAGATCGGCTTCGACCTGGGGGTCCAGCCGTGGTCGTTCATGACCACGCCGAACTGGTTCGTCTCGCACGCCCACCTGGACCATATCGCCGCCCTGCCCGTCCTCGTCGCCCGCCGCCGGTTGATGAAGATGGAGCCGCCGACGATCTACCTGCCGACCGACGCCGTCGACGGCGTGAACCAGCTCCTGCGCGCCTTCCAGCGGCTGGACCGGGGCCGGATGCCCTGCGAGCTGGTGGGGGTCGCGCCCGGCGACGAGATCGAACTCTCGCGCGAGCTGGTCGTGAAGGCCTTCCCGACCCGGCACACGATCCCGTCGCTCGGCTTCCTGGTGTGGGAACGCCGGAAAAAGCTCAAGCCGGAATTCCACGACCTGACGGGCGAGCAGATCCGCGATTTGAGGCTTTCGGGAATCGAGGTCTCGTCGGAGATCCGGCTCCCCAAGGTCGCCTACATGGGCGACACCGCGCCGGCCGGGCTCGACGGCTTCCCCGACGTCTACCGGGCGCAGATCCTGATCCTGGAGATGACGTTCGTCGCCCCCAACGAGCGGGCGGCCGTCATCCACAAGTTCGGCCACACGCACCTCGACGACCTGATCGCCCGCGCCGATCGGTTCGAGAACGAGGTGATCATCGCCTCCCACTTCAGCACCCGGCTCCACCCGGACCACATCCAGCGGATCGTCGACCGCCGCCTCCCCGATTCGCTGCGGTCCCGCATGAAGATCTGGCTCTGAGCGATCGCTGCGGGTCGGCGTCGCCGACGCCTTGAAACGCGACGAGGCTCCGGTGGGTCGTCCCCTCCCGGAGCCTCGTTGGATTTCGCGGAGTTCGCGTCGCGGTCAGCTCGCCAGGCGACGGCGGCGGAAGATCAGCGTCGCGGAGAGGAGCGAGCCGGCGCCGAGGAGGACCAAGCCGGTCGGCTCGGGGACGGCGGTGTTGCCGAGCGGGGCGACCTCCTGGATGAGCAGCGAAACGCCGCCGGCGTTGTCGGCCAGGTAGGAGTCGCGGATCACGAAGTTGAGGACGGAATTCGTGGCGAGCGTGAAGTAGGCCACGTAGTCCTCCACCGCCGACTGGGCGGCCACGTCCTCGGCCGTCGCGCCCAGGCCCGAGCCTTCGCCGAACAGGACGGCCTTGTCGCCGTCGGTGGCGTTGGTGATCAGGAAGTTCCAGACCCACGATTCGCCGGTCGACTCGTTGAACCGGAAGGCGTTGTACAGGGCGGTGGCCTGGCCGAACGCGTTGGTGACCTTGTAGGTCCCCGCGGTCAGGTTCAGCGCCTTGTTGAGGCCGTCGGGGGCGTTGCTGATGGGGGTGACGGCCTCGCCGACGGCGGGGATGTTCTGGCTCCCCTCGTACCCGTAGTAGCGGGCGTCGATGTTGACGATCACGCCGGCGGGGGCGACGGCGGGGGCGGCCAGGACGGACGCGAGCAGGGCGGGGATCCAGAGGGATCGGAATCGAAGCGTCATCTCATCTCCTTGAGGTGCTGAACCTCGGCGTCGAGACCATGCTCGCTCTCCATTGCGAGCGCACCGGACGGGAAGTCGACCGACTTCCGTGCGGGTCGTCCCGCGGGCAGGGCTCCATCGTTGGATGGTGACCACGACCGCTCCGTCAACATAAGCATAACCGGGAAATTGTCAAGTCGGCTCTCCCGGCCGATTCGGGGGCGCTACTCGGTTGATTTCGGCTTTCGCGCGAGTCAGGATGGTCTCGCTTTCGTGAGGTCGACGCGTCCCGGCGCGCGGCCGGTCGCACCCCAGAGAACCTGGGTCGTGGTCTCCCTCCGGGGAGGGCGAGGTTCCGAGTATGAATGCGTTGGCTACCGGCGCGGGGCGATTCCCCGCCCCCCTCCTGGGGTGTCTCCTCTCGCTGGCGATCGTCGCCCCGGGCGTGGCGCTCGGCGACGTCAAGGGGCTGAGCAAGATGGACTTCGGCAAGACGAAGGACGGCGAGGCGGTCGAACTCTACACGTTGAAGAACGGGAGGATCGTCGTCAAGGTCGCCACTTATGGCGCGACGATCGTCTCGATCGAGGCCCCGGACCGCGACGGAAAGGTCGACGACGTCACCCTCGGGTTCGACACGCTCGAAGGCTACCTCGGCGAGCACCCCTACTTCGGGGCCACCGTCGGCCGCGTCGCCAACCGCATCGCCAAGGGGAAGTTCACGCTCGACGGCGAGGATTACACCCTGGCGGTCAACAACCCCCCGAACGCGCTCCACGGCGGCCTGAAGGGCTTCAATCGGGTCGTCTGGAAGGCCCGGCCGTTCGAGAGCCCCGAGGGCCCGGCGGTCGAGATGACCTACACCAGCCCCGACGGCGAGGAGGGGTATCCGGGGAACCTGACCGTCGCCGTCACGTTCACCGTCACGGCGGACGACGAGTTGAAGATCGACTACAAGGCGACCACCGACAAGGCCACGCCGCTGAACCTGTCGAACCACACCTATTTCAACCTGGGGGGGAAGACGGACGCGTCGATCCTCGATCATGAGCTGACGCTCGTCGCCTCGCACTACACCCCGGTCGACGACACCCTGATCCCGACCGGCGAGATCGTCCCCGTCGGCGGGACTCCGCTGGACTTCACGAAGCCGGTCGCGATCGGCGCCCGGATCGCCAAGATGACGGGCGACCCCGGCGGCTACGACCACAACTTCGTCCTCGATGGCAAGCCCGGCGCGCTGGCGACGGTCTACGACCCCAGGACGGGTCGCGTCGTGGAGATGAAGACGACCGAGCCCGGCGTCCAGTTCTACAGCGGTAACTTCCTGGACGGCTCGAACGTCGGCCGCGGGGGCGTCGCCTACAAGAAGCACCACGGGATGTGCCTGGAGGCCCAGCACTTCCCGGACTCGATCCATCACCCCAACTTCCCGAACGCGGTGCTCCGGCCCGGCGAGACCTACACCCAGACCACGTCGTACCGGTTCTCCACCCGCTGAGTGCGGCCGTCGTGGGCCGGGCGTCTCGCGCCCGGCCCGTGGCGACGTCGCCGCCTCCCCGTCGGTCCCCCTCCCCTTGTCTGAAGCGTCCCGAGAGCCCCCCGACCTCGACCGAGCGGCGACGATCGGCCGAGCGAGCCGGGCCGCCCCGGGCCCCGTCCGTGCGATAGGAAAAGACGCATGCATACCACATTGGCGTGGATCGATTACTTGATCATGGTGATCTATTTCGCCTTCGTGCTCGGGATCGGTTTCGCGCTGAAGCGGTTCATGAAGACCAGCACGGACTTCTTCCTCTCGGGCCGCTCGATCCCGGCCTGGGTGGCCGGCCTGGCCTTCATCTCGGCCAACCTGGGCGCCCAGGAGGTCATCGGCATGGCCGCCTCGGGGGCGAAGTACGGGATCGCGACCTCGCACTTCTACTGGCTGGGGGCGATCCCGGCGATGGTGTTCGTCGGCCTGTTCATGATGCCGTTCTACTACGGCTCGCGGGCGCGGTCGGTGCCGGAGTACCTCCGCCTGCGGTTCGACGAGAAGACCCGGGGACTGAACGCGATCACGTTCGCGGCGATGACCGTGATGTCGTCCGGCATTTCGATGTACGCGATGGCCAAGCTGATCGAGACCCTGCACATCTTCGACCCCTTGATGCAGGCGCTCGGCCTGCCGATGAGCTACATCTTCCACCTCAGCATCGTCGTCTCGGCCCTGATCACGCTGGGCTACGTCTACCTGGGCGGGCTGACGAGCGCGATCTACAACGAGGTGCTCCAGTTCTTCCTGATCGTCGCGGGCTTCTTCCCGCTGGTCTGGCTGGGCCTGAAGAACGTCGGCGGCTGGGACGGGCTGGTCGCCAAGACGCCCGCCGGGTTCGGCCACGCCTGGAAGGGGATGACCAACGCCGAGACGAACCCGCTGGGCGTCGAGTGGTTCGCGCTGGCGATGGGGCTGGGCTTCGTCCTCTCGTTCGGCTACTGGTGCACGGACTTCCTGGTGGTCCAGCGCGCGATGGCGGCGGACTCGATGACCTCGGCCCGTCGGACTCCGCTGATCGCCGCGATCCCCAAGATGTTCTTCCCGTTCCTGGTCATCCTGCCGGGGCTCATCGCCATCGCGCTGCCGACCCCCACCGAGGCCGACATGCCCCCCGGCGCCCCCGCGTCGGTCGTCAAGGCGGACACGATGGGCAAGGGGATCATCCCGGCGAAGGTGGACTCCGCCGGCGAGGTCGTGGTCGACACCAACGGCAAGCCGGTGCTCGACTACGACCTGGCGATCCCGAACATGCTCCTGTACTACTTCCCGACCGGGATCCTCGGCCTGGGGCTGACGGCCCTGCTGGCCAGCTTCATGTCGGGCATGGCCGGCAACATCACGGCGTTCAACACGGTCTGGACGTTCGACATCTACCAGGCGTACATCAAGCCCGAAGCCAGCGACAAGCACTACCTCCGGATGGGCCATTTCGCCACCTTCTTCGGGACGGTGGTCTCGATCGCCGCGGCGTACGTGGCGACCCAGTTCAACAACATCATGGAGCTGCTCCAGCTCGTCTTCGCGTTCGTCAACGCCCCCCTCTTCGCGACGTTCATGCTCGGCATGTTCTGGAAGCGGGCCACGGCCAACGGCGCGTTCTACGGGCTCGTCGCGGGGATCTCGGCGGCGGCGATCCACCACGGCCTCACGCTACCGGAGGGCGCCTCGGCGAGCGTCAAGGGGGGCTGGATCCACCTGGTCCACACCTACCGCAACGAGATGGCCCAGAACTTCTGGACGGCCATCTGGGCCTGGACGACCTGCTTCGTGGTCACCATCGTGATCAGCCTCTTCACCCGCCCCCGCAAGGACGAGGAGCTGGTCGGCCTGGTCTACTCGCTGACCAAGCACGACGTCGACGAACAGCTCCCGTGGTACAAGCGGCCCGCCGTCCTGGGCGTCGTGGTGCTGCTGATGACCTTGGCCCTCAATCTCATCTTCATGTGAGGCCTCGACGCCATGAACCTGGATATCCGCGTCCCGATCGGGCTCCTCTTCCTCTCGCTGGGGGGCCTGATGACGGGCTTCGGGGCCGTGACCCATTTCACGAACCCGGGGATGTACGCCAAGTCCCTGGATATCAACGTGAACCTCTGGTGGGGCCTGGCGATGATCGTCTTCGGCGCCCTGATGTTCCACTTCGGCCGCCGCGCCCGCGCGTCCGCCTCGACCTCGGCCGAGCTTTGAAGTCCCCGGCCCGTCCCCGGCTCGTCGCGATCGCCGGCCTCCTCGCCGCGATCGCGACGGCCCGCGGGCAGACGGTCGACCGCGTCGGCCCGCCGTCCTGGTGGGCCGAGGGCGAGGACCGGACCGTCACCCTCCTGATCGAAGGCTCGGGGCTGGTCGACGCCCCCATCCGCGCGACCGCCGGACCGTTGCGGATCGGCAAGGTCCACGCCCTCCCCCACGGCCGCGCCGCGTTCGTGGACGTGACGATCCCCGGCGGGGCCGAGCCCGGCCGTTGCGAGCTGACCGTCGGCCGCGACGTTCGGGTCGAGTGGCCGCTGCTCGCCCGACCGTCCCGGTCCCCGCGGCCGTTCGGGCCGGACGACGTCCTCTACCTGATCATGCCCGACCGCTTCGCCGACGGAGACCCGGCGAACAACGAGGCTCCCCAGGGCGACCGGATGTTCGACCGGGGCCGACCGGACGCGTATCACGGCGGCGACTTCTCCGGGATCCGAAAACGGCTCCCCACGCTCGTCGACCTCGGGATCACGACGCTCTGGCTGACCCCGATCTACCGGACCGCCGATTCCTGGTTCGACGCCGTGATCGACGGCAAACCCCGGAAGATGGCCGATTACCACGGCTATGCCCCGGTCGATTTCTATGCGATCAATCCCCGCTTCGGGACCTTCGACGATTACCGGGCACTTGTCGACGAGGCCCATGCGCTGGGGCTCAAGGTGGTCCAGGATCAGCTCCTGGGCTTCAGCGGGCCGAAGCATCCCTGGCGAGAACGCCCGCCGACGGCCTCGTGGTTCAACGGGCCGCTCGACCGGCCCCCTTCTTGCACGTTCCGATACGAGGCCCTCGTCGACCCGCACGCCCTGGAGGCCGACCGCCGGGGCGTGACCGACGGCTGGTTCCTGGGCATCCTTCCCGACCTCAACCTGCGCGACGACCGCGCGGCCCGCTATGCGATCCAGCAGTCCCTCTGGTGGACGACCCTGTTCGAGGCCGACGGCATCCGTCTCGACACGTTCCCCCTCGTCGATCGGACGTTCTGGAAGTGCTGGTCCGAACGGCTGCGGGCGACTCACCCCGGGATGCGGGCGGTGGGCGAGGCGATGATCTGGGACGCCCCCCGGCTCTCGTTCTTCCAGGGGGGCCGCGAGGGCTGGGACGGGGTCGACCCCGGCGTCGAGTCGCTGTTCGACTTCCCGATGCACGGCGCGATCACCGGCGTGTTCAAGGGGAAGGACCCCATGTCGTTCCTGGCCGAGACGCTCCGTCGCGACCACCTCTACCCGCACCCGGAGTTGCTGACGACGTTCCAGGACAACCACGACGTCTCGCGGCTGGCGAGCGTCCCCGGGACGACCCCGGCGCGACTCCGGCTGGCGGCGGCCTTCCTGCTCACCTCGCGCGGCATCCCCCAACTCGCCTGGGGGGACGAGATCGGACTCGCCGGCGGGGCCGAGATCCGCCCGGACTATCCGGGAGGCTTCCCCGGCGACCCTCGCGACGCTTTCACGAGAGCCGGACGGACGCCCGACGAGGATCGCCTGTTCCAGACTTACCGCACCCTGCTCCACCTGCGGAAGTCCGAGCCTGCCCTGCGGCGGGGGAAGACCACCAACCTCATCGCCACGGACGAGGCTTATGTGTTCCTGCGGGAATACGAGGGCTCGCGGGTCGTCGTCGCCCTCAACCGGGGGGCGAAGCCGGCCCGCTTGCGACTCCCCACGCTGGTGAACGGCCCGGCCGTCGTCCTCCACGGCGAGGGCCGCTGGACTCCCGGCTCCGAGGGACCCGCGCTGGAGACGCCCGCCGAGACGGCCGTGATCCTCAGGCTGGGGGAGTGACCGCGATCGTCGGCGCGTCTTCCCAGGAAAGGGTCCGCCGGACCCCTTCTTCGAGGGGCGTCGGCTGGCGGGCGAACCCCGCGTCGCGGAGCTTGCTCATATCAGCCTGCGTGTAGTTCTGGTACTGGCGGCCGAGTTCGGGGGGCATGTCGATGAACTGGATTCGGGGCTCGCGGTCGAGGGCCGCGAAGACCGCATGGACCAGGTCCAGGAAGGTCCGGGCCGTCCCGGTCCCGCTGTTGTAGATACCCGAGGCCTCCGGGTGCTCCCAGAGCCAGAGCATGTGGTCGATGCAGTCTTCCACGAAGACGAAGTCCCGGCGCTGGCCGCCGTCGGGGTAGGTCGGGTCGTTCGACCTGAACAGCCGGACCTCGCCCGTCTCGAGGACCTGACGGCGGGCGTGCCAGACGACGCTCGCCATCTTCCCCTTGTGGATCTCGCGGGGGCCGTACACGTTGAAGAACTTGAGGCCCGCCCAGGCCGGCGGCCGGGGATTCCCCGCGGCGATCTCGGACAGGGCCCAGGCGTCGAAGTCGTTCTTGCTCTTGCCGTAGAGGTTGAGCGGCTCCAGCTCGGTCGGAGGCGTTCGATCGCTGAACCCTTTCGAGCCGTCGCCGTAGGTCGCGGCGCTCGACGCGTAGAAGAAGGGCCGCTGCTCGGCGGCGCTCCACTCCCAGAGGCTGCGGGTGTAGCCGACGTTGTTCTCCAGCAGGAACCGCCAGTCGGTCTCGGTGGTGGAGCTGCACGCGCCCAGGTGGAAGATGGCCTCGATCGCCTTCCCCTCGCCCCGCTCCAGGTCCAGGAGGAACCGCTCCATCGGCACGAAGCGGAACCGGCCCAGCCCGGCCCAGTTGACCGCCGTGGCCGCCGTCAGGGGGTGGTCGACCAGGATCAGCTCCCTCCCCGCCGCCGACAGCCGATGGGCGAGGTTCGAACCGATGAATCCGGCGGCTCCCGTGATCGCGATCATCCGTGGTGACTCCAGCGGCTCAAAGGGCGCGGGCGTCCGTCGCCCGCTCCAGAGACTTTCACAGGGCCGCCCACTCCGGGGGCCGCGCACGCCCCATAAGTTACTCGCCGCCCCCCGTTCCCACCAGCCGACTCCGCCCGGCCTTCACGCGGGGGCGACGGCCGCCTTCATCCCGACATGAGGGGCGAGGTCGCGGGTCTCCGGCATGGCCCTGGCATAAAGGACGAGCCCCCCCACGGCGATCGCGGCGAGCGTCGCGAACCCGGCGTCGAAGCCGGCCGCCTTGACGATGTAGCCGCAGGCGACGTTGCTCAGGGCTGCGCCGAGGGCCGTCGCGGTCGCCAGCACCCCCTGCGTCAGGTTGAATCGGCCCGTCCCCCGGGTCAGGTCGGCGACGACCAGGACCGAGACGACGCCGAAGATCCCCGCCCCGATCCCGTCCAGGAGCTGGATGCCGACCAGGAGGTACGGGTTGGCCGTCAGAGTGTAGAGCAGGCCCCGGATCGGCAGCACCGCGAAGCCGATCACGAAAACCGGCTTCCGTCCCCAGCTCTCGGCCAGCCGGCTGGCCGCCAATGAGACCGGGATCATGACCACCTGGGCGGTGATGATACACGCCGACATCAAGATCGCCGTCCCACGGTCCATCCCCGCCGTGACCTTCTGGCCGACCAGGGGCAGCATCGCCGCGTTGGCGAAGTGGAACATCACCGCGCAGGCCGTGAAAGCCAGGATCCGGCGATCCTGGAACAGCTCCGCGATCGACTCGACCTGCGGCCCCCCCTCGACCCCGTCGGTCGATCCCCGGGCCCGGTCGTGGTCGATGTCCGACTCCGGCAGGACCAGGACCGAGACGACGCTCAGGGCGGCCATGAGGGCGACGAGGCAGAAGATCGACCAGTAGCCGATGAGGTATCCGGCCGCGCCGGCCAGGACCGCCGCCGCCACATTCCCCAGGTGGTTGAAGGCCTCATTCCGGCCCGTCCGTCGCGCCAGCCGCTTGTGGCCGACGATCCCCAGCGTCAGGGCCGCGATCGCCGGCGGGAAGACGGACGCCGCGGCCCCGATCATCGCCTGGGACGCCACGACGACGTAGTAGCCCTGGAACAGGATCATGGCCAGGCAGCCGGCCGCGACGACGCCCGCCGCCCCCGCCACGGCCGCCCGCTTCCAGCGGATCCGATCGATCATGGCCCCCGCCGGCGACTGGGTGGCGATCGTACCGAGGAGCATCGCCGCCATCGCGACCCCCACCTGCGAGGGGTCCCATCCCCGTCGCGACGTCAGGTAGATCGCCAGATACGGCCCCAGTCCGTCCCGCACGTCGGCGAGGAAGAAGTTGAGCGCATCCAGGCAGGCGAGGCTCCTCGGAGACGGCTCGTGCGTCGACTCGGTCTCGGCTTCGGTCATTCGTCCCTCGGGTCCATCAGTAGTGGGTCAGCGAGAGCCAGGCGATCCCCACGGCGCAGGTCGCGAGGGTCAGAGGCACGCCGACCTTGAGGTACTCCACGAAGCCCAGCTCCTGGCCGTCCCGCCGGGCGTACTCGACGACGATCAGGTTCGCCACGGAGCCCAACAGCGTCAGGTTCCCGGCCAGCGTGCTCGACATCGCGAGCGCCAGCCACCCCTGCTCCGGATCCCCGATCACCGCCAGGACGGGCTTGAACAGGAGGACCGCAGGCACATTTGAGACCAAATTCGACAGGAAGATCGCCGCCAGGCTCACGGGGACGACCGGCGAGCCTTCGGTGGCGATCCGACTCAGGTCCCAGTTTCGGACGACGTTGGCCTCGAAGCCGTGGACGACCACGAACAGCCCCATGAACATCACCAGCAAGGGCCAGTCGACCGCCTCGAACGCCCGCTCCGGGCGGAGACGGTCCAGCATGAGCACCGCCGCCGCGATCAGGGCCGCGGTCGCCACCGGCGCCCCGGCGAAGAAGAGCGCCACCGTCCCGAGCGTCACCAGGCCGGCGCGGATCAGGAGGCCCCGATGGTTGCGGATTCTCGCGGGCGGTCTCGCGGGGGGCGTCGGCCCGTCCGGCGTCCGGAGCGATCGGCGGTACACGGTCGCCACCACGAGGAACGTCAGCACCAGGCCGACGACCGCGATCGGGGCCAGCCTGGCGGCGAAACGGGCGTATGAGATCCCGGAGAGCGAGCCGATGATGATGTTCTGCGGGTTGCCGGTGATCGTCGCCACCGACCCGACGTTCGAGGCCGTCGCCAGGCCCACCAGATAGGGGATCGCGGGGCGACGGAGGCGTCGGCAAAGCTCCAGCACCAGCGGCGTCAGGGCCACGCAGACGACGTCGTTGACCAGGAAGGCCGAGAGGACGCCGGACATCGCCACCACCACGGCCAGCATCGCCAGCGGCCCCGGCCGGCGATTCGCGACGACCTGGGTCGCCAGGTCGACGAATCCCGCCAGGCGCAGATAGCCGGCGAGCACCATCATCCCGAAGAGCAGGACGATCGTATCCACGTCGACCGCCCCGGCGGCCTCGCGCAGGTCCATCACGCCGAACCCGAGCATCGCCGCCGCCCCGACCATCGCGATCGCGGGCCGATCCAGCCGGAAGCCCGGCAGGCGTCCGAACGCCAGGGCCGCGTAGACGCCGCCGAACAAGGTCGCCGCGATCCAGGTTTTCCAGGGCGTCATCAGTCCTCTGACTCTGTCGGCCAGCTTCGCGCCGGACCATCGTCCGGTGCCTGTCGAGGGCGGGTCGGGCCGTTCCCGCTCCGTCCGATCGTGAGTCGATTTTAATGCCGAGGAGGCTCCGTGCGAACGGCGATCCGTTCCCGAAATTTGGTTCGTCCGCCCGCCCCTGGAAACGAAGCAATCGGGCGTAAAGACTTGTCAGAAAGTTGTTTGCATTGGAAAACCGCCTGCCGATTTGGGTTCGTTCGTCTGTTTTTCGAAGTCCACCTTCGCGAGCCGTTCGCGTCAGCCTGGCCGCGGGACCAGCGTACGGGCGACGGCGGCGAATTGGCTTCCTTCGCGCCGGTCGCGAACGGAGCCAATCGGTCGCAAGTTGAATCGGGGATTGGATTTCATGTCTCTAATCAGGGGCCTTGAATTGGGTTGGTTCGGCGCTTTTCCTCGTCAGGCCCTATCGAACGCCGGCGCGCCCTCGGACGAGTGGCGGGCGCGCACGATCCCCCAAGTTGACCCTGCGCCACGCTGGCGGATTACGAAGCGGCAAGCGGGCTTCGGACGCGCGAAACCCCGCGAGCGGCCGCAATCCGAGCGACGTTCGGCACGGGTTCATTGACGAAACGGCGCGGCTCTGGTAGCTTTGACGTCCGCAATCGACCCTCTCGACCAGGGGGTCGCGCCGATCGAGGAGAGGTGGCTGAGTGGTCGATAGCGACGGTTTGCTAAACCGTTAGACGGGGAAACTCGTCTCGGGGGTTCGAATCCCCCCCTCTCCGCTTGATTTTCGCCGGGCGACGCTCGCCCTCACGTCTTGCATCAGGCCCGCCCAAAATTTGCGGACGAACCGATCATCGGTCGGGGCTCCGCTTCTTTTTTCTCGTTCGCTCGACTCCGGCTCATTCCATGAACCGGTTCTTGCGCAGATCGCCGTGGCTGTTGAATTCCCGAATGTGGGGCGGCACGGCTTCGTAGAGCGTGTCGAACGTCGGGTAGATGAGCAGGAACGCCAGGGCGGCGGAGTACCAGAGGCGTCCGCGACGGTGGCGCAGGTCCTGCAAGCCTTCGGCGATCAGCAGGAAGAACGCCGGGGCCAGCCAGAGGATCAGGCGGCCGTGGAAGGGGTAGCGTCGCAGGGCCGACGCGGCGAGCGCCAGGGCCATCGGCAGGAGCAGCACGCCCAGCGTTCCGGCGTCGCGGCGAGCGATGCGCCGCGCCCCCTGGATCGCCATCGCCAGGGCGAAGAGGGCGAATGCGTACGGGAGGAGCCGGGGTGTCAGGTTCAGGGGCGTGACGAACGTCTCCAGCACGATCCCCACGGCCCTCGCCAGCGATTTCCGATCGGTGGGGGGGAACGGCAGGAACGCGAAGTTCCAGAAGACGTACATCGACGTCGCCGGGCCGAGGAGTCGGCTCGACGCACGATGGGCGATCAGCACGCTCGCCCCCCAGGCGGCGGCCGTCGCGAGCAGCATCGCGATCTCGCCCCTGCGGTGCGATCGCAGGCGGTCGATGAGGAGGGCCAGTCCGCAGCCGGCCACCACGAAGACCGAGGCGAACGAGATCCAGGGAGACGCGACGGCCAGGGCCGCAAGGCCCGCGCGGCGGGATCGGCTCGGGGGGTCGTGAAGCTCCTTAAGACTGATAAGCGTGACCAGGAGCCCGACCGCCAGGTCGGTCGAATACGGCTTCAATTCGTTCGCGTAGTAGACGAGGTCGTCGCCGACCGCGAAGAGGAACATCGCGACGACGGCCGCCGAGGTGGGCAGCGTGCGCCGGGCGATCGCGCGAAAGAGCCAGAGCGAGCCGAGGCCGCACGCCAGGGGGATCAGTCGGGTCGCAAACGGCGATTCGCCCAGGAGGCGGGTGACGAGCCGTTGGGCGGCCAGGAAGGCCGGCGGCGCGAGCTGGTCGGACTTCAGGGGGCTGGAGAGGTCGAAGATGCCCCCCTCGCGGAGATTGGCGAGGAGCGAACCCTCGTCCATCCAGTAGGGGCGGCCCTGGAGATAGACCCACAACCTCAGCGCGACGCCCAGCCAGAGGCACACCACGAGCGGGCGCCGCGTGATCAGGTCGAGCAGTCGGTTCAGGAAGGGGGCCGGATCAATCGGATGGGAAAGACGGTCGAGGATGGACACGAATCGGCGTGGCTCCAGCGTGCGGATCGTTCGACCACACTAACGGTCGACGCCCGGTTTTGTGACCCCGCGCCAGGTCGCGTGGGCGTCGGCTTCCGGCTAGACTAAGCAAGACGGCGTCCCGGGCGCCACACCGTCCCGATTCCGAGGCCCTCGCCATGCGCATCAAGTGGTACGGACACGCGGCGTTCCTGATTGAGACCGAGGGGGTTCGGGTCATCCTCGACCCTTACCGCTCGCCGGACTCCGGCGGCTACGAGCCGATCGCCGAGCCGGCCGACGTCGTCGTGGTCAGTCACGAGAACGACCGCTATCACAGCCATCTCGGCCAGATCGTCCCGTCGTTCCACGTCTTCCGCGCGCTGGAGCTTCCCGAGGGGGGCGAGGACTTCCGAGGGATCCGGATCGAGGCCGTCCGGGTCTTCGAGACTCCCGAACGGAAGCCGGGCGACGAGGTGGCGATCGTCCATTTCCGAGCCGAGGGGCTGCACGTCGCCTTCCTGGGGGACCTCGGGCATCGGCTGTCGGCCGAGGAACTGGAGCCGATCCGGGGGGCCGACGTGGTGCTCGCGCCGGCCGGGGGGACGCCGACGATCGACCTGGCCGAGATCCCCGCGCTGCTGGACGCGATCGGTCCCAGGGTCGTCGTGCCGATGCACTACAAGACGCCGAGGATCAACCTGGACATCCAGCCGATCGAACGGTTCCTGGAGCGGCTCCCCGACGATCCCGTGGAGCGGATCGCCGGGGCCGAGTTCGCGATCGACCGGGCCTCGCTGCCGACGCGGCGGACGATCGTCCTGCTGGAGCACGCGCGATAGCCCGTGAGTCAGAGTTCGCGGAGGGCGGCGATCACCTCCAGCCGGACGGCTCGCAGGGCGGGGAGCATGCCGCCGAAAAGGCCCATGACCAGGGTCATGCTCAGGGCGACGGCCATCACCCAGTAGCCGAAGCGGAAGTTGATGTTCACCGAGGCGAAGGTGTTGCCGTTCATCGTCTCGATCGAGAGCAGGCTCATCGGCAGGGTCGCCAGCAGACCGAGGCCGCCCCCCAGGAGCGAGAGCAGGAGCGATTCCCCCAGGAACGAGAGGAGGACGTCGCTGCGGGAGAATCCCAGGGCGCGCATCGTGCCGATCTCTCGGGTCCGCGACTTGACCGCCGAGAACATCGTGTTGGCCGCGGCGAACATGGCGCCGAAGGTCAGCAGGACGGCGATCAGGGTGCCGGCCGCCTTGAAGAAGGTGCTGGCGTCGGACTGGGTGGCGAAGTATTCGGCCTCGGGCTTGGCCGCCAGCCGGAACTGGGCGCCGTCCTCGATCTCCTTGCGGAGCTGGTCGAATTCGGCGGGGCCGGCGGCGCGGATCTGGACGCAGGAGACGGAGCCGTCGCGGCCGGTGTTGCGCTCGACGTCCTTGAGGTCGGCCCAGATCTCGCTCTCGGCCGAGCTGCCGCCGGCGGTGAAGAGGCCGACGACCCGGTACTTCTCCTTCTCGCCGAAGACGAGCTGGCCGCCGACCTGGGCCCCCTTGTAAGCCCCGGCGAGGCTTTGCGAGACGATGCACTCCCCCTTGCCGCTTTCGAAGTCGCGGCCGGCGACGATCTTGAACTCGGGGCGGAGCTTCCGCGAGGCGGGCTCCACGCCGCGGAGGATGAGGTTGTTGAAGGCGCCGGAGAGGCGCTCGGCCACGGGGATGTTGAGCAGCTCCTTGGCGGCGACCGGGCCGTCGCCGTCGCGCAGGATGCCGTTGAGCGTCAGCAGCTCGTCGGCCTTCTTGGATTCGAAGCCGCCGGTCGTCTCGGCCGTCGCCCCCTTGCGCAGGACGATCAGGTCGAGCGGGTCTCCCGAGACCTTGAGGCTGTGCTCCAGGCCCTCCACCAGGCCGAAGAGGATGCACGAGGAAGCGACCAGCAGGGCGGTCCCCAGGACCGTCATCAGGGTCGTCTTCCAGCGCACGCGGAGGTTGCGGACGTTGTACTTGATCGGGATCATGGCGACCTCAGACGACCTTGCGGAGACCGTTGATCACGGACGAGTTCGCGGCGATCACCGCCGGCACCACGCCGCTGGCGAAGCCCAGGAAGAGCGCGACGCCCAACCCCGTGAGCGCGACCGACCAGGGGACGTAGAAGAACGGTAGGAAGCCGCCGGTGAACGGCGAGATGTCGACGAAGTCGAAGAGGGCCTTGCTCCCCAGGGCCCCCACGGCACCCCCCAGCCCGGAGACCAGAACCGCCTCGGCCAGCACGATGCCGAGGACCAGCTTCTTGTCGTAGCCGATGGCCTTGAGGACCGCGACCTCGGTGGTCCGCTCGCGCATCGCCATCGCCATCGCGTTGCCGGAGACGAACAGGAGCGAGATGACCACGGCGGTGCCGATCCAGTAGACGACGTTCTTGAGCCCCCCCATCATCTCGGAGAACATCTGGCCGAACGCTTCCTCGGTCTGGGTCCGGGTGGGGAAGTCGGTGCTCCGGTACTCCTCGTCGATCTTCTTGCAGAGGCTCGCGGTCGCCGCGGCGTCGCGGCACTTCACGAAGAGGATCCCCGCGTTGCCGGCGGCGGAGCTCGGCTGGGTGGTCGAGCCGCCCGACGACGAGCCGAGCTGGCGGAGCTGATCGTCGAGGTACTCGAAGTGGAACAGGACCATGCGCTGGTCGGTGTTTCGGGGGGCCTGGTAGATCCCCTGGATGGTCAGCTTGAGGTCGACGGGGTAGATGTCCCCCTGCAGCGGCATCGGGTCGCCGATCTTGAGGCCGTACTCGCGGGCGAGCTTGGGGCCGATCACCGCGCCGGACTTGTCGGCCTTGAAGGCGGCGAGCTGCTCGGGGGGGACGTCGTACTCGTCGAGGGTGTCGAAGACCTTGTCGGCGTCCACGGCGAACTGGGCGAACAGCACGCGTTGGTTCTGGTACTTGCCGCCGTACCAGGAGAACGGGGTGACGGAGACCACGCCGTCCATTGCCTCGACCTGGCGGACGCGGGCGATGGGGAGCTGGCCGGCGAACCCGTTGGCGTTCATCACGATGATCCGGTTGAACTGCTTGGTCGCGGCGTTCGCCTCCTGCAAGGCGGCGAAGAACGACGTGAGGATCATCATCAGGAACATCGAGATCGCGATCGACGCCACCGTCAGCCCGGTGCGGACCGGGTTGCGGCGGGCGTTGCGGAAGATGTAGGTCAGGTATTTCATGTCACGAGGCCGCCGAGATCGGGGATTCGTTGATCACGTCGTCCACGAGACGACCCTTGTCGAGGTGGAGGACCCGGCCGGCGCGTCGGGCGGCCAGCGGGTCGTGCGTGACCATGACGATGGTCTTCTGGAACTCGCGGTTGAGCTGCTCCAGGAGTTCCAGGATCTCGTCGGCCGTGTTGCGGTCGAGGTCGCCGGTGGGCTCGTCGGCGACGAGCAGGTAGGGGTCGGTGACGATGGCGCGGGCGATCGCCACCCGCTGCTCCTGGCCGCCGGAGAGTTGCCGGGGGTAGTGGTGCTCGCGACCTTCGAGCCCGACCACGCGGAGCGCCGTGGCGACGTTCTCGCGGCGACGCTTGCGGGAGAGCTTGGTGAGCAACAGCGGGAGTTCGACGTTCTCGGCCGCGGTGAGGACGGGGATGAGGTTGTAGGTCTGGAAGATGAAGCCGACGTTGTTGGCCCGCCAGCGGGTGATCTCGGACTCGGAGAGCCGACCGAGGTCCTGGCCGTGGACGACGACCTGGCCCCTGGTGGCGACGTCGAGCCCCGCCACCAGGTTCAGCAGGGTGGTCTTGCCCGAGCCCGACGGGCCCATGAGCGCCAGGTACTCGCCCTCGGCGACGGTCAGGTCGAGGCCCGAGAGGACCGGGACGACGAACTCGTCGCGGCGGTACTCCTTCTCGACCCCTCGCAGCTCGATCGACGGCGACGCGTTCATGAAGGTCCTCTCGAAAAAGAAAGCGATTCCTGCTCCGTCCGGTCGCGCTGGGACGTCGGCGGTGACGGCCGGCGGACCTGACCCATGGGAAGCGTCTTCGGGCCGGTCGTCAGCGGGCGGCCTCGCGGACGACGGCGCCGTCGCGGAGCCCGGACGTCGGATTCAGGACGACCTTGTCGTCCGCCTGGAGGCCGGACTCGACGCGGGTGGAGCCTCGGTTCGAGTTGGCGACCTCGATCTTCCGACGGGAGAGTCGCGAGTCGCGGTCCATCAGCCAGACCCAGTCATGGCCGTTCTCCTGGAAGACGGCCTCGGTCGGGACGTAGAGGAAGGCCCGGCTGGCCTCGGACTCGGCGAACTTCTTGTCGGGAAGGAAGTGGACCGTGGCGGCCAGCTCGGGGAAGAGCTTGTCGTCGGGGTCGAGGATCTCGACCTTGACCTTCACCGTGGCCCGGGTCCGGTCGCCCATCGGCGTGATCTGGCGAAGCCGCCCCCGATAACGCTTGGAGGGGACGGCGGTCACGGAGATCTCGGCCGGCTGGCCTTCGGTCACCCGGTACATCTGCTCCTCGGGGATGTCGGCCTCGACGTCCATGTTCCGCAGGTCGGCGATCGTGACGACGGCGGAACGGCCCAGCGACGAACTCATCGCCATGGGGCTGATGATCTCGCCCACCTCGCCCTGCTTCTCGACGACGGTGCCGTCGAACGGGGCGTAGAGGTACATCTGGTGGTGGATCGTGGCCTCGATCTCGTCGATGTTCGACCTGGTCATTTGGATGGCCGCCTCGGTGGCGGCGATCCGGGCCTCGGCGCCGCGGCGGGCGGCGAGGGCCTTGTCGTAGTCTTCCTGGGGGGTCATGCTCTTCTCGAAGAGTCGCCCCAGCCGCTTCTCCTGACGTTCCTTGTCCCAGAGGTCGACCTTGGCCTCCTCCAGGTCGGCCTCCGCCTTCAAGAGGGCGGCCTTGCGCTGCAGGAGCATGGCGTCCATGTCGTGGTGCTCGATGACGGCGAGGATCTCCCCCTTCTTGACGGACGCGCGCTCGGTGACCCGCATCTCCTCGACGCGGCCGGCGATCCGGGTGCCGATCATCGCCTGATACCGGGACTTCAAGTAGCCCTTGGAGCTCAGGAGCTTCTCGGCCTCGCCCAGCGTCATCTGCTGGACCAGGCCGATCGTCACCTCGGGCTTCGAGCGCATCTGATCGTACTGTTTATACCCCACCGCGCCGGCGGCCCCGATGACGCCCAGGGGGATCAGCCAGAACAGCAACGAGACGAGCCGGAGGCCGACGCCCTTGCGGCGCCGATATTCCGTCGAGGTCCCCGGCCGCGACTCGGTCGCGGAGGCGCGATCGACGGTCGGTCGGGGGGCGTTCGCCCGCTCGATCCGGAGGGACGCCAACTCCTCGCGCAAACTGCTCGCCATGGCAGGCCTCGAAGGTCCCGTGGAAGTGGACGCAGGAACGCGACTGATCGTCAGGCGCGATGGGAGGATCTGGGCCGACTATAACCACGATCGACATCGGTCGCGAGGGCGATCCCGAATACCTGATCACTTGTGCTTGAGTGTACCGTCGATATTCGACACTCGCGTCTCGAAATTGTTCGCGCCTCCCCATTTTTCGGGTGCGTGATTGGTTGTGTTTCGGCTGCGCGGTCAGGGGCGTTCGGGAGGGAGGAGCGGGCCGTCGTCCTCGGATTCGGCCGTCGCGGCGGCGCCCGGTCCGACGGTCAAGGAGTAGGTCCGGCTCCGCTCGTCCAGGGCTCGGAGCTTCCCGCGCTGGATCGTCACCCGGCCGGCGTGCTTCACGCGCACCTGCCACTGGGTCGGCTTGGGGATGCCGCCGAAGCCGCCGTAGTACGAGACGAACCAGCGGTAGACCCCCGGCGGCCCGGCGCCTCGGATTCGGGTCGATCCGGGGCCGTCGGATTCGACGAGCCAGTAGATGTTCTCGGGGCCGTAGCCCTTGGTGTTGTCGACGTCGAGTTCGCCCCCCTGCTCTCCCTTGCGTTCTTCCCAGTTGATCTCCTTGCCGCCGGGCTCGACGACGTGGAGGTCGAGGTCGACGTCGGCGTCCCAGATCAGGGTGAACTGGGGGTCGCCGACCTTGACCGCCACGCCCCGGATCGACTCGCCGCCGTCGCCGAAGCGGGCGACGCCGAAGGCCGAGCCGTCGCCTGCGCCGGGGTTCTCGTTGGGGGCACCTCCCCCGGCGGTCGGTCTCGCTCCCCGTCCTTTCAGGGTCGGACGCTCGATCGCGAGGGGGGGCATCTCCAGGAGCGGATCGGGGGAGGGTTCGAGGAGGGCGTCGGCGTCGGTGGAGCCGGGTTCGTCCTCGGGGGTGTTCAGGCCGCCGATGAGGGAGATCCCCTCGGGAACTCCGAAGGGGGAGCCTCCCAGGCGGGTGTCGAATTCGATCGGCCGGTCGACGGGGGGGGCGAAATACCAGAACGCCAGGCTCAGGAGAAAAGCCGTGTGGAGGCCGACCGACGCGCTCCAGCTTTTGAGGTTCGCGATCGACCAGGGGCTCGCCGGCGTCGGCGCGGGGTCGGCGAGCGTCAGGACCGCCGCGGGAGACTTCCTGGCCCCGCGCGCGGGAGGGCGAGGCGGATAGGCGACCGGGATTCGGCCGCGGTCTTCGCCCGCGCCGGAACGCTCTGGGGGAAGGGTCGTCGACATTCGGTCGAGGTCCGGGGGCGTCGAATTCGTTCCGACCGCGAGGGGCGTCGTCACGTCAGGCTAGCACGCGGCCCGTCTCCGCCGGTAGGTCAAATCGGTTGCGGATTCCCCGCGCCCCCGGTACGGTTGATCGGGACCCGATGCGTCGGGCGGACGTCGCGGACCCCTCTCCCTCGCTGGAACCTCGGCCCCATGATCCCACACCACCTGGCGCAGATTTTCGAGGCCCTGGCGGCCGGGAAGACCACGCCCGAGAAGGCGGCGCAAGCGTTCGAGTCCCAGCAGCAGGGGTTCGCCGAGACCGGCGGCTTCGCGCACGTGGACCTCCATCGCCGGAACCGTTGCGGGTTCCCCGAGGTGGTCTTCGGCCTGGGCAAGACGGCCGATCAGATCGAGGCGATCCTCGGCACGCTGATCGACCACGGCCAGGGCTGCCTGGTCACTCGGATGGAGCCGAAGGTCGCCGAGCGGATCCGGGCCGCGTTCCCCGAAGGCGAGTACAACCCCGTCGCCCGCACCTTCCGCAAGCCGGGGCCGGAGGTCGAGGGGCCGAAGGTCGGCCGGGTCGCCGTGGTGACGGCCGGCACCAGCGACCTCCCCGTCGCCGAGGAGGCCCGCGTGACCGCCGAGGCCTGGAACTGCGAGGTCGACCTGCTGGTGGACGTCGGCGTGGCCGGGCTCCACCGCCTGCTCAGCCGTCGCGACCGCCTGACCCACGCCGACGTCCTGGTGGTCGTGGCCGGGATGGAAGGCGCGCTGCCCAGCGTGGTCGGCGGGCTGACGTCGTGCCCGGTGATCGCCGTGCCCACCAGCATCGGCTACGGGGCCAACTTCCAGGGGCTCGCCGCGCTCCTGGGCATGCTCAACAGTTGCTCGTCGAACGTCGTCGTCGTGAACATCGACGCCGGGTTCAACGGCGGATATGTGGCCGGGCTCATCGCCCACCGCGCCGGGACGGCGCGCGGGGCGGCCGGCGTCTCCTCGAACTGAAAGTCTCTCCTGCAATGGCTCTCAAGCGCGTCGAATCGATTCCCAAGCTTTCGAAGCGATCCCCGGACGGCCACAAGGGTCGGTACGGGTCGCTCCTGATCATCGCCGGGGGCCGGGGAATGGCCGGCGCGGCGGCGCTCGCAGGCGCGGCCGCCCTCCGTTCCGGGGCGGGGCTCGTGCGGGTCGCCTCGCCGGCCGAGGTCCAGCCGACGGTGGCGTCGTTCGAACCCTCCTACATGACCTACCCCCTGCCCGACGACGATGAGGGCTTCCTCGACTTTCACGCCTCTCGGCCCGCGCTGGAGCGCCTGGCGGACAAGGCCGACGTCCTGGCCATCGGCCCCGGGCTTGGGGACTCGGCCGACATCCTGGAACTGGTCCGCTGGGCCGTCGCTTCGGGCAAGCCGCTGGTCCTGGACGCCGACGCGCTCAACGCCCTGGCGAAGGACCTCTCGCTGATCGAGCGCCTGAGCAGGCCGACGATCCTCACGCCCCATCCCGGCGAGTTCGCGCGCCTGACCGGGCTCACCACGGTCCAGATCCAGGCCGAACGCGAGGCCCGCGGCGCGGCCTTCGCGGCGCGGAACGAGCACCTCGTGGTCGTCCTCAAGGGGCGTGGGACGCTGGTCACCGACGGCGAACGCACCTATGTGAACACGTCCGGCAATCCGGGGATGGCCACCGGCGGCGCCGGCGACGTGCTCACCGGGGTCGTCGCCGCGATGCTGGGGCAGAAGCTCGAGGCCTTCGAGGCGGCCCAGCTCGCGGTCTACTCGCACGGACTCGCCGGCGACATGGCCCGCGACCAGTCCGGCGAGGTGGGGATGATCGCCGGGGACCTCGTCGACGCCCTCCCCGACGCGTTCAACTACGCCGTCCACCACGACGAAGAGGAGGAGGACGAGGACGACGAGGACCTGACGCTCTGAGACGCCCCTGACGTGCGAGGGACGCCGTCGCGCGGGGCTCCGCCCAGAGGTCGCGGCGTACGTCCCCTGTACGCTCACAGGGCCATCGCCTATACTGAGACGTCCCCCCAGCCCGCTTCGATCTCGGTCGGGCCGGTCGGCTGGCGAGCGTCCTTTTCGTCGGTCCCGCCTGTCCCCGCGAAGGAGGTCGGAGTGCCCAATCCCGAGAACCCATCCTCGGCCTCATGGACGTATCGCATGGAAGTCTCGCCGACCGGCCAGGGCTCCTCGAACGCGGTGCAAGGTCCGAACGACCCGGCCGTCCTGCTCCAGCATCTGGTCAATCTCCAGAGTCAGACCCTGGACGTCCTCCGGCAGAACCTGGAGATCGACCGCCTGAACCTGGATCTGAACCGTCAGAATCTGGACCTCACCCGCGAGATCGTCCAGGTCAATCGCGAGCAGCGCGCCCGCCAGATGGCTGAGCTGGAACGCTGGCAGCATGGGCATCAGCGCGTGCTCGACGCCAGCCGGGAGGCGCTCGGTCGATTGGAGCAGGTCCACGCGTCGCTGATCGGCGAGATGGCCGAATACGTCGAGGACAACCACGAAAACCTGATCGACGGCGACTTCGCCCTCAGCGACTTCGTCGATCGCTTCGGCCCCCGCCTGGCCCACCTCAACACGATGCTGGCCGTCCTTCGACCGCTCGCCGTGGTGCGGCCGAAGCCCGAGGACTGACCGATCGGCCGCGATCGAAGCGGGCGGAATCCATCCTTCGGCGATGCTCGACGAGCCGGATGCGCGAATCGAGCGAGAGTCGTCGATCACGGATCGGGATACGTGCTCTCGGTGTACGGATCCCGATGATCTCGGCGTGATTTGCCTGCTCTCAGCCCGTCGACGTGAACATCTTGCTCGTCGATGCGTGCCTCCGCCTCCGCAGACGGTGGTCGACTCCGAAATCTGGCCCAAGGTTCGTGAACTGTGTCGGCAGGCCCCGCAAATTCAAGGGGACCGGCCTCTCCCATGTTCATCCCGTTTCGTGAGTCTGCCCTCTCCGTTATCAACCCGTGAAGCGTGGGGCGGTAACTGCCGCGGTCCTGTCTCGTCGCTGATTCAAACGACGATCGAGCCCTGGGCCAGCGTGTCCACGGAGGTATCCGCATCCGAAAGATCCTCCTCGATTGCTCGGATCGCAGTTCCCTCGCCATCGGGAAGGTTCCGAAGCGAAACGGCCGCTTGGGCTGGGGTTATAGCTTCGAGCGGCCCGAGAGTTCGGTTCAACTGAACAAAAAAACAAGGCCTGAGCTGAAAGGGCCGACACGGCGGAACGTAATTCCAGGCGTACCGCCGGATGGGACGGCCCAGCGGCCGTCCGCCGGCTGCGGTGCGCCTATCCCTTGTGGATTGGCCGTGCTTGTGCACGATTATGATACAGAAAGTTGATTTTCTCGGAGCCATGCGATATTTAGAAGCGGCCAGTCTGCCTCCACGTCTGTGCGGTTTTGGGTTGGAATGACGCTGCGTCGAGGTGCCGCGGCCAGGACGATCCGCCCGCGCAAGCCGTGTTCGACAGAACTGACTGACGAGCCATGGGCGACTCACAACCCCACGAGGCCGATCCCTAAGGTCGAGCGACCTCGGGGCACGGACGGAAAGGTGGTCGATGCAACCCGCTCGTTCGAGCACTCTGATCGCCTGCGCGGCATGTCGCGCTACGACATCCGGTGAGAGCCCATTGTGAAGGCGACCTGCGGGTCCTCGAGGGAGGACGAGTCGCGAAGCTCAGCCCGACCTATGAGGCCGGAGGCCCATCCACGCAGCCTCGGCCAGCGTCATGGCCTTGGGACGCATTATTGGAGGTACGGCCGATTCGAGATTCGTGCGTGGATTGACATGCGGCTCGGTCTGATGGACGCAAAAGATCACAAGAGAACGGCCTGATATCTGCGGGATTGTTCGCGTCGGATCTTACCGTGACGTTTTTCCGGTCGATCTGGCCTGGAGCCCCGACGGGCGGCTCGTCGCTAGGTGGTTCACGGTTATGGTGTCGATGGCCGAGTTCCAAGACTCTGAGTGGTCGAGATCCATTCGTGTCTGGCGGATCGACTGGGATGAAAGGCGATCCGCATCCAGGCCGCCGGCGTCGGAAACATTGAGGTCCCGGATTACGTCGACGGCGTGCGGATCGACCGAAATCGCAACGCCACGCACAAGGTCGAACGGCGGAGAAGGCGAGCGGCCCGAGGAGGCGGCCGACCACCGACATTGTGTATTCCCCAGGGGTTCGGCCCCGGGAGTTCGAACTACCAGGAACAAGGTCCGACGCCGGAGCCCGGTTCATGATCACCAGCGAATCCGATAACGCGACCTCGACGTACCGGGCGGATCTCCTCGTCGCTGGGACCCTTGGCCTGGCGATGTTCCTGATCAATTTGACGCTGCTGAGTCGATTCGATCGGCTCGGCGTCTTCGAAGAGTACGACGTGTTATTCAACACCGATCCAAGCCACCGGCTCGAGCTGTTCAGCAGCGGATGGACGCCGAACTCGAACCCTGTCCATCCGGGCTTGGGCCTGATCGCCAGCCTCCCGATCCGTCTCGTCGCACTCCTCGTCTCCGTGATCACGACGGCCTCCTCCTGGCCGTCGTCCGAACTGGAGATCCGTCGCGAACTCGCGCTCCTGCTCATCCCGGCGCTCTCGGGGGGCACGATCTCGACCGTCTATATGGTGCTCCGGAAGCTCGCCCTCGCGCGCGGCTACGCCGTCCTCATGTGCCTGCTGCAGGCGGCGTCGTTCAGCCAACTGATCTTCGGGTCCATTCCTGACCACTTCGTCATGAGTGGGTTCTTCTTCGCGCTGGCCGCGTGGCTCGCCGCCTCGACGGTCGATCGGGGGTGGATGCCGTATTGGCTCCCTTGGATCGTGGTCGGGACCGGAGCGACCTGTGTCACAGTGACCAACCTCGTCATCATCGAATTCTTCCTGCTTGCGTCGTTGGTCGCTTCCGGCATCCCGTTCCCATCGACGGCCCGCTTGTGTGTGGGACTGGCCGGCATCGTCCTCGGCGTGACGGGGTTGGTGTTCGCGGCCGACAACTTCCTCTACGGGCGCGCGCCGATGCACGCCGCGATCGAGGACAGCCAGGGATTCGTAGAGAAATTCAGGGATGTTCCGTCCGTCAAGGTGCGCGGGGCGCTCCCCGCCCTGCAGGAGTCCCTGGCCCCCCTCGCCGTTGCGACGACGATGAACCCCATGACGAACAGCAAATTCTATACGTATTATGAGGTTATGTTCACGCTCGATCAGCCTCGCCGTCCGTTCGTTTCTACGGCCTTCGCCGCCCTACTCGCCCTGGACGCCTGGTTCTGCCGGGGAGGTACGCGAGCCTGGCGCGCGATGGGGATCGCCAGCCTCCTGATAATCGGCTTCAACCTTACAGCGCACACGTTCTGGGGGGACGAGTTCTTCCTCTATTCCCAGCACTGGCTCGTCGCGATCACCCTCCTCCTGGCCGCGCCCCTGGCGAGGGGCGCGGCGATCACCCGCTGGTCCGCGGGGATCTCCCTCGGCATCCTCGCAAGCGAAATCTATTTGAATTACAAGCATCTCGAGAGGATCCTCGAAATGTTGCGGTTATATTGATGTGGATGGGCCCATCCACGTCATCCTGCCGTCGATTTCAAGGAGTCGACGACTCAACGAAAGGGGGGCGACCCGGGGTCGCAACTCAGACATTCTGACTCACTCGGAATTTGGATCGAGGCGATGCCTGCTGGTGCGTCCTCGGTTCGTCGGCAAGCAGAGCGGCCTCGACGACCGGCGCTGGGATCCGCTGGGCTCTCCTCCCTGCGGGCGATTCCGTCGATGGGCCCCGCCCCAACTCCGGGAAGGCCAAAAAAAACGTCCCCCGGGCCTCACGGAATGAGGAGACCCGGGGGACGTTCGTGGTTTGTCTTTCAGGCTCGGCCTGGATCAATAACGGTCGCGGCCACCGCCACCGCCGCCGTAGCCGCCGCCACCGCCGTAGCCGCCGCCACCGCCGTAGCCGCCACGACCGCCGCCGCCGCCGCCGTAGCCGCCGCCGCCCGAGCGGGGCTCGCGAGGACGAGCCTCGTTGACGGTGAGCCGACGGCCGTCGGACTCATGATCGTGCAGGCCGTCGATGGCGGCCTGGGCCTCGGCGTCCGAGCTCATTTCCACGAAACCGAACCCTTTGCTGCGGCCGGTCTCGCGGTCCGAGATGACCTCGGCGCTCTCGACGGTGCCGTACTGCGAGAACAGCTGCTCGAGATCCGAGCTGTTGACGCGGTACGAAAGATTCCCGACGTACAGTTTCTTGCCCACCTTCAAACTCCTAGCGTGGCGACTCGACTCGACCCATCTACTCTCACTTTCCGGGTCCTGAAAGGGGCCGACTGTGCGGCCCAAGGCGGTGGAAAGGCGGAAGAGGCAGACGAGAAGCTCTGTTGGGATCTTCGGCACGCGCTCGTTCGGTTTCCAGCCAAGCCGGATTATAGAGATACGCCGGCCGTATTGGTAGTTCGAAACCGGCTTTGCGGTCGAATTCTGGAAATTCTCCCATTCTAACGACCGGAGCGAGCGGCGACCAGACCGCCATCTTTCATGCAAGCCGGAGATCCCCCCAAAAATTCGGAGGATTCCGCCCCCTTCGGCGCGGGATTTGGAGCGTGTTCCGGTGCTCGGAGCACGAACACCGAGAATCCCTAACGCGAAGGAGGGCCCGACCATGCCGCAAGGCGACAAATCCAAGTATACCGACAAGCAGAAGCGCAAGGCGGAGCACATCGCCGAGGGATATGAGGCGCGCGGGGTCGATGAAAAGGAAGCGGAGAGCCGCGCCTGGGCGACCGTCAACAAGGAGTCGGGCGGGGGGAACAAGTCCGGGAGCGGGCGCGGCAAGCCCGACACCAAGGTCTCCAGCAAGAAGGGGGGCGAGGCGGGGGGGGCGGCCTCGGCGGCGCGACCGGCTTCGGCCCGCTCGGAGGCGGCCAAGAAGGCCGCGGCCACCCGGAAGCGTAACAAGGAGAAGAGCGCGGGCTGATCGGATCGGTCGCCGCTTCGGGTCACTTCCGGCGCGTGGGCGGGACGACGCCGACGCGCCGGATGCCGTAGACCGCGACGGGGATGTCGAACACCTCGGTCCGACCTTCGAGCCGCATCCCCAGCCGCCGAGCCACGCGGATCGACGGCTGGTTGTCGCCCTGGATCATGCTGATGACGTGATTCTCGCCCAAACGTTCGAAGGCGACGTCCAGCGACGCCCGGGCCGCCTCGGTGGCGAAGCCCTGGCCCCAGGAGGCTCGCCGGAGCATCCAGCCGACCTCCAGGCCCGGCCAGCCCTCGGGACGCCAGCAGCCGACCCGGCCGATCAACGCGCCGCCGGCCCGCTCCTCCACGGCCCAGATCCCGAAGCCCCGGAGGGTCCAGTGGCCGAGGATCGTGGCCATGTTGCGCCACGCCTCGGCGCGGTTCATCGGGCCGGAGCCCAGATACCTCATGACCTCGGGGTCGCTCGTCATCTCGGCGTAGGCGTCGAGGTCGGACTCGCGGAACTGGCGGAGCGTCAGCCGTTCGGTTTCCAGGCTCTCCATGGCATCGTCCAGCCGACCGGCGGTCGTGATTGCGAAATTGGGGGGGCGGGGCCGGGCCTCAGTCTAGCATGCGGCGGCGCGGGCCGAGAAGCCGGCCGGGACTTGAGCTTGAGGCCTCGCCGGGCTTTCGCCGATAGTGGCACGGGGGATTCCGCGCGCCGGGCGCGTCCGAGTCGGCCTCGATGCTGGTCCAGGGAAAGGGTTCAGGGTCATGTACCGGATTCGTCTTCGCCGCCTGCGTCCGCTGCGGCTTTCGCCGATCCTGTTCGCGGTCGCCGCCGCCGTCTTCGCGGGCGCGTCGACCGCGCCCGCCCGCGGGGAGGACGCGTGGGACGCCGTCTTCCTCGCCGGTAACAAGATCGGCTACATCCACACCTTCATCGAGAAGGTGAGCGAGAAGGGCCGGCCGCTCAACCGCGTGCGGGTCGACACCGTCCTGAGCTTCCGCCGGGGCGACGACGTGGTGGTCCAGAAGATGATGTACGGGACGATCGAGACCCCCGAGGGGGAGGTCCTCCGGCTCGACACCCGAACCCTGACCAGCGACAACGAAATCCGGGTCTTCGGCGACGCGGTCAACGGTCAGATGAAGCTGATCCTCGAAGGGACCAAGCAGCGTCAGGAGCAGGTGATCCCCTGGGGTCCCGAGGTCCGAGGCCCCTATGCGGCCGAACAGAGCATGGCGAAGAAGCCGATGACCGAAGGAGAGAGCCGGACCCTCAAGATGTACATCCCCGACCTGAACCGGGTGGTGGACATCGAGATGAAGGCCGGGCCGACGGCCGACGTGGAACTGGGCGACGGCCTGAAGCGACCGCTCCGCAAGATCGAGCAGCTCGCCACGCTCGACGGCAAGCCTCGTCCCGAGCTGAGCGCGGTCCTCTGGGTGGACGCCGGCGGCCAGGTGCTGAAGCAGGACGTCGACCTGCTGGGGGGGATGACGACCTACCGGACCACCGAGCAGGGCGCCAAGGCCCCCGGCGGCCGGATCAAGTACGACCAGATCCGCGGCACCATCGTCAAGTCGGAGCGCGAGATCCCCACCCCGTACCAGACCCAGTACATCAAATACCTGATCACCCACAAGGACGAGGACCCGGCCAAGATCATCCCCGCCGACCGTCGCCAGTCGATCCAGGCCACGGGCGACGGCAAGTCGGCGACGCTCATCATCCAGACGATGGGCCCCAACGACGGCGAGGCCGGGACCGCGGCCGTCGACCCCGAGTTCCTCCGCCCCAACGGGATGATCACCAGCGCCGACGCCCGCGTGAAGCGGCTGGCCGATCGGGCCGTGGCCGAAGCGGTGGCCCCCTGGGACCAGGCCGTCCGCATCAACCACTGGGTCTTCCAGAACATGCGGAGCAACTTCGAAACGACGTTCGCCCCGGCCAGCGAGGCCGCGCAGAACCTGACCGGCGACTGCACCGAGCACTCCGTGCTGGCCGCGGCGATGTCGCGGGCGAAGGGGATCCCGTCGCGGGTCGCCGTGGGCCTGATCTATGTCGACAGCAAGGAGCTGAAGGCGAAGGGGTTCGGCTTCCACATGTGGCACGAGGTCTACGTCAACAACCGCTGGGTCGCGCTCGACTCGTCGTTCGACCAGGCGCAGGTGGACGCCACGCACATCAAGCTCTCGGAGTCGAGCCTGGAAGGCGTTTCGCCGTTCGAGTCGTTCCTGCCCATCCTCCGGGTCCAGGGCAAGGTGACGATCGAGCCGCTGGAACTCCGTTGACGGTGCGTTGACCGCCCCCCGGCCCCGGCGGCACAATGGTCCGACGTGCGAGGCGAACCTTCCCGAACGCGACCCGCCGAGGCCGTCGCGTCGCGCCCCGGAGTCGAAACCATGTTCCCGATGAAGCGGCCGGCCGAGCTGGCCTTCCTGTTGTTCCTGGCCCCCCTGGCCGTCGGTTGCGCCGAGAAGTCGGCCTCGACCGAGGGGGGGGCGTCGCCGGCTTCGGCGTCATCTTCCGGCCGAATCGGCGCGGTCCTGCCGACGTTCAACCACCCGTTCTTCCTCGCCATGAAGGACGGGATGGAGGCGAAGGCCAGGGAGCTGGGGCTGGAGGTCGACGTCCGCGACGGCCAGGACGACGACGCCAAGCAGATCGCGCAGGTGGAGACGCTCCTTAACCTGGGCCTCAAGGCCGTGATCCTCTGCCCTCGCGACGAGGACGCGCTGACGCCGGCCGTCGAGGCGGCGAATCGCGTTTCGGTGCCGATCCTGGCGTTGAACCGCCGCATCAACGGCGGCGAGGTCGTCAGCTACGTCGGGGCCGACGACGCCGAGGGGGGCGTCCTCCAGGGTGAGGAGCTGGTGCGGCTGCTCGGCCCCAAGGGGGGCAAGATCGTCTACCTGGAAGGGACCGAGGGTTCGAGCCCCCAGCGCAAGCGGAACGCGGGCCTGATGGCCGTGCTCCAGAAGCACCCCGAGATCGAGGTCGCCGACAGTCGATTCGCCGGCTTCCAGGAGGACAAGGCCAAGAGCGTCATGACCGACCTGGTCCGTCGCTTCCAGCCGGGCGAGATCCGCGCCGTGGTGGCCCAGTCCGACGAGATGGCCCTGCCCGCCGCCGAGGTTGCCCAGGCCGAAGGCTGGAAAGACGTGATGGTCCTCGGCTTCGACGGCAGCCAGGCCGCGTTCGACGCCGTCCGCGACGGCCGCCTCGCCTGCACCATCCTCCAGGACCCTCGCGAACAAGGGGCGAAGGCCGTGGAGGTCATGGCGGCCAAACTCAAGGGCGAGACCGTCGACCAGGAAGTCGTCACCCCCCTCCGCCTCATCAACAAGGCGAACGTCGACCAGCACAAGCCGGCGTATTGATCGAGGGCGGCGACGTCCTCGGAACCTCGCCCCCCCGGGGGGCGAGGACGAGGATCACGCCTGCGGCCAGGTCCCGGAGAAGACCTCGGTGGCGGGGCCGGTCATGAAGACCGAGGCGTCGCGGTCGGGCCATTCGAGTTCCAGGTCGCCGCCCGGGAGATGGGCGAGGATGCGGCCGCCGGTGCGACCCGTCAGGACGCCGGCGACGCAGACGGCGCAGGCACCGGTGCCGCAGGCCAGGGTCACGCCGGAGCCGCGCTCCCAGGTGCGCATGCGGACCTCGCTCGGGGAGACGACCTCGACGACGTGGACGTTCACGCGCTTCGGGAACGCGGGATGGCGCTCGATCAACGGGCCCAAAGCCTCCAGCGGGAAGGCCGCGACGTCGTCCACGAACAGGACGGCGTGGGGGTTGCCCATCGAGACGGCGGTGAGGAGGAAGTCCTTGCCGCCGATCTCCAACGGCACGTCGATCACGGGATCGCCCGGCAGGTTCGTCGGGATCTCCTCGGCGCGGAGGATCGGGGCTCCCATGTCGACGCGCACGAGCCGGGCCTCGCCGGCCTCGACGGTCAGGTCCAGGGTCAGGACGCCCCGACCGGTCTCCACGGTGACGCGAGGGCGGGCCGCGATGCCGTGGTCGTGGATGAACTTGGCGACGCAACGTACGCCGTTGCCGCACATCTCGCCCTCGGAGCCGTCGCTGTTGAACATCCGCATCCGGGCGTCGGCCCGATCGCTCGGCATGATGAGGATCAGGCCGTCCGAGCCGATGGCGAAATGGCGGTCGCTGACCGCGCGGGCCAGCTCGCCGGGATCGGCCGGGGCGGGCTGAGAGAACGTCTCGACGTAGACGTAGTCGTTGCCCAGGCCGTGCATCTTCGTAAATTTCATGGGTAGGTGGGTGAGATCCGGGAGTGGTCCGCCCGGACCGACTGCGATCCGTTGGCCGACGGGGCGGGCGCGACGGTACTATTGTAGGCTCGACCCCAAGTCCGCTTCCAGGCCCGTCGCCCGGCGACGGGGAACTGCGAGGATCCTGATGAGCAGCGTCGCGCCGAGTACGTCCTACGACCTGAGGTTCCAGCTCCTGAACGTGCCGGTGCGCGTCCACCCGCTGTTCTGGCTGGTCACGGCGGTGCTCGGCTGGAACGACGGCGATCTGGGGAAGGTCGCGCTCTGGATCGGCTGCGTGTTCGTCTCGATCCTGGTCCACGAGTTCGGCCACGCCCTGATGGGCCGACGGTTCGGCGGCTCGCCGTCGATCGTGCTCTACAGCCTGGGGGGGCTCTGCTACTCCGGGTCCGAACGCACCCCGGGGCAGCGGCTGGCGGTGATCCTGGGAGGCCCGGCGGCCGGCCTGCTCCTGTTCCTCCTGACCCTGATCGTCGCGAGCCTGGCCCTGGGGATGACGCCGGGCGAGCACCTGGCCTTCATGAAGATGGTGGTGGGCCTGACTCCCGACCCGGGGAGCGTGATGGGCGGGGTCCAGAAGCTCCAGAACTCGACGAACGCGGAACTCTATTTCAACCTGCTCCAGATCAACTTGTACTGGACGCTCGTGAACCTGCTCCCCATCTGGCCGCTCGACGGCGGCCAGGCCTCGCAGATCGTCATGTCGCAGGTCGACCGACGCCACGGCGTGCGCCGGAGCCACATCCTGTCGCTGCTGACGGCCGGCGTGCTCGCCTTGCTCCTGGGTGTGCGGACCGGGAATTTGTTCCTCGCCGTCTTCATGGGCTATTTCGCGTTCCTGAATTTCCAGGTCCTCCAATCGATGCACGACTCGCAGGCTTTCGGGTCTCGCGACGACGACTGGTGGCGGCAGTGAACGTTTGTCCGAGACGGTGTCTCGGCCCGTACGGGGCTGGTCGTCGTAGGTGACGCCAGGTTGAGAATTTACGTCGGAACCCTGGAGGGCGTCGGGTGCCCTCTTCCCTTTCCGAAGGCGATGGACCACAATTCACGGGTCCGTCCCCGCCGATCGAGCCGAGGGCGAGGCCGCGGTGCATCCTTTGAGAGCGAGAGCAGAACAGGAATCCATGGGCGCACGCACGAAAAAGCCGTCGTCACGGAAGCGTCCGGCGGCCCGGGAAGAGGGGACGGATCGCGAAGGTCCGGACGGGGTGCATGAGGAGTCGGCCGCCGCGGGCGCGGCTCCGGAACGTTCCAATCGATTGCCTCTCTTGCCGTTGCGTTCGGACCTGGTGTTCCCGCAGACGGTGGTGCCCCTGGTGGTGAACCGCCCCAGCGGGATCCGACTGGTCGACGAGGTGATGGTCGGCGAGCGGCTGGTCGGGCTGGCCAGCCAGCTCCATCCCGAGATCGACGATCCCGGGATGAACGACCTTTTCCCGACGATCTGCGTGGGCACCGTCCTGAAGATGCTCAAGTTTCCGGACGGTTCCACCCGGATCGTCTGCCAGGGGCAGACGCGCGCCCGCCTGGTGAACGTCGTGCAGACCGAGCCGTACCTGATCGGCGAGGTCGAGCCGCTGGAGGAGATCGACGAGGGGGGGGTGGAAGTCGACGCCCTGGTCCACCACGTCAACCGCCTGTTCCAGCGGATGGTCGACCAGAGCCAGCAGATCCCCGAGGAGCTCCAGGTCGCGGCGATGAACACGCACGAGCCGGGAAGGCTCGCGGACCTGCTGGCGTCGAGCCTGCCGTTCTCCATCGAGGAGCGGCAGATGATGCTCGGCGAGGTCAACGTCCGGCTCCGCCTGGAGCGGCTCTCCCAGTTCCTCTCCCGCCAACTCGCGGTGCTGGAACTCTCCACCAAGATCCAGGAGCAGGTCGGCTCCGAACTCTCCAAGGCCCAGCGCGACCACTTCCTCCGCCAGCAGCTCAAGGCCATCCAGGACGAGCTGGGCGAGGGCGAGGGGGAGAACCCCGAGGTCGCCGAGCTCTGGGAACGGATCAGGACGGCCAACCCGCCCGAGGAGGTCCAGCGCGAGGCCGAGCGCGAGCTGGAGCGGCTCGTGGGGATGCACCCAAGCTCCGCCGAGTACTCCATCGTCCGGACCTATCTGGACTGGCTGGCCCTGCTTCCCTGGGACAAGTCCAGCAAGGACCGGCTGGACCTTCGCCGCGCGCGGAAGATCCTCGACACGGACCACTACGACCTGGAGAAGATCAAGGAGCGGATCCTCGAATACCTCGCGGTCCGCAAGCTCAAGCAGGACATGAAGGGGCCGATCCTCTGCTTCGCGGGCCCGCCGGGGACCGGCAAGACGTCGCTGGGCAAGAGCATCGCCAAGGCTCTCGGGCGCGAGTTCGTCCGCGTCAGCCTGGGGGGCGTGCACGACGAGGCCGAGATTCGCGGACACCGTCGGACGTACGTCGCCGCCATGCCGGGAAGGGTGATCCAGGGCATCCGCAAGGCCGGTACGAACAACCCCGTCTTCATGCTGGACGAGGTGGACAAGCTGGGCAACGATTTCCGGGGCGATCCCTCCGCCGCGCTGCTGGAAGTCCTCGACCCCGAGCAGAACGGGACGTTCCGCGATCACTACCTCGACGTGGATTTCGACCTCTCGAAGGTCATGTTCATCGCCACCGCGAACGTCCTGGATTCGATCCCCTCCCCCCTGCTCGACCGGATGGAGGTGCTCAACCTCCCCGGCTACAGCGAGGAGGAGAAGACCCTGATCGCCCAGAAATACATCATCCCCAAACAGCTCGACGCCCACGGCCTCGTCGCCGAGGACCTGGAGATCACCGAGCAGGCGATCCGCAAAATCATCTCCGACTACACCCGCGAGGCCGGACTGCGGAACCTTGAGCGCGAGGTCGCGGCCGTCAGCCGGAAGATCGCCCGCAGGCGGGCCGAGGGGAAGAAGAAGGCGGTGACCGTCGGCCCGGTTCAGGTCGCCGAGCTGCTGGGACCCTCGCGCTACTTCCGCGAGCTGGCCGACCGGACGGGCATCCCGGGGGTCGCCACCGGCCTGGCCTGGACCCCCACCGGGGGCGAGATCCTGTTCATCGAGGCCTCGGCCACGCCCGGCAAGGGGGGCCTGATGCTCACCGGCTTGCTCGGCGATTCCATGCGCGAGAGCGCCCAGGCGGCGATGAGCTACCTCCGCAGCCACGCCAAGGCCCTGGGGCTCGACGCCGCGCAGATGGCCAAGACCGACGTCCACATCCACGTCCCCGCCGGGGCGGTGCCGAAGGACGGGCCGTCGGCCGGGGTCGCGATCGCCTCCGCCCTGATCAGCCTCCTTCGCGATCGCCCGATCAAGATGGAGTTGGCGATGACCGGCGAGGTCACGCTGACCGGCCGGGTGCTCCCCGTCGGCGGCGTGCGCGACAAGGTGCTCGCGGCCCGCCGCGCGGGGATTCGCACCATCCTCCTCCCCCGCCACAACGAGAAGGACCTGGTGGAACTGCCCGCCGAGGTGAAGGCCGACCTGACCTTCCGGTTCGTGGATACGCTCGACGACGTCCTCCCCCGGCTGTTCGACGACCTGCCGGCCAAGAAGTCCAAGCCCGCCCCGGTCAAGCCGTCGTCGGGCCGGCTGGGCACGGCGAAGGCCAAGAAGGGGAAGGCCGCCGAGGAACCCGAGGCCGAGTTCCCCGGCCAGACCCCGCGCCGTCGCCCCTGAACCCGAGCCGAACGTCCTCCAGCCTCCGCCTCACGATGCCGCAATCCTCTCCCGAACCTCGTCGCGTGGCCTTGAACGGCCTGACCCGCTCCTTCTCCGGCGTCCGCGCCCTTAAAGGCGTCGACCTGGAGTTGCGGGGCGGGGAGATCCACGCCCTCTGCGGCGAGAACGGCGCGGGGAAGAGCACGCTCATCCAGATCCTCGGCGGGGTCATTCGGCCCGATTCGGGCTCGATCGTCGTCGAGGGCCGCCCCGCTCGGTTCTCGAACCCGGCCGCGGCCATCGCCGAGGGGATCGCGATCATCTACCAGGAACTGAGCCTGGTCGACGAGTTCACCGTGGCCGAGAACTTGGCGCTCGGGGCCGAGCCACGCGTCGGCCCCTGGATCGACCGCCGCGCGATGGTCCGCGAGGCCCGCCGACGCCTGGACGAACTGGGATTCGCGCTCGATCCGAAGGCCCGCGTCGGCTCGCTGACGATCGGCCAACGGCAGCAGGTGGAGATCGCCAAGGCCCTGGGTCGAGACGTCCGCGTCCTGGTGCTCGACGAGCCGACCGCCGCGCTCTCGAGGGCCGAGACCGAGCGGCTGTTCGTCGTCCTCCGCGAGCTTCGCGACCGGGGGATCGCCGTGCTCTACGTCTCGCATCACCTTGAGGAAGTCTTCGCGATCTCCGACCGGATCACCGTCCTTCGCGACGGCTCGCGGGCCGGGACGTGGCGGGCTTCGGAGGTGACGCTCGGGGAGGTCGTCGCGCACATGGTCGGCGAGGCCGTCGACGTGCGCGAGCGATCGCCCCGCAGGCCGGCCGGCGAGCCTCGGCTGCGGGTGACGGGAGCCGTCGGGAAGACGCTCCGGGGCCTGGACGTGACCGTCGCGCCGGGGGAGGTCGTCGGCCTCACCGGGCTCGCCGGCGCGGGGCACGAGGAGCTGGCCTCCATCCTCTTCGGCACGTCGCGGCCGACGGCGGGCGAGGTCGTCTGGCAGGGCCGCCCTTTCCGGCCCCGCCACCCGGTCGAGGCGGCCCGACGGGGGATCGCGATGGTCCCCGCCGACCGCCGGGGTGAGGGGTTGATCTCGACTCAGGGGATCCTGGAGAACCTCACGATCGCCAGCTATCCCGACCTGGCCCGCTGGGGATGGATCAATGGACGTCGCCGTCGCGAGCTGGCGGAGACCTGGCGCCGTAAGTTCGAGGTCGCCGCGTCGAGACTCTCCCAGCCCGTGCTGACCCTCTCGGGCGGCAATCAGCAGAAGGTCTTGCTGGCGCGTTGGGCGGCGAGGAGCCCGGAACTGTTCATCCTCAACGAGCCGACGCGGGGGATCGACGTGAAGACCCGCGAGGCGATCCACCGCTGGATCGACGAGCTGGCCGATTCGGGCCGGAGCGTCCTCCTGATCACGGCCGACACGCAGGAGATGATCCGGCTGGCCGACCGCTGCCTCGTGCTCCGCGCGGGGAAGGTCGCGAAGGTCCTCGGACCACCCGCGCTCACGGAGCACGCCGTCGTCGCCGCCATGGTCGAGGGCTGAACCGGCCCGCTCGAATCGAAGCCCCAGGGAATCCGTCATGCCGCTCCCGCTACGATCCGTCCTCAGCCGCCTCCCCCAGATCCTCCTGATCGGGGGCGCCCTGGTCCTGATGCTGCGGACCGAACGGTTCTTCACGCCCGGCACCCTGACCAGCATCCTGACGCAGGCGAGCATCGTCGGCGTGCTGGCGATCGGCCAGGCGTTCGTGCTGGTCGGCGGCGGGTTCGATCTCTCGCAGGGGGCGATGCTCGCCCTCACCGCGGCGACCGTCGGCCACCTCGCGCAGTGGGGGTGGTCGGGGCCCGCGTGCGTCGCCGGGGCGCTCGCGGTCGGGCTGCTGCTCGGCTCGATCAACGGTTTTTTCGTCTCGGTGGTCCGGACCAACCCGTTCGTGACGACGTTGAGCACGCTGCTGATTTTTCGGGGGGCCGCGTTCATCGCGCTCGGGGGCCGGCCGATCGCGAACATCCGCGTCTTCCAGGCCGTCGACTCGGGCTTCGAGCTGGGATCGACGTACATCCCCTATCGCGGCCTGATCTTCCTGGCGGCCATGCTCGCGGCGTGGATCGTCCTGCGGCGGACGGTCTTCGGCCAGCACGTCTACGCGCTCGGCGGCAACGCGGACGCGGCGCGGCTGGCGGGGGTGCGGACGGTCCGGCTCAAGACCTGGACGTTCGCGCTCAGCGGCCTGGCCACCGGCCTTGCGACGGTCCTCTTCCTGGGCTGGCTGCGGGTCGCGAAGCCCGACACCGCCACCGGCTACGAGTTCGACTCGATCGCCGCGTGCGTCGTCGGCGGCGTCTCCCTCCAGGGGGGTCGGGGGAGCGTGCTGGGGGCGGCGGCGGGCTGCCTGCTGCTCCAGGCGCTGCGCACGCAGATCACGATGAGCGGGTTCCCGGAGGAGTACCGGACGTTCGTCACCGGGCTGGTGATCCTCACCTTCGCCGCCGCCGACGCCCTCGCCCGCCGCAACGAGCGGGGCTGAGCCGGTTCGAGGCGGGATCTCGACTTTCCTGGAAAATACGGGGAAAGAAATCCTGCGAGCCTGCATGGAATGGGTGGCTGATCGCGGTGGTCGGCCGACGCCGCTCGACTTCTCGGGCGACCGCGTCATCTCGCTTCCTTCTCCCGAGCGCGAGAAATGCCCATGAGCGAGAGATATCCGTCAGCGGCGGTCGACGACGCGGGAATGCTGTTCGGCATGGGGGCGGTCGGCGGCTTCTCCGACGATCGACTCCTCGATCTGTTCGTGCATGGTGGGGGTGCGCAGGCTGAAGCGGCGTTCGAGGTTCTTGTCCGACGCCACGGCCCGATGGTCTGGGGGGTCTGTCTCCGGATCCTGGACGACCCCCATCTCGCGGCCGACGCCTTCCAGGCGACATTCCTGATACTCGTTCGGAAGGCCGCCACGATTCGCGTCGAGGCATCTCTGGGCCGTTGGCTCTACGGAGTCAGTCGCAAGGTCGCGTTGAGGGTGAGGAAGTCACTGATCCGTCGTCCAATCCACGGAGACGGTGAATTCGAGAGGGTGGCGGCCCCGGAGGTCGCGTCTGAGCGAAGCGAAATGCTCGCCGCCCTGGATGAAGAGATCGCCAGGCTTCCGGAGCGATATCGCGAGGTGCTGGTGCTCTGCGACCTCGGCGGCGTGGCCCACGCGGAGGCCGCTCGACGTCTCGGGTGCGCGGTGGGGACGGTCGGCAGCCGGCTCTCGCGGGGACGCGATCGGTTGCGGCGGCGGATGCTCCGTCGCGGCCTGGCGCTCTCGACGGGGGTCTCGGCGGCGTGGTCGCCGTCGCAGGCGGCTACCGCGGCGGTCCCCAGCGCTCTGGCGGCCTCCACCGCCCGCGCCGTGATTCGGATGGCGAGTCCCGACGGACCCGCGCTTGTGGGGAACGTTTCCGTGCTGGCGAGAGGAGTCCTGACAGCCATGTTCTGGCACCGACTCCGATTCGTGGCCGCCCTCGCCTCGTTGGCGATCATCGGCGTGGGTGCGACGGCCCTTTCATCCGGCATCGCCCAGGAGCTCGTGGTCGCGGCGGGGAGGGACGAACCCAAGGTCCTGGAGGCCGACACCCCGGGGCGGCTCCTCGCCGAAGTCCAAAAAACATATGCTGGGGCGAAATCGTACGAGGACGAGGGCGAGTCGACGGCCGTGTTCACCTCGCCGTCGGGCAAGCGAACGGTGAAGAAGCCCTTCTCCACCCGCTTCCTACGCCCGAACCTGTTCTACTTCGAGTTCTCTCAACGCACCGGCGACGGCGACGGCGAGATGGACCGCTTCGTCGTCTGGAGCGACGCCGCCCCCGAAAGCTCGAAGCACTGGTGGACCCTCCGGCCCAAGGTCCAGGAAGAGACGTTGCAGATGGCGCTCGGCGGCGCGTCGGGGATATCGGGCGGGACGTCCACGCTTATCCCTTCCCTCTTGATGCCCGAGGCGGTCCCGACGTACCCGCTGAGGGTCCTGAAAGACCCCCGGTTCGCAGGCGAGGAGGTGGTCGACGAGTCCTCCTGCCGGAAGGTCGAGGGCAAGAACCTTTCGGGAGACGTCGAGACGTACTGGATCGACAGGTCGACCTCGCTGGTGAGGAAGCTCGTCACGAAAATGCAGTTCCCGGGTGCCACGGTCGAGACCACGACCACGTTCCGACCCCGACTGGACGTCGAGATCCCGCGCGAGCGGTTCGAGTTCAAGCCGCCGAAATCCTGACCGACGGACGTACCCCCGATCGGTCGGCCCTCGTCCGCTTTGGCGATCCCGACCGATTCGATCGCGACTCGCCGAGGGGGCTCAGGGGCCGCACGAGGGCGGGTCGAGCTGGTCTGGCGTCGTTCGCGGCTTTCGCATAGGCTCCGCTCGCGCCCCCGGTGCGTCGACTTCCGACCGTCGAGGGCGGTTCACTTCCAGGGAAGGAAGGCGAGGCGGGCATGAAGATCCAGCATCCGCTCCTCATCCAGGCCATTGGATGCGTCGGCTCTCGGGTGGTCCGCCGATTGGGCCGGACCTGGGATTTCCACTTCCGTTATGAAGATCCGATGGTCGATCCCGAGGTCGCGCGTCGGACGGGCCGGCGCTACATCTACGCCTTCTTCCACGAGGTGATGCTCTTCCCGGCCTACTACTGGAACTGGCCGACGATGAACATCCTCATCAGCGACCATCGCGACGGCGAGATGATCACTCAGGTCGTCAAGCGGCTGGGCTTCGGCGTGGTCCGGGGCTCGACGACGCGAGGCGGCGCGCGGGCGCTCCGCGAGATGACCGAGCGGATCGACGACGGCAATCTGTGCGTGACGCCCGACGGCCCTCGCGGCCCGAGGCGGCACGTCCATCAGGGGATCGCCTACCTCGCCAGCCGGACGGGGCTGCCGGTCGTGGGGGCGGGGATGGCGTTCAAGGACTCCTGGCGGGCCAGGAGCTGGGATCGCTTCTGCATCCCCAAGCCCGGTTCCCAGGCCGCGGCCGTCGTCCCCGCGCCGGTGTTCATCCCCCCCGACGCCGATCGCGAGGCCCTGGAGGCCGGACGCCTGGAGATCGAGCGTCGGATGCAAGGGGCCATGGTCGAGGCCGAGGCGTGGGTCGAGAAGCTCTGATCCGGGGTTGCCAGGAATCGGCAGGGTCGGTACGTTGCGTCGGCATTTCGGATGATTCGCGTCCCGACGGCCGGCGTCTCGACAGGCTCCCCGGTCTCCCCTGCGATGCACGAACCCCCTCTGAATCGGCCTCCGATCTCGCAGACGGTCCGGTGGCTCCTGGCGGGCCTGGCGGTCGGTCTGGGAATCATGCTGGCGGTCGCCCGTTCGCTGGAGCCGGACCCTCGCGGGTACGGCTCGCACGAGCAACTCGGGCTCGCTCCCTGCTCCTTCCTGATCGCGACGGGCCGTCCCTGCCCCACCTGCGGGGCGACGACGGCCGTGGCGCACGCGGCGAGGGGGCGCCTGGATCGGGCCTGGAGGGCGAACCCGGCGGGCGCGCTCGTGGGCCTGCTCGCGGGGCCGTTGATCGTCTGGCTGCTCCTGGCCGTATGGACGCGGAAGCCGCTGGGCTTCCGATCGCCGGGGGAGCCGCTGGTGGGCCTGCTGTTCGTGATCGTCCTGGTAGGTTCCGCATTCTGGTTGAAGCGATTTCTTGACGGCCCGGCCCACCTGGCCCCCGCCGGCGCGGCGCCGGCCATCGGCCCGGTTCCGCCCACGCCCGAACCAAGGAAGGAGGGGGCGAAGGATGACCCCCCGTACGATGACGAGGATGCGACGTCTCGCCACCACCGCGGTGGCCCTGAGCCTGCTTGTGAGCCTTGCGGGATGCGACCCGCGCACGATCTTCTACTTCCTCCAGCCCTTCGAGCCCACGATTCCGGCCCCGGGACCGTCCCTGAAGGGGAAGAAGGTCGTCGTGCTCACCGCCGCCGACGACGCCACCCTGGGACGCTTCCCCGGGCTTGAGCGCGACCTGGCGCGGCAGTTCATCGGCAACCTCAAGAAGAACAAGAAGATCACGACCGTCGACAACGAGCGCGTGGGAGACTGGATCCAGGGCCATCCCAAGTGGTCCGACCCCTCCGAGGCCGCCCGTGACTTCGAGGCCGACGTGGTCATCGTCCTGGAGATCGAGATGTTCCAGACCCGGCATCCCGGGAGCCTGAACGTCCTCGAAGGCTCGGCGAAGGTCCACATCCAGGCGTTCGAACTGGCCCACCCCAAGAACAGCAAGGGGAAGCCGATCACCGACCAGCCCAAGGAGTCGGAGTCGATCTACGACGACTACCAGGAGACCACCTTCCCGATCCGCGGCCCGATCCCGATGGACTCCGGCGTGGGCGAGTCCACCTTCAAGAACAAGCTGCTCCAGGTCGTCGCCGACGAATGCTCCTGGCACTTCATCGAGCACTCCCAGGGGGACGTCATCCAGGACGTCCGCTTCAACGGCCGCTGACCCCGGCCCGTCGAGCCGACTTGCGGACCATTCCGGGCCGGGCCCCCGCCGATCGCGGCGGGGCGTCCCGGCCCGTTCGCATCGGTTCAATCGGAAAACTCTCGGAACTTCGTCGGGAATGCATTGTGGAGGCCCCCGGCCGTCACGTACGATAGAAACCGTTGGAGAAGGCGATTTTTGGACTTGCCCCGCCGACGACCGCCGAACCGTCCCTGACGTCGTCGGCCCCCTGAACCGGCCCGGTCCCGCCCCGCCACCCACCCACCCGCCCGAGACCTGGAACCCACCCCGATCCAGGAGAACTACCGTGAACTTCGATCGCCGATCGCTCATGCGCACGCTCGTCCCGGCCGCCTTCCTGGCCGTCTCGCTCGGCGACGCTCCGGCGATCGCCCAGACGGTCGCCCCCGTCCGGGTGCGGGTCTGGTGCGAGGGAGAGACGTCGCCGTCGGCGTATCCCGACGGAGTCGACGTCGCCCTGGTCGACTCGCTGTCGCGTCAGCCGGGCCTCCTGGTGTCCCGGGCGCGGCTCGACGAACCCGAGGCGGGGCTCGCCGACGGCGCCCTCGACGCCACCGACGTGCTGGTGTGGTGGGGCCGCACCCGACATGACGAGGTCCCCGACGCTCGGGCCCAGGCCGTCGCCGGCCGCGTCCGCGAGGGGAAACTCGGCCTGGTGGCCCTCTACGCCTCGTGCGGCAGCAAGCCGTTCCGGCTCCTGATGGACAGCATGCCGTGCGAGCCCGGCAGCTGGCGCGAGGACGGCCGGCCCGAATTCGTCGCCGTGAAGGCGCCGGAACACCCCATCGCCGCCGGCGTGGCCCCGTTCACCATCCCCAAGACCGATATGTTCTCCGAACCGTTCGCCGTGCCGCAGCCGGAGACCGTCGTGTTCGTCTCCTCCTGGGAACGCGGCGAGACCATGCGCAGCGGGATGACCTGGACCGTCGGCAAGGGCCGCATCGTCTACCTGCGCACCGGCTCGGAATCCTTCCCCGTGCTGTATCACCCCTCGGTGAAGCTCTCCATCACCAACGCCGTCTTCTGGGGCGCGCGACGGCCCTGACCGGCCCCAGGCGCGACCGAGCATGGGTGAGATCGCCCTGCGCGCGGGATGGTCGACGCCAGGCCTGGGTTGTTGACTGGTCCGAGGCTCCACTTATAATCATGCGATCGTCGCCGTGGAACATGGCGACGGATGCAGACCGCCCGCATGGGTCGAAGCTTTCGAGATCGCGCGGTATGACAGGCCGCGGAGACCAGCTACAACGCTTTCTTCTGAAAGCTGAACGTTCCGGGGGCCCGTCGTTGGACGGCGGGCCTTGCATGGACCGATCGGTGGTTCGTCCTGTGGGCGAGGGAGTCGCTCCTTCGACTACCGGCCCAGACCTCAAACCTCAGACGGAGTCAGCATCGATGCGGAAAGTCCTCCTGAGCCTGGCCGCCCTGGCCATCGCGACCCCGGCCTTCGCGGGCGAGAACTACAACAAGGTCGTGAAGCCGGGCGACAAGGCCCCGGTCTTCTCGGGCATCCCGGCCTACACGCCCGGCGGCGAGCAGACCAGCCTCACCCTGTCCGACGTGAAGGAAGACGTGGTCGTCCTGGTCTTCCTGGCGAACCACTGCCCCGCCGTCGTCGGCTGCGAGGACCGGCTCAACGAGTTCACCAGCGAGTACAAGGACAAGGGCGTCCGCGTCGTCGGCCTCTGCGTCAACGACATCGAGGAAGACAAGCTTCCCGCCATCCTGAAGCGGGTCACCGACAAGAACGACAAGAAGATCAACTACGACTACGGGTACGACGAGAGCCAGGCCGTCGGCCGGGCCTACGGCGCCACGAAGACCCCGTACTTCTTCGTCCTCGACAAGGATCGCACGATCCGCTACCTGGGCGCCTTCGACGACAACGCCGACGAGGCCAAGGTCACCAAGCACTACGTCAAGGACGCCGTCGACGCCCTGCTCGCCGGCAAGGCCCCGGCGGTCGAAGAGACCCGCGCCAAGGGCTGCGGCGTCAAGTACAACAACTGATCGGATCGCCTCGAACGATCGCCTCGGCCGCCGGGCCGAGGCGACTCCGTGAGACCACCTCGGGCCGTCGGACTGATCGTCCGGCGGCTCGATTCGCTTCCCCGGGCCCTGTTTCCGCCGGGCCGACCCAACCCAGGAATCGACGACCATGATCCGCAAGTCCGCCATTGTCGCCGCGGTCGTCCTGGCCGGCCTGATCGCGGCCCCGGGACGCGCCGACGACCCCAAGACCGACCCCGTCTCGCTTCGCCAACTCACCTGGGCCCAATTCCAGGAACACCTGGCCTCCCCCAAGGACGCCCGGTACACCCTGGTCGACGCCTGGGCCACGACCTGCGGCCCCTGCAAGGAGAACTTCCCGCACCTCGTGGAGATGCACCGGAAGTTCGCCCCGCAAGGCCTGGCCGTCGTCTCGCTCTCGCTCGACGACTCCGAGGACGAGAAGGCCGTCGCCGAGGCCGAGAAGTTCCTCCGCGAGAAGCAGGCGACGTTCACGAACGTCCTGCTCAAGGAAAATTTCGGCGACGGCTTCGACAAGCTCGACATTGGCGCCATTCCGGCCGTCTTCCTTTACGGGCCCGACGGCAAGGAGATCAAGCGGTTCACCATGGACGACCCCAACGACCAATTCACCTATGAGCAGGTCGAGAAGGAAGTCGCCGCCCGCCTGGCCGCCCCGAAATGACCTTGGGACCCGCCTCCCTGATGTGATAAGATGACGACTTCGGCCGGGGCCTGCGCGAGATTGGGCTCGGTCGCCACTCTCAACCGAGAAAATAGACGGCGATGAAAGACGGCATCCATCCCAATTACGTCGACTCCACGGTCACGTGCGGCTGCGGCAACTCGTTCCAGACCCGCAGCACCAAGCCGAAGATCGCTGTGGAAGTCTGCTCGAAGTGCCACCCGTTCTTCACCGGGTCGGTGAAGTTCGTCGACGCCGCCGGACGGGTCGACAAGTTCAACAAGAAGTTCCAGGGCACCTACGGCAAGAAGAAGGCGGCCGAGCCCGCCGCCGTCGAGGCCGCCGAGCCCGCCAAGGCCTAGGCCCCGCCCCTGGATCTCGCGAATCACGGCCCGCGGGACGGTTCCACCTCCCCGCCGGGCCGTTTCGCTTGATCTGGAAGACGCACGCGTCGCGACGGCCCCCTAGGTCCCCGGCTCCTGGCAGGTCCCCCCTCCGTGTTCGAGAAGCTGCAGGCGGACTATCGACGCTTCCTTGAGATCGAGCAGGCCCTGCTCGACCCGGCCGTCGCCGCCGACTCCGCGCGCGTCACCGCCCTCTCCCGGGAGCGCGGCAAGATCGCCAAGACGGCGACCCTCTACGGCCGCTACCTCGATCTCGGCAAGCAGATTGCCGAGGCCGAGGTCCTGATCGACGCCGAGGCCGACGCCGCCATGCGCGCGTACGTCGAGGGGGAAGCCGCCGTCCTCCGCGATCGCCGCGAGGCCGACGCCGAACAGCTCCGCGACATCCTCTACGATCGCGAATCCGGGGCTGACCACGCGGCGCTCATCATGGAGATCCGGGCGGGCGCCGGCGGCGACGAGGCGGCCCTCTTCGCCCGCGATCTCTACGAGATGTATCGTCGGTTCTCCGACTCGATGGGCTGGAAATTCGAGCTTCTGGACATGGAAGCGACCGAGCTGGCCGGCTTCCGCGAAGTCTCGTTCAGCGTCACCGGCGAGGGGGCCTTCCGCCTCCTCCAGTTCGAGAGCGGCGGCCATCGCGTCCAGAGGGTGCCGCAGACCGAGACCCAGGGCCGCATCCACACCTCGGCCGCGACCGTCGCCGTGCTCCCCGAGCCCGAGGACGTCGAGATCGACATCCGCAACGAGGACGTCCGCATCGACGTGATGTGCTCCGGCGGGCCGGGCGGCCAGCACCAGAACAAGACCGAGAGCGGCGTCCGGCTCACGCATCTCCCCACCGGGATCGTCGTCAACTGCCGCGACGAGCGGAGCCAGCACAAGAACAAGGCCAAGGCGTTCCGCGTCCTCCGCTCGCGCATCTACGATCTGCTCCAGGAGCGGACGCGGTCGCAGCGCGACCAGGCGCGTCGCTCCCTGATCGGCTCGGGAGATCGCTCCCAGCGGATCCGGACCTACAACTTCCCCCAGAACCGCGTGACCGACCACCGGATCGGGCTGACGCTCTACAATCTTGACCAGGTGATTCAGGGCGACCTGACGGGGCTGCTCAAGGCGCTGGTCGATCACGACCGTCGCGAGCAACTGGGCGACTTCTGAAACGGTCCTCACGCCACGGAAAGAGGGGGGCATGCGGCCCGACACCCAAAACCCCGTACCGGCTGGAGAGGCTCCGCCCGCGACGCCGACCGCCCGGACGGACGCCGACTGGACGATCGGCCGGCTCATCGCCTGGACCGCCGACTATCTCAAGAAGCGAGGTGCCGACAGCCCTCGCCTCGACGCCGAGGTCATGCTCGCCCACGTCCTGGACTATGAACGGGTGCAGCTCTACACGCACTACGACGACCTCGTCGGCGAGGCGGCCCGCGGCCGATATCGCGACCTCGTCAAGCGTCGGTCCGAGGGGGCGCCCGTCGCCTACCTGGTCGGCCGCAAGGAGTTCTACTCGCTCCGCTTCGACGTGACGCCGGCCGTCCTGATCCCCCGCCCCGAGACGGAATACGTCGTCCTCGGATTCCTCGAAGCGGCCAAGGGGCTTGAATCGCCGGTCGCGGCGGACGTCGGGACCGGGTCGGGCTGCCTGGCCGTCTCCTGCGCCCGGCACCACGCCACCGTCCGGTTCACGGCGATCGACGTCTCGGCGGAGGCCCTCGCGGTGGCCCGCAAGAACGCGGAACGACACGGCGTCGGGGATCGGGTCGAGTTCCTCCAGGGCGACCTGCTCGGCCCCGTGACGGATCGGCCGCCGTTCGACGTGATCCTCTCCAATCCCCCGTACATCCCGACCGGCGACCTGGCGGGCCTGGAACCCGGCGTCCGCGACTACGAGCCCCATCTCGCCCTCGACGGCGGCCCCGAGGGCCTGGACCTCTTCGAACGCCTCGCCGCCCAGGCGATCCCGCTGCTCAAGCCGGGAGGGCGGCTGATCCTGGAGATCGGCGCGGGCCAGGAGGAGGACGTCCGGGCCCTCCTCTCGCGCCATCGCGAGTTCCAGATCCTGCCCACGGTTCGCGACCTGCAGGGCCATCCTCGCGTCATCCAGGCCGCACGCGCCGTTTGAGATGCGACGAGCCCGCGCCGCGGCGGCGCATGAGGAAAGAATCATGGAGATATTTTCACCTCGTTTTTCTTGACGCCCGACGGGTTTTCCCCATGAATGGACGTCGGCCTCCGCGCCTTTCGAGGCGTGCGGCCGACGTTTCGAGATCGAAGATCCCAGGGAGAGCCGCATGATCGATTACACGTTCCGCTACGAGAAAGCCGGGAATCAGGACGACCAGCAACCGAGCTCGAGCGAGGAGGCGCGGGAAGCGCTCCAGCGCGGCAACCGCGTCTTTTCGGAATGGATGAGGACGTGCCGGGCCTCGCCCCCGGGCACGCACGAGCAGTTCGTCATCCCCTGCGGCGGGCTGAGCTCGATCTTCTCGCTCGATCCCACGGAATTCCCCACCCAGAAGCCGTTCGCCCTGGTGCTGGGCTGTTCCGACGCGCGGGTGCCGACCGAGATGCTGTTCGGCCAGGGATTCAACGACCTGTTCGTGGTCCGGAACGCGGGCAACGTCCTGAGCGACGTGGTCCTGGGGAGCATCGACTTCACGGTCCGGGCGCTGAGCGACAGCGTCCGCGTGATCGTCGTGCTCGGCCACACGAACTGCGGCGCGGTCAAGGGGGCGGTGAACGCGTACCTGAATCCCGGCGAGTTCTGGTCCGAGTCGTACTCGCCGAACCTTCGGCTGATCTTCCAGCGGATTTTCGTGGCCGTCCGGGAGTCGGACAACATCATCCGCGAGGTCTGGGGGCCGGACGCGGCCTCGCAGCCCGGCTATCGCGACGCCCTGATCGAGGCGGCCGTCTGCATGAACGCCGCCCATTCGGCGTTCGCGATCCGGCAGGAGGTCGAGGCTGACCGGCGTGAGGGGATCGAGGTCCTGTTCGGCGTCTACGACGTGCGGACCTATCAGGTCTGCATGCCGACCTACGCCTACGAGCCGGCCGCCGACCACGTGAATCTCGCGCCAGCCCCGAAGCACCCGCAGGAGATGGCCGCGCTGGCGAGGGAGATCGCGACTTATCTGAAGCCTGGGGCGAAGCCCGCTTCGCCCCCTCGCGAGGGCTGAGTCCGCACGGTCAACGCGTCGTCCGGGCTCCGTCGGGGCCCGGCGACGGCCTCCGGGCCTTGCGACCGCCGCGCGAGCAGTTGGAGCGCCGCGTCGTATCGGCTCTTGACCCCCCACTGGGGGAAGAGGCCGCCCGCGAGGATCAGGAGCGACGTGACCACCACGGCGATCCGCTCCGGCCGCCGGATCCTCAGGTCGATCGACGAGGATTCCGCCTTCCCGGCGAAGATGCGGAAGTACGCCTGGGTGACCGCCAGTCCGTTGAGGGCCGCGACGATCACGATGAGCGGCCCCACCACCGGCATCGTCCGGAAGGCGGCCTCGACGATCATCTCGATGCTGATGAAACCGGCCGTCCCCGGAAACCCGACGCTCGCCAGCCCGGTCAGCAGGAAGAGCCCGGCCATCGTCGGGATTTCATCGTACAGCCCCAGGAACTCCGTCAGCGCGATCCGCCCCACCCGCGCCTCGACGCAGCGGAGGACCAGCCCGAAGCCGGTCAGCGAGATCGAGACCGACAGCCAGAGGCTCAGCGACCCCGTCAGGCCGATCGGCGTGGCAGTCTCGATCCCCACCAGGACGAGCGAGGAGCAACTGAGGAAGACGTAGCAGAAGAACCGCCTCGCGTCGCGCTGGACCAAGGCCATGCCGCCGGCGTAGAGGGCCGTGATCAGCGACATCATCGAGATGATCCACAGGTCCCACGTCGGCGCGATCGGCAACACCAGGCGGGTCACGCCGAACGCCGCCGTCAAAGGCGTCACGAACAGCAGGGCCGTGCCGAACGTCGCGTGCTCGAACAGGTCGGTCATCCAGCAATGGAACGGGACGACGCCGCACCGCACGAGCATCGCCAGGGTAAGCAAGAGTATCGCCCAATGTGGCGGAGTCCCGCCCGCCGCCGCGTTCGACACTCCCCACTGGCCCAAGATCATGAGCGTGATGAACAGGGCCATGTGGATCAGGTAGACGCGGCTCGGCTGCCGGTTCGCGACCAGCTCCATGTAGCGTGGGAGCGTCGAGATAGCCATCAGGACCACCAGTCCCCAGGGGGTCGAGGCGGCGAAGATCGCCATCAGGATCGACTCGGTGATCAGGGTGCGCGGGAGCGAGAATTCCCGGACCTTGGTGCGCAGGGTGGCCAGGATCGTCAGCAGGTGGATCAGCGCGCCGAGGGGCATCAGGGGGGCGTTGAGCGCGTCGATCGCCAGCCATGCCCAGCTCGGCCCGAACCCCGGGAAGGGACGGCAGCCCGGGGCGTCTCGGGGCCCCAGGAGTTCAAAATCGACCCAGGCGGCGATCGTGGCGAGCAGCGTTAAACCGCCGATCGCCAGGGCGTGCTCGCGGGCGACCAGCGGGTCGCGTCGGAACCTCACCCAGATCGAACCGAGCGCGGGGAGGAGGATCGCCAGCTCCAGCCACGGGAGTCGCATCGAGCTCATGAGTGGTCCTCTCCGGCCGGCGGCGTGAGGGCGACGGGGTCGTGTCGGCGGCGGGGGTCGTGGTCGTGCGGGCGGTCGCGTCGCCCGGCGAGGAAGCCCGTCCAGCGGGCCTCCATCCGGTCGCACCAGCGGAAGCTGAGGACGAAGGGACGGACGATGAATCGGTCGAGCGCCGCGTCAAGCCGCCCTCGTTCGAGTCCGACTCGGTAGAGCCGCCTCCGCGCCTCGGACGGCAGTCGCCGCTCGGTGAAGCTCGGCGCGCGAGGGATCGGACCGCCGAGGGCGTTTTCCAGCATGTGATAATCGTGCAGCAGCGAGGGGGAGCGGAGGAACTGGAGGGTCCGCTGGCACGCGTGGCCGATGATGTGCACCAGCGCCAGGTAGCGGAAGCCCAGGCCGATCTCGGCCGTGATGATCCCCACCTGCGTCAGCGACGCATACGCCAGGGCCGTCTTGACGTCGGTCTGCACCCGGCCCGCCACCACGCCGAACACCGCCGAAGCCGCCCCGATCAGGACGACGCATGCGCAGAGCGGCGGCGAAGCCTTCAGGATCGGATCGACCCGGAGCAGCAAGTAGGTCCCGAGGTGGACCGAGAGGGCGCCGTAGAAGACCGCGCTCGACGGCGTCGGCCCCTCCATCGCGCGAGGGAGCCAGCCCGAGAACGGGACCAGGGCCGACTTCCCGGCGGCCGCGATCAACAGCAGCAGGCCCACCCCCAGCGCCGCGGCGGGTGCGATCGCCGCCTCCGATCCCGGCCACGGGCCGGAGCCGGTCAGGGCGGCGAAGTCCCCGCCCCCCGAAAGGCGGTGGAGCGTCAGCGCCGCGATCAGGAACGCTGCGTCCGAGAACCGGTAGACCGTCCAGATCCGCTGGGCGTTGAACACCGGCGCCGCCCGCTCGTGGAAGAACGCCACCAGCAGCGCCGAGGCGAGCCCGACCAGCTCCCAGCCCATGAACAGCGTCTCGATCGTCCCCGCCAGCGAGGCCACCACCATGCCGAGCAGGAAGACCGCGAAGTACAAAAAGAACCGCCGGTAGCCCGGCTCTCGGTGGAGGTAACGGTTGGCGAAGCTCCCGGTCACCCCCACCAGGATGAACGTCAAGGCGGCGAACGGCACGGACAGCCGGTCGAACAGGAATTTCACGCGGAAGTGGAAGTGTTCGGACGGGAGGGCCACCCAGTCGCCGACCTCCACCTGCACCTCGCGGTCGCCGGTCCAGAGCATCGCCAGCAACATGCCGACGACCGAGAAGAGGCCGAAGGAGACGCAGGCGGCCGTCCACCTCGCCATCGTCTTCTCGCCCAACCGCGTCGTGAAGAAGGTCGACAGGCCAAAGACCGCCAGTAACAGCAAGGGGGCGCCGACGGCCCCCAGCCCGAAAAGTCGAGCGACCCATTCGTTCACGATCGGGGCTCCTGCCCCGCGTGGGGGGCCGACGAGGCGGGGGACGGCGAGGTCGGTGCGATCGAGGCGAAACCCAGATGGTCCCGCCAGCCGCGATACCAGTCGAGCGACGATTCGGCTCGGGGGAGATCGTGGGTCGGCCCCTCGTAACGGGAGAATCCGTCGCCGCGGTGGAGGTGGACCACGGCGCGTTCCGGGTCCAGCGTCGCGATGTGGACCCAGCCGTTGCGGACCATTCGGGTCATCATCGCGTCGGCTTCCAGCACGCGGGCCAGCCGCTCGGGCGTCGTCTCCACGACGATCAGGATTCGGATCGGCTCGTGGAGTTCGACCATCTGCCACGGTAGGCCGGGCCGGAGGTCGCTCGCCGGGCCGTCCATGACGCCCAGCAGCGCGGTGATGTTGTGCGGGAGCTTGGTCCCGCAGCCGTAGCCGGCCGGGTCGACCCGGGAGAAGTAGTATTCGAGGTTGATGCCGCCGCAGACCGGGAAGACCGCGCGGAGCAGCCCGGCGAGGATGTTGTCCTCCTCGTCGTCCCTCGCGGCGTCGTACGAGGTCAGGAAGGCGCGGCGGTCGAGGAAGAGGCCCCGGGTGCGTTCGCGCCGGCCGACGATGCACAGGGCGTTGGTCGCGTGGCCTAGCTCGGGGCGGGTCTGCGACAGGTCCCCCGCCCTCCCCTCGACGTGTCGGATCGCCTCCTCGAACGTCTGCGACAGCGGCGCCGACTCGAACCGCCGGCAGCGCTCGTGCGCGTTGCGCTTTCGCGCCACGTCAAGGGCGGCGAACGCCTCGTTGAAAAGGTCTTCATGCGTGACCGGGAGCCGGTCGAGCTCGAACCAGCCGATCGAGTCGTCGCAGGTGTTGTGGAACCCGCCGACGAAATAGGCGTGGTCGGGGATCGTCGTCCCGTCCCTTTCCAGGGCCGCCCGCACTCGCGGGTCGTTGGCCATCTGGGCGAAGGCCCGGGCGTTCGGCCCCCCCGCGATCCGCCGCAGGCGCCGCAGTCGTAGGCCGCCCCCTGGGGGTTGTTCAGGCTCGACGAGCCGTGGCCCAGGATCAGGATCAGGGGGGAGAAGAGGCCGGGGTCGGTCAGGCCGATCGCGCGGAGCCCGCCGCCGACGATGTCGGCCATCTCGGCGACGCTGTAACCGAGATGGCCGTTCTCGGGCCCCGGCTCGGGCGAACCTCGCTCCAGCCGGAGCTGGGTCAACTGCGGCGTCACGATCCGGTTCAAGAGCCGGCGAGCCCGCGCCGTCTCTCGCGGCAGCAGGACCCGCGTCAGCAGCGGCACCGCGGCGAAGGCTCCGAGCAGGCCCGTGACGATGCCGCCGAGGAACGTCCGCGAACCCATGTGGATGCGATACGCCAGGCTCCCCAGGCCGCGACGCAGGGACTGCTGGAAGCGGCTGGCCCCGGTGAGCGAGCGGATCGGCTCCTCGCAGACGAAGATTTTCGGCTTCACGTTGACCGGGCAGAGCGGGCGGAACTGGGCCTCGGCCACGCCTCGATAGTACATCGCCACGCCGAAGAATCCGGCCATCCCGAAGGTCTCGCAGCGCGGCTCGACTTCCTCCAAATGGCGGCGCAGCGACTCCTCGCGCTCGTCGAGGCAGCAGACCACCTGGAATCTCGCCGGGCCGTCGGCGTCGCCTCGCGGCGTCGGATGGTGGGCGAGCAGGGCCCGAAGGGCCTGGACCTGGTACCGTCGTTCGTAAGCGAGTTGATACACCCGCCGTCGTTCGAGGCCGTCGAACGACTCGATTTCGGTCACCAGCCGAGACCACTCGCTCTTGGACAGCCTCGCCAGTTCCATCGGGCCCCAACCGCGCACCTGCGCGAGCTGGAACAGCAGATAGGCGCGACGATCCACGCTCGTCCGCGGGGGTTTGGGATGGCTGGAGGCGAGGACCCGTCGCATCTCGTTCAAGGGGACGCGTCGACCCAGGAAATCTTCCGCGGCCCAGCCGACGGCCAGCCGCTCCAGGATGAGCCGGACGGCGAGATACTCGACCAGCGTCCCCGGAGGTGCGGGACGGGCGGCCCACTCGGCGTTCGTCTCCATCTGCCAGACGACCCCCGCCCATCCCCGGAGCGCGAGCAAGGTGCTCTGGATATACTTCGGGGCCTCGGCGGCCGACACGCCCAGGAGCCTGAGCGACTCGGCGATCGACGCCAGCGGGGAGAGCCCGGCCGCCTCGATCCGTCGCAGCTCGGCGGGGAGCGGGCGCAGCCACTCGGCCATCGGCCGGGCGTCGCGATTGAGGTCGAGGAAAGCCCGGAAGTATCCGGCGTCGCGGCCCGGCAGTTCCCAGGCCGCAAACCCTTGATCCAGGAAGGGCCCGGTGAAGCGGATCAGGACTTCATGGACGCTCAGGTCCGTGTCGTAGCCGGAGGCCGCCAGCACGTGGTCGCGATGGCGGATCGGAGCCGGCGGTACGGCCCCGGACGGTCGGACGCCGTGAGCGCCGAGATGGCAGATCCGCCAGAGCAGCGTGAGCGTGAAGGCCTCCCACGTCGCGGCGGACCATTGCTCGACGCGAGAGCCTCGGTACTCGCGCGATGCGAGGAGCGCGTCGACGACGTCGCGCCCCGATCGGCCCGGCGCCTCGCGCCCGCCGGCGTACTCGCGCATGATCCATCGGCGGTTCTGGTCGACGAGTCGCTGGCGGACCTCGGGGGGGGTCTCCGAGCGGAAACGGTGCAGCGCGTCGGTCTCGGCGATCACCCAGCGGAGTTCGGCGTCGGTCCCCAGGCGGAGCGGGTGTTCGAGCATCGCCAGTCGCAGATGGTAGCGGGTCCCCATGAACCCGATCAGCCGGTCGGCCTCGTCACCGAGTTCTTCCATCAGCGCCCAGGCGAGATCTTCCTGGAGGATACGGCCTCGCGCCAGCTCGCGGCGGAAATGCTCCTCGCTCAGATAAGGCTCGCTGCCGAACATCGCCTTCGCCTGGATGACCGCGCGGCCGAACGGCTCGTCCTCGAAGGCGTGCAGCGTGTTGTGATGGACGAAGACCGAGATCGGCCCTTGGGACGGCAGGTAGTGGGCCGCATGTTCGATCCAGCCGTTGATCGCTTCGAGCGGGGGCTCGCCCTCGGACCGGGTGGTGACGTCAGGGGCCTCGACGTGGGAGTGGCTCAAGGGAGGTCGACTCCGGATGCGCGAGGTGGTCGCCCGACCGGAGACGCGGGGCGTCCGCGGAGGACTTTCGGGGATCTCTCCCCGAACGACCGCTTCGAGCCGTTCGCGTGCGGACGTCTCGACGACATGGCGTGTGACGACTCCCGGCACGAAGACGAGGATGCCGGACACCGCCCAACGTCGGACAGGTGCGGACGTCGCGACCGGGGCGAATGGTAGCCCTTCCGGACGTCGGGCGGCGACGGAGACATCCTGGAAGAGGAGTGAGGACGTGTCACGTCGACGCGGGTCGATGAAGAGATTTTAGTGCAAGCGGCCTCGGTGTCAATCCAGTAAGGAACGACGCCGCGCGCGGCGGACGTTTTCCAACGACGGCCGCGCCCGGGTGTTCGGCTCGGGGGCGAGGTCGGATCAGCGGCTCGCGGAGACGGCCGCGGCGGGGTGCGGGGCCTCGATGTGGACGGCTTCGATGACCGGCGTCTGGGCGGCCCCCCGGGCGTTGCCGCCGACGGCCAGGATCGTGTCGTTGAGGCCCGGCAGCAGGCGATGCGTCAGGCGCGGGAGCGCCCACGAGCCGACGGCTTCCCAGGCGTCACCGGCCTCGTTGAGGCGGAAGATTCGCCCCGAGGCGCCGCTGTAGACGACCCGACCCGCGACCTCGAACGCCGACGTCCCGAAACCTTCTGTGCGGCCGCCGCCCGGCAGATCAGGACCCTGCGACCACGTGCCGGTGGCGGGATCGTAGACGTCGACCCGGCGGTCGACCGTCATGCCGCCGCCGACCAGCCCGCCGAGGACGTAGAGCTTTCCGTCATGACCGGCCACGGAGAGGGCCCGACGCTGGAACGGCTGGGGGATCGTCTTCCAGCCCGCGTCCGGCGCGTCCAGGTCGAACGCGGCGGCGTCGTTCAGGAACTCAGACTCCTCGTCGGCGCCCTTCATGTGCCAGCCGCCCACGGCGTAGATCGTCCGGCCGATCACCACGGCGTCGTGCGTCGAACGCGGGGTGGGGAGCGGCGCAAGGGCCGTCCAGGTCTTCGTCTCGGGATCGAATTTCCCGAAGTCGGCGACCGAGTGGAGGTCGTGCTCCTCGCCGGCCTGGTTCTTCGCGACCATGCCGCCGATCCGGTAGAGGGACAGACCGTCGGTGACCAGGGCCAGGCCTTGCAGGTCCTGCTCCATCGGCAGTTCTTCCCAGGTCTTGCCGTCCTCGAGGTCGAGTCGCCGGAAGTGGCGGGCGGTCGTGCCGACGTCGTAGCTGTGGGTCTTGCCGACGTGGCCGCCGTAGATGTAGAGCCACTTGCCGAGCACCGCGCCGCCGAAGCTGTTCACGGCCGGGTCGGGGATGTTGGCGATCGTGGTCGTTTCGAGCGGGGTCTTGCCGCCCAGGAGCGTCGCGGCCGCCGTGAAGGTGAGCGTGGCGTAATAGCGGGTCTCGGTGTACGCCTTGCCGTCCACCTCGCCGCCGGCGGGATCGACGTGGTTCGCCCAGATCGCGGTTCGGCCTTCGGCCAGTCCTTCGACGGAGGCCCTCCCCTGCTCGTCCGTCGTGACCTCGGTCGACTCACCTTCGGTCGGATAGAGCTTGACCCGGGCGTTGGCGGCCGGCTCGCCGTTGTAGAGGACCTCGAGGACGGGCGCGGGGTCGGTCGCGACCAGTCGTACGCGAAGCTTGTCGCCGGCTTCCTTGACCTTCTCGCCCACGGCTTCGGTCTGCGCCCTCGCGGTGTAGTAGAGGCGGTACGAAGCGCCCCCCTTGGCCATGACGCCCAGGTCGCGCTCGGCGTCGACCAGGACGGGAGGCTTGCCCTCCCAGGTCGCCTCGCGAGCGGCCTCGGTCGCCTTGGACGGGACGACCTGGCCGTCGACGGTCAGGCGAAGCTCGCGGACGTACTTGACGAACCTGGCGTCGGGCTCGGGATCTTCGTTGAAGAACCCCTGGATCGTGGTTTCGCCGCGCTTCGCGCCCGGCTCGGCCCTGAGCCAGATGAAGTGGGCCTGAGCGGCCTGGGGGACGACGGTCGCGAAAGCGACGGCCAGGAGGAACGTGCGGGAGCGGACGAATGTCATCAGGAGGAACTCTCTAAGGCTGAAAGGCGGGTGGTTTGGGAACATGGGGACGGCGGATCGTGCGTCGGGGCGGGCTGCGGCGTTCGGCCGATTCAGCCCTCCTCGGGGATTTTGAGGTTCTTCTTGCGGGAGGCCGCCCTGGCCTCCATCTTCTTGCGAAGCAGACGATCGGCGTCGTCCTCGGCTCGGGCCTTGCGGCCCGCTTCCGAGTCGGCCGCGACGACGGGGCTGGTCGGCGAGGGAGCGGCGCCGCCGCATCCCGTCGCCGCGCCCGCCGCCCAGCCGAGGACGATCGAGCTCACGGTCGGCATCAAACGCGTGGAGAACTTCAACGTCCCTCTCTCCTGGGGGCTGGGTGGACGAGCCTCGCGGATCGTCGCGGGAGTCGGGCCGAGGTCAAAGCGCGTCGGACGAGACGACCTCGCCGCCGCCCATCGTGGAAAGGGCCTGGTAGACGGTCGGGGCGATCGAATCCTTCACGTTCCGGACGGTCCCGTCGCCGAACAGGAAGTTCGTGGTCCCGGGGTGGGCCGATCGGAAGTTGGGGAGCTTCTGGGCGGAGGTCGGGAAAGGAAGGCCGGGGGCGGGCTCGAAGACGTCGGTGTAGGACTCCGAGGCGCAGTCGTTCACCGCGTAGGCGTTACCCACGGAGTCGACGGTCCGGGCCACGAGACCGCCGATGATCCGCGCGGTCGCCGTGCCGTCGTTCCAGGTTCGGGACCGGCCGTAGGCCATGAACATCAGGTTGTCGTAGTAGACCGGCCCCGCCGTGTTGTACGTCGCCAGCGGCATGCAGACGCGGTTCGTCGTCCCGGAGGCGTAGAACTTGTTCCGCTGGCTGCCGCCGGCGGCCTCGCCCATCAGGAACGTGTTGCTCGTACCGTCCTGGATCTCGGCGAGCCTCGTGGCGGTGTCGATGCCGAACGGGCCCATCCGGTTCGTCTCGCCGAAACCCTTGGCGACGTACCGACCGGCCCCGCCGTTGAACAGGTAGTCCGTCACCGCCGCCCTGGGGACCGTCCATCCGACGCTCGCCGTGGCGCCGACCTCGCCCGTCGCCCGGTTCGACGGGCAGAGGAACATCCCGAGCTGCAGGCCGAACGCGGTGCTGTTTCCCCACTCCGACCAGCCCTGATAGCTCAGCCCGCCGGAGTACTGGCCCAGGCTGAAGTTGAACAGGTTGTAACCGTTGGTTTGCTCGATGTACGGCAGCAGGAAGCTATAGCCCGTGTAATTCATGTAGGCCTGGAACATCCCCCCCTGGGCGGCCGGCGGGAGCGCGTTGTGCGAGTCCACATAGTTGTGCAACGCCAGGCCGAGCTGCTTCAGGTTGTTCGTGCACTGGATCCGTCGCGCGGCCTCGCGCGCCGATTGGACGGCGGGCAAGAGCAGGGCGATCAGCACCGCGATGATCGCGATGACGACCAGCAGCTCGATCAACGTGAAACCGCGTTCGCGACGGGAACTCTTCATCTTGGAGCAAACTCCAGCGCCTGGATTCGTGTTGGGACGCCACTTCATGCGACGGCGTCCGCCGGCAGGCGGGTCGCCGAAAACTCAGCCGAAACGCTCGGCTCTCCTTGAGCGGGTCCTCCCCGCCGAAGGCCCACCTTCAGTCGATGGGATGAGGTATCAGGAGCTCGCCATAAAGTCGGTGCGATTGAGATTCAGTCTCAGTGCCGAAATGTAGCCGTGCGGAAATGGCTTGTCAAGAAGTGCGTTTTAGAAATTTGCAGACTGAATCGGGTGGGTGATCGGCCTCCCGTCAGCGTGAGCGGGAAGGATGGGCCGAGGACGCGCACACCGCGAGATGCGGGAGATGGTGGGAGAGGCGGATGGGGAAGGGGCGACGCCGGGCCGCTCTTCGTCAGCTAGCGTCGCGCTTGGGGGGGATGGCGCGGAGATGATCGGCGAGGGTTTCCAGCGAGGGCCAGCGATCGCGCTTGTTGACGGCGACCAGCTTCAGGAGGACGTCCCGGACCTCGTCGGAGAGTTTCGGCTTGGACTCCTGGGGGTCGTTCGGCGGCAAGCTGAAGCGCTGCAGGAGGGTGTGCGGCGATGCGGGGGAGTCGTAGGGGAGCTTGCCCGAGAGCAAGGAGAAGGCCACGACGCCGAAGCTGAAGATGTCGATATGTTCGTCGATCGGCTCGCGCCGGAGCAGTTCCGGGGCCATATAAAGCAGGCATCCCGTGCGGTTGCCCGGCCTGCGGAAGGCGGGGGTGTTCGGGACGGCGAGCCCGAAGTCGATGACCTTGGCCTGGCGTTCACGGTTGCGGGCGACCAGGAAGTTCCGCGGGTTGACGTCATGATGGATGAAGCCCGCCCGGTGGACCGCGTTCAGGCCCTCGGCCGTCTGGGCGAGCCATTCCAGCTTCTCCGCGGTGCGCGCGAGGCCCCCTTCGCGGATCTGCTCGAAGCTGATCCCGTTGAGGTATTCCATCACGAGGTACTGCTCGCCCCGCGAGGTCGTCCCATGCTCGTAAGTCCGGACGACGTGGGGGTGGCGGATCTGGAACGCGATCTCGCCCTCGGGGGGACGTTCCTCGTGACGAGACGCCCGAGCCTGGGCGGCGTCGTTCTTGTCGCGATCCAAAACCTTCAGGCAAATGGATTTACCCGATTCCGTGTCGAGCGCCTTGTAGACTCGCGACATGCTCCCTTGCGAGGAGACTTCCGACTGGATCAGGAAGCGCTTCTGGATGTCGACCCCGGTGCGGTGGCTTCCCGTCTGCGGGGGTGCCGCCAGGAACATGCCTTTGAGTCTGCCGATCATGGCGCCACGCCTCCTGTTCGATGCTTGAGAGTCCGGAAGGTCCGGATCCGCCGCGGGGATGCTCGCGATCCGAAACACCCCAGAACCCCTACGAGCGATACGATCGTTTGTGACGTGGTCGACCGACAACTCAAATGCCGGCTCGTAACGAAGCCCATCCTACCCTCGGGCGTGACCCTTAAAGTACTCGTGGAATGGAAACATGAATAAAAATTCATTTGCTGCGCGCGAAAAAGGAGGAGGGACCGGCACCCCCCCCTCCTTTTGCGTCGACGTCGTGATTCGGAGCGTTATTCCGGCGCGGGGACGCGGGATACCAGGCGTCCCGAGGGGGTGAGCAGCTCGCCTTCGGTCCTCGCCAGGATGCGACGGCTCCCGGCCGGATGGGGCGGTTCGAAGCTCGCCACCTTCACAAGCTTGGGGGCGCTCGGCGGCCAGTTCACGAACTCGGATTCCAGCAGCAGGACGTGCCGGCTCTCCGAGGTCTCCGGGAATGCCAGGTGCTGGGGGGTATGGATCAGGCGGATCGGCCTCCCCACGGCCCAGGCCAGGTCTTCAGGCCATTCATGCAGCGTGTGGATCGTCCAGTGCGGCAGGAGCCACTGGCCGATGGCCCTTCCCCACGGGCCCTGGCCATATCGGTAGTTCCACTCGGGCGTGTAATATCCCCAGTTTAGCCATTTCAGGCAGGCGGTCAGGACGAGCATCCCGATGACGGCCCGCCGGGCGCTTCGGGTTTCGACCGAGCGCCACGCAAGCACCGCCACGATCAGGCTGCCGAACGCCAGCACGACGCCGATGGGCCGATAGTAGGTGAAGACGATCGCCATCACGAACGTCGCGTAGGCCGCGACGAAGACCCAGCCGACGGTCAAGGCGAGCGCGATCCCGAAGAAAGCCCGACGCGCCCGGGGCGAGAGCCCGCCCGACCAGGCGGCCTCCAGGACGGCGGCGGCGGCGACCAGCAGGCCCGCGAGCGCCGGCAGGGCCGAGGCCGAGGCCAGACCCGGGACGATCGTCCCGCCGATCAGGGATGCGATCCCGATTCGCAGCCAGTCCAGCTCGATTCCCGAGCCATCCTGTTTGAGACTCCGTTGCAACGGCCCGCTCGCCAGCAGCAAGGCGAACGGCGAGAGGGGCATCCCCAGGACGAAGAGGCCGAGCGGGACCGCCCAGACAGGTTTCTGGGTCAAGGGGCTGGCCATCGCGGCGGCGATTGAGCCGAGCGAGGTCGGCAGGGTCCACGCCAGCTTCTGGGTCAGGGGCCAGACCAGGGCCGCCGCGGCGGCTTCCGCGGAGGCCGTCTGGACCGTCCAGGCCAGCCAGACGACGGCCGTCAGCACCGGAGGCGCGATCAACTTCAGCGAGAAGTCGGAGTCGCGGCGCCCCAGGACGATCACCGCCAGGGCCAGGACCACGAGCGGCGGCCAGCCTCCGGCCAGAAAGGCGAACGACGCCCAGGTTCCCGCGATCCAGTCGGAACGGCGGTTGACGAGCCGGTCGAGCGCGGCGATCGTCGCCATCCCGGAGAGGAAGTCGATCCCCGAACTCCCCGAGTGGCCCAGTAGCGCCCCGGAGCCGAACCAGGCGAAGCCGAACAGAAGCGCCGCGGTCGTCTTCCCGGCCGCGATCAGCCGATGCGCGATCAGCCAGCCGGCGATAAGCCCGGCGACGGCCGAGGGCCAGAGCACCGCGCCGTTCTCGGGGCGTCCCGGCTCGCCGAGCAGGTAGACCAGGCGGGAGACGGCGGCGCGGAGCGGCCAGACGTCGGGCCGCCACTGGCCGTAAATCTGTCCCAGCGGGCCGAATCCCGAGCTCGCCGCCAACCCGGTGCGGGCGTCGGCTCCAGTCAGTTCGGAATCGGCGCCCCCGAGGACGACGTAGGCCAGCCCGAGCAGCACCAGCGCCGGGCCGCACCAGGCGCGGGCGGGGGGGAGCTTCACGACCAGCTTGCCTTCATCGGGGCGGAACCTTCGGACGGCTTCAGCCCGCGACGTCCGCGTCGGAATCTCGTCAACGCTCATCGGGAGCCTCCTCGGCGATCGGTTCGTCACCCGGCAGGTTCCGCTCGTCGATCGTGATGGGGTGGTGGAGGTCGGAATCCGGCTTGTTCCGGGCCATCGAGTAGATGTACCCCGGAATCCAGCCGTCGCGGTAGGTCTGGCGGCGGGCTTCGGCGGAGACGTCGTCGATGGTCCAGCCGTCGCGCTCGAAGCGGTAGAGAGCGACGGCCGAGCCGGTGCGACAGGTCCCCCGGGCGCAGTGGACCAGGGCCGGCCGGCGATCGGGATCGTCGACGACTTCCAGGACCTTGCGGAACTGCTCCTCGCGTCCGAATCCGTCGCCGGGCATCGGCAGGTTGACGTAGCCGATGTTGAGCCGCTTCGCCACGTCTCGCTCCACGGCCGCCTCGCCGCCGGGGAGCTGGAGGTTGATGACCGTCTTGATCCCGTAGCGGCTCACCGCCTCCGCGAGCTGGTCGCTCGTGAGCTGGCCGCTGCGGTAGAGGACGCCCGGCTTGACGACGTCCCAGTGGTCCCATCGCAGACGATTCTGCCGGTCGAGCACGGCCATCCACACGGCGGCGACGGCGCTCGCCGCGAGGATCGCGCCGAGGAGGATTCTGCGCATTCGGCCCCATCCTATTTGAAGAGACGAACCGTTCGAGGTCGTGATCGCTCGGACGCCGGTGGGCGGGATGGGACGCAGAGGAGCAAGCCGTTCCGAAGCGGTCGGGCATGGTAGGCGAGGACCGCCCAACGGTCAATGCGAACCGGGGGGCACCGCCGGCGCGACCGCTCCCGGCTTCGGCCCGACTTGCTCGACGGGAGTCTCGCACATACGATAAGGCTGACTAAGGAGTTCAGAGGCGCGGCCAGCTGCCGCGACCGAATCCTCAACAGGGGAACCCGATGCCGCTTCTCTCACCCACCGGGTCGCCCGACGGCCGCCGCGCCGCAGGCCTGGCCCGATTTCTGGCCGTCGGCCTGCTGCTGACGTCGTTCGCGACCGCGCACGCGACCGCCGACGGCCTCCAGCCGGCCCAGAAAGACAGCAGCGCCCGGGCGAAGCCCAAGGACGTCGAGGTGACCGCCTCGATCGAGCCGGCCGAGGCCGCCCCGGGCGACGTGGTCCAGCTCAAGGTCCGCGCCAAGCTGAAGTCGGGCTGGCACATCTACACCTACTCCGATCACCAGCGCGACGAGGGTCCGCGGCACACGCTGTTCGACGCGTTCGACCTCGGCGGGCTGGAGAAGGCCGGTGAATGGACCGCCTCTAAGGAGCCGGAGGCCAAGGCGGAGCCCGCGTTCGACAACAAGACGTTCGAGTTCTTCGAGGACGAGGTCGTCTGGAGCCTCCCGCTCAAGGTCCCCGTCGACGCCGAGGCCGGCAAGAAGGCCGTGAAGGTTCAGGCGAGCTACCAGATCTGCAACGCCCAGAGTTGCAGCTTCCCCGGTCGCTGGACGCTCCCCGAGGCGACCGTGACAGTCTCCGGAGGCCAGGCCGCCGCGACGCCCCCCCCGGCCGCCGTCGAGGCGGCCCTCAAGGTGCCTTCGGCACCGAAAAAGAAGGACACGCCCGAGCGTCTGCGCCCGAAGGGGATCGTCGTCACCCCTTCCGTCGATCCGGCGGGTGTCCGCCCCGGCGGCGCAGTGACCTACAAGGTGACCGTCAAGCTGGACCCGGGCCTGCACATCTACGACGTCGCCCGGCCGGGCGCGGGCGATAACGGGCCGATCCCGACGTCGTTCGACCTGTTCGAAGTGGGGCCGTTCCACCCAGAGGCCACCTGGAAGCCCTCGCGCGAGCCGATCGCCAAGCCCGAGCCGGCGTTCGGCCCCGACGTGATCGTGGAATCCTTCGAGGACGAGGTGACGTGGTCGGTTGAGCTGAAGGTCCCCGCCGACGCCAAACCCGGCGAGCAGCCCGTCCGTTCCCAGATCCATTTCCAGATCTGCAACGAGAACTCGTGCTTCCCGCCGACCTATCTGACGCTGGACGAGGTCGTCGTCAAGGTGGCCGACGGTCCGGCCGTGGCGTCGGCCCCGGCTCCGGCTCCCACGCCAACGCCAACGCCAACGCCAACGCCAACACTAACGCCCACCGTCACGGGCGAGCTTCCGGCCGACTCGTCGACGGCGGTATCTCCCGCCCCGGTCGCCTCGACGCCCACGGTCGAGCCGTCGCCAGAAACGATCGAAGCCGCGGCCCCGATCAGCGAGATCGCCCGAACGGCGCAGCAGGGCTTGATCCCGTTCCTGATCGCCTCGGCTCTCGGCGGCCTGTTCGCGCTGGTGATGCCCTGCGTCTGGCCGATGATCCCGATCACCGTGAATTTCTTCATCAAGCAAGGGAAGGACGGCAAGGCCAAGACCACGGGCCTGGCCTTCGCGTACAGCGCGGCGATCATCGGCATCTTCACGCTGGTCGGCGTGTTCTTCTCGTTCTTCTTCTCGGCCGCGTTCCTCCAGAACCTGGCGAACAACCCCTGGCTGAACCTGCTGGTCGCCGGGCTCTTCCTGGCGTTCGGCCTGAGCTTGCTCGGCCTGTTCGAGCTCAGACTGCCGAGCTTCCTGCTGGACGTCTCATCCAAGGGGGAGGGTCGCGGCGGGCTGCTGGGCGTCATCTTCATGGCCCTGACGCTGACGATCACGTCGTTCACCTGCACGTTCCCGGTCGTCGGCGGGCTCCTCGTCATGGCGGCCGGCGGCAATTTCTTCTATCCGATCATCGGCCTGGCGACGTTCGCCGCGGTGATCGCGTTCCCCTTCCTGCTGCTGGCCCTCGCACCCGGGCTGCTGTCCAAGATGCCCCGCAGCGGCGACTGGATGAACTCGGTCAAGGTCGTCGGCGGGCTCGTGGAGATCGGCGCGGCGCTGAAGTTCCTGAACACGGCGGAACTCGGCTACGTCACCCCTGAGAACGCCTGGTTCGACGCCCAGGTCGTGCTGACCGCCTGGATCATCCTGTCGGCGGTCTGCGGGATCTATCTCCTGGGCCTCTTCCGCACGGACCACGACTACGCCGAGGTCAAGGTGGGCCCCGGGCGGATCGTGTTCGGCTGCCTCTTCCTGGGCCTGGCGCTTTACATGGCCCCTGCCCTGTTCGGCCGCCCGCCCCAGGGCCAGATCTGGGACCGCCTGATCGTGGGCATCCTACCGCCCGACTCGAACGAGCTGACGGCCGAGACGCGCATGGCCTCCGGCCCGTCGGGCGGCGCCGCCTTCGAGGAGGTCAGGGCGACCTCGTCCGACCCGGAGCAGGCCCTGCGCGAACAGAAGAACTTCCACGGCGTCCTCTGGGGCATGAGCCTCGATCAGGCCAAGGAGGAGGCCGTCGCGAAGAACCTGCCGGTTCTGATCGACTTCACCGGCGTCAACTGCGCCAATTGCCGGTTGATGGAGCGCAACGTCCTGCCCCGGGCCGACGTCTCCAAACTCCTCAAGGAATTCGTCACGGTCCAGCTCTACACCGACCGCGTGCCGATCGCCTCGCTCACGGCGGCGCAGCGCGAGGAGCTGGCGCAGCAGAACCAGGAGCGTCAGCTCGACATCGCGGCCGAGCAGACGAACCCGTTTTACGTGATCCTTTCGCCCGACGGGAAAGTCGTCGCGTCGATCGGCGGCTACAACGAGCCGGCGGTCTTCCAGGACTTCCTGGCCAAGGCCCTGGAGAAGGCGAGGGCCGCGACCTCCCAGGTCGCTCAGGCCGGCGGGGGTCAGCCCACCGGGCGGTAAAGCCGTTCGAGCCCGAGGCCGAGCCGGATGCGCTCGACCTCGGTCGGGTCGTTGACGGCGTTCTCGGGCGTGCGGCCGGCGAGCACGTTGAGGACGTCTCGCGCGACCATCGTCGCCATGTTCCGCAGCCCTTCCTCGGTCTGCGCCGCGCTGTGGGGGGTGAGCATCACGTCGCGGCGGCCGATGAGGGGGTGGTCGGCCGGCGGCGGCTCGACGTCGAAGACGTCGGCCCCGTAGCCCCAGAGCAGCCGGGCGTCGAGGGCGTCGGCCACGGCTTCCTCGTCGACCACCGGCCCCCGGCAGGTGTTGATGAGGATGCACCCTTCCCGGATGTTCGCCAGCGCCGCACGATTCATCATCTTTCGCGTGCTGGCGTCGAGCGGCAGGTGAAGGGTGACGTAATCGGACGCGCGGAGCAGCTCCTCATAGCCCACGCGCACGGCCCCGGCTCGCAGCTCAACCTCCTCGGGCGCCTGGACGATGTCGTGATAGACCACGCGCATCCCGAATCCCAGGTGGGCGATCTCGCCGAGACGACGGCCGATTCGACCGAAGCCGACGATGCCCAGCGTCCGCCCCAGGATCTCGCGACCGCGCATCGTCGTGCGGACCGCGTAGTTCCCCGCCTCCAGCTCGCGCATCATCGTCGGGAAGTGCTTGGAGAGGCCGATCATCATCGCGATGACGTGCTCGCACACGTCCTGCGTGTTGGCGCCCGGCGTATAGACGACCTGGACGCCGCGTGCGGTGGCCCCCGGGACGTCGATATGGTCGAAGCCGACGCCGTGCCGGCCGACGACCCGGAGCTTCGTGGCCCAGCCGAGCACCTCGGCGTCGATCTTGCCGGCCGTCCGGGTGATGATTCCATCGGCGTCGCGGACTCCCGACTTGACGGCCGAGCGATCCCTCGGGTCGACCAGACGGACCTCGGCGACCTCCTTGAGGAGGCGCATCCCGGATTCATCCATATCCGTCAACATGAGAACGATCGGCCGGTCCGACATGAGCAATCACCAGGGGCCAGGAGGCGAGGGAGCCGAGGATGCGTCGCTGACGTCCGGAAAGCGAGCGGCTATCATGGGATCGATCCCGGACGTCTTTCCCGGGTTCGGGACACCGTCTTAGCTTAAGATCCAACATGATCCGTGACAATCCAAGGGCACCCTCCGCGGCCGCTTCGCTGGTGATCCTCGCGGCGGTCGCCGCCCGCCTGGCGGTGATCCTCGCCGACGGCGCGCGGTTCGAGGATCCGGACAATTACCTCCCGCTGGCCCGATCGGTGGCCTTGGGGGAAGGGCTGACGCTGAACGGACGGGCGACGGCCTATCGGCCGCCGCTCTATCCCTTGATCCTCGCGCCGCTGTCGACGGCCTCGGGCGATCGCCCGACGGTGGGGCTCACGATCCTCCACCTGGCGCTCGGCGCGGGGACAGCTGGCTGTACGATGCTCGCGGCGCGTCGGCTGGGCGTCGGGCCTCGCCGGGCGCTCGTCGCGGGTTTGATCGTGGCCCTGGATCCGGTCCTGGTCTGGCAGGCTCGGGCCGTGATGACTGAAACGCTGACGGCGTTCCTGATCGCCGCGGCGCTGGCGAGGGCCTCGGCCGACGATCGTCGCGCGGCCCCCGGCTGCGGCGTCCTGCTGGGCCTCGCGACGCTCTGTCGGCCGAGCGTCCTTCCGGGGGCGGGGCTGGCCGTGCTCGCTGCGGCGTTTGCCGCCCCGGGGAGCCGAACCGAGCGACTCAAGCGCGCGGCCTGGCTCGGGCTGTCGGCGGCGGTCGTGCTGGCGCCCTGGGCCGTGCGCAACCGAATCGTCCTCGGCGAGTTCGTCTGGACGACCACGCACGGCGGCTACACGCTAGCGCTGGCGAATAACGAGGTCTACTATCGCGAGGTCCTCGACGCCCCCTGGGGGACCGTTTGGACGGGCCGTGAGCAGTCTCTCTGGTGGGACGAGGTCAATCGCCGGACGGCCGGCCTGGCCGAGCCCGCCGCCGATCGTCTCCTGCGCGACGAGGTCGTCGCCCTGGCTCGTCGCGAGCCCCGGACCTTCGCGCGGGCCTGCGCCGCGAGACTCGCGACCTTCTGGAGCCCGACGCCGGCCTCGGGGGCTTACGGCTTCCGCACGCGGGCGCTGACGGGGCTCTGGACCATACCTCTATGGATCGCGTTCGCTTTCGGGCTGGCGTCGCGAACGATTCGATGCTGGCCGGGAGTCGTCGCTCCCTGCTTGATCGTCGGCCTGACGGCGGTACACGCGCTTTACTGGACCGACTTGCGCATGCGGGCGCCGATCGTCCCGGCGATCGCTTTGGTCGCCGCGTTCGCCTGGTCGCGACGGCCGACGGGCTGATTCCGTCCCGTTCGATCGGATCAGGCCAGCGCACTCTCCTGATCGGAAGCGTCCGAAGTCTCCGACACGGTCCTGTGCTCGACGTCCGAGTTCGGAGCGCGTCGGAAAACCACCCAGCGCGACATCGAGAAGCTGATGGCGGTCGCCACGACGATGCCGACCACGGCCGCCGCGAGCCGGTGGCTCGCGAAGAACGGGTAGCGGCTCGGCAGGAACAGCCGGAGCGTCAGGCTCACCGCGATCCCCAGCGCGTTGCCGATCGCGTAGGTGAGATACTGGCGAGGGATCGAGCCCGACCGCGAGTCGTTGAACGTCAGGCGTCGGTTCAGCAGGAAGTTCCAGGTCATCGCCGCCCAGATGGCCAGCGAGCCGGCGACGAACAGGGGCCAGGTGAAGCCCTCCGCCGGGTCGTGCGGGCCGGCGAAGCCGAGCATTGCGAACAGCCACTGGAAGATGGCGTAGAGCGAGAGGTCGACGAACATCCCCGAGGCGCCCACCACGCAGAACTGGACGAGCCGTGAGAGCGTGCCGAAGCGATGGTCGAGGACCCGCTTGAGCTGCCTCAGGTCGTCCAGGCCGATGGCGTCGAGCCGCCGCTGGTCGTTCCGACCCGTATTGACGGGGACGTCCAGCAGACTCCCCGAGCACCAGGTCAGCACGTCCAGGAGGATGCGCGAGCCCGAGATCTCCTGGTTCTCCATCACCAGCGATCGGACGGCGGAACGCCGGAGCGCGGCCAGGCCCGAGAGCCCGTCCGAGGTCCCGAGCGCCAGCCTCCCCAGGATCTTCAGGGTCCGGCCCCTCACGCCCCCCGGGCTGAACAGGCCTCGGCTTGTGCGCGGGACGCCGACCACCACGTCGGCCGCGCCGGACTGGATCGGCTCCAGGACCTGCAGCAGCGCGTCGGGCCCGTACTCGCGGGAAGGGTCGAGGATCACGACGAGATCGCCGGTCGCGGCGAGGAGCCCGCGACGGAGCAGGCTGACCCGATTCGCCGCCTCATCGACGAGCTGCACGATGGGGTGGAGGCCCGGGACCGCCTGGACGTCTGGCGCGGAGCCCGCCCAGATCACCTCGACCCCGTCGATCCCCGGCTGCTCCAGCAGCAAACGCTGATAGATGGCCAGTTCGCCATCGCGTAACGGCTCGTCGCGATTCCCCGGAACGATCAGGCTGATTCGAGTCATGTGGCGCGAGCACCCTTCGACGCGAGGCGCGGTCAGTCGACGACGGCGCGATCGATCCAGCCCCCGCCCAGCACCAGGTCGTCCTGATACAGCGTGACGACCTGTCCCGGGGCGACGGCGGGCTGGGGAACCTCGAATCGGACCCGGACCCGGCCCTCGCCCAGCGGTTCGACCACGGCGGGGACCGCCTGATGCCGCGCCCGGATCTGGGCCAGGCAGGGCGCGGGGCCTTGCGGAGCGAGGCCTTGCCAGTTGAAGCGGGAGGCTTCGAGGCCAGGCCGCACGAGCGACTCGCGACGGCCCACGGTCACGGTCTTCGACGCCGGCTCGATCTGGACGACGTAGCGAGGCTCGCCGAACGCGATCCCGAGGCCGCGACGCTGGCCGATCGTGAACTTCTCGAATCCCGGATGCTCGCCGAGCACTGCGCCGTCTTCGTCGACGAGCGTCCCGGCGGTCTCCTGGTCGGGCCGGCGGTTGCGAACGAATCCCAGGTAGTCGTCATCGGGGATGAAGCAGATTTCCTGGCTCTCGGGCTTGTCATGGACGGGAAGCCCATGCTCCAGCGCCAGAGCCCGGACTTCGGCCTTCGCCAGGGCACCGATCGGAAAAAGGATGCGGTCGAGCAGCTCGGGGGCGAGGCCGGAGAGGACGTACGACTGGTCCTTGTCGCGGTCGCGGCCCCGGCCGACGCGGGTCGTCCCGTCGGCGGCCCGGGCGATCCGGGCGTAATGGCCGGTGGCGACGAAATCGGCGCCGACCTGCTTGCCATACTCCCAGAGGCGGCCGAACTTGAGCCAGATGTTGCACATCACGCAGGGATTTGGAGTCCTCCCCGCGAAGTATTCGTCGGCGAAGTAGTCCTGGATCCGGCCGAACTCGCGTTCGAAGTCCAGGACGAAGAAGGGGATCTCCAGCCGGTCCGCCACGCGCTGGGCGTCGAGCGCGTCGGCCACGCTGCAGCAGGTCTTGGCCCGCCGCTCCGCCGACTCGCCGTGGGAGCCGGTGCGCATGAAGAGGCCGACGACGTCGTACCCGTCGGCCTTCAGCATCTGCGCGGCGACGGAGCTGTCGACTCCGCCGCTCATGGCCAGGACTACGCGCTTGGGCATCTTGGCGGGGGGGCTCCAGGTGAAGGGAGGCGCCGCCGACGTCCGGAGGGACGCCGCGGCGTCGAAATCACTTGGCCGCTTTGGCGGCGGCGGCGGCTTCGGCCTTGGCCTTCTTGGTGGCGACCTTGGCGGCCTTGCGCTCGGCCTTGGCGGCCTTCGCGTCGGCCAGGGCGGCGCCGGTGTTGAAGCGCTCCTTGAGGCGGACGGCCTTGCCGGTGCGCTCGCGGAGGAAGTAGAGCTTGGCCCGACGGACCTTGCCCGAACGCTTGACGACGATGTCGGCGATGCGGGGCGAATGGACCGGGAACTTCCGCTCCACGCCCTCGCCCTGGACGATCCGGCGGACGACGAACATCTCGCGCGTGCCGCCGCCCGAGCGGGCGATCACCACGCCGTTGAAGATCTGGATGCGCTCCTTGTCGCCTTCCAGAATCCGGACGTGGACGTCGACCGTGTCGCCGATCTCGAACTTGGGCGGCTTCTCTTTCATGCTGCCCTGTTCGACCGCGGTGAGGAATCGATTCTGCATGACTGTGACCTTTCGAGCGGCCCATCCGGCGGGCCGGCGTGCGACGTGCTTTCTTGTAGGTGTTTCGCGAATGTCTTGGGGCGTCGGTCAGCGGCGGTGCTCGCGACGCCAGCGGGCGATGGCCGAGTGGTCTCCGCTCAGCAGGACTTCCGGGACGGCCAGCCCGCGATAGTCGCGGGGGCGGGTGTAGTGGGGGTACTCCAGGCCGCCGTCGGGTCCGAACGACTCGTCGACGGCGCTCTCGGCGTCGCCGAGGACTCCGGGGACCAGGCGGACGATCGCGTCGATCACGACCATCGCGGCCGGCTCGCCGCCCGAGAGGACGTAGTCCCCGACGGACAGCAGTTCGGGCTTGAGGATCTCGATGATCCGCTCGTCGAAGCCTTCGTACCTCCCGCACACCAGCGTCAGGCGTCCCGAGACGGCCAGCTCCGCGGCCCGGGCCTGGTCGAACCGCTTCCCCTGGGGGGAGAGGACGATCAGCCCGCCGGGGGGCTCCGCGGCGGCCCGCACGGCCTCGATCGCGGCGACCACGGGGGGCGCCATCAGGACCATCCCGGGGCCACCCCCGAACGGCCGGTCGTCCACCTGCTTGTGCCGCCCCTCGGCCCAGTCGCGGATGTCCCACAACCGGATTTCGACGAGCTCCTTGGCGAGCGCCCGGCCGACGATGCTCTCGCGCAGAAATCCCTCGAACAGGCCGGGGAAGAGCGTGAGGACGTCGATCCGGAGCGGCGGCGAGGCGGGTGGCATGATCCGGCCCGTTTCGGGGTCAGGAGGCGTTCGGGGCGGCGTCTGCGACGGGGGCGGAGGCGGCCGGCTCGGGCGCCGCGACCGGCTTCGGGAGTTCCCAGGGCTCGCCCGGGCCGGGCTTGACGACCTTGTGCCGGCGGAGGATCGCCGCGACCTTGTCCGAGGGCTGCGCGCCGACGCTCAGCCAGTAGCGGATGCGGTCGGCGTTGAGGACCGTCTGGGTCTCGGGGTTCCGCGACATGGGATCGTAGTGGCCCAGCTCCTCGATCGAGCGGCCGTCGCGCGGGCTGCGGGCGTCCATGGCGCAGATTCTGAAGAAAGGCCTGTGCCTGCGTCCCATCGACTTCATCCGGATACGAACCACTCGCGGTCTCCTCTCGAAATTTCCAGGTCGCCCGATCGGGCCCCGCCGGAACGACCGGCGACGGACGATGTCGGGTGATGCAGGGTCCTGCGGGACGGGCCCCGGGGCCGATCGCCGTGCTCGAAGTCGGCAGAGGCGGGCTGGGGCGGAATGCTTGCTCGTGTGCGGGGGAGGCGGGCCCGGATTCAGGCCCCGGGCTGGTCGCGCTGATCGCGACGCTTCTTGCGTTCTTCCTTCTCGCGCTGCTTGCGGAGTTTCTCTTTTTCCTTGGGGGTGAGTCGCTTTCCGGTGCCGACCTTGGGGGCGAACAGCTTGGCGGTGGGGTTGCTGGCCGCCGCGCGTCCCAGGCCGGTCATGGCCTTGATCTTGTCAAGCATGCTCATCTGGGACATCTGCTTGACGAAGGCCGCCATGGCGTCGAACTGCTTGACCAGGCCGGAGACGTCCGAGGGCTCGACCCCGGCCCCGGCGGCGATCCGGCGGCGGCGGCCGATGTCGATGAGGTCGGGACGACTCCGTTCGCGGGGCGTCATGCTGTCGATGATGCCCTGGATGCGTCGGATCTCGGCGTCGGCGTCGATGGCTCCGAGGTTCTCGGTCATCTGACCCATGCCGGGGAACATCCCCATCACGTCCTGGACCGAGCCCATTTTCTTGATCTGGATGATCTGCTTGCGGAAGTCCTCGAGGTCGAACTTCCCCTTCGCCATCTTCTCTTGCTGGAGGCGGGCTTCCTCGGCGTCCACGGAGGCCTGCGCGGCCTCGACGAGGCCGACGATGTCCCCCATGCCCAGCATCTGGCCGACCAGCCGCTCGGGGTCGAACGGCTCGAGCTTGTCGAGCTTCTCCCCCTTGCCGACGAACTTGACGGGGACGCCGGTCACCTTCCGGACCGACAGCGCGGCGCCGCCGCGGGCGTCGCCGTCGAGCTTGGTGAGGATGACGCCGTCCAGCTCGAGCGCCTTGTTGAACGCGGCGGCCGAGGCCACGGCGTCCTGGCCGGTCATCGCGTCGCAGACGAAATAGACCTGGTGGGGCCGGACCTTCTTCTCGATCTGCACGAGCTCGGCCATCAACTCGTCGTCGACGTGGAGTCGGCCGGCGGTGTCCAGGATCAGGGTGTCGCACCCCTTGCGGTTGGCCTCGATGACCGCGTCCTGGCAGAGCTTGACCGGGTCGGCCCCGGCCTGCGAGAAGACGGGGACGCCGACCTGTTCGCCCACGACCTTGAGCTGCTCGACGGCCGCCGGCCTTTGGAGGTCGGCCGCGACGAGCATCGGCCGCCGTTCCTGGGAGACCAGGAGCTTCGCCAGCTTGCCCGAGGTGGTCGTCTTGCCCGAGCCCTGGAGGCCGCAGAGCATGATGACGGTGGGGCCGGTCTTCTCGAACCGGATCGTCGGGTCGGACGGGCCCATCGTCGCGATCATCTCGTCGTGGACGATCTTGACGAGCTGCTGCTCGGGCCGGACGCTCTTCACGACCTGCGCGCCGACGGCCTGCTCCTGGATGCGGGCCATGAAGTCCTGGACGACGTTGAAGTTGACGTCGGCTTCCAGCAAGGCCGTGCGCACTTCGCGCAGGCCTTCCTTCATGTTGGCCTCGGTCAAGACGCCGCTGACGCGGAACCGCTTGAAGGCGGAGGACAGGCGCTTTTGCAGATCGTCGAACATGACTCGTCGGGTCCACGGGCGGAGGAGGTCGCGAATCGACCACTATAACGGCGGCCTTCGTTCCTCGCAACGCGATTTCACGTCAGGAGGTCGTCGCGGAGGGTGCGGAGGCGGTCGGCCGCCGGCTTGGCCGAGCCGTCGGGGCGGTGGAGGCCGCCGTGGGGGTATAGGTGGGGGGAGCCATCCGTGGGCTGGAGCCAGTTCACGGACCGGACGAACGGCTTGGCGAGGGCCAGGGAGGCCCAGCGGGCGGCCCAATCGGCCTGCATGGCCTCGGTGGGCGACGAGGGCCATTGCCACGCCTCGACCTTGACGTTCGGGTCGGCGTTCGGGTCCGGGGCCGCCGACGAGGGGGCGACCAGCGTGAGGTTCAGGGGGACGTTGAGCAGCGAGTAAAGGTCGAGGAGCCGGGAGAAGTCGAAGAGGTCTCGGTTGTCGCCGCCCGGGTTCGAGTAGCCCGGGGCGACCTCCAGGGTGATGCTGGAGATCCCGACGTCCGACCGGATCAGGTAGTCGCACAGGTGGAGGGGGCCGAGCTGGAACCGGCTCCCGCTCATCCATTCCATCCAGGGCCGGTCGACTCCCAGGCTGAGCTGGGCCGCCGGATCGGCCTGGCGGGCGACCTGGAGCGCCCTGGCGGTGATTCGGATCTGGTCTTCCTCGCCGAGACCGAGGACCTCGTGACCGGCCGGGCGGTGGGCGATCTGCCAGACCGGGATCTTGCCCCGGAAGCGGGTCACGGCCTGTCGCACGTAGTCGGCGACGAAGCTGCTGATGGTGTCGACGTCCCCTTCCCAGAGCCAGATCCAGTCCGGGAAGCACGCCGCGCGAAACTCGATGAGCGGGCCGGCCTCGACGTTCAGGCGATGCTTCCGGCACCACGCGACCTGGGCGTCGAGCAGATCCCAGCGGTATTTCCCCTCCGAGGGGGCGGTCTCGCGCCAGGAGGCGGCGGCCTGGGCCGAGTTCAGGCCCGAGACCCATCGAGCCGAACCGGCCGCCTTGGCGGGATCGCCGGCCAGCACGCAGCCCAGGCCGGTCCCGAGCCGGCCGGAGACCGCCAGGCGGTTTTGCAGCACCTGCGCCGTGTAGGTCTCGGTCAGGATCTCGCCGGCCCGGCTCGACGCCTCCAGGCTCTCCTGGGCCGCCGTGAAGCAGTCGTCGGACTCGCCGGTGGTCAGGGCCGCGCGGACGAAGGCGCGGCGCGAGGTGCGCATCAGCTCTTCGAACGTGGAATTGGTTCGGAGCCCGAGCTGGGTCCAGTCGGCCGCCTGATTACGGACGTCGTTGAGCCGTCCCCGCGCCAGCTCGAGCGCCAGCACGTAGGGCGTGGGGCGTTCGCCAAGCGTCGCGGTCCCCACGACGGGCGAGCCGAAGCCGGCGATCGGCCAAGGCGTGAAGAGTCGCCCGCTCTCGCTGGAGTCGCTCGTGCAGGTCATCAGGCCGTTGCGAAAGTCCAGGTTCAAGCGTCCCGGAGTTCGGTCGAGGCCGGTCGTGTAGACGCGACGATGGCTCGCCAGCCGGCCGGCGATCTCGTTCGACGGCAGCTTGAACTTGAGAACCCCCATACCTTGCGTCCACCCGAGACCAGAGGTCAGCATTCCTGGGGCTAAGCGGCGGGAAAAATTGATAACGATCGTGGGCTCGCACCATCACGGGCGTCCCGCCTGATTATATCGAAGATATCCGCGCGTCCAGACCTTGAACAGACGGCGACGGTCTTCCCGCTCTCGCGAACGCCGTTCCGACGGCACCGCTTTCCCCCGGTACGAAAATCGTTAGTCTTGTCCTATAGGCGTCGACGATTCGAGGCCGACGACTTGAGCCCGGTCCTGCGCCACGCCCGGCGGGACGAGCTGGAAGGGATGGTCGAGACGGCCGCTCGCTGCATTGTGGATCTCTCTCAGGGCCGCCGCCCCCCCCTCGATGTCTGGTCGACGGATCGCTGAGAGACGGCTGGATCTGGTGAAGGAGGTCGGGCGATGACGAGCGATGATCCCGAGGCGGAGGCGCTCCTGGCGAAGCGGCGCGGCCTCTCCCACCGAGGTTGCAACGTGCACTTCCTGGACGGCGGCGTGGTCGTGGTGCCGCAAGGCCCGTCGAAGGTCGCCGATCCCGACTGGAACTGGAGGACGACCTACGACCGGATCGCCAGGCTCGGGCCGGAGCCGCCGGCCTGGGAGTTGGGCCGTGCCGTTCAACGGGCCCTGACCTGCGATGCCGCCGCGTTCGACCGGGAGAACGGCCTAGGGACGTATGTTCAGGCCTTGCGGAAGCTCGGGATCAAGGCACCGACCATCCTGGAGCGGTCGTCTCGATCCTGCGCCGTCAAGGACCTGGGGGAGCGGATCGACATTCACGGATACTCGGCCGAGCCTTACGAGGCGACCGAGACCGAAAGCTGTGATTTCGACGCCCAGGCGATCGGCGGACTCCTGCTGTCGCTTCGATCGCGTTGCCCACTCCCCGCGCCGCTGGTCACGCCCCGGCCCGGCCGGTCCTTCGCCTCTCGAAAGCCAGGTCAGTCGACCGTCGACGGCGGGACGCCGGCCACGTTCGGGTACAAGACGTGGTGGCTGGTCGTCGATTCGCTGGATGCGTCGGCCGTCGCCGAGACGCTGGGGCTCCGCGAGACCCGGCCGGCGGAGTGGGACGTGGACCCGTACAGCCCGGGAGGCGTGTTCGTCTCCCCCTCCGGGCTGGGCTGGACGTTCATCCTGGGACATCCCATTCATGAACCGGGCGATCCTCGGCTGGCCGATCTCCTGCGCGATCTGAGCCGGAGGTTCGGCGAGGCCCAGTTCTACGTCTCGCATCGCGTCGTCGAATTGCAGGGGTGGGCCCGGGCGGTCGACGGTGAGATCATCAGGGCCTACGGCTGGCACGGCGAACACGGCGAGGTTTTCTGGGATGAGGGGCCGCTCACCCAGGAGGAGCAGGTCCTCGGTTTCGGCCGGTTCGTCGATCAGTCGACGGTGGACGGCGATTGGGGAGATCGGACGACTCCCGACGAGCAGGACGTCATGGACCTCGCCGGCCGCTGGAGCGTCACGCCGCAGGAACTGGCCGCCTACGACTCCGAAGGCCCTGGGGTTCTCGGGAAGTTGGTTTGATTCTTCACATCTCGGCCGTCGCGGCAAGGGCGCGGCCGGGCGTCGCCGCGACCATCCCTTTTCGAAAGCGACGAGGGCCAGGGGCGGCTTGCGGCCGCCCCCGGCCCTCGGTTGCTGGTCGTCGCGAGGGGCGCTCAGCTCAGACCTGGAACGAGGAGCCGCAGCCGCAGCTCTTGACGACGTTGGGGTTGTTGAAGACGAACCCGCGCTTCTCCAGCCCGTCGTAGAAGTCGAGGACGGTGCCGTCGAGGTAGGGGTCGAACTTCTTGTCGATGGCGAGCTTGACGCCGAAGTAATCGGCGATGCGGTCGCGATCGCTGGTGTCGGTGTCGAAATTCAGGCTGTAGGAGAACCCGCTGCAGCCGCCGCCCTGGACGCCGATGCGGAGAACGGTATCCTCGGGAAGGCTTTGGTCGGTGATGATCTTCTTGACTTCGTCGGCCGCCTTCTCGGTCAGCGTCACGCCCATCGCACGATCTCCTTTTCTTGCATCTCGCTCGGAACGACTCGGAAACCACCTGAAGCGGCATGGCTCCGCACGGGGAATCATACCACGACGTCAACCTGAAACGTGTTCGCTCGAATTCCGCCCCGCCCCGGCCGTCCAGGCAGCGCTGTGCAGCCGGAGGGTCGAGACGGCGTTCGCCACGAGCTCGATTGCGAAATCGATCTCGTCCGCGGTGTTGAAACGGCCGACGCCGAACCGGAGGCTCGCCCGCGCCGAGTCCTCGTCGCGACCCATCGCGCGGAGGACGTGGCTGGACTCCGGCTCGGCCGAAGTGCAGGCGGCGCCGGAACTCACGGCGATGTCGCGCATCGCCATCATGAGCGCCTCGCCGTCGACGTAGGCGAAGCTGAGATTGAGATTGCCGTCCAGCCTGGCGACCGGATGGCCGTTGAGCGTCACGTCCGACACGCGGTCCCGGATTCCCGCTTCGAGCCGGTCGCGCAGGCCTCGAATTCGGGGAAGGTCCACGCTCCGCTCGCGGATCGCCAGCTCGACGGCCGCGCCGAGGCCGACGATCAGAGGGACGGCCAGCGTCCCGCTTCGCATTCCGCGCTCATGGCCGCCGCCGTCGAACAGCGGCCGGAGCCGGACCTGGGGATCGCGGCGACGGACGTACAAAGCGCCGATGCCCTTCGGACCGTAGAGTTTATGCGCCGAGAGGCTGAGAAGGTCGATTTGGTCGGCTTCGACGTTCAGGTCGAGCTTGCCGACGGCCTGGGTGGCGTCGGTGTGGAAGACGACCCCGCGCTCGTGGCAGATCGCGCCGATCTCCCGGATCGGGTTGATGGTGCCGACCTCGTTGTTGGCCGTCATGACCGAGACGAGGACGGTCTCGGGCCGGAGGGCCTGGCGCACAGCCTCGGCGTCCACCCGACCGGACTCGTCGCAGGGGACCAGGGTCAGCTTCCAATCGTCCTCGCGGGCCAGACGTTCCACCACGTCCAGGACCGACTTGTGCTCCACGGTCGTTGCGACCAGATGATCGCCGCGACGCCGAAGCCCCGGCAACACGCCCTTGATCGCCAGGTTGTTGGCCTCGGTGGCCCCGGAAGTGAAAACGATCTCCCGAGGGGCCGCCCCGAGGGCCCCGGCGACCTGCACGCGGGCCCGTTCCACGGCCTCGGCCGCGTCCCGGCCGAAACGGTGGGAGACGCTCGCCGCATTGCCGTAAACCTCGGTCAGATAAGGCAGCATCGCCTCGACCACCCGAGGATCGGGTTTCGTGGTGGAATGATTGTCGAGATAGACGGCCGACCTGGACACAGAGTGGGACCTCGCCCGGGGCGGATTTTTCGCACCATATTCTGCACTTTTTATCTTACTGGCCGAAGCGCCGAGGATCAAGACGCCGGAAGCGACGGGCCTTCGGATCGTGGCCGAACCTCCTTGAAGAATTCCGGGTTGTGCCGGTTTCCGGGGCCGGGTAGAAAGCCGGTTGCCACGATGCGCGAGGGGGCCGACGGCGGACCAGCCGCCCGGCGCGCCCATCAGGGATGACCAACCACTGGCAATGAGCCGGGCACGGCGGGAGGCCGAAGTGGCGTACGACAAGAAGCAGGCGACGGAGGAGTTCGGTCGCTGGAGCGAGAGCTACGATCGCTGCGTGCTCCAGTGGCTTTTGTTCGGCCCCTCGCATCGTGCCCTGATCCGCCGGATCGGGGCGGTCGCCGAGGGCCGGCCGGCCTCGATCCTCGATGTGGGCTGCGGGACCGGCGTTTTCGCGTCGAGGGTCCGCGAGGCGATTCCCGACGCGAGAGTGGTCGGGGTCGACCTCGTTTCCGACATGCTGACGCAGGGCGCCCACCGTTGGCGGGCCCTCGCCGACGCCGTCCATCCCGTCCAGGGGGACAGCGAGCGACTGCCGTTCGCATCGGGGTCGTTCGACTTCGTCACCTGCGCGAACAGCTTCCACCACTACCCGAACCAGGAGCGGGCCGTGGCGGAGATGCACCGCGTCCTGAAGCCCGGCGGGCGACTGCTGCTGATCGACGGCTACCGCGACGCCCCCTGGGGCTGGTTCATCTACGACGTCTGCGTGACCTACCGCGAGGGCAACGTCCACCACGCCTCCGCCCAGCGGTTCCGCGAGATCCTCGACCGCGCCGGCTTCCAGGCCGTCGCCCAGAAGGTCCACCGCGGCCCCGCCCCGTTCCTCCTCAACGAGGCGATCGCCGCCGAGCCCGCCCCGCTCTACCCCGCGCCCCACTTCCACCTGCGAACCCCGGCGACGGCCCCTCGCGAAGCTGAGGTCTGACCCGCCGCCAGTCTCTCGCTTTGCAAGCCAGATCGATTTAGGACGCCATGTGGGCCCGCCGAGGCGAGATTCGGCGGGCTCGCGGTCGTGTTGAGGAAACACCCGACCTCGATAGAGGCGGCGGATGTCCCCTGTCGGCGAGAGCCGCGCGCTGGTATATCTGCTCGTTCCCTCTGAGGATTAGGACGTTCTCCATCGACGGCCCATGCGGGGGTCTGCGCGCCGGATGCGCGGCCCCTCGGCCGAAATGTGGGCCGAACCGGCGTCGGATTGGATCGCATCGCATTGCGAAAGGCGGAGCAGGATCGTGCAGCGCGTCGAGACAGTTCGTGAGGCCTGGGAGGAAGCGCTCGGGCGGGTCGGCCGAGGCGTCCACGTCGCGATCGAGCATGATGGCCCGCCCCGGGTCGTCGAGTCCCCTGGGGGCGAGACCCCCGATCGCGTCGCCTTCATCCCCCCCTGCCCGATCGACCGCCTCGGCGACGCCTCGTTTCGCCAGGCCCACGGCGTTCGCTACGCCTGCCTGGCCGGCGCGATGGCCAACGGGATCGCCTCCGTCGAACTCGTCGAGGCGATGGGCCGCGCCGGGATGCTCGGAATTTTCGGCGCGGCGGGGCTCGGCGTGGACGCCGTCGAGAAGGCCGTCGACCGGATTCAGGGCAGTTTGGGCGACAAAGCGCCGTATGGTTTCAATCTGATCCACAGCCCGCAGGAACCGGCGATAGAGTCCGCCGTGGTCGACCTCTACCTCCGGAAGCAAGTCCGTCTGGTGGAGGCCTCCGCGTTCCTCAACCTGACGCCGCCGGTGGTCCGATACCGGGTCGCGGGGATCCATCGCGACGAGCGAGGCCGGGTCGTCGTCCCGAATCGGATCATCGCCAAGGCGTCGCGGGTCGAGGTCGCCCAGCGGTTCCTCGCCCCCCCGCCGGAGAAGATCCTGCGGACGCTCGTCGAGCAAGGGGCGATCACGGCCGAACAGGCCGCGATGGCCGCGACCATCCCCATGGCCGACGACCTGACCGCCGAGGCCGATTCCGGCGGCCACACCGATAATCAGCCCCTGGTCATCCTGCTCCCCACCTTCCTCGCCCTCCGCGACCGGATGGCGGCCCAGTACGGCTACGACCGGCGGCTGCGCATCGGCGCGGCGGGGGGGATCTCCACCCCCTGGGCGGCGGCCGGAGCGCTCGCGATGGGTGCGGGCTACCTGGTGACGGGCTCCGTCAACCAAGCCTGCGTGGAGGCCGGCACCTCCGACGTCGTCCGCACGATGCTCTCCCAGGCCCAGCAGGCCGACATCGCCATGGCCCCCGCCGCCGACATGTTCGAGATGGGGGTCAAGGTGCAGGTCCTCAAGCGTGGGACCATGTTCGCCATGCGGGCCGCCAAGCTCTACGAATACTATCGAGCCTACGACCGCCTGGAATCGATCCCCGACGCCGACCGCGCGACGCTCGAGAAGACCCTCTTCCGCATCCCGCTGCCCGAGGTCTGGGAGCAGACCCGGGCCTTCTTCGCCCGCCGCGACCCGGCCCAGATCGCCAAGGCGGAGGCCGACGCCAAGTACAAGATGGCGCTGGTGTTCCGCTGGTATCTCGGCCAGTCCTCGCACTGGGCGAACGTCGGCGAGCCGTCGCGGGCGGTGGACTACCAGATCTGGTGCGGCCCGGCCATGGCCGCCTTCAACGACTGGACGCGCGGGACGTTCCTCGAGAAGCCCGAGAATCGTCGCGCGGCCGACGTCGCCCTGAACCTGCTCCACAACGCGGCGGTGCTGCTCCGGGCCCGAACCGCCGCGATGCAAGGGGTCGTCGTCCCCGACGGCTCGCCCCGTTTGGCCCCGCTGCCGCGTGAAGAGATTGAGAAGCTGGGGTCGGATCTTTAACATAGAGCCCCGACCTCGCCCGCACCACGCCCGGACGACTGAGATCTCCCCACCCGGCCCGCATCGACGCTCGAAAGGGAAGTGACTTGACTCAGGCCGATTCCCCGCCTCCCGTTCCGGTGGCCATCATCGGGATGGGTTGCTTGTTCCCGATGGCCGAAGACCTCGAGCGCTACTGGTCCAACATCCGCGACCGGCTGGACGCCGTCATCGACGTCCCGGAGACCCACTGGCGGCCCGAGGACTATTTCGACGCCGACCCCAAGGCGGCCGACCGCACCTACGCCCACCGGGGCGGATTCCTCTCGCCGGTCGACTTCCCGCTCCTGGATTTCGGGGTCTCCCCCAACGCCGTCGAGGCGACCGACACGACCCAGCTCCTGGGCCTGCTGGTGGCGCGGAAGGCCCTGGAAGACGCCGGCTACGGCGCGGGGGGGCGGGACTTCGCCCGCGACCGCGCCAGCGTCATCCTGGGCGTGACCGGCACGCTGGAGCTGGTCATCCCCCTGGGCGCCCGGCTGGGACATCCAATCTGGCGGCGGGCGCTCGCCGAGGCGGGGGTCGAGGCCGGCACGGCCGAGGACGTCGTGCGGCGGATCTCCGACTCCTACGTCGGCTGGCAGGAGGCCTCGTTCCCGGGCCTGCTGGGGAACGTCGCGGCCGGCCGGATCGCCAACAAGCTGGACCTCGGCGGCTCGAACTGCGTCGTCGACGCCGCCTGCGCGAGCTCGCTCGGCGCGGTGAACCTGGCGCTCCACGAGCTGGCCTCCGGACGCTGCGACGTCGCCCTCTCCGGCGGCCTCGATACGTTCAATGATATTTTTATGTATATGTGCTTCAGCAAGACCCCGGCGCTCTCGCCCACGGGGGACGCCCGGCCGTTCTCCGCGGACGGCGACGGGACGATCCTGGGCGAAGGCCTGGGCATCCTGGTGCTGAAGCGGCTTGCCGACGCCGAGCGCGACGGCGACCGGATCTACGCCGTCATCCGCTCGATGGGGACCTCGAGCGACGGCGGCGGCCAGGCGATCTACGCCCCCAAGGCGGCGGGACAGGTCAAGGCCCTGCGACGGGCCTACGACCAGGCCGGGATCGCCCCGGAGACCGTCGGGCTGATCGAGGCCCACGGCACCGGCACCAGGGTCGGCGACGGCATCGAGGTCGAGGCGCTGGAGGAGGTCTTCCGGGGTGCGGGGGCCGGGGCCCGGTCGTGCGCCCTGGGCTCGGTGAAGTCGCAAATCGGCCACACCAAGGCGGCGGCGGGGGCGGCGGGGCTCGTCAAGGCGGCCCTGGCTCTGCACCACAAGGTCCTGCCGCCGACGATCAAGGTCGATCGCCCCGTCGACCTCCTGGCGGCCGAGGATTCGCCCTTCTACGTCAACACCGACAACCGACCCTGGGTCGCCCCGGCGGACCATCCCCGCCGCGCGGCCGTCAGCGCCTTCGGCTTCGGCGGCAGCAACTTCCACTGCGTCCTGGAGGAGGCCCGGCCCGATCGACCGGGCGTCGACTGGGGCGGCGACGTCCAGATCCTCGCCTACTCGGCCGACGACCCGAAGACGCTCGCCGCCGCCCTCCCCGCCTGGACCGAGGCGACGACCTGGGGCGAGCTCCGGGCCGAAGCGGCGCGGAGCCGCTCGACCTTCCGGGCCGACCATGCTCAGCGGCTCCTCATCGTGGCTCGTCGCGGCGAGACCGAACCGACCGCACTCCTCGCCGAAGCCATCGAACGCCTGGCGGGCCCGACGGCCCGTCCCTCGAAGCGAGTCTTCCTGGGGAAAGGCCCCGCGGCCGGACGGCTGGCCTTCCTGTTCCCCGGTCAGGGATCGCAGTACGTCGGCATGGGACGCGACCTGGCCTGCCGCTTCCCCCGCATGCTCTCCGCACTCGAACTGGCCGACCGTGAGACCGCCCCAGCACTCGACGGCGCCCGGCTGAGCGAGCGGATCTTCCCCGCGCCAAGCTTCACGGACGAGGGGAGGAAGCGGGACGACGAGCGGCTTCGCGACACCCGGTTCGCCCAACCGGCCATCGGCGCGGTCTCCCTGGGACTGCTCGGAATCCTTGAGGATTTCGGGATCCGCCCCGACCTGACCGGCGGACACAGCTTCGGCGAGCTCTCCGCCTTGCACGCCTCGGGACGGGTCGACGCCCCCTCGATGCTGCGGCTCGCCGCCGAACGAGGGTCGTTGATGGGCCGGCGAGACGGTCGCGACGCCGGCGCGATGCTGGCCGCGTTCGCCCCCGCCGCCCGCCTGGAGGAACTCATCCGCCAGAACGCCCTCGACGTGGTCGTCGCCAACAAGAACGCCCCGCTCCAGTGCGTCATCTCCGGGCCGGTGGACGAGATCGCCCGGGCGGAAACCGTGCTTCGCGAGGCCAGGCTCAGCACGAAGCGCCTGCCCGTCTCGGCGGCCTTCCACAGCCGGTTCGTGGCCGACGCCCGCCAGCCCTTCCGCGACGTCCTGGACGCCGTGACCTTCGGACCCTCGGACGTCCCGACCTTCGCCAACGCGACCGGGGAGGCTTACCCGGCCCCGGCCGAGGCGGCGCGTGAACTGCTCGCCGACCAGCTCGCCCAGCCGGTCGAATTCACCGCCATGATCCAGGCGATGCACCGCGACGGGGCGAGGCTGTTCGTCGAAGTCGGTCCCGACGCCAAGCTCAGCGGGCTCGTCGGCTCGATCCTCGACGGACACGACCACGCCGCGGTGGCGACGGACTCCTCACGCGAGGCGAACGGCCTCGTCGGCCTGGCCCTGGCGCTCGCGGCCGTCGCCGCGTCGGGCCGCCCGGTCGACCTTGCAGTCTGGGACGGAGATTTCGTCCCCGCCGTCGCCGGCAAGCGTCCCGGCCTCACCGTGCCGGTCTGCGGAGCGCACCCGGCCCCGAAGCGTAAGGCCGAGCCTCCCCGGCCGGTCGCGAAGGCCGCCGCCGCCGCTGGGCCCGTGGAGACGCCCGCCCCTCACGGCCATTCCCCCCGTGCGGCCGTTTCGATCGAGCGGCCGTCGCCGCGCGACGACGCACCGGCCCCGACGACCCGGACATCCCAGCCACGACCCTCCTTCGAGCGGACCATGAACGCCCCCGACCGCCTCCCCACCGCCTCGACGAACGGCAACGGCCACGCCCACGATCACGACCACGCGGCGGTCCCCGCCGCTGTCGCGCCTCGACGGCCGGAGCCGCAGCCGGCGCCCTCCGCGGGAATGGCCGCGGCGCTCCAGCAGACCCAGGACCATCTGGTCGCGCTTCAGCAACTCGCGCAGCAGACGGCCCGCCTGCATCAGCAGTTCCTTGAAGGTCAGGAAACCGCCCAGCGGACCTTCCAGACCCTTCTGGAACAGCGGCTCCACCTGGCCGGCGCCCCCACGACGGGACAACCGGCTCCGTCGGTCGCCCCGACCCACGCGACGGCTCGAACCGTCGAGCCCGTCGCCATCCCGGCCCCGCCGGTCTCGAAGCCCGCGCCGGTCGTCGCGGTCGCGCCCGTCGTCCCGACGACGCCCGTCGCCGCCCGTCCCGAGCCGCCCAAGGCCGAAACCCGCCGCATCGAGCCCGCCCCCGCCGCGAAGCCTGTCTCCGCTCCTGCTCGCGCGGTCGCGACGCCGGTCGTCGCGCCCGGCCCGGACGCCGGCCCCGCCCTTCTGTCGGTGGTGTCGGAGAAGACGGGCTATCCGGTGGAGATGCTGGAGCTGGACATGCAGCTCGACGCCGACCTGGGGATCGACTCGATCAAGCGGGTCGAGATCCTCTCGGCGCTGCAGGACCGGCTGCCGGGGACGCCGGCGATCGGCCCGGACCAGCTGGGCTCGATCCACACCCTCCGCGACATCGTCGCCCTCCTCGGCGCCGGCGCGGCCGCGACCGCGACCGCGACCGCGACCGTGACGACCGCCCCGGCTCCGGCGCCCGCGCCGGTTCAGGCTTCGGCCGGCCCGGCGGTGGCGGAGACGCTGCTGTCGGTGGTGTCGGAGAAGACGGGCTATCCGGTGGAGATGCTGGAGCTGGACATGCAGCTCGACGCCGACCTGGGGATCGACTCGATCAAGCGGGTCGAGATCCTCTCGGCGCTGCAGGACCGGCTGCCGGGGACGCCGGCGATCGGCCCGGACCAGCTGGGCTCGATCCACACCCTCCGCGACATCGTCGCCCTCCTCGGCGCCGGCGCGGCCGCGACCGCGACCGCGACCGCGACCGTGACGACCGCCCCGGCTCCGGCGCCCGCGCCGGTTCAGGCTTCGGCCGGCCCGGCGGTGGCGGAGACGCTGCTGTCGGTGGTGTCGGAGAAGACGGGCTATCCGGTGGAGATGCTGGAGCTGGACATGCAGCTCGACGCCGACCTGGGGATCGACTCGATCAAGCGGGTCGAGATCCTCTCGGCGCTGCAGGACCGGCTGCCGGGGACGCCGGCGATCGGCCCGGACCAGCTGGGCTCGATCCACACCCTCCGCGACATCGTCGCCCTCCTCGGCGCCGGCGCGGCCGCGACCGTGACCACGACGATCGCCCCGGCTCCGGCTTCCGCTCCCGTCCCTTCGGTCGTCGTGGAGGTGGCCGCCGACGCCGGCGTTCCGACCTCCTCAGCCCGGCTGGAGCGGCTCTCGGCGCGGGCTCGCGCCCTGGTCTCGCCGGATCGTCGCGAGGGCCTCGCCTTCGCTTCGGGCGCGGAGGTCTGGATCACGAATGAGGATTCGACGCTCACGCCGGCGATCAAGGCGGAACTGGTCGGTCGCGGATATCGCGTTCGTCTCATCGAGTGGGAAGAAACCGACGAGGCGCTCGCCGCGGGCGTCCCGGACGCCCTGATCGTGGCGGTGCCGGCCGTCGGATTCGATTCGGCCGCACTGAAGCGTGCGTTCCGGCTGCTCCGGTCGGTCGGGCCGAAGCTCCGAAGGCGTTCGCCGTCGGCCTTGCTGACGATCTCGCGACTCGACGGCCGGTTCGGGCTGGACGGCCTCGATACGTCGATCGATCCGATCGCGGGGGGACTGGCGGGGCTGGCGAAGACGGCGGGCCACGAATGGCCCGAGGTGAGCTGCAAGGCCGTCGACCTCGCGTGCGACTACGCCGACGTCGACGCCGCAGCCAGGGCGATCGTCGAGGAACTGCTCCGTCGCGGGCCGGTCGAGGTCGGGATCTCGTCGCAAGGAACCCGGGAGATCGTGCTCGAACGGGTCGAGTCGACCTCGGGCAACCACCGCCGCCGTCCGGTCCTGGATCGCGGCGATCTGGTCGCGATCACGGGGGGGGCGCGGGGCATCGCCGCCGAGGCGGCCGTCGCGCTGGCGAAGTCGTACCAGCCCACCCTGCTGCTGCTCGGTCGGACCTCGGCCCCGACCGGCCCCGAGCCGGCCTGGCTCGCCCGCGCGGTCGACGAACCCGCGATCCGCACGGCGATCCTCCGCCACACCCACGAGCCGACGACCCCGCAGAAGGTCAACGAGCAGGCCCGTCTCGTCCTCGCCCGACGCGAGATCGAGGAGACGCTCCGGCGGATCCGCGAGGCCGGCTCCGAGGCGATCTACGAGTCCGTCGACGTCCGCGACCGCGCGGCCGTGCGGGGGGCGATCGAGCGGGCCGAAGGCCGCTGCGGTCCCGTCCGGGGCTTCGTCCACGCCGCCGGAGTCCTCGCCGACCGTCGAATCGAAGACCAGACCGACGCCCAGTTCGACATGGTCTACGGCACCAAGGTCGACGGCCTGGCCTCGGTCTTCGAGGCGCTCGATCCGACCGCCCTACGGGCGATCGCGGTCTTCTCCTCGTCCACGGCCCGCTTCGGCCGGCTCGGCCAGGTGGCCTATGCGGCGGCCAACGAGGTGCTCAACAAGTGGTCTCAGGTGCAGGCCCGCCGGCTGCCGGATTGCCGCGTGGTGGCGTTCAACTGGGGACCCTGGGACGGGGGCATGGTGACGCCCTCGCTTCGCGCCGTCTTCGAACGCGAGGGCCTGGGACTGATCCCAATGGCCGAGGGGGCGGAGCTCGTGGCTCTTGAGATCCAGGAGTCTCGCGAGAACCCCGTCGAGGTCGTCGTGCTGGCCGACCCGCCGCCGTCGGGGCCGTCCCCGGCGTCGACGGAGGCGCCCGGGGCGTACGTGGAGCCGCCGGCCGCGGTCGACGACTTCGAGCCCGACCTGCGACCGGTCTTCGATCGACTGATCGACGTCGAGGCGTTCCCGGTGCTCAAGTCCCACGTGATCGACGGCCACGCGGTCCTTCCGATGGCCCTGATCATGGAATGGCTCTGCGAGGCCGCCGTGCACCGGCATCCGGGCCTCGTCGTCGAAGGGCTCGACGACCTTCGTCTGTTCAAGGGCGTCGTCCTTCGGGATCACCGACCGGCCCCGGTCTCGTTGCGGGCGGGCAAGGGGGAGCAGCGGGGAGGCTCGCTGATCGTCCCGGTGGAGATGCGCGGGACGCTCGGCGAGGGGCGCGAGGTCGTCCACGCCAGGGCGCTCGTCACACTGGCCGAGCGGCATGGCGACGGGGTTCGGAACCTGGCGGAGGGGCCGCTCTCGCAGATGGACGAGGATCGCAAGTCCATCTATGAGCGGATCCTGTTCCACGGGCCGGCTATGCAGGCTCTGGAACGGATCGAGGGTTGCAACGACCGGGCGATCGCGGCCTGGGTCGCGACCTCCCCCGCCCCGGCGGAGTGGATCGCGCGGCCCTTGCGGCGGGAGTGGCTGACGGACCCCCTGGCGGTCGACGCCGCGTTTCAGGTCATGGTGCTCTGGTGCCGGCGGCGGTCGAACGCCAATTCGCTGCCGACGGCCGTGGGCTCCTATCGCCAGTTCCGGCGCCGATTCCCGAGCGACGGGGTCCGCGTCGTCCTCTCGGTGAGGCAGGCGAGCGATCACCGGGCGGTGGCGGACGTCGAATTCCAGGACGCCGACGGCGAGCTGGTCGCTCGGATCGACGGTTACGAATGCGTGATCGACGCCTCGCTCGATCAGGCGTTCCGCAAAAACCGACTGGCTCACCCTCGGGCGGCTGCGAACCCGCGATGAACAAGCGACGAAACGACGGCGTGGCGATCGTAGGCTTCGACGCGGCCTTCCCGGGGGCGCGCGACCCGGACGGCTTCTGGCGACTCGTCGCCGAGGGTCGCGACGCCACGACCGAATTCCCCCCCGGCCGCTGGCTGCTCGACGCCGATCGGGCCTTCGACCCGACCGTCGGCCGCCCGGACCGCGTCTACACCACGCGCGGCGGATTCCTGGACGACGAGGCGCTCGAAGTCGACTGCGACGGCCTCGCCGTCGACCCGGCCCTGGTCGCCCGGCTCGACCCCGCCTTCCGCCTGGCCCTGCGCACGGCGGTCGGGGCCTGGCGATCGGCGAGGACCGACGGGCTCGATCGCGCGCGGGTCGGCGTGGTCTTCGGTCACATCGTCCTCCCGACCGCGACGACCTCGGCGCTGACTCGGGCCACGATCGGGCGGGACGTCGAGCAGGCGCTCGGCGTCGCGCGGATGGAGCCGGAAGCGTTCGAGCCGCGCAACGCGTTCCCGGCCGGGGCTCCGGCCCGGCTGGTGGCCGATGCCCTGGGCCTGGGCGGGGTCGCCTACACGCTGGACGCCGCCTGCGCCTCGTCGCTCTACGCGCTGAAGCTGGCGTGCGACGAGTTGAACTCTGGCCGGGCCGACGCGATGCTCGCCGGCGGCGTCTCGCGGCCGGACGCCCTCTACACCCAGATGGGCTTCTCGCAGCTCCGCGCTCTCTCGCCCCGGGGCCGCGCGGCGCCGTTCGACGCCGACGGGGACGGCCTGATCGTCGGCGAAGGCGCCGGCCTGTTCGTCCTCAAGCGGCTCGACGACGCGATCCGTCAGCGAGACTCGATCCTGGGCGTGATCCGGGGCGTCGGGATCTCCAACGACGTGGCCGGCGACCTGCTCGCCCCCAGCAGCGAGGGCCAGCTCCGGGCCATGCGCTCGGCCTACGACCAGGCCGGCTGGTCGCCCGACGAGGTCGACCTGATCGAATGCCACGCGACCGGCACGCCCGTCGGCGACGCCGTCGAGTTCGAGAGCCTGCGCGCGCTTTGGGCCGACCTCGCAGGCGCGTCGCGGCCGGCCGGTTGCGTCCTGGGATCGGTGAAGTCGAATACGGGGCACGCGCTGACGGCCGCCGGCGCGGCCGGGCTGCTCAAGGTCCTGCTCGCGCTCCGCAATCGTACGAAGCCTCCCACCGCCAACCATCGTGCCCCCTCGTCTCGGATCGCGCTTGAGGGGAGTCCGTTCCGCGTCCTCCAATCGGCCGAGCCCTGGGCCGAGCCCGAATCGGGCCGACCCCGGCGGGCGGCGATCAGCGGCTTCGGCTTCGGCGGGATCAATGCGCACGCCCTGATCGAAGAATGGACCGGGACGGGATCGGGGTCGGTTGCTCCCGTCTCGCCGGTCGCGCCCGAGCCCGTCGCCGTCGTGGGCCTGTCGGCGCGTTACGGAAAGACTCCCGGGCGCGACGCCTTCCAGCAAGGCGTCCTGGGCGGGATCGGACCTGGTTCGTCCGAAAGCTCCAAGCCGGACGGCGTGGTCGACGCCCTCCGGCTGCGGATCGGCCGCTTCCGCATCCCCCCGGTCGAGCTGGAAGCCATGCTGCTCCAGCAGTCGGTCCTGCTCCAGGTCGCCGCCGAAGCGATCGCCGACGCCGGCGGCCCCGCCGAATCCGGGCTCCGTTGCGGGGTGATCGTGGGCCTGGGCCTGGACCCGAACACGACGAACTACCACCTTCGCTGGTGGCTGGCGTCGCGGGCCCCGACCTGGAACGTCGAGCAGGGCTGGAACCTGTCCGAAGCCGATTTGGAGGCCTGGATCTCCGACGCGTGCGACGCGATCCAGCCGGCGCTCACGGCGAACCGGACGATGGGGTCGCTCGGCGGCCTGGTCGCCAGTCGGGTCGCCCGCGAGTTCCGCATCGGGGGGCCCAGCTTCAGCGTATCGAGCGACGAGGGATCGGGACTCGACGCCCTCCGCATCGCCGCCGACTGGCTGGATCGCGGCGAACTCGATTCGGCCGTCGTCGGGGCCGTGGACCTCGTCGCCGACCCCCGCACGGCCGTAGCGGCCCGTCGCCTGGCTGTCGCGGCCGGGCTCGGGCAGGGCGAGGAAGAATTCCGATCCGGCGAATGCGCCGTCGCACTCGTCCTCAAGCGACGTTCCGACGCCCTCCGGGACGGAGACCGGATCTACGCCGTCGTCGGGGAACTCGGCGGGGCTCATGAAGGGCCGACGGTCGTCATCGACGCCCCGCGTCCCGCCCTCGGCTGGACCGGCGCGGCGGAGGGGCTCGCGACGGTCGCCGAGGCCATCCTGGCGATCGACCAGGGGATCGTCCCGCCCAGCGGGCGATGGTCCGCGGACGAGGACGAAATCCTCACCCGCGATCCGAGTTACTGGGTCCGCAACCGCGAGGACGGCCCCCGAACTGCCCGCGTCCGCATACGAGGGCTCGACGGTGCCGCCCGCACCCTCGATTTGCAGGGCGTTGAGCGCGAAGCCGATCCGCGTACGCGACCCCTCGGTCCGGCGCGGCTCGCGCTCTTTCCGGTCTTCGGCGAGGACCCCGCGGCGCGACGGTCGCGGCTCGACGAACTGGCGGCCCTGATCGCCGCCGGGCCGGATCGACCGATCGAGGACCTGGCCGCGTCGTGGTGGGCCGCCGCGCGGGCGTCCGCCGGGAGCGGCCCGGCGCTGGCGTTGATCGCGGCCGACGCGGCTTCGCTGGCGGAGGCCGTCGCCGAGGCTCGCGACGGCGCCAGGCCGGCGCGAGCGGTCGTGAGGTCGCGGCCCGCGAGCTTCGAGGTGTTCGAACCCTCGGCGGCGTGGGACGGCCCGCCGCAGGTGGCCTTCACCTATCCCGGCCTCGGCGCGGCGTACCCCGACATGGGCGCCGAGCTGTCGGCGACCTGGCCCGAACTGGCCCGCGAGCTGGAATCTCGTTTTACGACCGCGCGCGATCAGATCGTCCCGGAGACCTGGTGGAACGGTCGACGCGCCGTCGGTTCCGAGGACCATCGGCCGGTCATCCTGGGGCAGATCTCGGTCGGCGCCCTGATGACGTCGCTGTTCCTGAAGCTGGGGGTCCGGCCCTCCGCGGCCGTCGGCTACAGCCTGGGCGAGTCGGCGGCGCTGGTGTCGCTCGGAGCGTGGTCCGACCGCGACGAGATGACGCGCAGGCTCCGGGAATCGCCCCTCTTCTCGACCGAACTCGCCGGTCCGTGCCTGGGCGCTCGTCGTCTGTGGGGGCTGGCCGACGACGAGGAGGTCGACTGGGTCGCCGCGATCGTCCCTCGATCGCGCGAGCAGGTCGAAGCGGCGATCGGCGACGAGTCGCGCGTCTACGTCCTGATCCGCAACGCCGACGACGAGGTGGTCATCGGCGGCCGGGGCGAGAGCGTCCGCCGGGTCATCGACGCGCTGCGATGCCCGTTCCTGCCCCTGCCCACGGTGAGCACGGTCCATTGCCCGATCGGCGTCGACGCCGAACCGGCCTACCGGGCGCTCCATGATCTTAGGACGTCGCCCGTCGCCGACGTGACGTTCTACAGCGGCGTCTGGGGGACCGGCTACCACCCCGACCACGGCACGGCGACCGCCGCCATCACGGCCCAGGCGTCGCGTCAGATCGACTACCCGGTCGTCGTCGAGAAGGCCTACGAGCAGGGCGCCCGCGTGTTCGTGGACATGGGGCCCGGCTCGGCCTGCACGCGCCTGGTCGGCCGCATCCTCAAAGACCGCCCGCACCTGGCCGTCTCGGCCGACGAGGCCGACGGCGGCGTCCTCTCGTCCGTCCTGAGGGCGCTCGGCGCGCTGATCGCGGCCGGCGTCCCCGTGAATCTCGATCTCCTCTACGACCGCGAGGCGGAAGCTCCCGCCGTGTCGACCGGCGCGAGCGCGCCGGAGATCGTCGTCGAGCGTCCGGACCTGCCGAACCGCTACCCCGATCCGCCGGCCGCCGCGCGGCCTTCCGCGTCCGTGCCCGAACCGGAATCCGAGCCTGAGATCGAGGCCCAGCCTGAGTTCCGGCCCGTCTCGGTCTGCGTCGACCCCTCCCCCGTCTCGGTCTTCGTCGAATCGTCCCCCGCCCCGGTCTTCGCCGCGAGTTTTGCATCCATTATGCCCCACCCCATCGTCGCGACCCCGAGCCTTACTCCCATGACTCGCAGCCACGTCGAGACGCAGCAGGCCTCGGCCGATGCGCATGAGGCGTTCCTGCGGCTCTCGCGGTCGTATTCCGAGACGATGGCCCGTCAGGTCGCCGTCGCGCTCGAGCTGATCGGCGGCGCTGAGGCGGGAAGCGTCGTGGTCGAGACGCCCGTCGCTCCCCCGCCGCCCCCGGCTCCCGTGGCGGCGGCCGTCGCTCCTCCGCAGCGTCGCGAGGACGTGGCCCTGGACCGCGAGCAATGCATGGAATACGCCATCGGCTCGATCGCGGCGGTCCTCGGCCCCCGCTTCGCCGAGGTCGATTCCTATCCGACGCGGGTTCGGCTGCCAGACGAGCCCTTGATGCTCGTCGACCGGGTGGTGACCATCGAGGGGACGCAGTTCACGTTGTCGGCCGCGCGGGTCGTGACCGAGCACGACGTTTTGCACGACGGCTGGTATCTCGACGCCGGCCGGATCGCCTCGTGCGTGGCGATCGAGGCGGGCCAGGCCGACCTGTTCCTCTCCGGCTGGCTGGGGATCGACTTCATCACCAAGGGGCTGTCGGTCTATCGCCTCCTCGACGCGACGGTGACCTTCCATTCGGAGTTGCCCGGCCCGGGCGACGTGATCCGATACGACATTCGGATCACAGATTTCTTCCGCCAGGGGGAGACTCACCTGTTCCGGTTCGAATTCGACGGGACCGTCGACGGCCGGCCGCTGCTGACGATGCGCGGCGGCTGCGCCGGTTTCTTCTCGGCCGAGGCGTTGGCCGCGGGCAAGGGGGTCGTACCCCGGCCGCTCGATGCCCTGCCGATCGCCGGCAAGCGCCCCGCGGACTGGCGAGAGCTGGCCCCGCCCGCCGCCTGCAAGCTCGACCGGAGCCAGGTCGACGCCCTCCGCGCCGGGGATCTCGCCGGGGCGTTCGGCGAGCCCTTCGATCGACTCGATCTCCCCCGCCCGCAACGGCTGCCGGGAGGGATGATGACGCTGGTGCATCGGGTCGAGGCGCTCGAGCCGGAGGGGGGGCGCTTCGGCCTGGGCCTGATCCGCGCCGAGGCCGACGTCCACCCCGACGACTGGTTCATCGTCTGCCACTTCGTGGACGACCGCGTGATGCCGGGCACTCTCATGTACGAGTGCTGCCTGCACACGTTCCGGATCTTCCTGATGCGTATGGGCTGGGTCGGCGACGCCGACCGCGTCCGCTTCGAACCGCTGACGGGCGTCGCCAACCGCCTTCGCTGTCGCGGGCAGGTCACGGAGACGACCCGGGTCGTGACCTATGAAGTGACGATCAAGGAGCTGGGCTACGGTCCCGAGCCGTTCGCGATCGCCGACGCGCTCATGTACGCCGACGGCAAGCCGATCGTCGAGATCACCGACATGGCGCTTCGCCTCGCCGGGACCGGCCGCGAGGAGATCGAGGCTCGCTGGGATCGGGTGCGCTCGACCGCCCCGGCGCTGACGACCGGCCCGACGCTCGTCTACGAGAAGAATCAGATCCTCGCGTTCTCCGACGGCCGTCCGTCCGACTGCTTCGGCGACCGCTACCGGCCGTTCGACGAGGGCCGGTTCATCGCCCGCCTGCCGCGCCCGCCGTATCAGTTCCTGGACCGGGCGACCGTCGTCCAGGGGACGCCGTGGGAGCAGGTGGAAGGGACGACGGCCGAGGTCGAGTACCTCGTCCCCGCCGACGCCTGGTATTTCGAGGCCGATCGCCAGCCCCACGTGCCGTACGGTGTCCTGATCGAGACGGCCCTCCAGTCCTGCGGGTTCATTTCGGCCTTCATGGGCTCGGCCCTGTTGAGCGACGAACCCCTGAAGTTCCGGAACCTCGGCGGGAAGTCGCGACAGCATCGGATCGTCGACCGTAACAGCGGGCTGCTGACCACGACGGCCAAGGTAACGAAGATCAACCGTTCGGCCGGGATGATCATCCAGCACTATGAGATGAGCGTCCGGGACCGCGAGGGGGTCGTCTTCGACGGCGAGACCTATTTCGGCTTCTTCCGTCTCCAGGCCCTGGCCGATCAGGTCGGCGTCCGCGAGGCGTCGCCGTACGCGCCGACGGCCGAGGAGCGGGCGGCCTTCCAGCCGTTCCCGACGCCCGATCGGGCCCCCCTGCCCGACCGCCGCTGGCGGATGGTCGACCGGATCACGGCGCTCTCGGCGAGCGGGGGGCCTCGCGGCCTGGGATTCGTCGAGGGGGAGACGGACGTCGATCCGTCCGCCTGGTTCTTCGAGGCCCATTTCCTGGGCGATCCGGTCTGGCCCGGGTCATTGGGCTTGGAATCGCTCCTGCAACTCCTTAAAGTCTTTGCTGAAGCGCGCTGGGGAGTGGATGCGCGCGCCGTGTTCGACTCGCCCGGCATCGGCGCGGAGCACGGTTGGAGTTACCGGGGCCAGATCACTCCCACCAGCCGTCTCGTGACGACGCAGGCGTGGATCACCGGCGTCGACGACGCTCGGCGCCGGGTGACGGCCGACGGGCTCCTGTCCGTCGACGGCAAGGTGATCTATCAGATGACCGGCTACACGCTCGACGCACGCTCCGAGTGATCGACCCCCTTCCAGCCTGGCGGTGGCGGCCCTGATGGCATCGATGAAATACCAGAACGTCTTTGTCGAGGCGTTCGGCTATGAGGTCGCTCCGGTGGTCGTCTCGTCGGCCGAGCTGGAGGAACGGCTCGCTCCGGTGTACGACAAGCTCCACCTGAGCGTCGGCCAGCTCGAGGCCCTCACGGGGATCGTCGAGCGGCGATGGTGGGAGGAGGGGTATCGGGTCTCCGACGGCGCCGTCGTCGCGGCCGAGCGGGCGCTCGAGGCGGCCGATTTCCCGGCGAAGGAGGTCGAGGCCGTCGTATACGGCGGCGTCTGCCGCGAGTACTTCGAGCCGGCGACCGCCTGCCGAGTGGCGTCGAAGCTGGGCGTGAGCCCGGGGGCGGTCGTCCACGACCTGAGCAACGCCTGCCTGGGCATGATCGACGGAATGACCGACGTGGCGAACCGGATCGAGCTGGGCCAGATCCGCGCCGGGCTGGTCGTGGCCTGCGAGACGGCCCGCGAGATCAACGACGTCATGATCGAGCGGATGATCGAGACCCCGACGATGGAATTCTACAAGCACTCGCTGGCGACCCTCACGGGGGGCTCGGGGGCCGCGGCGGTGCTCATGACGGACGGCTCGCGATCGCGGTCGAAGCGACGGCGGCTGCTGGGGGGCGAGGTGCGCTCCGCCGCTCGCCACCACGACCTCTGCCGCTGGGGCGTCGAAGAACTCGACTCGTCCGCGTCGGGCCGGCTCCGGCCGTACACGACGACGGACTCGGCCGCGGTGCTGAGGCACGGCGTCGACCTGGGCGTGAAGACCTGGCGGGCGTTCCTCAAGAGCCTGGGATGGGTCGAGTCGCAGGTGGACCGGGTGATCAGCCATCAGGTCGGCGGGTCGCACCGCGACCTGATCATGCGGTCGATCCGCGTGCCTCTGGAGAAAGACTTCTCGACGTTCTCCTACCTCGGGAACATGGGGACGGTCTCGCTCCCGTTGACGGCGGCGATCGCCGAGGACCGCCAGGTCCTCCGCCCCGGCGATCGGACGGCGTTCCTGGGTATTGGGAGCGGACTGAACTGCCTGATGCTGGGGCTGGAGTGGTGACCGGGATGACGTCGACGGCCTTGATCCGGAGTAAGAGCCCCGAGCTTTCCGAGTTCCTCGCCGCCCATCCGGGCCGCGACTGGGACCGCGACGGGCTTCGCCAGCATTATCTGGACGAGGGGGACGGCCCCCCCGTCGTCATGGTCCACGGCAATCCGACCTGGTCGTTCTACTATCGCCGACTGGTCGAGGCCCTCAGCCCTTCCCATCGCGCGATCGTGCCGGACCACATCGGCTGCGGCCTCTCGGACAAGCCCGACGACGCCCGCTACCGCTACACGCTGGAGAGCCGCGTCGACGATCTGGAGCGGCTGCTCGACCACCTGGGCGTGCGTGAAGAGATCTCGCTGGTCGTCCACGACTGGGGGGGGATGATCGGGACCGCGTTCGCCGCCCGCCACCCCGAGCGGATCGCCCGGATGGTGGTGATGAACACGGCCGGCTTCCACATGCCTCGCGACAAGACGTTCCCCTGGGCCTTGCACGTCTGCCGCGACACGCCGCTGGGCTCCCTGACGGTGCGCGGGCTGAACGCATTCGTGCGGGGGACGGCCTGGATCGGCTGCAAGAACGAGCGGATGCCCCGCTCCCTCCGCGACGCCTACGCCGCCCCATACGACGGTTGGGCCAACCGGATCGCCATCCACCGCTTCGTCCAGGACATCCCCCTCCGCCCCGGCGATCGGGCGTACGACCTGGTCACCTCGGTCCAGGACCGTCTGCCGCTTTTGGCCCACGCGCCGATGTTCGTGGCCTGGGGGATGAAGGATTTCGTCTTCGACGAGCCGTTCCTGAAGGAGTGGGAGCGGCGCTTCCCCGACGCCGAGGTCCACCGGTTCCCGAATGCCGGGCACTACGTCCTGGAAGACGAGGCCGAGGTCCTGATCCCGATGATCCGGCGGTTCCTCGACGCGCCGGTCCCCGGACCGCATCCGACGGAGAGCCGCGCCGATGGCCGCGAGAGCTGAGACGGGCGCCGCGGCGCAAGGTGGAGGCGTCGGCGCAGGAGATCTTTCGTCGGTCCCGCCGGCAGCTTCGCCCAATATCGCGGCCCATCTCCGCGAGATCGCGGCCCGTCATCCCCACCGCGCGGCGGTCGTCGTCCCCCAGGGCCGAGGGGCGGCGGGGAGGATGCGGTACGCCCACTTCACCTTCGACCAGCTCGATCGCGACAGCGACGCCGTCGCCGCCGGCCTGATCGCCGACGGCGTCGCGCGAGAGACTCGCGCGGCCGTGATGGTCCCTCCGGGGCTGGACTTCTTCTCGCTCGTGTTCGGGCTGTTCAAGGCGGGCGTCGTCCCGGTGCTGATCGACCCGGGGATGGGTCTGAAGAGCCTGGGGAGGTGCCTGGACGAGGCCGAGCCCGAGTTGTTCATTGGGATCGCCAAGGCCCTGGCCGCCCGCCGCGTGCTCGGCTGGGGGAAGCGGACCGTGCGCCGGACGCTGATCGCCGGGCGAGGCGGACGCATCCCCGGATTCGGGGCCCGGTCGCTCGACGCCGTCCGGTCCGGAGGCAGTCGGGCGATCGCCGAGGGTCGCGTCGCCTCCCCGGTGATGCGAGGCGTCGGGCCTGAAGATCCGGCCGCCGTCCTGTTCACCAGCGGGAGCACGGGGCCTCCCAAGGGCGCCGTCTACACCCACCCGATCTTCGAGGCCCAGGTCGCCTGCTTCCGCGACCTCTACGCGATCGAGCCGGGCGAGATCGATCTCTGCACGTTCCCGCTCTTCGCGCTCTTCGCCCCGGCGCTCGGGATGACCTCGGTCGTTCCCCGCATGGATCCGACCCGCCCGGCGAAAGTCGACCCTGAGAGCCTGTTCGAAGCGATCGACGACTTCGGGCCGACGAATCTCTTCGGCTCCCCCGCCCTGCTCAAGCGGGTCGGCCCGGCGGGGACCGCGAAGGGGATGAAGCTCCCCACCCTGCGACGGGTCGTCACGGCGGGGGCGCCGGCCTCTCCCCGCGTGCTGGAGACGTTCGCCAGCCTGCTCGAACCCGGGGCGCAGGTCTTCACCCCCTACGGCGCGACCGAGTCCTTGCCGGTCGCCTCGATCGGCAGCGACGAGATCCTGGGCGAGACCCGACTTGAGACCGAGCGAGGCCGGGGCGTCTGCGTCGGTCGACCGTGCGACGTCGTCCTGGTTCGGATCATCCGCATCAGCGACGACCCGATCCCGTCCTGGTCCGACGACCTGGAGCTCCCCCCGGGTGAAATCGGCGAGATCGTCGTCTCCGGCCCGGTCGTCACGCGGGAGTATTTCGGCCGTCCCGAGGCGACCGCCCTCGCCAAAATCGCCGACCCGGCCCGAGGGACGTTCCACCACCGCATGGGGGACGTCGGCTACCTCGACGAGTCGGGACGCATCTGGTTCTGCGGCCGGAAGGCCCACCGCGTCGTCCTGGCCGACGAGACCCTGTTCACGATCTGCTGCGAGGGGGTGTTCAACGCCCACCCCGAGGTCGCCCGCACGGCGATCGTCGGGGTCGAACGCCCCACCGGCAAGGTTCCGGTCCTCTGCGTCGAACCGGCCCGGCGCCTCGGCCGTCGCGATCGCGCGCGGCTTCGCGAGGAGCTGCTGGCGCTCGGCGCGAGGTTCGATCACACCCGGAAGATTCACACGATCCTGTTCCACCGTTCGTTCCCGGTCGACATCCGCCACAACTCGAAGATCTTCCGCGAGAAGCTGGCGACGTGGGCCGCGGGGAAGGCGCCATGACCCTTGATCCCTCCCGCCCGGTTCTGGTCACCGGCGGCGGCGGCTTCCTCGGCTCGGCGATCGTCGAGATGCTCCGAGGCCGCGGCCAGGCCGTCCGCAGCCTGACCCGCCGGCGGTACGCGAAGCTTGAGGCGCTCGGGGTCGAGCAGGTCCTGGGCGACATCGCCGAGGCCGAGGTCGTCGACCGCGCCGTGGAGGGCTGCGACGCCGTCTTCCACGTGGCCGCGAAGGCGGGCCTCTGGGGGCCGGTGGAGGAGTACCGCCGCACCAACGTCGTCGGCACGGAGAACGTGATCGCCGCTTGCCGACGGTTCGGCGTCCGCAAGTTGATCCACACCAGCTCGCCCAGCGTCGTCTTCCACGGCACCGACCTGGAAGGGGCGGACGAGTCGGCGCCCTATCCCGACCACTATGAGGCCGCATACCCCGAGACGAAGGCGATCGCCGAGCGGCTCGTCCTGAAGGCCGACGACGGCGCGCTTGCGACCGTCGTGCTGCGTCCTCACCTGATCTGGGGGCCGGGGGACAACAACATCCTCCCCCGGATCTACGCCCGCGCCCGGGCCAATCGGCTGTTCCGGATCGGCAGCCGCAACCCGCTCATCGACCTGACGTACATCGACAACGCGGCTGCCGCGCAGCTGCTGGCCGCCGACAAGCTCGACGTGGGCTCGCCGATCGCCGGCAAGGTTTATTTCATCGCCCAGGGCCAGCCGGTGCCGCTCTGGGATATGGTCGACCGGTTTCTGGAGATCGCCCACCTGCCGCCGGTACGCCGCACCGTGCCTCGCGGCCTGGCGATCGCGCTGGGCAGGGTGCTCGAGCTCGCCTACCGGACCCTCCACCTGCCGGGCGAGCCGAGGATGACCCGGTTCCTGGCCCACGAGCTTTCCACCGCCCACTGGTACAACCTCGACGCCGCTCGCCGGGACCTCGGCTACGCCCCGCACGTCGGGATCGAGGAGGGCCTGCGCCGACTGGCCGCCTCACTCGCCGAGCCGTCGTCCGCGCCTTGACTCGCGGCGAGGCCCCGGCCATCGTTGGTTGGGGATCCGGCGGCCGTCGCCGCGAGACGACCACGAGGGGGGTTGCGGCATGAGTTCGGCCGTCTACGCGATCGCCACGATGGATACCAAGGGTCGTGAACTGGGTTACGTCGCCGACCGCCTGCGCGCGGCGGGCGTGGTGGTTCGGACCGTGGACGTCGGCACGAAGGACGACCCGGAGGCGCCGGCCGACGTCTCGAGCCGCGAGGTCTTCGCATCTCTGGTCGAGACCAGCCCCGGCGAGCCTCGGACCCGGGGCGAGGCGATCTCGGCGGCTTCCCGGGCGCTCGTCCGGTTCCTCGTCGCGGAAGAGGAGCGGGGACGCGTCGCGGGAGTGATCGGGATCGGCGGCAGCGGCGGCACCGCGCTCATCACGCCGGCGATGCGGGCCCTGCCGATCGGGCTCCCCAAGCTTATGGTGTCGACGGTCGCCAGCGGCGACGTCTCGGCGTACGTCGGGTGCGCCGACATCTGCATGATGTACCCGGTCGTCGATGTGGCGGGCCTGAACGTCGTCTCCCGGACCGTCCTCGCCAACGCCGCCCACGCCATGGCCGGCATGGTGCGAGACGCGACGCCGATCCAGGCCGACCGCCCCGCGCTCGGCCTGACGATGTTCGGGCTGACCACCCCGTGCGTGGACGCCTGCCGCAAAGCCCTCGACTCCCTCGGCCACGACCCCCTGATCTTCCACGCGACCGGGGCCGGCGGCCGTTCGATGGAGCATCTCGTCGCCTCGGGCCTGATCCGAGGGGTGCTCGACGTCACCACGACCGAGGTCGCCGACTACTTCATGGGGGGGATCTTCGCCTGCACGGAGGACCGATTCGAGGCCCTGATCGCGGCCGAGGTCCCCTGCGTGCTGAGCCTCGGGGCGCTCGACATGGTGAACTTCGGCGGGCTCGCGACCGTGCCGGAGAAGTACCGGGATCGCCGGCTTTTCAGCCATAACGACCAGGTCACCCTGATGCGGACGACCCCCGAGGAGAACCGCCGCATGGGCCGCTGGATCGGCGAGAAGCTCAACCGATGGCGGTCCCCGGTCGCGATGCTGATCCCCGAGGGGGGGCTCTCGGGCCTCGATGCGCGGGGGGGCCGTTCCACGATCCCGAGGCGGACTCGGCGCTGTTCGAAGCGATCGAGACGGTCGTCGACGCGAGCCCGGACCGGATGATCCGCCGGCTCCCCCTGCACATCAACGACCCGGAATTCGCGCGAGGACTCGTCGCGGCGTTCCTTGAGGTTTCAGGCCGAATGCAAAGTCGATCGGAGGCATGAGAATGGCGGAGTCGCGTGAGACGATCCTGGAACGATTCCGCGAGAAGGTGGCCGCCGGCCTGCCGATCGTCGGCGGGGGCGCGGGGACGGGCCTGAGCGCCAAGTGCGAGGAGGCCGGCGGGATCGACCTGATCGTGATCTACAACTCGGGCCGGTTCCGCATGGCGGGCCGGGGCTCGCTGGCGGGGCTCATGCCCTACGGCAACGCCAACGCGATCGTCAAGGAGATGGCCTACGAGGTCCTCACCGCCGTGAGCCGGACGCCGGTCGTCGCGGGGGTCTGCGCCACCGACCCGTTCCTGATCCTCGACCATTTCCTGGGCGAGTTGAAGGCGCTGGGGTTCGCCGGAATCCAGAACTTCCCCACCGTCGGCCTGATCGACGGCGTCTTCCGGGCCAACCTTGAAGAGACCGGCATGGGGTTCGATCGGGAGATCGAATGTATCCGCCGCGCGCATGAGTTGGACCTGCTGACGACCCCTTACGCCTTCGACCCCGACCAGGCCCGGGCGCTGACCGAGGCCGGGGCCGACGTGATCGTGGCGCACATGGGGCTGACGACCAAGGGGAGCATCGGCGCGACCACGGCGCGCTCGCTCGACGATTGCGTCGCCGAGATCGGCGCGATCCTCGACGCCGCGCGGTCGGCCCGGCCGGACGTCTTCGTCCTCTGCCACGGCGGCCCCATCGCCATGCCCGAGGACGCCCGTTACATCCTGGACCGCGTCGATGGGCTCGACGGATTCTACGGCGCCAGTTCGATGGAGCGGCTTCCCACCGAGGAGGCGATCGCTCGCCAGACTCGCGATTTCATGAACCTCCGCCTGCGCCGGACCCGGGACGAACGCGGCTGACGTCGGAGTCGATCGGGGCCGTCGACCGTCAGGCGGCCGGGTCGTCGAGGGGGAGAAGGACCGAGAAGCAGGCCCCCCCCTCGGGATTGTTGGTCGCGCCGAGGCGGCCTCCCAGGTCGCGGATGATTTCGGAAGCGAGATACAGACCGTATCCGCTCCCCCCCTCCCGGGTCGTGAAGAAGGGCTCGAAGATCCGGCCCAGGTAGGTGTCCGGGACTCCGGGGCCGTCGTCGACGACCTCCAGCTTGACCCAGTCGCGGTCGTCCTCTCGCACGCAATCGGTCCTCACCAGGACCCGGCCCTCCCGGCCCGCGCCGGTGATGGCCTGATAGGCGTTCGTCAGGAGGTCGAAGAAGACCTGCATCAGCCGTCCGGCGTCGCCCTGGATCTGCAACGATCTCGGGCAGTCGCACTTCACGACCACGCGGCGGGGGTAGGGTGGCAGTCCGCGTACGAACAGGTCGACCGTCTCGTTGAGGAGCGATGAGACGTCGAGCGGCTGCATCTGGATCGGGCCCGAGCGCACCGCCCCCATCAGGTGTTCGAGCCGGAGTTGGAGCAGGCTCGACCCGCGCAAGATGGAGTCGACCCACTGGCTGTCGTCGGGGCGGTCCTGGAGGCTCAGCCGCAGCAGCTCCGCGCTGCCGCGGATCACCGAGAGCGGTCCTCGGATCTCATGGACGATCCCCGCCAGCAAGCGGCCGATCTGCACCAACTGGCGGTCGAGCATCGCCAGGCCGGCCATCTTGTGATACTCGATCAGCCGTCGGACGCGGGCGAGAATCAGTTGGGGCGCCGAATCGAAGCGGACGTAATCGTCCGCCCCGGCGTCCAGGCCGGCGAGCACGGCGGAGTCCGCGTGCGCGGAACTCATCATGAGGATCGGGGTGCCCGTCACACCCCCTCCCGTCCGGATCGCGCGACAGAGCGCGGTCTCGTCGGCCTCGCTGAGGCTCGGCCCGAGCACGATCAGGTGGGGGCGGATGTGGATGGCCTCGGCGACGGCGTCGGCCGGGTGGGACGTCTCGTGGACCGTGTAGCCCCCGGTCGCGAGAGTCTCGCGCAGCGACGCCCGCTGGGATTCGACGGGATCGACGACCAGGATTGTCGCCTCGGACTCCACGGACGGTTTCCCTCGCGGCGAGCGCCGACGGTCCTCGACGATGCCATCTCCGAGGCCCGGCCCGCGGCGATGAAACGCCCGCACCGCCGCCCGATCATCGTCGCCCAAGGACCGACCGTCACACTTCTTTTCTCGATACTCGGATATAATACCCGGGGCGGTCAATGCCGCGCCCGAATTTGGTCGCGGCGACGCCGCGCCGACAGGATCCGAATTCCGGCCCGAGCCTCCAGCTTCGGCCCCGCTCCAGGAGACCCCCAGGCCGATATGAGCGCCATCACCACCGCCAACGACGCCGCGAGCCTCCCGTTCGAGGACTTCCGCCAGGCCCCCGACGCCGAACTCGATGCGCGGATCGAGGCGGTCCGGCGCGAGCTCGGGGACGCCCTGCTGATCCTCGGCCACCACTACCAGCAGGACGAGGTGATCCGCCACGCCGACCTTCGCGGCGACAGCCTCAAGTTGAGCCAGCTCGCGGCCCAGAGCCGCGACTGCCGGGCGATCGCCTTCTGCGGCGTCCACTTCATGGCCGAGACCGCCGACGTCCTGACCCGCGACGAGGTCACCGTCCACCTCCCGGACATGTCCGCCGGTTGCAGCATGGCCGACATGGCCGACCTCGACTCGGTCGAGGCCGCCTGGGCCGACCTGTCCGAGCTGATCGACGTCGAGGAGGTGACCCCCGTCACCTATATCAATTCGACGGCCGAGCTCAAGGCGTTCTGCGGCCGGCACGGCGGCATCGTCTGCACCAGCTCGAACGCCCGCAAGGTCCTCGACTGGGCGTTCGCCAACCGCCGCCGGGCCCTGTTCTTCCCGGACCAGCACCTGGGCCGGAACACGGCGCGCGCGATGGGCGTCCCGCTCGAACAGATGCCCCTCTGGGACCCCCGCCGCGAACTCGGCGGCAACTCGGCCAGGGCGATCGAGGAGAGTCGGGTGATCCTCTGGCGCGGCCACTGCTCGGTCCACCAGATGTTCAAGCCGGCGCACGTGGCCCAGTTCCGCCGGCAGCACCCGGGGATCAAGATCCTCGTCCATCCCGAATGCTCGATGGAAGTGGTGGACGCGGCCGACCTCGTGGGTTCGACCGAGTTCATCCTCAAGACCGTCGCCGAAGCCCCCGCCGGCTCGTCGTGGGCGGTCGGCACCGAATTGCACCTGGTCAATCGCCTGGCCGCCTCGCATCCCGACAAATCGGTGCATTTCCTCTCGCCGATGGTCTGCATGTGCTCGACCATGTATCGGATCGACCTCCCCCACCTCGCCTGGTGCCTCGAAAACCTGGCACGTGGGACGCCGGTCAATCGGGTGCAGGTCCCCGACGACGTGAAACACTGGGCACGGATTTCGCTCCAGCGGATGCTCGACCTGGGATGACCCCGACGACCAGCGGCGCCGAGGCCGACTTCGCGGTTTCGTGAGGCGGTCCGGGGCCGCTCCGTTGCACGGCGTCGCGAGGACGGCTAAGTATGGACGAACGGCGTAGGCGCCGCACGATCCACGGCGGAACCAACATCGAACGAGAGAGCGAGTCGCGAACCATGGCCCTGATGACACGGCAGCATTCGACGGTCTCCCAGGCGGATCTCGACCTGATCACCCAGGCGGGCCACTGGAACCCCTTCCTGGTCATCGGCCCCCATCCGATCACGACGGCCGACGGCGCCAAGGCCTGGACCATCCGCGCGTTCCTGCCGGAAGCCCGCAAGGCCGGCGTCGTCGACATCTCTCGGGGCGAGCCGGGCAAGCTCATCCCGATGGAGAAGACCCACGCCGACGGGTTCTTCGAGGCCGTCTTCCCCGGCCGAACGGGACCGTTCCCCTACCGGCTCCGGATCGAGAACCACGAAGGCCATTCGTGGGAGTCGGTCGACCCCTACGCCTTCGATCCGATCCTGACCGACTTCGACCTCCACCTGCTCGGCGAGGGGACGCACCTCCACAACTATGAGAAGCTGGGCGCGCACCTGATCACCCATCAGGGCTTCCGCGGCGTCCTCTTCGGCGTCTGGGCGCCGAACGCCCAGCGCGTCAGCGTCGTCGGCAACTTCAACCACTGGGACGGCCGCCGCCACCCGATGCGCAGTCGGGGCGCGACCGGCATCTGGGAACTCTTCATCCCGGACCTCGGCCAGGGCGAGGTCTACAAGTTCGAGATCAAGAGCCGCAACCACGGCTACACCGTCCAGAAGGCCGACCCCTACGGCCTCGCCTCCGAGGTCCGCCCCAAGACGGCTTCGGTCGTCTGGGACATCGATCGCCTCTCCTGGGGCGACGGGGAATGGATGGCCCGCCGCGCCGAGCGCCAGGCCCTCGACAAGCCGATGGCCTTCTACGAGCTGCACCTCGGCTCCTGGAAGCGGGCGGCCGAGAAGGAGAACGGCTTCCTCAGCTACCGCGAGCTGGCCGAGCAGCTGGTCGAGTACCTCGACAAGACCCATTTCACCCACGTCGAGCTGCTGCCGATCACCGAGCACCCCTTCGATGGGAGCTGGGGCTATCAGCCCGTCGGCTACTTCGCGCCGACGGCCCGCCACGGCACGCCCGACGACTTCGCCCACTTCGTCGACCGCCTGCACCAGCACGGCTACGGCGTCATCCTGGACTGGGTCCCCGCCCACTTCCCCACCGACCTTCACGGACTGGGCTACTTCGACGGCACCCATCTCTACGAGCACGCCGACCCCCGCCTCGGCGAGCATCGCGACTGGGGCACCAAGATCTTCAACTACGGCCGCCCCGAGGTCCGCAACTTCCTCCTGGGGAACGCCCTCTTCTGGCTCGACCGCTACCACATCGACGGCCTCCGCGTCGACGCCGTGGCCTCCATGCTCTACCTCGACTACTCCCGCAACGCCGGCGAGTGGGTCCCCAACATCTTCGGCGGCAACGAGAACCTCGAAGCCATCGACTTCCTCAAGACCCTCAACGAAATCTGCCACCGCGAGCACCCCGGCATCCTGACCATCGCCGAGGAATCGACGAGCTGGTCGGGCGTCTCCCGCCCCACCTACCTGGGGGGCCTGGGCTTCAGCCTCAAGTGGAACATGGGCTGGATGAACGACACCCTCCGCTACATGGCGAAGGACCCCGTCCACCGCAAGTACGAGCACGGGGCGCTCACCTTCAGCATGATCTACGCCTTCACCGAGAACTTCGTCCTCCCCCTCTCCCATGACGAGGTCGTCCACGGCAAGAAGTCGATCCTTGACAAGATGCCCGGCGACCTCTGGCAGAAGTTCGCCAACCTTCGCCTCCTCTACGGCTACATGTACGGCCACCCGGGCAAGAAGCTCCTGTTCATGGGCGACGAGATCGCCCAGTGGCGCGAGTGGAACCACGACGAGAGCATCGACTGGCACCTCCTCCAGTGGAAGGACCACCAGGGGGTCGCGCAGATGGTCACCGACCTGAACGCCCTCTACTGCAGCGAGACCGCCCTGCACCAGATCGACTTCGACTGGCAGGGCTACGAGTGGCTGGAACTCCACGACTGGGAGAACAGCGTCATCGCGTTCCTCCGCCGGGGCAAGGACCCCGAGGAAGCGATCGTCGTGGTCTGCAACTTCACGCCGATCGTCCGTCACGACTACCGCGTGGGCGTTCCGACCGGCGGCTTCTACAGCGAGATCTTCAACTCCGACTCGGAGATCTACGGCGGCTCGAACGTCGGCAACCAGGGGGGAGTCGAAGCCGTCCGCGAGCCCCACGCGGGCCGGCCGTTCCACATCTCCCTGAAGGTCCCCCCGCTCGGCGTCCTCTTCCTCAAGGCGCCGAAGTCCGCCCCGGCCCAGCTGGGCAAGTGATGCAGACCGCCGCACCGGGGCTTTCCCCACGCCGGGGGAGGCCCCGCGGCAGGGCGCGGGAGGTGCGGGGACCAGGGCCGATCGCCCGAGCGGTCAGCCCTCGAAGTCTTCCAGCCGGGTCCCCTTGGGCCGCGCGGCCTTGCCCGACCCGACGGGGGCCGCGACGTCTTGCGGCAGCAGCTCGTCGATCGCGACGTTCCAGTTCATGTGGCCGATCGCGACGGTGGCCATCCGCTTGCGGGGGTCGATCTTCACGATCCGGCCGGGGCGATCGTAGCCCATCTTCGGGACCACCACCTTGTCGCCGGGCTGGAGCCGGGCCCGAGCCTCGGCGAGGTCCTCCTCGCGGCGGCCTTCGAGCTGGAGCGACTGGAGCCGCTCGGTGAGGGCGTCGCGCGCCCGCTCGGCCTCGGCCTGGGCCGCGATGGCCTCCTGCCGCGCCGCCTCGGCCTCGCGCTTCATCCTGGCGATCAGGTCCCACTCGGGGACCGTCGACCCTTGCGCCTGATCCAGGTATCGCTCGGCGCGGGAGACCAGATGCTCGGGCATGCTGAGTCGTCGGGCGATCTTCAGCGCGTTCGACTGCCCGACGTCGCCGATGTGGACGTGGTAGCGGGGCTGGAGGGTCTCGACGTCGAATTCGACCGCCGCGTTCTCGGCCCGAGGGTTGGTCAGGGCGTAGGTCTTCAGGTCGCCGATATGGGTCGTGACCATCGCCAGCCCGCCGATCGAATCCAGCTCGTCCAGGATGGCCCTGCCGAGCGCCGCGCCTTCCGCCGGGTCGGTCCCCGCCCCCATCTCGTCAAGCATCACCAGCGATCGCTCAGAGGCCTTGCCGAGGATCTCTGAGATCCTCCTGACGTGCGACGAGAAGGTCGAGAGCGACTGCTCCAGGCTTTGCTCGTCGCCGATGTCCGCCAGCACCTCGTCGAAGACCGGGACCTGGGTCCCCTCGGCGACGGGGATGTGCAGCCCCATCTGCGCCATGATCGCCAGCAGGCCGACCGTCTTGAGCGCAACTGTCTTGCCCCCGGTATTCGGGCCGGTGATGACCAGCATCTGAAATCGAAGGCCCAGATGCACGTCGATGGGGACGACCTCGCGTTCACGCTCGGGCGGGGGCGGCGGGGAAGGTACGACCGCCGACGGCTCTCCCTCCTGCGGCGCGGGCGCGGTGGTCGGCTCCTCCAGCAGCAAGGCCGGGTCGCGACGGAGGATCGCCTCCAGCAGCGGGTGTCGCGCCCGCCTCAGCACGAGTCGACGCTCCTCGTTGATCTCGGGGGCTCGCATCTGGTAGTCGACGCTGTACCGCGCCTTGGCGTAGATCAGGTCGAGCTCCGCCATGACCTCCAGGGTGGAGAGCAACGGGCCGGCGACGAGTCCGAGCTGGGCGCTCAGCCAGCGGAGGATACGACGGATCTCCTTGGTCTCGCGGGCGCGGAGGTAGGAGAGCTGCGCCGACTTCTCGGCGATGGCGGTCGGCTCGATGTAGACCGTCTCGTTCGTGGAGCTGGTGCGCTGGACCGAGCCGGCGATCTCCCCGCGATGCTCCTTGGCGACCGGGAGGACGTAGTGATGGCCGACCATCGAGAAATTCGAATAGCGAAGCGCCCGTTTGATCTCCGGTGATCGGAGCATCGAGCGGAGCTTCTCCTGGATCTTCGCCTCGACTTCCCCCATCTCGTTGCGGATGGCGGAGAGCCGTCGGCTCGCGGTGTCCATCACCTTGGCGCGGTTGTCCAGGCAGCCCTCGATGGCGGTGCTCGCGGCCGAGAACTGGCCGACCTCGGCGCGCATGCCGCCGAGCCGGGGGAAGTGCTCCCCCATGCGTTCGAGCCAGGTCGCGAGCCCGCTGATCGAACGGAGGGTCTCGGCCGCCTCGGCCAGCTCCTCGGCTTCGAGCATCGCGCCGACCTGGGCCCGGCGCACCAGCGGTCGGATGTCGTGCAGCCCGCCCAGCGGGGGGCGAAGTCCCGAGCGGAGCGCCTCGACCATCTCGGAGACGACGGCGAGTCGGGCGTGGATCTCCCGGAAGTCGACGGACGGCTCCAGGTTCCTCGCCGCTTCCTTGCCCAGCGAGCACGCGGCCCTTGCGGCGACCAGCGCGCGGACCTTGGAGACCCCTAGAAGATCGAGCGTATGACTGTCCATTTCGCCTCTCGGAAGCCGACGCGCGAAGGGGCCGCCGGGCGTCGCCTCGCGACGAGTCGGCCGCGTGCGCCCGTCTCTCGACGACCGAGGTCGAGAGGAGGTTCGCGTCGACTTTCGATTATGCCGAAACGGCCCCGTGCGAGACCATCCCAGACGAACCGGACGGCCGTCAACGCGGGGGCGACGGCGAGGTCCGAGCCGCGGAGGTCCTGGACGCGGCGTCGTCGGCCGCGGACGTCCCCGTGCTCGGGGCGGCCAGGTCGGACGGCGTGGCGGCGAGCCTCGGCTCCATCTCGGCCCGCCAGGCGGCGATGTCGGTCCCCAGGTCCTTGCCGATGATCTTGCGAAGGGCGTTGAGCGAGGCCAGGCGGATGGCCGGGTCGTCGTGCTCCATCGCGTCCAGCAGGAGCTTGAGGATCCGCGGGTCCTCGGTCTTGAGGTCGGCCAGGCCCTCGATGGCGGCGATCCTCGCGTCTTCCAGGTTGTCGAGCGTCATCGTCTGGGCCAGGACCGTCGCGTCCTCGGGCAGTCCCACTTTGCCCAGGGCGCGGCAGGCCTCGATCTTCACGACCGGCTCCTGGTGATGCACGGCCTTGAGGAGAACGCCGCGCGCGGCCGGGTCGCCCAGCTCGCCCAGGGTGCGGCAGATGATGGCGCGGATGGCGAGGGGCTCGCGTCCCTTTTCGTATTTCTCGATCAGCGTCGCCACGGCCTCGCTGCGCTGCTCGTCGGTCTCGTAGGCGTCCTTGGAGGCCAGCTTGGTGTAGGCGATGTAGCGGACGTTGGGGTCGGGGTTGTTGCGGACGTGGCCGAGGAAGCTCCGCGCGGTGGTGCCCACGTACGTGGTGCAGCCCGAGGCGCACGCGGCCAGGGCGAGGACCCAGCAGGCCGCCGCGCGTCGCGTCGCGACGTTCCAGTAAGCTCGATCGTCCATGATCGGAGACCATCCTTCGGCGAAGGTCGGGAGTCGGTGACGCGCTCGACCCGGCGTCGAGCCCGAAGGCGCGCCCGGGGCCGCGCGAGGCGGCGAGGCGCGGGGATCATAGCGGGGATCGGTCGTCCCGCCAAGAGCGGCTTGCGCAGGCCTTGCCGCGCCGCCGGGACGGCCGACGATCGCCGCGCAGCAAAAAGGGCCGTAGCCCGTCTCGGATGCGGACTCGGCCCGTTCACGTCGCTTCGCGCGCGGCCTTCGTTCAGGCCGAGGCGCCCGAGGCGGTCCCGGAGGCGAGGTGCTTCGCGCCGATCTTCGTGACGTGGTACTTGAAGAAGTCGCCTTCCTTCTTGCCCTTCTTGATCAGCTTCTTGGCCTGGAGGCCGTCGAGCTGCTTCTGAAGCTTCTTGGTCGCGGTGAGGCCGGCCTCGCTGGCGCCGCTGATCTCCTTCAGGAGGTTCGCCTGGGAGTCGGTCAGCTTGATGGCGGGCGCCTTCTTGGGGGCGGCCTTCTTCGGCGCGGCGGCCTTGGCGGCGGGGGCGGCGGCCTTCGGCGCGGCGGCCTTCGCGGCGGGGGCGGCGGCCTTCTTGGGGGCGGCCTTGGGGGCCATGGCCTTCTCGGCCTTCTCGACCGCCTTCGGAGCGGCGGCCTTCTTGGGGGCGGCCTTGGGGGCGCTGCTCTTGGGTGTCGCTTTCTTCGTGGCCATCGGGGCACCTCGTCGTCAGACATGTTCTCGTGACGGACCTTCTCTCATTGATCGGTCCCTGCGCCAATTACTACCAAATCCTCGACCGAGTGGAAGGGGAAGATCAGCGGAAACCGCCGTTTTTTCCGGGAATTTTCGGGTTTTTCGGCCTGCCTCGGCCTTCGCATCAGCGTAGTCTGGTCCTCTTGCACGGTATCCGTGATGGTTATGTACGTATTTAGACACGACGATTCGTAAGCGTTTCCCCGCATGAAACACTGGGTCTGCGTCGAACGCGCGCAGCGGGCCCGCGCGCTGATCGGCCGACATCGAGCGCCGGGCGAGGTCCCGGAGGGGAGCGTCGAGGAGAGGGGCGCTCGGAGCCGCGCCGGAGCGACGACGGGCGCGCGTCCGGGGGTCGAGAGGACTCGTATCGATGATGGTCCGGCCCTGCCATGTGACGACGCGACGAGCGCGAGGGGCGCGCGATCGTCGGTTCGCGACGCGCCGTCGCGCGCCCCGGGTCGCCCCGACGCCGGTGGTCTTCGGAGTCCTCAGCGCGGGTCGCGCGGCTCATCATCTGGAGCCGACGTGGGACGACCGCCGAGGTCCTGGGCGACGCGCGATCGCGAGAGCGACGAGCGCCGCATCGGTCGAGCGAAGGCCCACGCGAGGCGGCGCCCTTCGGTCGGTCGACCTGAAGCCGGCGCGCCTCGTCGGTCGCCTGGAGGGACCACGACGACGCGGAGCCCGGACACTCCGCCACCCCCGAGTCGGCCGAGACGGCGAGCTGCGGCGGGTCCGCGATCGTCGTCGAATCCACTTCGATGCGCCGCGGTCGTCTCGACGATCGAAGCCCCGGACGGAGGACGGGCGCGGCGTCGATCGCGCTTCCCGAACCACTCCGCGATCGCCACAATCGATCAGGTCGACGGCGCCCCTCGGGATGGCGCCGCCAGCCGGGGGAAGCTTGGGAAATACTGTCTTGCCCGCGCGGCGGGCGTCGACTACAATTACTGAACAAAAACACACAGGCGATGTCAGGGGCGAGGGGCTCTGGTGATCACTCAGATTCAAGGCGTTCTCCGCGCGGTGGCCGAAGAGAGTCTGACCCTGGCGGTCGACCCGTTCGAGCTGGAGGTCCTGATCCCCGAGCACACGCGGAGGCAGGTGCAAGGGAAGGTGGGGGAGGCGATCACGCTCCACACCACGTTCTTCATCGAAGGCCAGGCGATGGGGGGGCGGATGAACCCCCGGCTGATCGGCTTCCTGTCGACGGTCGATCGCGAGTTCTTCGACACCTTCTGCTCGGTGGACGGCGTGGGGGTGCGCAAGGCGCTTCGGGCGATGGTCCGGCCGGTGCGCGAGATCGCCCGAACGATCCAGGAGCAGGACGTGAAGATGCTGGCCACCTTCCCGGGCATCGGCGAGGCGATGGCCGAGCGGATCGTCGCCAAGCTCCGCCGGAAGGTGGGCATCTACGCCCTGATCGTGGGACCCGACGGCAAGGCCGCGCCCCCGGCCCCGACCAACGGCAAGGCCGAGAACGCCGCGCCCGACGTGGTGAGCGACGTCTACGCCCTGCTCCTCTCGGTGGGGCATTCGGAGATGCAGGCCCGCGCCGCCATCGACCGGGCGCTCGCGGGGAAGAAGAAGTTCAAGTCGGTGCCCGATATGATCGAAGCGATCTACCAGCAGGACAAGGATTGAGCCGGCCTCCGGCCCCGCCCCAGGCGGTGAGAGGGACCACGCCATGGCGAGAGAAGTGAAGATCAAGGGGAAGTCGGGCGACGACCGCGAGCCCAGGCCCGAGGCGGACACGACGGCCGCCGGCCCGGCGGCGGCCCTGCCGGTCGACGCGGTCGAGGAGAAGCTGCGCCCTCAGCGGCTCTCCGAGATCATCGGCCAGCGCGCCGTGGCCGAACGGCTCTCCATCGCGCTGGCCGCCGCCAAGAAGCGCGGCGAGCCCTTGCCCCACATTCTCTTCGACGGCCCCCCCGGGCTGGGCAAGACGACGTTCGCCGGCGTGCTCCACAATGAGCTGGGCGTCGAGCTGAACCTGACCAGCGGCGCGTCCCTCGACAAGAAGATGGACGTGATGCCGTACCTGACCAACGCGGCCGAGGGCTCCATCCTCTTCATCGACGAGATCCATCGTCTGCCCCGCGCGGTCGAGGAGTTCATCTACCCCGTGATGGAGGATTTCCGCGTCGACGTCGTCCTGGGCGAGGGGATGGCGGCCCGGACGATCAACCTGCCCCTGAAGCGGTTCACGATCATCGGCGCGACGACTCGCAGCGGCATGCTCTCGGCCCCGCTCCGCGAGCGGTTCCACATGCACGAGCATCTCGAATTCTACGACCCCGACGACCTCGCCCGGATCATCACCATCAACGCCGCCAAGATGCGCGCGACGATCAGCGAGGACGCGGCCTGGGAGCTGGCGGAACGCAGCCGGGGCACCCCCCGGATCGCCAACGCCCGGCTCCGCTGGGTGCGCGACTACGCCATAGCACGCGCCGACGGCTCCATCGACCTGACCGTCGCCCGCGACGCTCTCGACATGCAGGAGATCGACTCCGAGGGGATGGACAAGCAGGACCGCCGCTACCTCGACACCCTGATCCGCGTCTTCAAGGGGGGGCCGACCGGCGCCGAGGCCCTCGCCGCGACGATGACGCTGTCGGTCGACACCATCCGCGACGAGGTCGAGCCCTTCCTCCTCCGTCGCGAGTTCGTCGTGCGGACCCCTCGCGGGCGCGTGGCGACCTCGGCCGCCTATCGCCACCTCGGAATGGCCGAACCCCAGCGAGACGTGATGGACGACATCCTGGAAGGCCAGCGCCGGCTGTTCCTCTAATAAGGGAGCGTCGCCCGCGACAGCCGGTCGCGGACCGCGTCCCACTCTTCCCCGGCCGGCGGCTCGACCGTGACGATCAGGTCGAGTCGCCGGTCGTCGAGTTCGTGAAGGGCGTCGTAGAACCCCCTCGCCGCGGACTCGGGCTCGGCGAGAATCCGCCGCTCCACCCCCTCGGGAGTCGCTCCGACCGCGATCGGTACGAACGCCAGCAGTCCCGCGCGAGCGGGCCAGTCGATGCGGGCCAATGCTTCCGGCGACTCGACCCGGATCGCATGGGTCCGTGGCGCGTAGTGGACGGAGAGCTGGCCAGGGCTCGGCAACGGTCCCGACTCCTGCTCGCGCAAGGCTCGTCGCGGGGCGGCGATCGACGTTTGCAGGGCTGCGGAAAGCGTCTCGCGGCCGATCGGGCCGGGTCGAAGGATGGCGGGCGGGTCGCTGGCCAGGTCGAGGACCGTGGATTCCAGGCCCAGGGTCGTCGGGCCGCTGTCGAGGATCAAGTGGACCCGCCCGTCCAGGTCGGCCAGGACATGCTCCGCGCGGGTCGGCGAGATCCGATTCGATCGGTTGGCGCTCGGTGCGGCCAGGGGGAGCCCGACGCACTCGATCAGCCGGCGCGCGACCGTCGGCGCGGGGACGCGAAGTCCCACGGTCGGGCCGCCCCCCGCGACGATGTCGGGGATCGCCTCGGTCCGAGGGAGGACGAGGGTCAGAGGTCCGGGCCAAAAGCGTCGGGCCAGGACTTCCGCCCGGTCGTCCCAATCGAGCGCGAACCCGCGAGCCTGGGCGATGTCGGCCACGTGGACGATCAAGGGGTTGTTCGAGGGCCGGCCCTTGGCGCGGAAGATCCCCAGGACGGCGTCGGCGTCGGTGGCGACGGCGCCGAGGCCGTAGACCGTCTCGGTCGCGAACGCGACGAGGCCGCCGCCGAGAAGGACGGCGGCGGCCTCGGATAGCACTTCAGGATCGGGCTCCCTGGGAGCCACGGCGACGACCCGCGTTTTGATCACGGCGATGGGGCCTGCGCGGGGTCGAGAGTCCGAATCCAAGAAGAACGGCGGGGCCGACTCAGGGGAGGAGGACGGCGGCCGCGATCACGGTCGTCCAGAGGCCGTCCTTGTGGCCGACGGCGGTCTGGGTGACTTCCTTCGTCTTGTAGATGACGTCGGCGATCTTCCAGAGTTCCCGCTTCTCGTCCCACGAGCTGTTCGGGTTGAACTCGACTCCCAGGATCGTCGCCAGCATTTCGGCGGCGAGGTCCTCGGCGTAATCGGCGGCCGTCTTGGCGGTCTGCCCGTAGGCGTGGTGCTCGGACAGGTAGCCGAACTGATCGCGGTCGCGCGGGATGGCGACCCCGACGCTCGACGCCACCAGACGATTAGGCTCGGCCGAGGCGCACTCGCTGATGACCACGTGGACGATCTGGCCGGGACTCAGTTCCTTGAGCCCCTCCTCGATCGTGACTTCTTCGCAGCGCGGCGGGAAGATGCTGGAGACCCTCACCAGGTTGTAGCAGGCGATCTGGGCGTCCCGAAGCGCCAGCTCGAAGCTGGTCAATTTTTCGCGGTGAGTACCGACTCCCTTGGTGAAGAACAGCTTCGCTGGTACGTACATCTCTGGCTTGAATCCTCCCGCGTCGGCCGGTCCTTGATCTGGACTTCAGCCGACCCGCTGGCTGCGATAGGGCCGCGTCGTCTCCGCACGTCGCGCTCGTTCTGACGAAGGTTCAATTATCGCTGCCCGGGCCCCTCCACTTCAAGATCACCCGGAAAGTCTGAGGACGGTTCTCCACGACGTCGGCCCCTGCAGCCCGTCGCCCCGGCACCATCTTGTAAGCCTCCACGGCCCCTCAGCCCCGCGGAATCACGATCGACTACCCGGCGAGATCGAGGGTGCGATCGGATCTCATCGTCTCGCCCCTGCCCGCGGGCCGGCCCACTCGGGACGGCTCGCCCAGGCCGTGACCGGACATGTCCGAGTTCGTGCGTTTGGAGGTCGTCTCGATGTGAAATGAGATCGACCACCTCCCTGGGATGGTGGGGTTTGGCCTCGAAAGGCCTTTCGGTTGGCCCCGTATCGATACGACGCCAGACGGGTGACCCCGAAAGCGAGTGTTTCAGTGTAACGAAAGAGGGTTCTATGAAATATAAAACACAGGAATCGTCGAGAGGAATATTGACATGACTCAATACCCCAGTAATCCTAAATATCCGGTGTCGCGCGGGTGCTAGATCCCTATTCAGACTTCGTAAGTCCCGCATGTTCCGCAATCGATTCGCCTTCCCGGTCCGTTGCAGCTCTTGGCACCTGAATTCGAGGGCGTCAAGCCTGGTGCACCGGCCTCGAATACTCATCTGGAGGAGACCACGCATGGCTGGATCATGGCGTCGAAAGCGGGCCGAGTTGGGAGAGGATCGTCGTTCCTCGGCGACGATCAAGCGCGTCGAAATCGAGTCCCTCGATCTATTCGTCGTCCCGATGGTCGGAGGGATCTCCGGGGCCGAGGTCGGCTCGGGGGGATCTCGCGGGATCAAGGTGTCCGGATCTCGACCGATTTCCGAGGGAGGGCGCAGGCGGAGTGCGGCTCGGAATCGCGCGGCTCGCGGCGGTCGACGCGCGGGAGCCTTCGGCCTGACCCTCGCGACGGTGGAGTCGCTGGAAGCCAGGCGACTTCTGACGAGCATGTTGTATCTCGATTATGGGGACCTGTTCCCCAGCGGCGTACTCGACGGGATCGACGCCGGCCAGATCAACAGCCACGACGTCGCCGGCGGCGTGAACATCAACGGGCCGCAGCTCGACGGGCCGGACGGCACCTTCGATTCCGGCGCCTCGGTGCAGCTCACCGCGTTCGACACCCTCTACGGCACCGACGCGGCGAGTTTCCGGGCCGCGATCAGCGTGCACGTGCGTCAGATGCTGGCGCCCTTCGACGTGACCGTGGTGGAACTGACGTCCGCCACGACGATGATCGAGGGAAATGAGGTCCGGGCGGCGGCCAACCTCGACGACGTCTCGCGGACGCTGGCCGCCAACAACGCCACGTCCAAGCACAACGACAGTTACATGTTCATCGTCCAGGCCCTGATCGGCGGCACGACCGACGACGACACGACGAATCCGCAGCGATTCCCCGATAACGGCTACGGCGGGATCGCCAACAGCCTGGACATCGGCAGTACGAATCAACACGAGGGCTCGGCGTTCACGCTGCTTCGCGACGACGACCTCTCGGCCGAGCGGCTTGGAGACGTCATCGTCCACGAGGCGGGGCACCTGCTCGGGTTCCGGCACGTCTACCGCCAGGACTCGAGCGATCCGCCGCCGCCGGGCCTCGGCGTCGACGGCCCCCTTTGGGACCTCTACAGCAAGTCCGAGGTGATGTCCTACCTCAGGAATCGTGAGGACTCCAACGTCATCTCCCGACTCCCGATGATCCGGGGCGACGGGAACACGGACCCCGCCGTCCTGAACACGACGCCGAACCCGTACGACCATTTGGCGGCGGACCCGGAGGTGGGCGCCTCCGCGATGGAGTACGTCACCGGCAGCGCCGCGCACGACATCATCACGATCACGAAGATCGGCCCGTCGATGGGCCAGGTCGTGGTCCAGCCCTTCTTCAACGACGACTACACCACCCCGATCACGATCCCGGGGACGACGGGGACGTCGTATTCGTACCTGATCGACCTGACGAAGCCGCTGGTGATCGACGCGGCCGCGGGCGACGATCGGCTCGTCCTGGACGGCGACCTGAACACCGTCGTCACCGTCCGGGGCGGATCCGGCACCGACAGTCTGGTCGTCGACGGCAAGGGGGCCGCGTCCGCCACGTACACCCCGTCGAACAACGTGATCATCGTCGGGGCGACGACCTTCAATCTTGAGGGATTCGAGTCCGACGGGGGCGTTCGGCTGACCGACCTGGTCGACGTTTCGGTCGTCGGCTCCGGCGCCGCCGATTCGTTCACGGCTTCGAACCCCGCCGACGCCGACGTCCGCGTCACCGGGACGGTCGCGGGGGTTTCCATCGTCCCGCTGCTCCTCGAAGACGTGGCCGCGATCCTCTTCGACGCCAGGGGGGGCGACGACAGCCTCTCCATCGACGCCTCCACGGACCTGATCTTCATTCCGATCACGTATGACGGCGGAGCCGGCTCGGACAGCCTGACCATGTCGGGCTCGCCGGCGACGTCCGTCGACGAACTGATCTACACCCCCGGCCCCAACCCGGATCAGGGCCGGCTGGCCTATGAGGACGTGTTCGACGACGCCCTGATGCGGATCGCTTTCGCGAACCTGGAACCTCTCTTCGCTTTCATCCCGGCCGCGACTCTCACCGTCTACGGCACGAACGGCGACGACGCGATCACCTACACCGCCAGCCTCATGAACTCCAACTGGGGGCGTGTGGCGGTGAACGGCTTCGAGTCGATCACCTTCGCCAACAAGGCGAACCTCAACATCCAGGCGCTCGGAGGGACCGACGCCGTCGCGCTCCAGAACGCGTCCACGCCGACGGGATTGACCTCGATCACCGTCGACGGCGGGCCGCCGGCCGACGCGGACCACCTGACGTACACCTCCCGCGTGGGCCTGGCCACGACCCTCAATCTGGCGCTGGGGACCATCGCCGAGACCTCCGCCCCGACCGTCACCTACAGCGGGGTCGCCTCGATCGCGATGGTCGGTTTCGGGACGGCGGCCCTGGCCGTCGTCGGCACGGCGGGGGACGAGCGATTCGAGGTGACCGGGCCGATCACCGGCAGCGGGCGCGTCACGACCGTCGACACGATTCCGACGGTCAGCTTCAACGGCTATCGGGGCGGCCTGACGGCCGACGGCGCGCTCGGCTTCGACACGGTGAGGCTCGTCGGCGGCGATGGGCCGACCCAGGTGACCTCGGCCGGAAACGTCGTCACCATCGACGGCATGCCCGTCACCCTCGCGGGCGGGATCGAACGGCTGGAGGTCGAGACCAGGGGCGGGAACGACGCCGTGACCCTCGGGCTCGCCATCGCCGGCCTCTTCGTCTACGTCGATGCAGGCGACGGCAACGACGTGGTCACCCTGAGCGGGTCGACGACCGCCGCCGAGATTCGTGGCGGAATGGGCGACGACACCCTGACCGGCGGCGACGGGAACGACCGGATCGAGGGCGGACCCGGCAACGACGTCCTGACCGGCGGACGCGGCTCCGACCAGATGTTCGGCGGTGCCGGCTCCGACCGCTTCGTCTGGAACAACGGCGACGGCAGCGACGTGATCGAAGGCGGCGGCGGGAACGACGTGGTCCGAGTCTTCGGCGCCCCGGCGGCCGGAAATGACTTCCTGGTCCAGGCGAACGGCACCCGCGTCCTCTTCCGGCGCACGAACCTCGGACTCTTCGCGCTGGACATCGGCGCGGTCGAGCAGCTCGACGTGACCGGCTCGAACGCCTCCGATTCGTTCGTCGTGGGCGACCTCCGCGACACCGATCTGCGGCGGGTCAACGTCGACCTCGGCGCCGACGCCGTCCGCGACCTCGTCGTCGTCGGCGGCACGAGCCTCGGCGACGTCATCGGCGTCACGTCGCCGAGCGCGGGCGTCGTGGACGTCCAGCAATCGCAGAACGCCCGGGTCGTCATCTCCAACAGCTCGGCGAACTGCCCGCTCCAGCCCGGCGACGACGTCCTCACGATCAACGCCGGCCAGGGCGACGACTCGATCCAGGCGTCGATGGGAGTCGAGGAGGAGATCGGCCTCATCGTCTACGCCGGCGACGGGGACGACTTCGTCCGCGCCAATGGCAGGCTCTTCGGCGAGGCCGGCAACGACCGGCTCGAAGGGGCCGGCGGCGACTGCCCGTTGTTCATCGACGGCGGCGCCGGCAACGACTCGATCTGCGGCAACGACGGCGTCGACGTTCTCCTCGGCGGTCTCGGCAACGACTCGATCTGGGGAGCCGGCGGGAACGACTACATCGACGGCGGGGCGGGCCGCGACCGGCTGGCCGGCAACGACGGCCACGACGTCATCGAGGGTGGGATCGGCTCCGACGTGATCCTCGGCGGCGCCGGCGATGACAAGCTCTCCGGCGGCGACGGCGACGACGTGATCCTCGGCGACGCCGACTCCGACTGTGGGTCGACCGTCATCTACAAGATCGGGGCTGGCCAGGGGAACGACTACATCGACGGCGGCGCCGGTGACGACACGCTCAACGGCGATGCGGGGTATGACGTCATCTTCGGCGGCGACGGCGACGACCTGATCGGCGTCCTCTCGTATCAAGGACTCGCCTTCGGTGAGGACGACATCGACGTCATCCTCGGCGGCGCCGGCGACGACCGGATCTCCGGCGGCGCGGGGGCCGACGTGATCGACGGCGGAGACGGCGACGACACGATCTTCGGCGATGAAGACGCCGACCAGATCTATGGCGGACCCGGCGACGACGTTCTCGAAGGAGGAATCGGCGACGACCGGATCGAGGGGGGGCTCGGCGCCGATCGGATCTCCGGCGGTGACGGCGACGACCTCATCGCCGGCCAAGAGGGCGACGACATCATCTCCGGCGATGCGGGGAACGACCAGATCGACGGCGGAGACGGCGCGGACCAGATCGACGGCGGCGACGGCGACGATCGGATCTGGGGATCGGCCGGCGACGACGTCATCCGCGGGGGAGCCGGTAACGACACGATCGACGCCGGGACCGGCGCCGACCTCGTGATGGGTCAGGACGGCGACGACGTCATCCTGGGCGGCGAGGGCGACGACCGCATCTGGGCCGGCGCGGGCGACGACGTGGTCCACGGCGGCCTCGGCGCCGACTTCATCTACGGCGGAGCCGGTCGCGACCGCCTCTGCGGCGGCCTCGACGACGGTGAACCCGGCGATCCCACGACCGACGGCAACGACTACATCGAAGGCGGCGACGACGACGACGTGCTCGTCGGCGACGCGGGCGACGACACGCTCCTCGGCGGCTCCGGCAGCGATCAGATCTGGGGCTCGGTCGGTAACGATTCCCTGTCCGGCGGCGACGGCGACGACTTCCTGGTCGGCGGCGACGGCGACGACTTCATCGACGCCGGGAACGGCGCCGACGTCGCCTGGGGCCTCGCCGGCAATGACGTGATCTGGGGCGGCTTCGGAAACGACCTCCTCTACGGCGGCGACGGCGACGACGTCATCCTCGGCGGGACTCCCGAGACCGCCAACGTCGTCCACGCCCCGCGCGACCCGAGCCTGCCGAACGACGGCGCCGACGTCATCTACGGCGGCTTAGGCGACGACCAGGTCGACGGCGGCAACGGCGACAACGTCCTCGACGCCGGCGACGACGGCATCCGCGAAATCGTCCTCGGCGGCTTCGGCAACGACATCGGCTACTCCCACCAGCGCACCGACCCCCGCACCTACGACGTCATGGCGCTGGACGGCGGGCAGAACCACGACTTCCACGGCGGCGGACTCTTCGAAGTTCCGCCCCCCGAAGAGGTCTGCGACTTCGTCACCTTCGTCATCCCGGCCTCGGCCTACACCGGCTGGCAGGAGCGGCACGACGGCGTGGTGGTGGCCCACCCGCCCCGCAGGCCCAACCGCTCGGGCCCGGCCCGCGTCCAGTTGAACGGCAAGGCCCCGCTCACGAAGCCCTCACCGTTCGCCGGACGTCAGGCCCTCATCCAGTCCGTCGGCGTCGGCCGCCGTCCTGGCAAGGCCTGATCCTCAACCGACCGCGCCCCCCGTCCCCACGGGGGGCCGACCGACGCGCCGAAGCACGTCGCCGTTTCCAGAGGCTGAGCGGTTCATCCGTGAAGCTCGGGACACGGCGACGGGCGGCGCGTTTTTTTTGACACTCCTCACCTAACACCACCACCTCGAAGGGTCGGGAGGCGGCGATCGGGGTGCCACGGGTTCTGGGAACCCTGGTACGCCAAGGTCTTCCGCCGGAACTCGGTGGAGTTGACTGAGGAGGCTCCTTTTTTGGATGGCTCGTCGATCTCCGACGGTCCATCCAAGGATTCCGGTGCGGAGCGCACCAATTCGTCCATCCCGCCGCGAGGGTGGCGGACGAACCGCCGGAAGGTGGGCGCTCCCGGCCATCGGCGCTTCATGACCAGGCCCGGCGAAACGCCCGATTTGATGCCCAGGCCTGAAACGCAACAACGCCTCCGCGATATTCCCATGTTGGGAGTCGGGAGGCGAAGAAATCGCGATCGGATTGTGTGGGGTGGACTTGAAGATCCACCCTTAAGGACTAGCGAGGATGATGGGGCTCGAACCCACAACCTCCGGCGTGACAGGCCGGTGCTCTAACCAATTGAGCTACATCCCCAAGAGCGTCTGGCCTCGCTTGTGTTTGCGTTGCCGTGTGCTGCGTTGGAATAGTCATAGATTATTGTCCGCGGGGGAGGAAGTCAACAGGGCAGTCCCCGAGTTCCCCGAAATCCGTTCTGGGGGGCCGAAGGGGGGGATGGCCGCGAAGTGGAAGCGGGGGGGCAACCGCCTTTCCCGGCCGTCGCGGCGGTGATTAGACTGCAACCGGGATGCGCGCGGTCGCGCGAGGACGCCGAGCGAAGGCGACTCTTGCGACGCTCCGCGGGGCGCGGCGTGCGGGTCGGGGTTTTCGAGGGGAGCGGGTCTTTCCGCCGAAGGGGTAGGGACGTGTTCATCACGAAGGCAGTCATCACCGCCGCGGGCCGGGGCGCCCGGCAGTATCCGGCGTCGGACACGGTCCAGAAAGCCATGCTGCCGATCGTCGACCGCGACGGCCTCACCAAGCCGGTCATCCAGATCATCGCCGAGGAGGCGCTGGAGAGCGGGATCGAGGAGATCTGCGTCGTCAGCGCCCCCGGCGACGAGGCGGTCTACCGGAGCCATTTCCGCAACTACGCGGAGAATCTCCGCACGGCCTTCCGCGAGGTCGAATGGGCCGACGAGCAGGCCCAGCGGCTGCTGCACCTGGAGGAGCGGCTGACGTTCGCCGTACAGGACGAGCCCCGGGGCTACGGCCATGCCGTCTGGTGCGCCCGACAGTTCGTGGGCGGAGACCCCTTCCTCCTTCTGCTGGGGGACCACCTGTATCTCTCGTCCGACCCCCGGCGCTGCGCCCGCCAGCTCATCGACCTGGCGACGGCCGAGTCGTGCGCGGTCTCGGCGGTGCAGGCGACCCGCGAGCATCTGATCCACCAGTACGGCACGCTGACGGGCCGTCGGCTGGCGGATCGGCCCGACGTCTACGCGATCGACGAGATCCTCGAGAAGCCCAACCCCACCCTCGCCGAGCTTCGGCTGCACGTCCCCGGCCTCCGCGCCGGGCATTACCTCTGCTTCTTCGGGATGCACGTCCTGACGCCCACGGTGTTCGAGCTGCTGGACGAGGCCGTGAACCAGGACCGCCGCGAGCACGGCGCGATCCAGCTCACCTCGGCGCTCAACCAACTGGCGAGGCGCGAGAAGTACCTGGCGCTCGAGACCCACGGCCAGCGGTTCAACCTCGGGGTCAAGTTCGGGACCATCGAGGCCCAGGTCGCGCTGGCGATGTCGGGCGTCGACCGCGAGCGGATCCTGGCCGTCCTGCTGGACGCGGCCGCCCGGATCGAGCCATCCTCGTCGTCGCGTTGAACGGCCGTCCGCCGGCGCGCGTCCCCTCCCCCGCCCCATCACCCGTGAATCGCGGACGATCATGGCATCACTCGGCTCCATCCTCATCGAGACCATCACCGGCTCGGACCCCGCGATCCGCGACCGCTCCGCCCGCTCGCTCGTCGCGGGGGCGAGCCTCGCGGAGAAGCTCCAGGCCTGCGAGGAGCTGGAGCGATTCCGACGACGCTCCGAGAACCTCTACGAGCGGGTCCGCGCCTCGCTCTTCCTGCACGCGATCTATCGGTACGACGTCCAGGAGGACGCCTCCGTCCGCCGTACCGGGCTGATCCCGTTCGACGGCTACATGGACCTGATGGAGCGTCGCTACGAGCAGGCCGTGACCGCGTTCCGGGCCGTGCTCAAGGAGCACCGGCCCAACGGCGCGATCTGCAGCGCCCTGGCGCAGGCGTACGACCAGATCGCGTTCCAGACGCTCGCCGACCAGGTCCGCCGGTCGGTCCGAAGCTGCCCGGGGAACCGCTGGATGTTCCGGGTGGGGGGCGTCGACGAGCATCCGCTCCGGCTCGACGCGAGGCTCCTCGAACGAGACTCGGCCGACGGCCTGCACCCGATCCTGATGGAGCGGACGCCGGTGCGGCTCGACCTCTCGCACAGCGGCTGGTCGGACATCTTCTTCCTGGGGATGGACTTCCCCGAGGGGGCGCGGGTCCTGAACATCTCGGTGGACCTGGGCGTCCACGGCCGCGACGACGCCCCCACGCCCCCCATCGAGTGCCGGCTCCGCGTGATCTCCGAGCCGATCCTCCGCCTCACCAGCATCGACCTCGACGCCACCAAGGACGTCGACACGCTGGAGGAGCTGTTCAACTTCGGCAACGACTATCTCGGGCTGGTGAAGGCCGGGGTGATCGCCTCGGGCCTGGTCCCGCCGTCGCTCGAAGGGACGACCGCCACGCTCGCCGACCTCCTGGCGCGGGTGGTCCGCCCGGGGCACGGCCTGGAGATCGTCAGCAAGGTCAACGACATCCCCAAGGGGTCGCGGCTGGCGGTCTCGACGAACCTGCTCGCCTCGCTGATCGCCTTGCTGATGCGCGCGACCGGCCAGACCACGAACCTCGTCGGCCCGCTGGACCTGGAGGAATCCCGGGTCGTCGTCGCCCGCGCGATCCTGGGCGAGTGGCTGGGGGGCTCGGGCGGCGGCTGGCAGGATTCGGGGGGGGTCTTCCCCGGCGTGAAGCTCATCATGGGCGTCCCCGCCGGAGAGGGGGACCCGGAATGGGGAGTCAGCCGGGGGCGCCTGCTCCCCGAGCACCGCCTGGTCGACGTCGAGCTCAAGTCCCGGGCCGCCGACGGGGCCGGGCCCGGCCTCTCGTTCGCCGAGTCGCTGGCGAGCAGCATGGTCCTGGTCCACGGCGGCATGGCCCAGAACGTCGGGCCGATCCTGAACATGGTGACGGCCAAGTACCTCCTCCGCGACGAGGCCGAATGGCGGGCGCGTCGCGAGGCGCTCCGGATCTTCGAGGGGGTCGTCGAGGCCGTCGACAAGGCCGACGTCCGGGCCCTGGGGGGCTGGACCACGGCGAACTGGGAAGGGCCGCTCAAGGGGATCATCCCCTGGATCACCAGCGCCTTCACCGAGGGGATCATCCGCGAGGCCCGCGAGGCCCTGGGCGACGACTTCTGGGGCTTCCTGATGCTCGGCGGCATGTCCGGCGGCGGCATGGCCTTCATGGTCGACCCCGCGCGGCACGAGGAGTTCAAGGCCCGGATCGGCGACATCATGCGGCGGGTCAAGCGCTCGCTCGACGACGCGCTGCCGTTCGCGATGGAGCCGGTCGTCTACGACTTCCGGATCAACCCGCGAGGGACCTGGGCGACGCTCCAGCAAGACGACTCGGCGCTTATGCCCGCGCGGTACTACACGCTCCAGATCCCCCGGATGATCGCCGAGGGCACGGCGGGCCTCGACCCGCTCCGCAAGGCCGACGTCGACGCCTTCGCCAACCGCCAGGACGAGACGCCCGAGCTGCTGCGGGTCTTTCGGACCATGATCAACAAGCTCTTCCCCGTCGCCCGCAGCGCCATCGACTCGACCTCGACGAAGTGGGACCAGGAGGCCGAGGCCGTTCGGCTCGCGAACGGGTTCGACGCCGTCCAGCACGAGGCGCTCCGCGAGGACCTGATCCGGGGCCGCATCGGCCTGGCGCGCAATCGGCTCCCGGTCGACATGCAGATCCACGACGTCGACGACTCGGACCTGATCGACGCCCACGACCACGCCCCGAAAGAGGCCGTCGCGCTGGGCGAGCGGCTGATCCGAAACGGCGAGGTCGCGGTCGTTTCGCTGGCCGCGGGCGTCGGCAGCCGTTGGACCAGCGGCGCGGGGGTCGTCAAGGCGATCAACCCGTTCGCGATCTTCGAGGGCCGCCACCGCTCCTTTCTGGAGGTCCACCTCGCCAAGACGAAGGCCGTCCAGGACGCCCTGGGCGCGACCATCCCCCACGTGGTCACCACCAGCTACCTGACGCATGAGGCCATCGCCCGCCGACTTGCGATCACCGGCAATTACGGTCACGACGGTCCCGTCCACCTCTCGCGAGGCCAGTCGATCGGCCAGCGGCTCGTGCCGATGGCCCGCGACCTGACGTTCCTCTGGGAAGAGTCGACGCACGAGACCCTCGACGAGAACAAGCAGAAGGTCCGCGAGGCGGGCCGTCGCGCGATCCTCGACTGGGCCAGGTCTCAGGGCGAAGGGGCCGACTACGTCGACAACGTCCCGCTCCAGCGATTCAACCCGCCGGGGCACTTCTACGAGGTCCCCAACCTCCTTCGCAACGGCCTGCTCGCGAAGCTTCTGGTCGACCATCCGAACCTCAAGTGGCTGATGGTCCACAACATCGACACGCTGGGCGCGTCCGTCGATCCGGGCGTGCTCGGCCTGGTCGTCGAGGCCGGATCGACCCTGAGCTTCGAAGTGCTCCCGAGGCGGATCGACGACCGGGGGGGCGGGCTGGCGCGGGTCGGCGGGCGGCTTCGGCTGCTCGAAGGGCTGGCGCAGCCGCGCGAGGATTCGGAGTTCGCCCTCCGCTACTACAATTCGATGACGACGTGGGTCCGCATCGACGGCCTGCTCCAGGCGCTCCACCTCTCGCGGGACGACCTGGGCCGCTCTCCCGAGAAGGTCGCCGCCGCCGTGCGCTCGCTGGCCGCGCGGGTGCCGACCTACGTCACCATCAAGGACGTGAAGAAGCGCTGGGGGCACGGCCAGGAGGACGTCCTCCCGGTCGCGCAGTTCGAGAAGCTCTGGGGCGACCTGACCTCGCTGCCGGACCTCCCCTGCTCGTTCCTGTCCGTCGACCGCCGCCGGGGTCAGCAGCTCAAGGACGCCGCCCAGCTCGACGGCTGGGTCACCGACGGCAGCCGAGACTACGTGGCCTCGCTCTGCAAGTTCCCCGGCTGATCCCAGCCCCGACCGGCTCAGGCCGGGCAGAGGCCGGCGAGGTCGCGGATGGCGGCCTGGGCGATCGGCGAGGGGCACGACCAGACCAGGAAGAAGAGGGCCTGGCGCGCCCAGCGCTGGGCGGGGTCGGTGCGGAGGAAGCCGCTGCCGCGCCGGGCGGTCAGGAAGGCCTGCGTCGATTTCAGGGCCAGGGCGTTCGCCTGGGCGCGGAGCGCGGCGGCGGTCGCCGCGTCCCCCTCGCCCCGGGCGCAGCGCATCAGGGTGGACCAGGCCTGGCCCCAGTTCTCGCGGAGCAGCTCGACCGGCTCGATCAGGTCCACGCGGTCGGCGGTCAGCGACGCCATCCCGCCGATCGCGGCGGCGGCCTGTCCCAGCGCCAGCGCGGAGGTTTCCAGCCCGGCCGTGCCGACGGCCCCCGTCTGCGCGGAGATTTCCCGCGTCGGTCCCATGAGCACGTCGTCCGCCGCGATCTCCACACCTTTCACGACGACCTCGGCGGTGCGCGAAGCCTGGAGCGCGGCCAGCTCGAACGCCGGCAGGACGGTCAGGCCGGGGCGATCGCTGGGGAGGCCGACGAGGAGCTGGCGGCCGTCTTCCAGGAGGGCGCCGGTGACGAACACGTCGGCGCGCTCGGCGCCGGTCACCCAGGGCATCGAGCCGTCGAGCCGGTAGCGGTCGGGGCCGATTTCGGTCGCGACGAGCGCCTTCGCGCCCAGTCGTCGCGAGGTCGTGAGCTGCGAGATGCCGACCGTCGCCATCACCTCGCCCCGGGCGATCGCAGAGAGCCACTCGGCCGCCTTCGACCGCTCGGCGACCGTCGCCAGCCGTCGCACGGCGGCGTCGTGCTGCGAGAGCAGGAAGACGGCCGTCAGGCTGGCCTCGGCCAACCTCGCGTAGCGCTGGACCGCCAGCGGGCGCGGGCAGGCGTCCCCCCCCTGCTCCCTCGCGACCGACCAGCGGGTCGCGCCGGCGTCGACCAGCCGCGACCAGAGGGCCTCGGGCCAGCCGCCCGCGAGGTCGGCCGGGCCGTCCTCGGCGCGGAGGGCGTCGGTCAGCGCGACGATCCGCGATTCCTCAGGGTCGATTTCCGTCCAGAAGCCGTCGTGCACCGTCTCGTCGCCCATGCTACCCTCGACCGGGACCATCCGAACGCGCCGCCCGAATCGTCAATCGTCGCACAAGGCCGCGAACCATGTCATCCCCTCCCTACTGCTACCCGTATCCCCGGCCGGCCGTCACCACCGACCTGGTGGTCTTCGCCTGGCACGACCACGCGCTCCAGACGCTCCTGATCCGCCGCGGGAAGCCGCCGTTCGAAGGCCGCTGGGCGATCCCCGGCGGGTTCCTCGACATGGAGGAAGACGCCGAGGCCGGCGCCCGTCGGGAGCTGGAGGAGGAGACCGGACTGGTCGTCCCGGGCGCCGTCGAGCCCCTCGGCTTCTTCGCCAGGCCCGGCCGCGACCCGAGGGGAAGGACGATCACCCTGGCGCACGTCGCCGTGCTCCCGGCCGGCGAGCACGCGATCCAGGGGGGCGACGACGCGGCCGAGGCGGCATGGCGCCCCGTCGAGGCCGGCCTGGACCTGGCGTTCGACCACGCCGAGATCCTGGGCGTCGCCCGGTCCTGGCTCCGCGAGGAGGTGGTCGACAGGTCGCCCATGACCCGGGCCATGCTCCCCCGGCCGCTCGACCCGGCGGACGTCCGCAAGCTGTTCCGCGTCCTGGCGATCTCGACCCGAGGCGCGGCCGGTTGGATCGCCGCGGCCGGCCGTTGAGCGCGCCGGCGACCGTTCGGTTCACCTTGCCGGATCGCGCCCCTGGCGTTAGAGTCCCCGACGAATCGGCCGCCAGCAGGCAAGACAGGGCGCGAGACGCGCAGGACGAGGACTGACCGATGACCGCTCTCGGATCGAAGGGGACCCATCACCGGCCGGCCCGAGGGACGTCTCCGACTCCCGCCGACCACGCCGCCGAGGCCGCCCTGATCCGCGAACTCTGGTCCGCGCAGAAGGCCCACGTCGCCGCCAACGGGCTCGATACCGAGGAGCAGGGCTATCTCGACGCCCATTTCTCGATGCCGCTGACCCTCCGCCGACGGCTGGCCGTGATCGACTGGCTGGCGCGCGGGATCAGGCCGGGCGACCGCATCCTCGAATGGGGGTGCCGCCACGCCGTCGATTCCTGCATCTACCGCCGGCGTTTCGGCACCTCGCTCGAACTCCACGGCTGCGACTACGTCGAGGCCGACTTCTACAAGCCGTTCCACGATTTCAGCGGACTGCGGTACGCCGTGATCCGTCACCCCTACCGGCTCGACCACCCCGACGAGTCCTTCGACGTCGTGACCAGCAACGGCGTCTGGGAGCACGTCGACGACGAGGTGAACTCGCTTCGCGAGGTCTTCCGCATCCTCAAGCCCGGCGGGCTGTTCCTGGTCGCCTGCCTGCCCAATCGGTTCAGCTACACCGAGGCGATCCAGCGGCGGCTGGGCCACGAGTCGCACGACCGGCTTTACACGATCGGCTCGGCCTCCACAATGCTCAGGGCGGCCGGATTCGAGGTCCTGGCGCGGGATCGCCGGCTGATCGTGCCGACCATGCTCAACGGGTTCCCCAGGGCCGTCAAGGACGCCTACGGGAAGCTCCACGGCCTGGTCTGGGGGTGCAACGGCGTGCTGGAGCGGCTCTGGCCCGTGAACCGACTGGCCAGCAACCTGATGTTCGTGGCCCGCCGCCCCGCCGACGGCTGACGTTCCAGGTGGTCGGATGCCGTCCACCTGGAACCGTCGATTCGCGAGACGCCGGTCGGCTCAGTTCGACAGGTCGGCCTCGCAGAGGATCTCGATGCCCATCTCGTGCAGCGCCCGGCTGGCCTGCTCATTGTTGTCGATGTGCATGGCGACCGCCGCACGGCCGTGGGGCTGGACGATCAGGGGATAGGCGTAGTGGATGTTGATCTCCGCCCGCAGCAGCGCCAGGCACAGGTCGGCGAGCGAGGTGGAGGTGGCGCCAAGCTCGGCGGCCACCAGCTCGTTCTCGGCGAACGGGTGCTTGTTCAGCGAGAGGATCTCTCGCCCCTGCTCGGGATGGCTGAGGATGAGCCGCAGGATCGAACAATCGGCGGAGTCGGAGATCGTCAGGCCGACGATCTTGACCTTGCTGCCATGGAACGACCGGACGACCTCAAGGACCTGCCCGACCCGATTCTCGAGGAAGACCGAGAACTGGGTCACGGTCGGCCAGTTGCGGCCGTGGATCGTCTCGATGTCGATTTCGTTCTCGCCGCCCTCTCCTAAGCTCATAAAGTCCCTCGCCTGCTTGCCAGGACTGTTCAAGCCGAATCGCGTCCTTCAAAATTAATGGGGCTCATCCACCCACGTCAATGCGAACTCCTCGCGGAACGTCGCAGGAAGGAACGCTCGTATGAGAAGCGCCGCCTCCGCCTGGCTGGCCGCCGGCATCGTCCTCTTCGCGATCGAGCCCGTCGTCGCCGCGGCATTCGACGAGCCCGCGGCCCCGCCGACGCTCCAGGCGCTGCTCGACGGCCATAACAAGGAACGGGCCGCCGAGAAGCTGCCCGCCCTCGCGCTCGACGAGAAGCTCAACGAGGCGGCCCGACTCCACGCCGCGGACATGGCCGAACATGGCGAGATGACCCACGAAGGGAGCGACGGCTCCACGCCCTCGGAGCGGGTCAGGCGCGTGGGCTACCACTACCAGCGGACCGGCGAGAACGTCGCGAAGTGGCAGGACGACGTGCCGGCCGTGATGGCCGCCTGGATGGAGAGCCCCGGCCACAAGCAGAACATCCTGGGCGAATTCACGCAGATGGGCGCGGCGAGGGTCGACGACGAGGACGGCCGGAGCTACTGGTGCGTCGAGTTCGGGACCCCGCTCCCCCGCCTCGATCCCGACGACGCCGAGAAGGACGCCCTCTCGCGGATCAACGACGCGCGCAAGGAGGCCGGCAAGGAGCCGCTCCGACTCGACCCGAAGCTGGCCGCGATCGCGCGGAAGCTCGCCGAGGCGTCGGCCGCGACCGCGGCGAGGGCCGCCGAAGCGGAGAAGGCGGAAGACCCGGACGCGAAGAAGGAGGAGCCGAAGCCGGAGGAGGCCCCCGATCTCGTCGCCTTGATGAAGGAGTCCGGCCTCTCGTTCAAGAACCTGGCGCAGTCGGTGGCGATCGGCGAGCCGACGGCCGAGGAGTACGTCCGGTTCCTGCTCGGCGACGAGGGCCGGAAAGAGCTGGTGACGGGGGCCTTCGGGACCGCTGGGATCGGTTATGCCCGAGACGCCGAGGATAGGCCCTCCTGGTGCCTCCTGCTGGTGGAGGAATGACGCGCCCGTCGACCGAAAGTCCCCGCTTGGGAGGATTTCACTCGAAGCCGAGCGTCGCTCGTGCCGAAGAATCTGAGGTGACGAGTTCGAATAACCGCGCCCCGGGGGACGTCTCTGCGAGAGACGGCCGTAACGGCCCGGACGCGTGGGACTCGGTCGACGGATTCCGGTCAAACGATGACGCATGAAGGGCCGGGAGCGGGGACGCCCCCCATCGTCCGCGGCCTCGTCCAGAAAGGGAACACCCCCATGCCGTGGCGACGCCTTCACCTGATCCGGGCCCTCGCGGCCGCGGGACTGGCCAGCAGCTTGATGTTCGTGGGTAGTCCGGGCGCGACGGCCAGGCCGATCGACGAGGTCGAGCCCTCGACGGCCCCGTCCGAGGCGACGGCCACCGAGACCGTCGACCTCCTCAAGGCCGCCAAGGCCGGCGACCTGAACGTGACCGCGCGGGGGCAGGGCCAGGACAAGGTCCGGCTGAGCATCCAGAACAACTCGGGCAAGCGGCTCAACGTGATCGTCCCGCCGGGCCTGGTCGCCTCCAGCGGCGTCGCCCAGCGCGGCGGCGGCGGCGGTTTCCAGAGCATGGGTCTGGGCATGATCACCAATCGTCCCGGGAGCTTCGGCCGGTTCCAGGGCTCCGGCGCCCCCGGCTTCCGCTCGATGCCGGTCGACGGCGCGGGCCAGCCTTCGGTCGCGGTCCCCGTCGGCGAGTCGCTCGACGTCACCGTGCCGGCCGTCTGCCTGAACTACGGCGTCGACGCCCCCTCCCCGCGCGACCAGTTCACCCTCATGGACGTGGAGGACTACACCGAGGACGTCCGGATCCGCAAGGCCCTCCGCAGCCTGGCTCTGCTGGGGACCAGCCAGGGGGTCGCCCAGGCCTCCATGTGGCGGATCTGCGACGACGTCCCGTTCGAGACGATGTCCTCCCGCGACGCCAAGTTCCTGAACGATTACGAGATCGCCCTGGCCTCCCGGTTCGTCGACGCCGTCGACTCGGCCGGCGCCGAGGACCTCGTCAACCCCGCCCTCCTGACCGAAGGCCGCGTCTTCGTCCAGGTCGAGGGCGAGGGCGCCGCCGTCCAGGGCGAGGCCCAGCGGCTCGCTGACAAGCTGGCGGGGCTCCGCCTCTTCAACCTGCCCATCCAGGTCGTCCGCGACGACGAACTCCCCACGGCGAAGGCCCCCGCGGTCCTCATCAAGGTGGCGCTCAGCGAGTCGCAGGCCGGCGAGACCATCGGCCGGCTCCAGGTCGGCTGCACCCTCCAGGACGACCAGTGGCGTCCGCTCGGCAAGTCCGCCTTCAAGGACTCCTCGTCGATGGCCGTCCTGGACTCTCAGACCCTCGTCCGGCTGATGGAGCAGGAACTCGTCGCCCGCTTCGTCACGGTGAAGCCGGCCCGCCGCACGGCCACCAGCACCACGCTCCGGATCGAGAACCGCCTGCCGTTCACCCTGTCGGCCCTGACGGTCCGCGCCGGGACTTCGGCCGGCTCGCCGATCGTCCCGTTCGAGGCCGTCGGCATCGGCCCGGCGCGCTCCACCATGCTGCCGATCCAGGCGGCCCAGGCCCAGATCGCGGGCGTCGACCTCAACGGCCTCTGAGCCGTCGTCGATCGCACCCTCACGGGATCGCACAAGGGGCGGCGGCGGGCTCTCAGGCTCGCCGCCGCCCCTTTCGTCGAATCGAGATTCCCGACCGCCTTCCGAACCTTCGGGGGACGGCCGCCGTAGCATGCGAGACGCGCCGCCCGGCGGCTCGCCTCGGGCTTGCCGGGGTCCCGTCGACGCCGCTAAGATAACGGTAGCGTGCAGCTTGCGACCTTTCGCGCGGCTCGGCCGCCAACGATTCCCGATCGAGTCACGCCCCGACATGGCTCTTGAACGACGACGCATCGTGTTCTCGGGACGCGTCCAGGGGGTCGGCTTCCGGGCGACCACGAGCTGGCTGGCCAGGGGCTTCGAGGTCGCGGGCTACGTCCGCAACCTCCCCGACGGCCGGGTCGAGGTCGTCGCCGAGGGGGACGGGCCCGAGATCGACCGCTTCCTCGACTCCATCCGATCCGACCTGGGGGGGTTCATCCGCGACGTCGCGTCCTCCCCCCTGCCGACTGAAACACCCCCGCTGGAAGAATTCGGCGTCCGCTACTGATCTTGATTCCGATCCGATCCGACCCGGGCGGCGCCCGCCCGCCGCCGTTCCGTCCTTCGTCCTTGTACCGGCTCCCTCGATCCTTTCTTCCGACCAGAGCACTCATGAAATCCATCACCATCGCCCTTGCGACGGCCAAGGAAACGATCCGACAGCCCGCCTTCTTCGTCATCGCGTTCTTCGCCGGAGCGCTGCTGGTCGGCACGGTTTTCGTGCCGTACTTCACGTTCGGCGAAGACATCAAGATGTACAAGGACACCGGACTGACCACGATCTCCTTCTTCTCGATGCTGCTGGCGCTCTTGACGTCCAGCTCGACCGTCGCGGAGGAGATCGAGGGCAAGACGGCGATCACCCTGCTCTCCAAGCCGATCAACCGCCGCCAGTTCATCGTCGGCAAGCTGATGGGGATCCTGCTGGGGGTCGTGCTCCTCTACCTGATCCTGGGCAGCCTGTTCGCGGCCGGCGTCTGGTACAAGATCCCGTACGACCTGCGCGAGTCGGCCGGGACGCTGGAGAGCGGCATGCGGACGGGCCAGGTCTTGCAGGTCCTCCCCGGCCTGGCGCTGGGCTTCTTCGAGGTCACCATCCTGACGTCCGTCAGCGTGGCGCTGTCGACCCGGCTGCCGATGCTGGTCAACCTCATCGTCTGCATCATGATCTTCTTCCTGGGGCACCTCAGCCCGGTCCTGGTGACGGCGACCCAGAACGGCCAGCAGTTGATCCACTTCATGGCCCAGCTCTTCGCCTGGGTGCTGCCCCCGCTGGAGCTGTTCAACGCCGGGCCGTCGATCGCCACCGGGGCCGTGATCCCCTGGGTCGGCTACGTTCTCCCGGCGCTGGGCTGCTGCGTGTTGTACAGTGGAGCAGCGCTCTTCTTCGCCTTCCTCCTCTTCGAGGATCGTGACCTGGCCTGAGAAGGCCCGGGACGGCGCGGTCGCCGCGGGACGCCCACGCCTTTGAGGCGGCGGCCCGTCGGCGGCTGCGCCCCATCCGGGGTGCGGAACGGTCCGCGGCGAGACGGAGCGCAGACTCGAATTCCGGCCCTGGACCCCTTGGGGGGGAGCCTCCCGCATGCAAGCCGAAGCGTACCTGCGTGCCAAGAACCTCCTGAGCACAAGCCGATCGCCCCTGATCGCCAGGATTCTTGGTGCGTGCGAAGCCCTCCTGGTCCTCCTGCTGCTGATCACAGCGGCCCTCTTCACGTCGCTCCTGGCTTCCCGAGGCGAGGTGATGATCACCCGCGAGGCGGCGGACCGCCTCCCCGCCTGGACCCTGAGTCGACAGGTGGGCGAGACGACCGACGCCTTCCAGTACGCCGACTCCGGCCTCTTCCCGCTGATCGCGGCGAACCTCGAAAGCCCGAACCCCGTGCAACGGGCGGGCGCCCGGCTGCTCTCCGGCCTGACCCGGGTCCTGCCCCCGCTCCGGAACAATCTGGGGGCCCTGGCCTCCCTGCTCGCCTCCGGGCTGGCCCTGATCCTGCTGCTGGCCCTGGTCTCCCAGGCCCGGCGCTCGGTGGCCGCCACGGCCGTGGCCGACCTCGCCACCAACCTGCGGCACCAGATCCACCGCCAGATGTATCGGCTCGGCCAGTCGTCCCTGCCGACCGAGGGGATCGGGCCGGTGGTCAACATCTGGACCCGCGAGGTCAACGACATCCGCGACGCCCTGCTCGCCGACTTCCACGTGCGCCCCGGCATGATCGTCCTGGGCGTCGGCCTGGCGGCCCTCGCGCTTTCCACCTCGCCGATCCTCACCCTCTTCCTCGCCTCGCTGGGCCTGCTCGTCTACCTGATCTCGCGGACCATCAACCGGGACGCCCGGGACGCGTACGAATCGGCGCTCCGCGACGCCTCGATCCAGCTCTGCCTGCTCCACGAAGACCTCGGCCAGCTGCGCACGGTGCGGATCTACGGCGTCGAGGACTACGACAGGCGACGGTTCGACGAACACCTGGAGCACTACCGCGCCGCCGACGTCCGACGGATGCTCACCCACGGCCGACTCTCGACGACCGCCGCCCTGCTCTACGGCGCGGCGCTCGCGACGGCCCTCGGCCTCCTGGGCTACAACGTCCTCGTCAAGGAACAGATCTCGATCGCCACGATGTTGATCCTGACCGCCTCGCTCTCGGGCCTGGCCGTGCCGATCCTCGAATGGGACCGGATGCGCCGCGCCGTCCGCCACGCCGACCGCTCGGCGACCGAGATCTTCGAGTTCCTGGCGCGGTCGCCCGAACTCCATCAGGAGGTCGGCGCCGAGTTCCTCCCCCCCCTCCGCACGGCGATCGTCCTGGAGGACGTCTCCCTGGAGAGCCGCTCCGGCCGCGTCCTGCTGGAGCACTTCTCGGCCGAGATCCCCGCCGGCGGACGCACCGCCCTCGTCGGCGTCGACGAGGACTCGAAGCTGGCCCTCGCCTGCCTCATCCCCCGCCTGATCGACCCCCAGGCCGGTCGGGTCCGGATCGACGGCCGCGACCTCCGCGAGATGACCCTGGAATCGGTCCGCGCCCAGGCCGCGATGGTCCTCCAGGCCGACCTCGTCTTCACCGACTCCATCCTGGTGAACATCGGCCTCGGCGACCCCCGCAACACGCTCCAGCGCGTGATCGAGGCCGCCAAGCTGGCCCACGCCCACTACTTCATCCAGGACCTGCCCCACGGCTACGACACGGTCGTCGGCCCGCTCGGCCATTACCTCAAGCCCGACGAGCAGCTCCGCCTCGCCCTGGCCCGCGCCTACCTCCACGATCCCTCGATCCTCATCGTCGAGGAGCTCCCGTCGACGATCGACGACGAGGTGAAGCTGCTGCTCGACGACACCCTCGCCCGGCTCGCCGTGAACCGGACGTTGATCGTGATCCCGCACCGGCTCTCGACGATCCGATCGGCCGACCACGTCCTCCTGCTGAACAACGGCCGGCTCGAAGCGATGGGCACCCCCTCGAAGCTCCAGGCCGAGAGCAAGCTCTTCCGCCACATCCTCTACACCGAGTTCAACGAGTACGTCACCGGCGACATCGAGGCGATCTAGCCCGCCGGCCGACTCCTGCCGGCCCGACCCCGCCCGGCCCGTCTCAAGCGGTCCGGGCGGGTCTGGTCCGTATGGATCAGCAGAAGTCGTCGACCGTCGGCGTGAGGACCAGCTCCGGAACGCGGGCGCGGGGGTTGAGCTCCACCAGGAACTTGACCGCCGCCGCCACGTCCTCGGGCTGGAGGATCGCCGCCTTCCGATCGGCGGGGACCGGAACGGGCCGAGCGTCGAGGATCGGCGTGTTGACCTCGCCGGGATAGATCACCGTGGATCGGATCCCCTCCTCGCGCGCCTCCCGTCCCAGGCAGAGCCCCAGCGCCGCCTGGCCGAACTTGGAGGCCGAGTAGCCGGCCCCGCCCAGCGTGCTCGCCCGCAGGCCCGACAGCGAGCAGATCTGGACCACGAGCCCGTCCTTCCGCGCGCGCATGCCCGGAAGGATCGCGCGGACGACGTGGAACGGACCGGTCAGGTTGGTCGCGATCATCCGGTCCCAGTCCTCGGGCGTCAGGACGTCGAGCCCCCGGTTTCGCACGTTGGTGCCGGCGTTGCAGATCAGGACGTCGATCCGCCCGAACGCCTCCTCGATCGACGCGGCCGTCGCCTCCACCGCCTCGCGGTCGGTGACGTCGCAAGGGGCGACCAGCGCGCGGTCGTCCGCGACGTTCAGGAGGGCTTTGGTCTCCTCAAGCTTGCCGCGATCTCGGCCCACCAGGGCCACGCGCAGCCCCATCCCCGCCAGGGCCGCGGCCACTCCCCTCCCGATCCCGCTCCCCGCACCCGTGACGACCGCGGTCTCCGGCTTCCGACTCATGGCGCTTCCTTCCTGAAAAAAACGAAGGCCCCGCGCTCGAAGACCGGCGCGGGGCCTGGGATTCGTCCCGAATTGTAACGCGGATCGGCGGCCCGTGCGATCGACGGGCCGCCTTCCTCCGCTCGGCCTCACCTGGTCGTGGCGACGCTCCACGCCCGGACCGAACGGGAGCCGCTGGAGGAGCTGGCCCACCGGCTCATCGCTCGGAGGAGTTGATCGACGTCAGCCTTGGCCAACTTCGTAGTCGATGCAGCCTCATCCACCGAGGTCGGGGTGAGCTGCTCGACGGCCTTGCCGTTGAGATAGACCGGGACCTCCAGAAAGGTCGGCGTCGGTTCGACAGACTCCTCTCCCGGCGGCTCGCCGGTGCCGGGCGTCGTCGGGGCGGGAGCCGGGGGCGTCGGCGTCGGAGTCGGCGTGCTCGGCGCCGGCGTGGGCGTCGTCGGGATCACCGGCGTGTAGTCCACCGGGGGCGTCGGCGGGATCAGCACCTGCTCGGCCGGAGGGACGACGACGGGCTTCGTCGGGACCGGCGTCGGCGTGGGCGTCGGCTTGGGGGTCGGCGTCGGCGTCGGCGTCGGCTTGGGAGTGGGCGTCGGCGTCGGGATCGGAGTCGGCTTGGGCGTGGGCGTCGGTGTGGGCGTCGGCTTCGGGGTGGGAGCGGGCGTCGGCGTGGCGGAGCCGCCGGGGATCAGCGAGGCCGACTTGAGGACGTCGAGCCGCCCGAGGTCGATGCCGGTCACGTCGTCGCGGATGGTCTTCGCGCCCTGATCGAGCCAGCTCTGGAGCTGGGCGACGGTCGGGAGCGAACCGGTGCGCGCCTTGTAGATCGACTGGAGCAGGACGATCGAACCCGAGACCAGGGGGGCGGCGAAGCTCGTCCCCTCGACGTTCGAGTAGCTGGAGCCGTCGATCAGGGCGGCGATCCCCGCGCCGGGGGCGGCGAGGTCGGTGGCGGTGGAGCCGCCGAGTTCCGTGCCGAGCCGCTGGGCGTTGGAGAGGAGCTTGTCCGAGGAATCGCTGGCGGTGACGCTGATCACGCCGTCGAGGACGGCGGTGAATCCCTCGCCCTGCTGGCCCGTGAAGCTGTTCCCCGTGGCCGCGACGACCGGGATGTTCAGGTCCTTGAGCTGCTTGACGAGCTGGGTCATCCGCTGGCCCACGCCGCCGTCGGCGGCGAACCAGTTGCGGGCGTAGTTCTTGCCGTTGGAGAGCGAGATGTTGACCACGCTGATGTGGTACTCGGAGTGGTGGTCGACCACCCACTGGAGCGCGTCGGCGATGTCGCTGGTGTCGGCCGTGTTGTTCGCGTTGGTGACCTTGAGGGCCACGACGTCGACGCCGGGCGCGACGCCCAGGTGGTCCGCGTCGCCCCCCGCGATCAGGCCGGCGACCGCCGTGCCGTGCTGGGACGAGGAGGCGATCGGGTCGTCGTCGTCGTCGCCGAAGTCATGGCCGGCGATCACCCGGGCGTTGGGGCCGTAGCCGCCGCCGAGGCTCGCGCTGTTGTAATTGACGCCGGTGTCGATCACCGCCACGGTCAGCCCGGAGCCGTCGACGTTGTACGCCTGGCGGACCTGGGCCGACCCGATGATCGGGTCGAAGGCGGTCGCGGCGCCGGCGGCGACGCCGCCCGCGGGAGTCGCCGTCGCCTCGGCCGCGGCGGCCGCCTTGCGGAGCGCGAGCCGTTGCGGGGCCCCTTCGGCACCCGCCGCGCGGACGATCTGCAGGTGCTGGACGGCCGCGTTCATCTTGGCTCGCGGCTGGGCCAGCACCTGCGCCGCCGCGGGCCGGACCCGCTGCGCCGCCTCGGCGTGCCTGACGGCGGCTTGCTTGGAGAGGGCCCCTCCGAGGCCCGTCGAGAGCAGGCGGCGGACGTCGAGCTCCTCGATCGCCGGTCGTTGCCTGCGTCGAGAATCTCGGCTGTTGTTGCCAGTCAGGGTCCATGCCATGAAACGAATCTCCCCAGACGGCCGCCATGCCATTGGCTCAGGCCGCCCCGCGATCCGGAGTGTGAACGCCCCCCTTCCATGGCGGGCTCCGATCGCCCCGCCGGACGGATCCGGCGAAGTCCTCGGGCCCGGGAGGCCCTGGCCGGGAGGGTTCCCGGCCTCAGCCTCGCAGAGCGCGTGACAAGGTTGTTCGGCACGAGGAAGGATGCGGGGGCGGCGGAGGCTCGGCCCGACGGCGAGGTCCGAAAACCTCGCGACGCACCGCCCCCCTCGCCCCGGACCCTTCAGCCCGGGCGCGGTGAGTCGACGGTGATCCGTGCGCCGGTCCGGGGGTCTGGGGACACCCTCGGCCTCGGCACGGGACCATCGACTCGGCTTCGTCCTCCTGCGCGGCGGCCCGGCGCGTCCAATACGCCCGACCATTCCGGGTCGGCCCATTCCGGGCCGCCCCGCCGACGCACATCCTAGTAGCGCCGGCTCGGCTCGGGGTCCGATCGGCTTCCGCGCCGACCGCCACCCTCCGCCACCCTCCCCGCGCGGACTCGATCCGTCTTGCGTCCCCTCATGGGACGCACTAGATTGAGGTCGCCTCGGGAAGGCCCCGGAGGAGATGGGTTCTCCCCCGGTGTGCCTTGTATCGGAATCGGGGCGAACCGAGGACCGCAGGAAAAATGGAAAATGTGGCCGTGATCCCGGCGCGGTTCGCTTCGACCCGACTGCCCGGCAAACCCCTTCTATCCGACACCGGAAAGCCCTTGATCCAGCACGTGGTCGAGGCCGCGAAACGCGCGCGATCGCTGCAACGCGTCATCGTCGCCACCGACGACGAACGCATCGCCGACGCCGTCCGCGGCTTCGGCGGCGAAGTCGCCATGACCCGCGCCGACCATGCGACGGGCACCGACCGCGTGGCCGAGGTCGCCGCTGCGATCCCCACCGCCGCGATCATCGTCAACGTCCAGGGAGACGAACCTGAGATCGACGGATCTTCAATTGATCGCCTGATCGCGCTCCTGCGGGACGACCCCGAGGCGCCGATGGCCACCCTCGCCACCCCGATCCGCGACGAGGCCGTCTACCGCGACCCCTCGTGCGTCAAGGTCGTGGCCTCGAAGCGCGGCCGCGCCCTCTACTTCTCGCGCAGCCCGATCCCCTTCCACCGCGACGCCGCGCCGGACTTCGCCGACCCGGCCGCCCCCGCGGCGTTCCTCCACCTGGGCCTCTACGCCTACCGCCGCGACTTCCTCCTGCGCGTCGGCGACCTCCCGCGGTCGCCGCTGGAATCGGCCGAGAAGCTCGAACAGCTCCGCGTCCTCGAGGCCGGCCTCCCCATCGCGCTCGGGATCGTCGACGAGCCGAGCATCGGCATCGACACCCCCGAGGACTATCGCCGCTTCGTCGAGCGGCATCGCCGCGCCCATCCGGCCTGAGCGCTCGATCGCGGCTCGCGCCGCGATCGAGGAGGATGGCGAGGGGCCGGCGGCCGTGCGGGCGCCGGCCTGGGATTTCACACCGGCCGTCGGACGACTCGACGCGCCGCGAACAGCCCGGCCAGGCCGATTCCCGCCAGGAGCACGCTCGACGGCTCGGGGATCGTCTTGATGACCAGGCGTGGGGCCCGGTCGCCCCGGTTCCACAACGTGATTCCGCCGCCGAATCCACTGTGCCAGATCGACAGGGTCACGAACGGCGTGCCCGCGACGACGGCGGAGTGCACGTAGGCGGTCGCGTCGAACGCGTAAACCTCGTACATGCCGCTGCCGAACGGGAGCGACCCCGACGAGCCGAGGAAGAGGTCGACGCCCCAGAAGTCGTTCAGGCCCACCACCCCGTCATCGGAGCGAGAGACCCCCACTGAGAACCTGGGATCGTCGCCGAAGTTGGGGTAAGCCGACTCGAGGGTCAGGTAGAAGACGGCGGACGTGATGGGGGAATGGGGGCCGGCGTCGGGCGGGAGGGCGAACTTGACGGCAGAGCTGACTTCAGTAGAGGACCTCGGATCGGACCCCATGACGAGCGAGTCGGGATCGAGGTCAAGGTCCACAATAGTGGGGCCGCCCGGGATCTGGCCGTACCGCAACACCCCTGAGGACGACGGCGCGATGGTCGTCACCACGGCTCCCGCCCGGCCCTCGACGGCGGAGGCGAGCGCCAGGACGGCGCAGGCCGCAGCCAGGGGCCGCAGCCCGAGGCGTCGCCGCCTCCCTCCGATCGCGCCGTCCGTCCTGATCATGCACTGCATCTTCGTGTTCATCTCATCATCTCCGATGGATGCGTCGAGTCGCGTGGCGATGATCCTCGAATCCATTCACACGCCTCGACGCTGGCTGCGCCGCTGTCGTGAACGATGGCGAAGTCCCCGCGAATGGGCGGGCGAAGATGGGGGGGGGTCAGGAGGGCCGTCGGGCGGCGAGACGCGCCGCGAGCAGCCCCGCCAGGCCGATCCCCGCCAGCACCGCGCTCGACGGCTCGGGGATCGTCTTGATGACCAGGCGCGGGGCCATGTCGCCCTGGCTCCATAAGTTGATTCCGCCGCCGAATCCACTGCGCTGGATCGACAGCCTCACGAACGGCGTGCCCGCGACAACGGCGGATTGCACGAAGTCGGTCGCGTCGAACGCGAAAACCTGGTTCGTGCCGGAGCCGAGCTCGACCCGCCCCGAATCGCCGAGGAACTGGCCGTAGGAGTCGTCCAGGCTCACCACCCCGTCATCGGAGCGAGAGACCCCCACTGAGAACCTGGGATCGTCGCCGAAGCTGGGGAAAGCCGACTCGAGGGTCAGGTAGAAGACGGCCGACGCGATGGGGGAATGGGGGCCGGCGTCGGGCGGGAGGGCGAACTTGACGGCAGAGCTGACTTCAATAGCGCCCCTCGGTTCGTACCCCGTGACGAGCGAGTAGGGGTTGAGATCGAGATCCCGAATGGGGGGGTCGGGGAGGAAGTAGGTCCGCAACACCCCTAAGGAGCTCGGCGAGATGGTGGTCACCACGGCTCCCGCCCGGCCCTCGACGGCGGAGGCGAGCGCCACGACGGCGCAGGCCGCCGCCAGGGGCCGCAGGCTGAAGAGTCGCCGCCTCCCTCCGCCCAGGCCGGCCGCCGTGGCCGCCTGGCGCGTACTCGTGTTCATCTTATCGCCTTTCGTGAATGTCTGGTGTCTTTCGGTGGCGTGCATCCAAGACGCTTTGTTTAATGTTAAATCTTTGGTGATCCAAAAGCAACTTCCCCGTGCGGCGACGTGCGCGGCCCGATCGTCGTCTCCACCTGGCCATCGACCCTCCCCCGAGGATTCGCAGCCGATCCGGCGGCGATGCCGATCGATCCTTCGGCGCGGTCCGATCCGCGATCCACCGCCGCCACGCCAGGACTTCGCGAGCAAACCGGCCCCTGTCGGCCCCTCGGGAGGAGCCTCCCGCGTCGCACGCCGAATCCCGTCGCATCCCGATCGGATGGCCTCGTGGGCTCGGAATCCCTTCGGCGCGTCGGGCGATCGAGTAGGCCGCCGGTTCTTCGGCGGCGGCGGCATCCCGTCCCTATGCTCGCGGGGCTTCGTCGAAAACACCCGGCCTCGCTCGGCTTGCCCTGCCGGGCCACGAGGGGGCCGCCTCACTTCGAGAAATCGGCCGTCCGAGGCCGTTCCGAAGTGTTTTCGACAGAGCATCCTCGCGGGAGGAGTCGGCGTGCCGCGAGGGAGGAAGGGGGGGCGGGCACGAGGGGCTTCGGTGCGATCCGCAGCGATCCGCCGCGATGGATCCCCTCAGCAGGCTCCTGCGGGACCCGCGTTCCCCGCGTGGAGCGGGAGGGGTCGAGGGACGCGGCGTTCGACCTGAGGGGACCGCCTCTCAACGGGCCGGGTCGGCCTCTCGGGACGGGACGGCCCGGAGGATGGCGTCGGCCAGCGCCTGCATGCCGCGGTCGCCGGGATGGGCTCCGACTCCGGCGTGCTGATACGACCGCTCCGACCGCGCCGCGTTGGCCTCCTCGCGGCCGAGCGGGCCGGCGTCGACGTAGATCGCGCCGGCCTCGTCGCTCGCCTCGCGAAGCCGGCGGTCCTTCGCCTCGTCCGCCCAGAAGGAACTCCGGACGATGACGATCGGACGCTTCGCGGAACGCACGCCCGCGAGGATCTTCGCCACGCCCGCCTTGAACCGCTCGCCGGCCTCCTCGGAATCGAGCGCCGGGACGTTCTCGCCGATGGACAGCACCACCAGGTCGGCGTCGAAGGCGAACAGCTCCTTCATCTTCGCCTCGACATCGTAGTTCGCATAATCGCGCTCGAAATCGGCGATATTGCGGACCAGAGTCTCCGGCGGCTTCCCGGCTCGTCGGGCGATCCCCGCCGTCACCAGATGAACGTAGTCCTTCTCCGGCGCGGTCGCGGCCATGCCCCAGTTCCCCTCCCAGCCGATGTCGGCCTTGGGGCCGTGCAGGGTGATGCTGTTCCCCAGGAACAGGATCTTGCGGACGTCCTCCGCCCGGACGCCCGGCCCCTCGTCGCTCATCGCCCCGGCGCCCCAGGCGACGCAGCCGACCAACGTCGCGAACAGAAGTTCGAGCCGGAATCCACGGTGACGTCTCACGGCGACCTCGAAGGTTGTCGGGGTGTGGCGGGTTTTCCGCATTATCCCCGATCCCCGGTCCGTGTCATCCGCCCGGCGACCAGGGGCCGTCGATTTCCCTCGTCGGCGAGGCGCGATAATTCGGCGGGCGTCCCCTCGCGATCCGATCATCCGGCCCCATTGTGAATAGGCCGCCGCGTTGCGCCCGCGCCCCATGAAGGCCGGTTGCGGCCGAGAGCGAGGAGCCCGTCGATGAGAAATCCGCCGAACGAACCCAATCCGCGCCGCGTCGGCGGAAGCGCCAAACGAACCCAATCCGCGCCGCGTCGACGAAAGCGCCGAACGAACCCGAATGGATCGGCCGTAAGACATTTTCTCGTGGTGATTTACGTGGATATTGGATCGCGCGAGGGGCGCGAACGAACCCAATACGGCGGGGGCGGATCGGTCCGTTGGGGAGGGGGCGCCGATGCCGAAAAACGCCGAACGAACCCAATCCGGCCGCCTGGATCAGGCGGTGGAATCTCGACTCGCGGCGTATACGCCCGGCCGATCGGGTCGGAAACGAACCCAATTCGGCCGGGGCGGAGGAGGCGGGGGCGACGGCGGGGCGGGGATCAGCTCTTGAACAGTCGGCTGACGCTCTCGCGACGGTGGATGGACATGATGGCGTCGGCGAACAGGCTGGCGACGCTCACGACCTTGCAGCAGGGGGCGAGCGGTTCGAAGCGGTAGCCGATCGTGTCGGTCATCACCAGCTCCTTGATCGGGGAGCGGGCGAGCTTCTCGGAGGAGCCCTTGGAGAAGACCCCGTGCGAGACGCAGGCGTAGACGTCCTTGGCCCCGCGCTCCTTGCAGGCGACGGCCATCTCGATGAGGGTGCCGCCGGAGATGGTGAAGTCGTCGACGATCAGGACGTTGCGGTCCTTGACCTCGCCGACGATGTCGAGCATCTCGGCCTTCTCGTCGTGCCCGCGCCGGACCTTGTTGCCGAAGACCACCGGGGCGTTGATCATCTCGGCGAACTTGTAGGCCTGCTTGCCGAAGCCGACGTCGGGCGAGGCCACGACCAGGTCCGGGATCTGCTTGCGCCGGAAGTAGTCCACCAGGACCGGCATGGCGTAGAGGTGGTCGACCGGGATGCGGAAGAAGCCCTGGATCTGCGGGCTGTGCAGGTCCATGGTCAGGACGCGATCGGCCCCGGCGGCCTCGATGCAGTCGGCGCAGACGCGGGCGCGGATCGAGACCCGGGGCTCGTCCTTCTTGTCCCCCTTGGCGTAGGAGAAGAAGGGGATGACGGCCGTCACCTGGGTCGCGCTCGCCCGCTTGAAGGCGTCGATCCAGAAGAGCAGCTCCATGAAGTTGTCGTTGACCGGGTATTCCGTCCCCTGAATGATGTAGACGTCGCGCCCGCGGACGTTCTCCAGGACGCGGACGAAGACGCAGCCCTCGCTGAAGGTGCGAGTCTCCGCCTTGGCCAGGCCGGCCCCCAGGTGGTGCGCGATGGACTCGGCCAGCGAGCCGCTGGCGCTGCCGGCGAAGACTTTCAGCTCGCCGTAGGGATCGACCCGATCTTCCGACGTGCAGATCAGGGACATGTCCTTGCTCACGGTTCCGCCCCGGTTTCGGGAGGAAGGATGGTGGTGATCCCGCCGCGACCGCCGCCGCGCTCGCGCCCGACGGCCCCCCCTCCCGAGCCGGGCCGTCGACACATGATCTTAACACCCTCCGCGGCGCTCGGCCACCCGGAGCGGCGCCGGACGCAATAACGTATGGCGATGCGAGAAACCGCCAGGGCGGCCGGGGGTTCATCCCGCCTCCCCGGATCGTTTACAATCGCCTGCGATGGAGTCGACACGCATCGTTCGACGCGCCTTGAGTTTTCGCCACCTGGAGGATGCACCATGCAGCGCCCGCGATCGGAGCGGAACACGACCCTGGGATGGCTCGCCCTGGCGGCGGGCGTCGTCGCCCTCTCCGCGTGGTATTCGAACACCGGCCCGCCGCCGGGTCCGTCCGCGACCGACGCCGGGCGCCTGCACGTCCGCAGGGCGTCGCTCCAGGCGCCCCCCGCCCCCAGCTTCGACGGCGCCGTGGGCTGGATCAACTCGGGGCCGATCGACCTGGCCTCGCTCAAGGGGAAGGTCGTCCTGCTGGACTTCTGGACCTACTGCTGCATCAACTGCCACCACATCCTCCCGGACCTCGAGAAGCTCGAGAAGAAGTACAAGAACGAGCTGGTGGTGATCGGCGTCCACTCCGGCAAGTTCGACGCCGAGCGCAACACCGAGAACATCCGCCGCAAGGTGGCCGAGTACCGGATCAAACACCCCGTCGTCAACGACGCCGAGATGATCATCTGGGAGCGGTTCGACGTCCACAGCTGGCCGACCCGCGTCCTCATCGACCCCGACGGCCAGGTCGTCGTCTTCGGCCGCGACGAGGACGGCAATCCGATCACCTCGATCGGCGGCGAGGGCCGCTACGAACTCTTCGACTTCGCCATCGGCAAGCTCGCCGACACCTTCCGCAAGGCCGGCAAGCTGGACGAGACCCCCATGACCTTCGCCACAGAGGAGAGCCAGTACGCCGACAAGCCCCTGCTCTTCCCGGGCAAGGTCCTCGCCGACGCGAAGTCGAACCGGCTGTTCATCTCCGACACCGGGCACGACCGGATCGTCCAGACCGACCTCGACGGCAAGAACCCCGTGCTCATCGGCGGCGGCGGCCAGGGCCTCGTCGACGGCGACTTCGCCACGGCCCGCTTCAACCGCCAGCAGGGGATGTGCCTGGAAGGAGACGTCCTCTACGTCGCCGACACCGAGAACCACGCCATCCGCACCGTCGACCTCAAGGCGAAGACGGTGACGACGGTCGTCGGCGACGGAAAACAGTCGGACCGCGACCCCCGCCCGCCCTTCGAGGGGCCGGGCAAGACCTCGACGATCTCCAGCCCCTGGGACGTGATCCAGGTCCCCGGCTCGCGGACGATCTACATCGCGATGGCCGGCACCCACCAGATCTACGCCTTCGACCCCGAATCCGGCGTCGTCCGCTGGTTCGCCGGCTCGGGCTACGAGAACATCCTCGACGGCACGCCCGCCAAGTCCCGGTTCGCCCAGCCCAGCGGCTTCGCGACCGACGGCGAGAACCTGTTCATCGCCGATTCCGAGGTCTCCGGGGTGCGCGTGATCTCCGGACTCCGCGACGCCGCGCCCAAGGTCGGACGCGTCGTGGGCATGGGCCTGTTCGAGTTCGGCGACCGCGACGGCGTAGGCCCGGCGCAGGTCCGGCTCCAGCACTGCCTGGGCCTGGCCTTCGGCGACGGCAAGCTCTACATCGCCGACACCTACAACAACAAGGTCAAGGTCTGCGACCCCGAGAAGGCCGCCGTCGAAACCTTCCTCGGCGCCGTCGAGGCCGGCGACTCCGACGACCCCCCCCGATTCCACGAGCCCGGCGGGCTCAGTTTCGCCGACGGCAAGCTGTACGTGGCCGACACCAACAACCACAAGATCAGGGTCGTCGACCTCGGCACCCGCGCGGTCAAGACTCTGGAGATCCCCGACCTCAAGCCCCCCGGCCCTCCTTCCCCCTGAATCCCCGCCGATCGGCCGGGTTCGGGTCGAAGATCCCTCGCGTTCCAGCGAATGCCGATATCCAGGGCCGACCCGGCCGACGATCCGACGACGACTTTCGATTCGAAGGGGAGGGGCCGATGCTCCGCTTGCTGCCGATCTTGCTGGCGACCTGCGGCTGGGGTGACGTGAAGGAGGACGCCCGGAAGTTCCTGGAGCTTTGCCAGGCGTCGAAGTTCGCCGAGGCCCGCGCGGAGTTCGGCCCGAAAATGGCCGAGGCGCTGACCACGGAGAAGCTCGCCCAGCTCTGGCAGGGCCTCGAGAAGCAGCTCGGCCCGATCACGGAAATGGGCGAGCCTCGCGAGGACCGCGTCGGGGTCTCGCGGCGGGCGAAGATCCGCTGCCAGTTCAAGACGACCGCGCTCGACGCCCTGGTGAGCTTCGACCCCCAGGGGCGAATCGAGGGTTTCTTCCTCCTCCCCGCCGCCGACGAGAACGCGAAGAAGCCCGAGCCCCCCTACGCCGACCCGTCGAAATACGTCGAGGAGGAGGTCGTCGTCGGGGCCGAGGGCTGGCCCTTGGCGGGGACCTTGACCCGGCCGAAGGGGGTGGAGAAGGCCCCGCTGGCGATCCTCCTCCACGGCTCGGGGCCGCACGACCGCGACGAGACGATCGGCCCCAACGCCCCGTTCCGCGACCTGGCCCACGGCCTGGCGAGCCGGGGCATGGCGGTCCTCCGCTTCGAGAAGCGGACCCACGCCCACAAGGAACGCTACGCCGACCCCAAGGTCCGCGACGCCGTGGCCGTCCAGGACGAGGTCGTCGACGACGCCCTGGCCGCCGTCGCCAGGGCCAGGAGCTGGAAGGGGATCGATCCCGATCGGATCGTCGTCCTGGGCCACAGCCTGGGAGGGACCGCCGCCCCGATGGTCGCGAAGCAGGACGGCCGACTCGCCGGGGTCGTGCTCCTGGCCGCCTCGGCCCGGCCCGCCGCCGAGATGGTCCGCGACCAGGTCGACCACATCAAGCGGGTGGACCCCGACCGCGCGAAGGCCCTCGCCGACCTGGACTCGAACCTCGACGACCGGCTGGCCCGGATGAAGTCGGGCGAGGCGAAGGACGACGAGACCCTCCTGGGAGTCCCGGTCCGGTACTGGAAGACGATGGACGCCGCCCATCCCGACCGGCTCCTCGCCGAGCTTCCGACCCTGCCGGTCCTGGTCCTCCAGGGGGGCCGCGACTATCAGGTCACCGAGGCCGATTTCGACCTCTTCCGCCGCGCCCTCGACGGCCGCCCCAACGCGACCCTGAAGCTCTACCCCGACCTCAACCACGGCTTCCAGCCCGGCGAGGGCAAGGCCGTCCCGGCCGAGTACGAGAAGCCGGGGTTCGTCGACGTCCGGGTGATCGACGACGTTGCCGCCTGGGTGCGGTCCCTCCCCCCGCGTTGAGGGCCGAGCCAGGCCTCCTCCCCTGCTGGGAGGAGGCCTGGCGTGGGACGGCTCTCGCGCTCGTCCCCTCCTCGATCGACCCTCCGGGCCGCCTTCCCTCGCAAGGGGGAGAGGGGGAAGGACGTCGTTCGATCCGCCAGGCTCCCTCGCGGGCGGGTCAGTCGTCGTCGAGCAGGGGGACGTTCCAGTAGGCCGCGCTGAGGAACCGCGACCAGCTGGCGATCCGGACGGTCGAGGCGTCGTACAGCGGCTTCCACGAGGGTCGGAAGGGGGGCCGGCGGAGCTTCATCGCCGCCTGCTCGGGCGTGCGGTTGGCCTTCCGGGAGTTGCAGGCGACGCAGGCGAGGACGCAGTTCTCCCAGGTCGTCTGCCCCCCCTGGGCGCGGGGCAGGACGTGGTCGATCGTCAACTCCTCGGTGCCCGGCCGTCCGCCGCAGTACTGGCAGGTGGCGTGGTCGCGCTTGAACAGGTTGCGTCGGCTGAAGGTCACCGTGTTGAACCGGGGCCGATCATGTCGCGTGAGCGTCAGCACCTCGGGAACGCGGAGGCGGAACCGCACGGTGCGGATGAAGGGTTCGCCGTCGCGCGGGGCCATCTTGGCCCAGTCCGCCCAGGAATACAGTTGAAAGTCGTCGGGATCGACGACGTGGGCCGCCTCGTTCCACAGCAGCACCAGGGCCCGCGCCACCGGGGCGACGTGGACCGGCTGCCAATGGCGATTGAGAACGAGTGTGGGCCGTTGCAGTACGCTCACCCCCATGGTCGAGGCTCTCCACTCACGCTAAGAGTTGCGAGGAGGACGGATGCCGCGTCATTCAGCATTGGGAAGCACTGGCCGCCTCCCATGATAACCGATGGGCCGGGGGCCTCTGCAACCGGCGCCCCCCGCGTTCCGCCCGGCCATCCAGACCCAGCCGGGCTATCGAAAGTTCGAGGCGGACTATAGATTGAATCGGATGGCCCTGTCGTCGATCGTCTCCGACGCCTCGGGCCGCCTCGTCCGGGAGTCCCTCGATGGCGCTGAAGGCGGAGATCGTTTCGATCGGCAGTGAGCTGATCAGCGGGCAGAGCCTGGACACCAACAGCCGATGGTTGAGCGGCGAACTGGGCTTGCTGGGGATCGCGACCGCCTTCCACACCACGATCGGCGACGACCTGGACGACAACGTCGCCGTCTTCCGGATCGCCGCTGCCCGCGCCGATCTTGTCCTGACCACCGGCGGCCTCGGGCCGACCCAGGACGACCTGACCCGCGAGGCCCTGGCCCGCGCGGCCGGCGTGGGACTTCGCGAGGACGCCGAATCCCTGGCGGCCATCGCCGCCCTGTTCTCCAGCCGCAACCGGCCCATGGCCGATCGCAACCGCAACCAGGCCATGCTCCCGGAGGGCGCCGAGGCGCTGCCGAACCCCATCGGCACCGCGCCGGGGATCTGGATGACGATCGGCGCCGCCGCCTTCGGCGCGATGCCCGGCGTCCCGTCGGAGATGCGGCGGATGTTCCACGACCAGGTCGTCCCCCGCCTCCGGCTGCGGCACTGGGTCGAACGAGCCATCGTCCATCGCCGGATCGCCCTCTTCGGCAAGGGGGAGTCCGACATCGAGGCCGAGGCGCTCGACCTGACAGCCCGGGGCCACGTCCCCGAGGTCGGGATCACGGCGCACGACGCCACCATCAGCTTCCGCATCCGGGGCGAGGGCCTCACGCCCGAGGCCGCCTGGGCGCAGACCGAGGAGACCGCCGCGATGATCCGGGGGCGGTTCGGCGCGCTCGTCCTCGGCGAGGGGACGACCGACGTCGCCGACGCCCTGGCCGACGAGCTGAGGCGCACCGGGGCGACCCTCGCGACCGCCGAATCCTGCACCGGGGGCCTCGTCGCCCATCTGATCACGGCCGTCCCCGGCGTCAGCCCCCACTACTTCGGCGGCGTCGTCAGCTATGCGAACCGGGCCAAGACCGACTTCCTGGACGTCCCGGCCGACCTGATCCAGGCCCACGGCGCGGTCAGCGCCGAGGTCGCCGCGGCGATGGCCCGGGGCGCCCGCGAACGCTTCGGCGTCGACCTGGCGATCAGCACGACGGGCGTGGCCGGTCCCGGCGGCGGGACCGCGGAGAAGCCGGTCGGCCTGGTCTATCTCGGCCTGGCCTCCCGCGACGGCGTCGAGACCCGCCGCGTCGAGATCGGCCCCGAACAGCCTCGCGACGTGATCCAGCGTCGCTCTTCCAAGCAAGCCCTGAACTGGGTGCGGACCACCCTCAAGACCTGGCCCGGCCAGGACGGACCCCGATGAAGCTCAAGCGACAGCCCGAGGACTTCGAAGTCGAGGAACTGCCGAGCGTCGTCCCGGCGGCGAAGGGGAGGTACACGTTCTACCGGCTCTCCAAGCGAGGGATCGGCACGATCGAGGCCGTGGAGGCGATCTGCCGGCGCTGGAACATCCCCAGCGGCCGCGTCGGCTACGGCGGCCTCAAGGACCGCCACGCGGTCACCGTCCAGTACGTGACGATCTTCGACGGGCCCGAACACGCGATCCATCAGCCCAGCCTGGACCTTGAGCCCCTGGGCCGCCTCGAACGGGCCTACGGCCCCCAGGACTTCACCGGCAACCGCTTCGCCCTGGTCCTCCGCGACATGACCCCGGGCGCGGCGGCCGAGGCGGGCCGACAGCTCGCGGCGGCCTCCAACGACGGCGTGCCCAACTACTTCGACGACCAGCGCTTCGGCTCGGTCGGCTATTCCGGCGAGTTCATCGGCCACGCCTGGCTCAAGGGGGACTACGAGAAGGCCCTGAAGCTGGCCCTGGCCGAGCCCAACTCGTTCGACCGCTCCGACACCAAGGTTCGCAAGGCCTCCCTTCGCGAGCACTGGGGGAACTGGCCCGAGGCCAAGGCGGCGCTCGACCGATCCTCGGAGCGGAGCATCGTCACCTACCTGGTCGACCATCCGACCGACTTCACCGGCGCGTTCGCCCGCCTCAAGCGCGACCTGCGCGGGCTCTATTTCTCCGCCTTCCAGAGCTGGCTCTGGAATCTGATGCTCGCCGGCTGGATCGAGCGCAACACCCGGCCGGAGCAGCGGGCGATGGTGGACCTGAAGGTCGGGGCGCTGCCGTTCCCGGTCGGCCTCGATCCCGACCAGCGTCGGCTCATCGACGAGCGCCCGTTGCCGCTCCCCTCGTCGCGGACGCCCCCGCCCGACGGCCCACTCGGCGAGATCGCGACCGAGGCCCTGACCGCCTTCGACCTGACCTGGGCCGACGTTCGCGTGAAGAAGCTCAAGGACGTCTTCTTCTCGAAGGGATCGCGGCAGGCTCTCCTGGGGGTCGGCGACGTCCGTTCGGAGACCTTCGACGACCCGCTCCACCGGGGCAAGCAGGCGGTGCGGCTGGAATTCGCACTCCCCAAGGGGGCCTACGCGACCATGCTGGTCAAGCGGCTGACGGAGGCCTCGGGGGCCGACGACTCATGACGCCCGAGATCCTCTTCGAGGACAACCACTGCCTCGTGTTGAACAAGCCCGCCGGCATGCTCTCGCAGGGGGACGAGACCGGGCGGCCGAGCCTCGTCTCCTGGACCGCCGAGTACTTGAAGGTGAAGTACCGGAAGCCCGGCAACGTCTACGTCGGGCTCGTGCATCGGCTCGACCAGCCGACGTCGGGCGTCGTGCTGCTGGCGAGGACGAGCAAGGCGGCCGGGAGGCTCTCCGACCAGTTCCGCACCGGAGCCGTGTCCAAGCTCTACTGGGCGATCGTGGAGGGGCGCCCCGACCTTCCCGAGGGGGAGTGGGTCGATCACCTGGAGAAAGATCGCACGACGAACCGCGTCAGGGTGACGGAGGAAGGCGAGGGGAAGTTCGCGAGGGTGGCGTACGAAGTGCTAACCGAGGGGGCGGGGATGACGAAGCTGGCGCTCCGGCCCTCGACGGGGCGAAGCCATCAGTTGCGAGTCCAACTGGCCGAGCGGAATCTGCCGATCGTCGGCGACCGGAAGTACGGCTCGAGGAAAATCCTGCGGGCGCTCGACGGCGAGCCGAGGATCGCGCTTCACGCGCGGGAGCTGTCGTTCACGCATCCGACCCTGGGCGAGACGGTCAGGATCGAGGCTCCGGTGCAGGCAGACTGGCCCGAGTCCTCGCCAGCATGGTGGGGATCGTCGCGCGGCCGATGAAGGCGAGGCGGAAGCTGAGGCCGGTGACGAGCATGGCGGCGAGCGGCTGCCAGACGTCGGAGTCGACGTCGAGGGACGGCACGAAAGCGGCGAAAGCGGCGTCGGACGCGACGGCCGCGAGGACCGGCGGTTCGACCGCCTGGGCCTGGACGGGCGGCTTCTCGGTCGGAGCGGGGGCCGGGGCCGAGGCGGGAGCAGGAGCCGGCGTGCTCGGCTCGGCCGGAGCCGAAGCCTTCGGGGCGGCGGCGAGGCTGGAGTCGACGTACTCACGCGTGGTCTTCCAGGACTCGGCGTCGACGAGCCCGATCTGCTCGGCCTCGCGGCGGGCGACGTCCCAGGCCACCTTGTCGGTCAGGACGCGGCGGATGTACCAGAGCGCGCCGGCGATCCGGCCGTCCTCGTCGAAGAAGTAGAGCGGACGGGCCGCGTCGAGGGCCAACTCGGCGGAGAAGCGGTCGAGGTGGCCGCGATCCAGGCTCGCCAGGTCGGTCGGGAACGAAACGTAGCGGAGCCCGCGCTTGGCGGCCTCGCCGATGAATCTGGGGTCGATCTTGCCGGGGTCGCGGAGGTCGAGCACGGTGCGATAGCCCTTCTCGGCCAGCCAGCCCAGGCCGACGGTCGACGGGGCGCTGCCGCCGGCCAGCTTGAGATCGACGACGACGAATCGCGAGACGCCGAGCGCCCCCTGGGACGCCGCGTCGGCGTCCGGCGAGGGGGCGGAGGGAGCGGCGATGGCGGCGACGGCCGCCGGGGGGGGCGATTCCGGGCCTGTCCCGCCTCCCTCACGACCAGCCGGCTGGTCGTGGGGAAGGGCCGACGCCGTGGTGGGCGTCGGCGTCGGGGCGGCGGTCGGGGTTTTCGCGGCGGCGGGGGCGACGGGAGGGCTGTCGCTCCGTCCGGTGACCTCCGGGGGGAGGTCGAGGGGGGGCAGGTTGTCGAGGACGTTCCCCGCGTCGAGGTCGACGGCGCGGCCACGGTCCCTGGTCGAAGCCGGCGTCGAGACGACCGAGTTCGTCAGGTCGACGCCCGGATTCTGGACCGGGCGCTTCGCGTCATAGCTGGAACTCTGGGACCGGCGGACGCCGCTGTTCGTGGTCCCCGACCGGGTCGGGCCGGCGTCGGGCCGGGCCGAGGGGAGGGGCTCCAGCTGGGTCGGCGGCTCGACCGACGGAGAGACCGTGGACGGCAGCGTCGACTCGGCGGGGAAGCCCGAAGGAGGACCGAGGGGGACCACGCCGGGGGTGACCACGCCGACCGGCCCTGCGTACTCCATGGGCGCGTCGCAGCCAGGGGTCCCGCAACCGTCGCCGCAGGCGCCGAGGCCGCCGAGGCGACCGCCGACCTGGCGGAACGGCTGGAGGATCTTACTGGTCGCCCGCGCGGGGAAGCCGCAGGGGCTGAAGAGACTGCACCCCGAGCCGAAGCCGCCGGAGCGGCAACCGGTCTGGAGGAATGTGGTGGCGATCAGGAAACCGAGCGCGACGGCCTTGGCCGTTCGCCGACGGCCTGACGGCCGGGCGCGGGTGAGCCCGCGCTCCCGCAACCAGCTCAAGCTGAACATCGCATCAATCTCCCGTTCTCGTAAGACCCGATGCACGGAAGCCCCTCGCGGGCCGCCTCCCGATCGTCGAGGCGCGGCCGCAGGGGCGATCCCGGCGTCGTCGGGGCGCACGCCCCACGCCGTCCCGGAGGGAGCGATCGCGTCCGGCCGCGTCTCGGGACGCGACGGACCCTCGCCCGGGGACATGAGGGAGCCCGCCCGCAGCTTGCGGAATAAAGCGCGCATCGGGATGTCTCGGGGTGCCGGATCAATGGGTCGTAATTTCCCTGACGCTGGCGGCGCTCGCGTCGCGCTCCGCGTCGGATCCCCGCGAGCGGCCTCCATCCCCGAGGACGAAGCCCGCCCGACGGCCGACCGACACGGCTCGAGGCCCCGGCTTCCCGAGGCTCGCGACCGTCGCGACGACCCCTCGGATCGGGGCCGTCACCGAAACTTAGCCGACGATCAAGCCGTTGCCAAAGAATCCGGAAGCCTTCTACAATGGGCGCGTAAGTCCAGTTCGTTAAGTCGGTAAAGTTTCCCAGGCTTCGCGCGGAAACCCGCCTGATGACGCCTAGACGACCCCTGCGATCCACAGACTCGCCGCCTTCGGCAAAGCTTCGCATCGGGTCGTTCGCGATCCTCGGCGCCCTGGCGCTGGGGATTTTCGGCGCCGGGGCGTTCGACGCCCCGTTCGTCGACGAGTACGCCTACATGTCGCAGTCCTACTATGCCGACCTCTTCCTGTCCGGGGAGCGGAACGATCGCGCCTGGCTGGAGTTCCCGGCCTACGACCTGGTCCCCCTCCCCAAGTATCTGATCGGGCTGGCCCTCGGCGCCGTCGGCGAGCCGAGGCCGGGGCCCGAGGCCGCCCGTTCGTGGTATCGCGACACATCGAGCCGGTTCGGCCCCCCGCGCGCCCTGACCGTCTCGCGGGTGCCGTCGATCCTCCTCGGGGCGATGGGCTGCGTGGCGCTCGCGGTGATCGGGACGATGGCCTTCGACCTCCGCGTCGGCCTGGCGGCGGGGGCCCTGCTCATGCTGAACCCGCTCTACTCGCTGCACGCCCATCGCGCCATGTCGGAGGCTCCGTGCGAGACCTTCCTGATGGTGGCGCTGGCGTTCGCGCTGGCGGCCTGGCGACGGGCGGTGTCGAGACGGCCGGACTGGCTGATGTTCGCGCTCCTGGCGATGGCGGGCCTGGCGACGGCCCTCGCGGTCCTGTCCAAGTTCAACGGCCTGCTCGCGCTCATGACCATGGCCGTCTGGGTCGTCCTGGGCTGGGGGCTCCCCGGACTCCCCCGCCCCTCCTGGGTCCGGTTCGGCCTGGGCTCCGTGATCGCGGTGGGCCTGGCGTGGGTGGGGTTCCTGGCCCTGAACCCGTTCATGACGGCCCGGCCCGCGCCTCCCCTGAACGCGGACGCCCAGCGGATCGCCGGCCTGGGCGCGTGGGAGCGGTTCCGGCTGCTGGTGGACCATCGCCGGACGATGTCGGCGGGCCAGCAGGAAGCCTTCCCGCACAACGCCCTGACCAGGCTCGGCGATCGGGTGCGGGTCGTCGCCGCGCAGGGCTTCGGCCGGTTCGGCCCGTTCGGCCCCCGGAAGTCCGACTCGACGCGCCGCTACGACCTGGCGCAGGACTGGGGGGCCTTCCTCTGGCTTCCTCTCTGCCTGGGGGGGCTGGGGTATGCGCTGGTCGTCGGCCTGCTCCAACTCCAAAGGGAGGCGGCGCCGTCGGCCTGGGCGGCGGCGGCCTGGGCGCTGGTGTCGCTGGCGGTCGTGACGCTCTACCTGCCGATGGCGTGGGACCGTTACCTCCTGCCGATCCAGGCGCCGTTCGCGCTCCTGGCGGCCTCGGCGCTCCTCGGCGTCTGGGACGCGCTGCGGCTCCTCGCGGCCCCGAGGAAGAAGATGGGGACGTGGTGATGGATCGAGCCTGGGTGCGGACGTGTCTCGGCACCTTCCTGGTGCTGCTGGGGAGCTACGCCTATTTCTGGCATTCACGCGACTGGAACACCGCCAGCCGCCTCATGCTGACCTACTCGCTCGTCGATCGAGGGAGCCTGACGATCGACGGCCTGGAGGACCAGACCGGCGACCGCGCCTATTTCCACGGCCATTACTACAGCGACAAGCTCCCCGGCTATCCCCTGCTGGCGACGGTCCCCTACGGCCTGATGCGGCACGGCTTCGGGGCGAGGCCGCATCCCCTGGGCGGCCCGGCGATGGCCTACTGGCCCTCGGATTACGGGGTGACGCTGGCCACCTCGGGACTGCTCACGGCGGCGGCGGCGATCGTGCTGATGAACCTGGCGCGGGGCCTCGGCTGTTCGCCGAGAGCGGCGACGGCGGTCGGCCTGGCCTACGGGCTGGCGACCCCGGCGTACGTCTATGCGACGCTCGCCTACGGCCACCAGGCGTCGGCCTTCGCGCTGCTGGCCTCGTTCGCGCTCCTTTCCCGGACGGGGACCCGGCGCGACGGCCTCTGCGCGTTCGCGGCCGGGCTCCTGGCGTCGTACGCGGCGGTGATCGAGCTTCAGGTCGGCCCGGTGTCGGCCGTGCTGGGCTTCTTCCTGATCGGCCAGTGCACGACGCGCGCCCGGCGCTGGGATGCGATCGCCAGCTTCGGCGTCGGGGCCCTGATCCCGGCGCTGGGGCTCCTGCTCTACAACCTGATCGCGTTCGGGAACCCGCTCGACATGGGGTACTTCCACCACGCGACGGCCCAGTTCGCCAAGGTGCACAGCCGGGAGAACCCGCTGGGCCTTCGCGGACCGGACTGGAGCCGGTTCGTCCCCCTGCTTTGGGGGAGGCATCGCGGGCTCCTGTTCTACGCCCCGGTCCTGGCGCTGGCCTTGCCGGGCTGGGGGCTGCTCGTCGCTCGGCGGCGGTGGGGCGTCGCGATCGTGTCGGCGGCGGCGTCGGCGGCGGTCTTCGGCGTCAACCTGTGCTATCCCGAGTGGTCCGGCGGCTGGTCGACGGGCCCGCGCCTGCTGGTGCCGCTGCTGCCGTTCGCGATGCTGCCGGTGGCGGCGACGCTGGCCGCGCCCGGGCGCTGGGGGCGGCTCGCGCTCGTCGCGGCGGCGATCCTCGGCCTGGCCGGCGCCGCCCTGATGCTGCTGTTCCAGGGAGTCGGGGCGAGGCTGCCGCAGGACGTGGCCGACCCCCTGCTCGAGGTCGTCTGGCCGCTCTGGCGGGGGGTGGAGGCGCTCCCGCGCTGGTGGACCGGCGAGCGGTTCACGCGCAACCTGGCGGGGTTGGCGGCGGGTCCGTGGCTGGCCGGGCTGCCGGCGACCTGGCAGTGGGTCAAGTTCGTCCCGCTGGCGATCTTCCAGACGGCGGGCGCGGCCTGGGTGCTGCATCGAGCCGGGCGACGACCGGAGCCGAAGCCGGTCGATTAGCTAGCTCTGGGTGTTGACCAGCAGCAGGACGGCCGTCGTGCCGACCAGCGCGGCGAGGATCCAGAGGCCGAGCCGCAGCGATCGCATCCAGATGACCGGCCAGGACTCGTACCGCGACGCGGTGTAGACCAGGCTGATGGCGACGACCAGCGGCAGGATCAGCCAGTAGATGTTCGAGGGGGCGTTCATCAGGCCGCGCCTCCGGCCTTGACGGCGGTGGTGGTGGGGGGGGCTTCGGTCTCGGCCAGGGCTTCGGGCTCGTCGCCGCGACCGTAGGCGGGGCCTTCGTAGGCGTCGTAGACGGCCAGGACGTTGAGCAGGCCGGCGACGGTCGTGTAGATCGTGCCGATCTCGTAGACCTTGCCGAGCCGGAGATGCAGGCCGTTGATCACGTTCTGCGGCGGCTCGGCCATGAACCCCCAGAGGAAGTTCGAGCCGGGCCGGAAGTGCTCGACGGTCGCCTGGATGAGCGCCGGGAGCGCGGGGAGGCCGACGAAGAACTGGCCGACGTAATGGAGCATGAATCGGTCGGTGTTGAACGGGCTCACCCACCGCCAGTAGACGTTCTTCCCTTCGCCGAGGAGGAATCCGGCGACGTAGAGCCCCAGGATGCAGATCGCGTATAGCCAGCCCTTCCCCTTGCGGCCCTGGTAGAAATGGCCCAGGCCGGGGACGAGCCAGGCGAGGAAGGCGGCTCGGGCCGGGTCGCGAAGCGGGATCGAGGGTTCACTCATGTCGTGGGGCCTGGCCTGGGATTCGATGGATCTGGGGTCCCTGGATTTACGTCGATTCTAGCACCCGGCCGGGTCGGCATCCACCCCGACCGTCGCGGCCGCCGGGTCACACCGGCGGCACCCGACATTCGGTCGCGACGCCGTCGACGACCTCGGACGAAACGGCCTCCATCCCCCGCGAGGCCGCCGCCGCCAGCGCCAGCGACGCCAGCCGGTCGAGGCCCCTCGGCACGCCTCGCGAGGCCGCGTGCAGCCGCACCGCGGCGCGGTGGGTGAAGAGCGCGTCCGGGCACCCCGCCGACGCCAGCTTGTCCCCCAGGTAGGTCTGGGCCTGGGAGAAGGTCAGCGGGACCAGGCGGATCGCCAGGGTCCAGAGGCTCGGCGGCGGCTCGGCTTCGCCCCCCTCCCCCTCCCCGCCGTCCCGCCAGGTCAGGATCACCGTCGCGGCTTCGAGCCGGGCGAGCCGATCGAGGTCGCGCCGGGAGGATGCGTCGAGCCCTTCGCAACCGTCGACGGCCAGGACGATCCGACGCCCCTGGAGGGCGCAGACCTTCGCTGCGCGTTCCAGCCGCCGCCAACTCGCCGCGCGGTCGTCGCCCATCGGCGCGGATGCACGGCCGCCGAGGCGGTCGGCCAGGTCCCCCCAGAGCGTCGGCGAATCGACGGCCGCTTCCGACAGGGCGATTCGACGGTCGGCCCGTCGTGCTTCGGCGAGGGCTCGCCCCAGGACCATCGACTTGCCCAGGCCTTCGCCCGCCGCCAGGACGGCCAGCGGCTGACCGGCCTCGATCGTGTAGAGCAGGCGGTCGACGGCCTCACGGTGGTCGCCCAGGGGGACGAACGAGGAAGGCCCGTCGAGGAACGGGTCGCGGCTCAGGCCCCAATGTCGCGTCCACATGGTCAAGCGTCCCTTCGCCGGCGGTCGTCCTGGACGACTCGCGTCCCCGCGTCTTATCCTGGAGTCCGTCCGCGCCCGGCCTGGAGGCCTGGGCGGTCGCGTCAGGAGTCGCCCGTGTCCCAGCGTTTCTACTGCCCCCAGCCGCCGACCGACGGCCGTTACCGCCTCGACCCCGACGAGTCCCGTCACCTGACCCGGGTCTGCCGACGCGGAGTGGGAGACCTCGTGGAGTTGTTCGACGGCCGGGGGTTCGCCACCGCCGCCCGCGTCGTCGTCGCCGGCAAGGATGCGGTCCAGCTTGAAGCGGAAGGCGAGCCGATCGTCTCCCCTCTCCCCTCCTGCTCGATCGAGGTCGGCTCGGCCGTCCCGAAGGGGGACCGCTTCGACTGGCTCGTGGAGAAGGCGGTCGAGCTGGGGGTCGATCGGATCGTGCCCCTGGTCACGGAACGTTCCGTCGTCGACCCGAGGGGGTCGAAGCTGGAGCGCCTGCGGCGGACGATCGTCGAGGCGTCGAAGCAGTCCGGGCGAAGTCGGCTCATGGAGCTGGCGCCTCCTGAAGCCCTGCCGGGATTCCTGCGACGCCCCGAGGGCCTGCGGCTCCTGGCCGATCCCTCGGGGGCCCCGTTCGACGCCTGGCCCGCGATCCAATCCGGCTCGACCGTGCGGCTCGTCGTGGGGCCGGAAGGGGGCCTGACCGACGAGGAGGTCGCGTCCGCCCGCGAGGCGGGCTGGGTCCCGGTGCGGTTGGCCTCGCCCATCCTCCGCATTGAGACCGCCGTTCTGGCCGGGGCCGCTTCGATCCTGGCGAGGACTCAGCCGGTCCACTGACCCCCCGACTTGTCCTGGTAGACCGACCAGACGAAGCCGTCCGGATCGCGGAGGGCGAACTCGCGCCATCCCCATTCCTGGTCGGTGGGCTCGCCGGAGACGCTCAGCATGGCCCCCTCGTCCATGCACTTCTGGAAGAAGGCGTCGACATCGTCGACCTGGAGCTGGAGGTGGATGCCCACGCCGAGTCGGGCGTCGGCGAACTCCTCGGAGTGGGCTTCCTGGGCGTGGAGCATGATCGTGAAGGTGTCGATCCGCAGGATGGCCAGGCTATAGGGGCCGTTCTCCTGCTCGGCGTGGACCTGGAGAATCTCCGCGCCGACGACCTCGTTATAGAACTCCAGCGAACGTCGAACGTCCTTCACATACAAGAAGACGCTCGTCACGGAGGCCGTCATGGCATAACCCTTTCCGCATGATTACGATGGCTCGGGCTCGACCCTGATTCCGCGGCAGGATAACCCCAAGCCCTCGATCTGACAATCGCGACCCCGAGGGCTCAGGGCGTCGACTCCGGGGTCGGGGCGGGGGGTGGTGCGGGGACGAGCGGGGGTTCGCCGTCGAGGAACGCGACGGCGCGGCGCATGGCGGGCAGGAGGAAGCCGGCGGCCGAGTAGTGGCCGCAGTCGTACCAGACGATCGGCGGCCGGCCCCCCGCCTCCCAGAGCGCCCGCGCCGAGGCCGGCGGGATCACCTCGTCGACGTTCCCGGCGATCATCAGGATCCGCTTGCCGGCCATCCCGGCGGCGTAGGTCAGCGGGTCGTACGGCTCGGTCAGCGCCTTGAGGTCGGCGACGGTCTTGCCGGCCTCGGACCAGGCCTGGCGGAACGGGGCGGTTTCGGGCATTTCCCAGAGGACGTTCGCCAGGTCGCCGCCGGCGAGCAGGAGCGCCGCGGTTTTGATCTCGGGATCGACCGAGACGACCAGCGACGAGACGATCCCCCCCAGGCTGATCCCGGTGACGCCCAGCCGCTCCGGGTCGACGTTGGGCCGCGAGGCCAGCCATTGCGAGGCCCGCCGCACGTCGCAGACCCCCTGCCGCATCGAGGCCATCGTCCGCTCGATGTCGTCCGAGAGGAACTTCCGGGGGACCGGCCCCGGCCCTCCTTCGGGCCGTCGCTCGCCGTAGTAGGGGAGCTTCACGAACAGGGCGGCGACCCCCCGATCGGCGAGGCGGGCGGCCAGGTAGCGAGCCAGCGGGAAGTCCGCCCCCAGGATGTGCAGGACCACCACGGCCGGGCGTCGCCCCGGGAAGCCGACGGGCTCGAAATACTCGGCGTGGACCGTGTTGTTAGCCTCGTCGGGGCTTTTGACGGGGGAGGGAAACGTCAGCTTCGACACCGAGTAACGCCCGGCGTCGTAGATCGGCGTCCGCTCATACGCAAAGGTGGCGGGCTCCAGACGGAACCGCTCGGGGACCGCGGCCTCTTCCGCGCCGGGACGGAAGGCGACCTCGCCGCGCTCCGGCGAGCCGAGGCCGACGACCGCGCTTAAGATCAACGAAGCGACGAACATCGGCGAGTGCTCCCTGCGAAAGCCGGGTTGTCGGGAAAGGGCGTCCGGGCTAGTCTACGGCCCCCTCTGGAAGTTACGGGAAAGGGAGTTCCCCGGCTATGGGATCGTTGTCGGAAATCGTCGGCCGCCGTCCGCCGGGACGGGTCTGCATCATCAAGCCCAGTTCCCTGGGCGACGTGGTCCACTCGCTGCCCATCCTCCCCGAGCTGCGCAGGCTCTGGCCGGAGGCCCATCTCAGCTGGGTCGTGAGCCGGTCGTTCCGCAGCCTCCTCGAAGGCCGGTCCGACCTCGACCGGGTCATCATCTACGACAAGGGGCCTTCCGGGATCTCGGCGAAGGGGCTCCGAGGGCTCGCGCGGCTCGGCGCGACGCTGGCGCGGGAACGATTCGACCTGACGATCGACCTCCAGGGGCTCTTGCGGTCGGGCCTGATGACGGCCGCCACCCGCGCCCCGATCCGCGTCGGACCGGCGGACGCCCGCGAGGGGGCGGGCTGGTTCTACACCCACACGATCGAGGCGCCTCGGGCGAGCGTGCACGCCGTCGACCGGGTCATGATCGCGGCCGAGGCGCTCGGCGGCCATCGCTCCGAGCCGCAGTTCTCGCTGCCGATCGGCGAACAGGACGAGACCTGGGCGGAAGCGACGCTGTCCGGCGTCGCCCGGCCGACCTTGATCCTGAACGTCGGCTCGCGCTGGCTGACCAAGCGCTGGCCGGTGCGGCACTTCGCCGAGGTCGCGCGACGGGCCGTCGCGGAGTTCGGCGCGGGGGTCGTCGCGGTGGGCGCCCCCGAGGATCGCGAGCTGGTCGATTCGCTCCGCGAGAGCCTGGGCCGGACGCCCGTGCTGGACCTCTGCGGCGCGACCTCGCTGCTCCAGCTCGCAGCGCTGGCGAGGCGGTCGGACGTGTACCTCTCGAACGACACCGGGCCGATCCACCTGGCGGCGGCGGTCGGGGCGTCGGTGGTCGGCGTCTACACCTGCACCGACCCGAAGCTGACCGGCCCCTACGGACCTCGCGCGGCCGTGGTGAAGAGCTGCGTCTGGTGCGCCCCGAGCTTCCGCAAGACGTGCGACCGGCTGGAATGCCACGACGAGGTCAGCCCGGACCGGGTCTGGGCGGTCGTCCGCCCTCGCCTGGCCCACGCGATCGGCTCGGCGGCCTGAGCGAGCGGCGGCGGGCGGCGCGTCCGATCTGCAGCGGCGTTGGACCGGGCCGCCGGCCGCACTATGATGGATCGGCGGGCGGTCGGGGAATGGTCGGGGCGAAGGTCGGCAAGGGCATCGGATGACGCGTTCACGGTACATCGTCGGGATCGACCTGGGGACCACCAACTGCGCCGTGTCTTACGTCGACACGAAGGGGAGGGAACGCCCGGCGGCCGACATCCGGGCGTTCGAGGTCCCCCAACTCGTCGCGCCGGGGGAGACGGCCCCGAGGCCGACGCTGCCGTCGTTCGTCTATCTGGCGGGAGGCCCGGAGCTTCCGCCGGGGGCGTCCCGGCTCCCCTGGAGCGAGGGGGCCGACCGGATCGTCGGCGAGTTCGCCCGGCTCCAGGGGGCCAAGGTCCCGAGCCGCCTGGTCTCCAGCGCCAAGAGCTGGCTCTGCCACGCGGGGGTGGACCGCGAGGCCCCCATCCTCCCCTGGGGAGGCCCCCCCGAGGTCAAGAAGGTCTCGCCCGTCGAGGCCTCGGCCGACTACCTGATCCACATCCGGGACGCCTGGAACCACGCGATGGCCGGCGACGAACCGTCGCGAAGGCTGGAGAAGCAGGAGATCGTCCTGACCGTCCCGGCCTCGTTCGACGAGGCGGCCCGCGAGCTGACCCTGGAGGCCGCCAAACGCGCCGGGCTGGAGGCCGTCACGCTCCTGGAGGAGCCCCAGGCGGCCTTCTATTGCTGGATCGTCACCCACCAGGACCGCTGGCAGCGCGAGGTCCGCGCCGGGGAGCTGATCCTGGTCTGCGACATCGGCGGCGGGACGACCGACTTCAGCCTGATCACCGTCACCGAGACCCCGACCGGGCCCGGCTTCCGACGGGTCGCGGTGGGCGACCACCTGATGCTCGGCGGCGACAACATCGACCTCGCCCTGGCCCACCACGTCGAGAAGAAGCTCGGCGGCGTCAAGCTCGACGGCGAGCAGTGGAGCGCCCTGCGGTTCGCCTGCCGGACGGCCAAGGAGAAGCTCCTCGTCCAGCAGTCCCCTGCCCTGGAGCGCTGGCCGGTCACGATCGCCGGGCGGGGGTCGCGGATCATCGGCGGCAGCATCCAGTCGGAGCTGACCCGCGAAGAGGTGCGGCAGATCGCCCTGGACGGGTTCTTCCCGAGCGTCGCCCGGGGCGAGGACCCGGCCCGAGGCGCGCGTTCCGGCCTCCAGGAATTCGGCCTGCCGTTCGTCGCCGATCCGGCCGTCCCCAGGCACCTGGCGTCGTTCCTCCGCCGCCACCAGCCCCTCCCGGTCGGACGGGACCCGGAGGCGAACCCTGTCGGCGACCGCCCCGCCCGGCCCGACGCGATCCTGTTCAACGGCGGCGCCCTCACGCCAGACTCGATCCGCGACCGGCTGGTCCAGGTCGTCGCCTCGTGGTTCGGCGACGATCCGGGGCCGCCGTACGCGCCTCGAGTGCTGGCGAACTCGTCGCTCGACCTGGCCGTGGCCCACGGCGCGGCGTACTACGGGGTGGTCCGTCGCGGCGGGGGCATCCGGATCGGCGGCGGCACCGCCCGCTCGTTCTACGTCGGCTTTGAGAGCGATCAGCCGGGCCGCCCCTGGCTCTGCGTGGTCCCTCGCGACGCCGAGGAAGGGGACGAGATCGCCATCGAGGGCCGGGATTTCGACCTCCTGATGGGCCAGCCGGTCGCCTTCCCGCTGGCGAGCAGCTCGGTCCGACCGGACGACCGCCCCGGCGACCTGGTCTCGGCAGACCCGGACTCGATCCTCGAACTCCCGCCGCTCCAGAGCCTGATGCGGGTCGGCCGGAAGGCCAGGGCCGAACGCGCGGCGGTCAATCTCGCGGCGCGCGTGACCGAGGTCGGGACGGTCGAACTGTGGTGCCAGGCGAAGTCCGACGCCCGGCGCTGGCGGCTCCAGATCCAGCTTCGCGGGGCGGCCGACGCCTCCGCGACGAGGGGCACGGTGGCCGACGCCGAGACCGACCGGATCGTGGTCGAGCAGGGAGAGCTGGACGCGGCCGTCGAGGCGATCCGAGCGGCCTTCCAGGCCTCGGCCTCGGCCGCGAACTCCGACGAAGGCCCCGCCCGCCTGGTCAAGAAGCTGGAGGAGATCCTGGACGTCGGCCGCGACGGCTGGCCCCCCTCGGCGCTCCGGGCGTTCTGGGAGCCGCTCCGCGACCTGGCCGATCATCGCCTCAAGAGCCCTCGTCATGAATCGCGCTGGTTCAACCTGGCGGGGTACGCCCTCCGGCCCGGCCGGGGCTTCCCGCTCGACGAGCTTCGGATCAAGGCCCTCTGGCCGGCGTTCCACCAGGGAGTGAAGCACACCAAGGACGTGCAGTGCTGGGCCGAATGGTGGATCCTCTGGCGCCGCGTGGCCGCCGGCCTGACCCGCGCCCACCACGACGAGATCCTCCGTCGGCTCGCCCCGTTCCTGAACCCGCCCAGGGGCTCCACCCCCGCCAAGAAGGCGGGCCGCCCCAAGCCCGAGGCCCACGAGCTGGCCGAGATGTGGCGCTGCGCCGCCGGCCTGGAACGGGTGCCGGCCGAGTCCAAGGAGCCGCTCGGCGACCTCCTCGTGAAAGACCTGGCGCGACCTTCGATCCCGAGCCACACCCTCTGGTGCCTGGGACGACTGGGCGCCCGCGTGCCGCTCTTCGGACCCGCCAACACCGTCGTCCGCCGCGAGGCCGCCGAGCGCTGGGCCGGGGCGCTCGCCGATCGCGACTACGCCCCGGGCCGCGAGTCGGCCGACGCCGCCTTCGCCCTGGGCCAGATCGCCCGCTTCTCCGGCGACCGGGTCCGCGACCTGGCCGACCCGGTGCGCGCCCGCGCCCTGGAAGCCCTCGCCCGCCTCGGCGCCGACGAGGCCGCGCTCCGCCCCGTCCGCGAATACCACGAGCTGGAAGCCGCCCAGGAGGGCCAGGCCCTCGGCGACGCCCTCCCCATCGGCCTCCGCCTGCGCTCCGAAGCCGACGCCGGCGCCTGAGAGACCGAGCCATCCGCTCGAACGCCGTGCTGTCTCGATCCCCCCTCCCCCCCGGTGGGGGAAGGTGGCCGAAGTCCGGATGAGGGGGACCGTAAAGGCGGACGACACGAAGCCGCGACGGTTTCCGTGCGCGTCGCCCCCCCATCCGCCGCTGCGCGGCGCCTTCGTCCCTGGCCTCCGGCCCTGGGCGGTTCGACCGGGGGGAGGACCGTCTGACTGGGAAGTCGACGAGTCATCTCGGCTTGACCGAATCGGGGGGGGCGGATACTGTCCCGCCGAACGTCCTTTCGCGTCTTTGTCTCGATCCGATCCCCGTTCCTATCTGGCGCCCGTTTCGGGCGCGGCCGCGGGGAGAGTCAGGTCCGAACGACCGCGTCGCGCCGATCGGCGGGGCGCGAATCCGAGGACGTACGTCGCGATCGAGTCGGGACGTCGGTTGCCCGCGGAACGGCCAAGGACGGCCGTCCGCTTCGTCACGTCGGTCGAATCTCGGGAGGTACCGTGCGCGAGCACGACCAACCCAGACGTCACATGCGCTTCCGCGTGTGGTTCGGGTTCATCCTTGCGGCCTCGCTCCGCGGCCTCGCCGTCGCGGCCGACGACCCGCGCCAGGCCCATCCGGGCCTGGCCGAGCCGATCGACCTGAAGGCGAGCACCGCGATCGTTTGGGACGCGCCCGACGGCCGTTGGGTCGTCCTTTCGGGCGCGGCGTCGGCTGTCCAGGGGGGCCGCGGGATGACCGCGGGCGGCCTGGTGGTCCGGATCACCCAGCAGGCGCTCGACGAGTCCACGGTCTATCAGGCCGAGCTCTACGCCGAGGGGGAGGTCCGCGCGCCGACGGCCGACGCCCCGCCCCGCAAGCAGGGCCGGGCCGTCCTCCAGACCGTGCGCGACGTCCGCGTCTCGCCCAATCTCAAGCGTCTGGAAGCGCCGCCGGAAGGGCTCGACATCCTCGCCCGCGCCGGGTTCCCGGCGCAGGCGCCGGCCGTGGCGGCCCCCCGGGCCCGCTCCCTCGCGAGGTGGTCGACCAGGCCGGCCGGCCGCTCGGCGCGCCGGCGGCGTCGGCCCCGAGGCCCGTCGATCCACAGATCGTCGAGGCCCAGGCGATCGTCCCGGCGGCCGACGACGCCCCGGCCCCCCCGTCCGGCCGCGACCCGGAAGTCCGGCCCGCGCAGGACGGCGGCCGGCCCGCGCCCGCCGTCGAGGACGACGAGGACGAGGCGCCGATGATCGACCTGCCGCCGATCGAGGCCGCGCCCGAGGTCGAGGTGCCCGACCTTCGCGACGAGTTCGACCCGTCGCCGGCGCCCTCCCTGGAGCCGCTCCCCGGCGATATGGAAGACGAGCCCGCGCCCCCACTCCGCGCCGACGAGCCTCACGAGCCCGCGCCCGAAGCGGACCCGCTCGCCCCGCCGCCGATGTTCCAGCCGCCGAAGAACCCGGGCTCGCAGCGCGTCACCTGGATCTTCCCGCGCAGCGGACGGCCGATGGACGTGAAGGAGTTCCGCTCGGAGGGGACGAACACGATCATCATCCGGGGCGGCGTCAACGTGGTCGCGACCATGCCCAAGCTCGGCACGGTCGACATCGTGGCCGAGAGCGCCGTCATCTGGCGCCACCCCGACCCGGAGAAAGGCGAGGCCGTCGTCGGCAGCCAGGGCGAGCGGGTCGAGGATCCGGGCCAGCCGATGGAGATCTACCTCGAAGGCGACGTCATCTTCCGGCAGGACGAGAACAAGTTCGCCGGCAAGGCCGACCAGCGCACCTTCCGCGCCGACAAGATCTACTACGACTTCGTCACCGACAAGCTCATGGCCATCCAGGCCCAGGCCGACGTCTTCGCGCCAAACCTCATCAGCCCGATGAAGCTCAAGGCCCCCCGCATCGAGCAGTTCCGCGCCGTGGTCCGCCGCGAGGACGGCACGCTCGTCATGAGCCCCGACCCCGAGATCCGCGCGGAGCGCGCCATCTCCACCGGCAGCCGGTTCCCCGACCCCGCGTACAAGATCTACAACCGCTCGATCACCCTCTCCCGGTCGTCCACCGAGGCCACCGACCCCGTCAACGGCAAGCCCCTGAAAGGCCCCGACGGCGCGACCTCCCGCGACCAGGTCTGGCGCTACGACGCGCGGACCAACCTCTTCTACATGGGGCCGGTCCCGGTCTTCTACTGGCCCCGGTTCACCGGCGAGACCGACGACCTCGACCCCCCGTTGCGGATGATCGGCTTCCGCACCAACAACTACTTCGGCCAGCAGCTGCTCACCGACTGGAACGGCTTCAAGGTCTTCGGCATCCGACGCCCCAACCAGATCGACACCTGGAATCTGGACGTCGACTACCTCAGCGCCCGGACCAAGACCTTCCCCGCGCTGGGAAGCGAGCTGGGCTGGTTCGGCACCGACCTCATCAACGACGTGCTCGACCCGTACCACACGAACCGGAACCGCGAGCCGAGCGTCACCCGCGATTACTACGGCTACTTCGACGTCTGGGGGCTCCAGGACAAGGGGATCGACGTCCTCGGCTCCGGCCCCGCCATCGTCACCAACGGCCCCGCCGGCGCGGGGCAACGCGGCTACCAGCGGTCCGGCGTCCCGGCGTTCCAGGACATCCGGGGTCGGTTCAACCTCCGCCACATGCAGCGCTTCCTCCCCGACGACGAGGAGCACCAGTACGAGGACCTGCGACTCCAGGCCGAGATCGGCTACAGCTCCGACCGCTACTTCCTCGAGGAGTACTACAAGCGGCTGTTCGACGTCGGCATGGACCAGGAGACGCTGCTCTACGGCCAGTATCAGAAGAACAACTGGTCGGCCAGCCTGTGGGGCGAGGCCAACCTGATGGACTTCAACACGGAGTCGCAGTGGCTCCCCCGGTTCGACTACTACCGGCTGGGCGACACGCTGTTCGACAACCGACTGGTCCACTATCAGCACTCGGGCGTGAACTACGCCAACACCCACACCGACGTCATGGTGAACAATCCGAACCTGTTCGCCTATACGCCGATCGACCCGATCTCGAACACCAGCGGCGTCTTCGAGGCCGGTCGGGCCTTCACCAATCATGAGTTGAGCCTGCCGCTGAACGTCTCCGACGTGGTGCGGATCAACCCCTACGTCCAGGGCCAGGCGATGGGCTGGACCGACCAGATCGGCGGCGGCCCCAACCGCCAGCAGAGCGTCGGCGCGCTGGGCCGGATCTGGGGGGCGGCCGGCGTCCGCGCCGAGACCACCATCTGGAAGGTCTACCCCGGCGCCGAGAGCGAGCTGTTCAACGTCCACGGCCTCAACAACAAGGTCAGCTTCTTCGGCGACTACCGCACGTCGTACTCCAACGTGCGGCTCAACGACATCGCCGTCCAGGACGACCTGGACGACAACTCGTACGAGCACGTCCGCCGCTACTTCGCCATCACGAGCTGGCAGAACGGCGTGCTGCCGCAGCCTTACGACCCGCGGCACCTGATCCTCCGCCGCACGCTCTCGCCGATCACCGGCCCGGCCGACGTCCAGGCGTCGATGGACACGTTCAACTTCGGCATCCACCAGCGGCTCCAGACCAAACGCGGCCCCGAGGGCAAGCGGCGGATCGTCGATTGGATGACGCTGGACGCCTCCAGCACGCTCTTCCCCTACGCCGAGCGCGACAACTTCGGCAAGCCCTGGGGCCAGACGATGTACAACTACCAGTGGTTCCTGGGCGACCGGACCAGCATCATCTCCACCGGCATGTTCGACTACTGGAACCTCGTCGGCAGCGCGCCGAGGGACAACTACAACGTCCCGGGCTTCAACCCCAAGGGGCTGAACGTCATCACCACCGGGATCTCGCTGTCCCGGCCGCCGCGAGGCAGCCTGTTCATCGGCTACAGCGTCATCAACACGGGGCCGATCCAGACCTCGGCCCTGAACACGGCCATCAACTACTGGCTGAGCCCCAAGTGGTACGGCACGTACTCCACGTCCTACGACTTCGGCAACGAGATCTCGCTGGGCTCGATGTTCTCCTTCACGCGGATCGGGGCCGACTACCTGTTCTCGCTCGGGCTGTCGGTCGACCCCCAGCGGCAGAGCTACATGTTCGCCTTCCAGATCTCGCCGAGGCTCGCGCCGATGCTCCGGCTGGGCTCGGGCGTGGGGCTGAACCAGTTCGACTCGCGGCTGGCCCCGGTCCAGTAGGCCGAGGCCCGGCCGGCGAGCGAGATGAACCGCGAACGTCAGGGCGATCAGGCGACGAAATCATGTTCGAACCCAACCCTCTCCCGAACCCGAACCACTCCCCGAGGACCCCGACGGCGGCGCTCGACGCGATCGAGGAACCGCTGCCGAGGGGGCTGCTCCCGGTCCCCGAGTTCGACGAGCGGCGGCTCCAGCTCCAGCTGGAGGACGTCCCCGGCGTCTCCTCCCAGGCCGACCGGCGGGGGACCCGGGGGAAGCTCGTCGCCGGCGTCCGCGGCCTCAAGCAGGCCGTCCGGGGCGACTCCAGCTTCTACGCCCATATCTATCGCGGCGTCCTGATCGTCATCATCGCGGGGCTCCTCCAGGTCAACCTCTGGGGCTGGTGCCTGCTGATCCTGGGGGGGAGCCTGGTGCTCCTGGCCGAGCTCTGCCACAGCGCCGTGGACACGCTGGCCCGCGCCATCGGCGACCCCGACGAGCCCCGGCTCACCATCGCGCGGGAGATCGCCGCGGCCGGCGTGCTGGTCGTGGCGTTCACGTCGGGGGCCATCACGGCCGTCGTCCTCACGACCAAGCTCGCCGAACTTTTCGGTTGGTGGGGTTGATTCTCGAAGACTCGGCGCCCTCGGCCCTTGAAATCCGCCGGCCCGCTTCGCATATTATCACGCACGTGATTGATGGATGAGACGAGGGTAGCGACGGCGATTCGACGGCCCCGCGCCGTTCCCACACGCGATCGCTCCCGGCTCGGTAAGGGGCCCTCGATGCGCAGGTTCAGCCTCGGCTCGGCGGCGGACCGCAAGGTGGTGACGCTCGATGTTCGGGGGGCGACGCTGTCGGTCGTCCGGATGAAACCCGACGGAGCCACGTCGCGTCAGGAACAGGAGCTCCCGAGCGAGGCCGCCGCTCGGGCCGCCGGCGAGAAGGTCGCCCAGGAGCTACTTGGTCGCGGCTACGTCGAGCACGGTCGGGAGAAACCGGCGACGGCCCACTCCTCGCCCGCGAGGCCCCGATCCGAGGCGGCCGCCGCGAACGGCGCCCATCGAGCCGCCCCCCCGGACGCCTCGGGGCCGTCCGGCCTGTTCGACGACCTGGAACTCGTCGAGCCGACCGCCCCGCCGCTCGCCCGCCTGGCCCCCGCCCCCTCCTCGACCGGCGACGCCCCCAGGAAGCCGAAAAAGAAGGCCGGCAAGAAGGGGAAGGGCCAAAAGAATCCGGACGCGCTCGACAGGCGGGTCCTGGCGGTCTTCGCGGCCGTCGGGCTCGCGATCGTGGGCGGGATCGGCTACATGGCTTACGACCTGTTCCTCAAGCCCGCGTCGATCATCGGGGTCTGGAAGGGGTCGATGGTCGAGCACGAGATCGGCCGTTCGCTGACCTACACGGCCTACTCGCTCACGCTCGACGGCCGCCGGCGCGCGACGATGGCCGTCGACGAGTCCTCCCTGTCCGGCACTTACAGCGTCAAGGGGAGCCGGCTGCTGCTGAAGTTCAAGGACGAGGACGGCGATCCGGTCGACCGCGAATATCGCATCAAGCTCGACCGCGCCACCCTGGCCCTGATCGACCCCGACTCCGGCAAGCTCCTGGTCGACCTCGTCCGCCAGTTCCGCCAGCCGGAGGCCGAGTCCCAGGCCAAGGCGGACGTGGCCAAGGACCTCGTCGACGAGGGGGCGCGGAAGGCCGATCCCGAGGCCGACAAGGCGCTGGCCTCGGTGGAATTCGGGGCCAAGGACGGCGCGTTCAAGCTTCGGCATCCTCCCGGCTGGACGGCGCAGACGGGGGGACGTCCCGACAACACCTATTCGTACATCAATCTGGAGAAGGACCCGTTCAAGATCCTGACCTATGCCGACGTCACCGGCTCCCTGGTCTCCGGTTCCGACTCGGCCAATCCCGGCGACTTCGAGGAAGGGAGCGAGTTCGCGCCCGTCCATAAGGCCCACGAGCACTTCGCCAAGACCGGCACCGGGGAGTTGGCGGACTACCAGGAGGGAAAGCCGGAAGTCTTCAAGGACTCCGCGCTGGGCGAGGGGCGGATCTCGGTCTTCACGGCGTCGAGCGGCCTGTTCGGCGAGAAGCTCAAGGGCTACCACGTGACGCAGCTGACCCGCGACCGCCGGGTCTCCGTGCTGGCGTACGGGCCCGAGTCCGACTTCGCTAAGCTCCGGCCCACTTACCTCGCGGTCTGCCGGAGCCTGGCCCAGTGACGGACAGGGCGCCGGGACCTCATCAAGCCGACGACGGCCGGGTCATCCGGCCGCGGCGCCCAGGGAACGCAGGAAGTCGTCGAGCGAGGAATTCGACCACCGTTGGGAAAGGTCGCGCGCCCTGGCGATGAAGGGGGCGTGCGTCCTCATGGTCGGAGAATCCGTGGAGTCCTCGAAGATCTGTTCGAGGACCTCATCATCCTGTCTGACGTCGAGGATGTCGGTAAGCGCCCGCGCGGCCTCCGGTTGATGGCTGTGGGCGAGCAGGAAGGAACCGTGGAGCTTCGCCGCGTTTTCGGCCGTCGACGCCATCAACTCGGCGACGGCCCGGACCGCCGTCGGGCCCACGTCGTCGAACAGCCGCAGGCATTTGAGCCCGAAGACGTCTCGCCACTCCTGGCAGTCGTCGCAGACCGTTTCGAGCAGCAGGGCGAGCTTCTCCTCCGCGTGCATGGGTCGCTCCTCGGGCCATTGACCGTTCCATCCGTCCCGGACTTCGGCCGCTCAGTCCGCGCCGGGCTCGCGGACGTTGAACTCCAGCTTCCAGCGGCGGTCGTCGCGGGTGCTCAGGCAGGAGAGCTCCAGCGTGCCGACCTCGTTGACGTGGGAGTGGAGCCGGACCGGGAGCATCGCCCCCTCGGTGCCCCCCTCGACCGGCAGGGCGGTCTCCATCGGCGCCAGCTCCTGGATCTCCTCCGGGCCCCAGCGCTCGACGACGGCGCCGACGGGGTCGTCGCGGCGGGTCGTCGAGCTGAGGAAGCGGAAGATGGCGGGCTCGCCGACGACCAGGCCGAGCTCGTCCCCCGGCACGTCGGTCTGGGTCCCCTCCTCCATCCCCATCGGCACCACGCAGAGGGCCTTGACGGCCGGCGGCACGCCCGGAACCGCCGGGGCGGAGGTCTCCAGCCCGACGTAGTACGATCGCGCCACGCCCCCCCGGATGCGGACCCCGCGACCCCTGCGGACCTGCCCGTAGTAGGCGGCGCCCCGCGCGACGGCCAGGTCCAGGTCGTTCGACCGCAACTCGGGGATGGGCTTGCCGGCCCACCGCGAGAGGACCTCCAGCACCCGCTCCCGCAACACGTCGGCCTTGAAGACGCCGCCGTTGAAGAGGACCGCCGAGGGGGTGATCGTCTCGCCCCCCGCGTGCAGCGAGCCCGCTTGCCGCCCCAGGAACCGCGCCAGGTGGCGGGTGATCGCGGGATCGGCCGCGTAGGGCAGGCCGATCTCGGCCAGGCCGACGCGACGCCCGCGCTCGGGTTGGTCGGTGGCCTCGCAGGACGGCAGGAAGCCGTCGACGAGGGTGCGGTTCAGCGTCTCGCGGTCGAGTTCAGCCTTGATCGAGCCGCCGATGACCCGGGAGCCCCGACCCAGGATGGAGACGGGGGCCGCCTTCTTCTTGGGGTCGGCGAAGAGGACTTCCTTGGCCCCTCGACAGGCGTGCCCCAGGGCCACTCGCTGGACGGCGTCGAGCCCTTCCATGCCCTGGGGGAGCGTCGCGGCGACGGCGTAGGCCAGGGCCAGGTCCATGTTGTCGCCGCCGAGCAGGATGTGCTCGCCGACGGCCAGCCTCGACAGCGCGAGGTCGCCGTCCTCCTCGGTCACGGCGATCAGGCTGAAGTCGGTGGTCCCGCCCCCCACGTCGCAAACGAGGATCACGTCGCCGACCTTGACCTGCTTCCGCCAGTCGTCGCCGGCCGCGGCGAGCCAGGCGTAGAAGGCGGCCTGCGGCTCCTCGATGAGCGTGACGTTCGCCAGCCCGGCGCGGGAGGCCGCCTCGACGGTCAGCTCGCGCGCCACGGCGTCGAACGAGGCGGGCACGGTGAGCAAGACCTCCTGGTCTTCCAGCCGTCCCCGGTCGCCCTGCGCGTTCCAGGAGTCGCGCAGGTGCTCCAGATAGGCGGCCGAGGCCTCGACGGGGGAGATCTTCGCGACCTCCGCCGGCGCGGTCCAGGGGAGGATCGCCGCGCGGCGGTCCACGGCCGAATGCGAGAGCCAGCTCTTGGCCGAGCTGACCAGCCGGCCGGGCGATTTCAACCCGTGCTCCCGCGCGAAGACCCCGACGACCCGGTCGGCCGAGGCTTTCCACGGGAGGTCGAGCGCCCCCGCCGGGAATTCCCTGGGGGCCGCCAGGTAGAGGAACGAGGGGAGCAACGCCCGGGGGCTCACGTCGTTGAGGCCGACGACCTGCGGGACCGGAAGCTGCTCGATCGTCGAGGCGGCCGTCGGGTCGTCCCCCTCGGCCGTCTCGGCGAACGCCAGGGACGTGTTGGTCGTCCCCAAATCGAGGCCCACGACGTATCGCCACATGCCTTGCCTTCCCTTCAGCCTGGTGGGACCGTCGTTCGGGTCAGGGGATTTCGACTTCGGCCGGCGAGAGGACCGAGGAGTCGTCCCTGGCCGCGGGGAGCACCGGCAGGTGGACCGAGCGGACCCGCCAGCCGTGGTGCTTGAGCACGCCCTGGAACGGCGGCTCGCCGTCGACGTTGCCGATCAGGCGGACGGCCGCCGGGTCGAAGTCGGCGGGGATCCGCACCGGGGACTCCTCCGGACCGGCCAGGATCGGCTCGATCGTCAGGTAGTCGTGGAGCGTCTTGCGGCACCCGCGATGGATGTCGCGCACGGCCGCGCCGATCTGGGCGTCGGCGTAGCCGTCGATGTCTTCCTCCAGGAAATCGACGAGCCGGCCGTCGCGCTGCAGGACCGCCAGGATCCGGAGGTCCGGGCCCGAGGGCCGATCCGAGTAGAGTGGCTCGACCCGGGCCGCGAAGTCGGCGTCGGTCAAGGTTCGCCAGAAGGTCCGTAGCGCCAGCCAGAAGCGGTTCAAGCCTGGTCCCTCGCAAAGTCAGGGGGGTCGTCGTCGGCCCGAGGCCCCGCGCCGGGGCGATCCGGGTCCGCGGGCGCCCTCGGCGACCGTGTGGACGAACCATCTTAACATTCCGCCGACGGCGGGAAAACGCGCGGGCCGGGTTCACACCGAATATGATAGAGTCCTCAAATTGCACCGCGGCGAAACCGCGCGGTAAGATGAAATTGGGGCCCCTACGTCCCCGATCCGTCCCGAGAGGAGCCGGCCCGGCGGCCCCACGCCGCCGGGGGCCGAACCGGGACCGGGATCGATGCCGAGATGCGCCGCCGGAGGAGCAGTCGTCGTTATGAGCACATTCAGCACGCGTGATGCATCGGGCGTCTTGGTCGTCTCGTTCAACGATCCGTCCGGACTCAACGACTTCCGCAACACCCCGCTGCGCGACGCGCTGTTCGACCTGGTCCAGAACCGGCCCCAGCCGCGCGTGGCCCTCGACATGAGCCGGGTGGACTACCTGTCCAGCTCCGGCGTGGCGGTCCTCGTGGGCCTCAAGCGGCGGATCGAGACGCACGAGGGTCGGATCGCCCTCTTCGGGCTCCAGTCGGCCGTCCAGGGCCTGCTCCATATCATGAAGCTCGACCGCTATTTCCTGATCGTCGACGCGGAGGCGGAGGCCGTCGAACAGCTTCCTCCCTCCCCCTCGAACTAATCCGCCCTTCCCCTTCCCTCGATTCCCTCGGCCGCCGAGACTCCCCATTCTCGCGGGTCCCTTGAAGTCGACCTGCAAGGGTCGTCGAACAAGAGAGTCGTAAGCGAGTCGTGGCTGAGCGACGGTTCCGGTTCTCCTCCACGTTCGGAGGGTCGGCCGCCGCCCGGGCGGGTCGCGCGTCGGTCCGACAGGCCGGATGACCAACCGATTCACGGAGGGCGGCCCACCGCGACGTTCCTCGGTCCCGCGACCGAGGAGTGCGACCGGGGTAGGGCCGCTGGGGAAGGGAGTCTTCCATGGGTAGCTCGCGGAGAGGGTCCAGCCGGTCCGCCTCGGCCCGGCGCGGCCGGTTTCAGGGTCTCGAGATCCTGGAGCGGCGGGAATTGATGGCGGCGAACATCGGGGCGTATCCCTCGCTCTACACGCCGACCGACCTGTACGTCCGCAATCCCCTGACCAACGAACGGCAGGGATCGGTCGCGGCCTACTCGCTCTATCGCCAGAACGACGTGACCAACGCCCTGGTGAGCAACGAGGGCAAGCTGGTCACCGGCAAGGACCGCGCCGGCAACGAATGGACGATCTCCGTCCACGGGCCGGGCAAGGTCATCGTCACCGACACCACGCCCAACGACGGCGCGCTCGACGACGACATCGCGACCATCCAGATCGTCGGTTCGAGCCTGAATTCGACCTACGTCACCGGCTCGACGGTCGCCTCCACGCGGACCACGACCAGCGGCACGGTCCGGTTCAACCGGCTGATCGCCGCCGACGGCGTGCGGTCGATCCAGCTCAACGGCTTCGACCTCACCAGCATGGTCACGCCCGCGGTCGCCGAGGACACCGGCGTCTTCCTCTACGGCGGCGTCCAGGTCCTCGAGTTCCACGACGTCGTCGGCCTGTTCGACACCGCCGTCTCCCCGACCCCCTACCAGATCCAGATCGGCCAGCCCAACTCGCCGCTCCGGGTCAAGCCGTCGATCTACCTCGACTCGATCTACAACTCGGTCTACAACAGCGACGACTCGACGATCCCGACCGGGCCGGTCACGACCCCCTGGATCCAGTTCTCGATCAACGGCGTGGTCCAGGACTTCAGCATCGTCTCGGCGACCCAGTCGGCCCTCCCGCCGAACTACGTCACCGGGAGCCAGCAGGGGACGATCGAGACCTGGAGCGGCGTGCCCACCTCGGGGCCCGCCCCGGCCGCCTACCAGTTCTTCTACAACGTCGTCGGCACGACCGGCCGCACCTCGCTGCAGGCCGTCGGCGTCAACAACCTGAAGGTCCGCGGCTCGGCCAAGAACTTCACGGCCCAGCGCGACACGACCCCGTTCACGACCGCGAACAGCGGCCTGAACCACCTGCGTCGGGCCGAGTTCGGCGGCGTGGCCGACGGCGTGGCCCTCGACGTCGCCGGCCCGATCGGCCAGTTGCGGTTCAATCGCGGCCTGGGCGACCCCACGGGCGTCTACACGGCCTCCACCGAGACCGCGCCGACCGACGAGAACCCCGACACGCAGACGATCCTGCTGCCGGCCACCAACTACGGCATCCCCCAGGGCTCCACCGGCTACGCCGCCGCCGGGCTCCAGAGCGGCGCCATTCGCGCCCGGCGGTTGGGCTCGCTGGTCGCCGGGTCGGCCGACGTGAACACGATCGCCGCTCAGAACCCCGATTACGTCTCCCTGCGGCGGATCGGCTACCCGACGAACACCCTCGCCCCCGGCACGGCGATCGTCAACTCCTCGATCACCACGACCGATTCGATCGACCACGTCAACGTCGACGGCAACGTGCAGAACAGCGCGATCGCCACCGGCTTCGACTACCAGGCCTACCGCCAGGGGCTCTCGCCCCTCCGGCAGCCCAGCCGGATCGGATCGTACAAGCAGCACGGCGACCTGATCAACAGCACCGTGACGGCCTCGACCACCCCGAACCAGGGCGACTACCGGAAGGGTGCCACGTTCGGCGACGGGTCGATCACCGGCCACGTCACCGGCAAGGCGTACGACACCGGCGGACGCAACGCCCTCGGCCAGTTCGGCGCGGGCGTGTTCGCCCGGCGGAAGGTCGGACGGTTGCCGATCGCACCCTGATCTCTCGCGATCAAAACGAACGCGGGGCGTCCCAGGCCGATTCCTCGGTCGGGACGCCCCGCTCGTTTCGAAGGCTTCAAGCCGGGGAGTCTCGGCTCACCAGCGGAAGAGGACCGTGCCCCAGTTCAGGCCCGAGCCGAAGCCCGACGTGAGGACCAGGTCGCCGGGGTCGATCCGACCGGCCCGGTTGAGCTCGTCGAGCGCGATCGGGACCGAGCCGGCGGAGGTGTTGCCGTAGCGCTCGAGATTCTTGAAGACGGCGTCGCGGTGGAAGCCCAGGACATCGCTGGCGGCGTGGATGATCCGGACGTTGGCCTGGTGGGGGACGAACCACTTCACGTCGCCGACGGCCTGTCCGGCGTGGCCCAGGACCGTCAGGGTGGAGTCGGCGAGGATGCGGACGGCCCACTTGAAGATGGCCCGGCCGTCCATCGTCAGGTAATGGAGCCCCTGCTCCACCGTCTCGGCGGTCGGCGGCATCCGGCTTCCTCCCGCCGGGCGGGTCAGGAGGTCCGAACCCGAGCCGTCGGAGCCGATCTGATACGCCAGGAGCCCCTGCTCCTTCGTCCCCGGCCCCAGCAGCACCGCGCCGGCGCCGTCGCCGAACAGGGGGTAGCTCTTCTGGTCGCCGGGGTTGATGACCCGGCTGTTGCAGTCGCCGCCGACCACCAGCACGCGCTTGCCGGTCCCCGCCGCGACGAACTGCGAGCCGATGACCAGGGCGAAGACGAATCCGGCGCAGGCGGCCTGGATGTCGAACCCCGCGCAGTTGAGCTTGAGCCGGTCCTGGACCAGATTGGCCGTCGAGGGGAACGCCATGTCGGGCGTGAAGGTGGCCAGGACCAGGAGATCGACGTCGGCGGGGTCGCAGTCGGCGTTGCGGAGGCAGCGGGCGGCGGCCTCGGCGCAGAGGTCGCTCGTGGCCTGATGCGGCAGCGCGAACCGACGCTCGTGGATCCCCGTCCGGTTGACGATCCACTCGGGATCGAAGCCGAGGGTGTCCTGGAGGTCCAGGTTGCTGACCACCTTCTCGGGGACGTAGCTGCCGGTCCCGAGGATCTGGACGCCGGTCAGCGAGCGCGTCCGGGGCGCGATGTGCGCCTGCCCGTTGCTCATGGTCGAGGGACGGGGCTCGGAAGCCGCGACTCGGACTCCGCCGATCTCACCATTGGTACCGGCCATACTGCTTTGGCTCTCTCAAGGATCGGTTGACGGGGCGTGCCGGGCGGGGCCGCGACCCGGTCGTGAGATGTCGCAGAGTCGACCTCCAGGCGTGCTTGCACGCGGAAGTTCATAGGCTCAACGCACGGCGCCGATTGTGACGTGGGTCACTCAGGGAAGAATCGGAATATACTGTTCCTCGAGGTTTCCGACCATACCAATGCAAAATTTGCAGGTCGTCGTCGGCCCGGCGACCGCCACCGATCAAGGACTCGCGCCATGTCCGAACACCCGATCCGGCTCCGCGCCGCGTGGGAGGGGAGCGACCCCGAAGACCCCTCCTCGCCCCCTTTCCGGGTGAGCCTCCCCGCCGATTGGCGGGCGTTCCCCTGGCCGTCGGGACGCCCACCCCGCCGCATACGATTAAGCCGCCGCTTCGGCCGCCCTCCGGGCTCGGGCCCGGCGGCGCCCCGGGCCCGATTCGTGCTGGACGCCGCGCACGGAGTCCGGTCGATCGCCTTCAATGGCGAGCCCTTGCGGTGGCGGGAGCCGTCCCCGGGCTGCCTCCGCGCGGAGCTTCCCGAGCTTGCGGCCCGCAACGAGATCGTCGTCGAAATCGAGCTGCCGCCAGCGCCGGCGTCCGCCTGGGGGGAGGCGGCGATCGTCTTCGGCGATCCGCCCGCGACCGGCGGCCGGGACGACTGAAGGACTTGGCGATCCTCCCCGTCGCGGGATACGATGACCTGTCCTTTCATCCTGATGCGCCGCCGGACGAATTCGCGAGAGGGGCGAGCCGCCGCATGATCGACCAACGACGCGACTTCCTCGGGACGTACCGACAGTGTCGCCTGGGGTTCCTCCTGCTGGCCATCGGGCTGGTCCCGGCCTGCCTCCTCGACCTCCTCTGGGTCGTCGGCCGTTTCGGGGATCTGCGCATCCTGATCTGGGCCGAGCGTCTCGGGCTGTCCACGATCGTCGCCACGCTGACCCCCTGGGCGACGCTGGCCGGGGCGACCGTGCTCTGGGGCGCCTGGGACCACAAGGGCTGGCAGCGTCGGGCGGGACTGCTCCTGACGATGTGCCTGGTGGACGTCGGCAGCTGGTTCCTCGACCTGGGGGACCCGCAGATGCGCGGCGATCACGCGTGGTTCCGGCACCAGCTCGGGTCGGCCCTGGGGTGGGCGCAGTTCGCGCTGCTGGCCGGGCTCTCGGGCGACGTCCTGGCCCATCTGGGGGTCGAGTCGGCGGAGGAATCCTCGAAATCCACCAGGTCGCTCGCCGCGACGGGAGCGATGGTCTGGCTGCTGCTGTTCTGCGAGACCGCGAACCTGGAGGCGGGGTGGCCGTTGCAGATGCGCCCTCGGTTCAGCCTCCACGCCCAGTTGCTCTGGATGGGCAACACGATGATCCACACCATCTGCCTGATCCAGGTCGCCGCGCTGGTCGTCGCCGCCCTCCGTCGCGTCGACGAGGAGGTGCGGAGCGTGGCCGTGGAGCGGACGGACGACGAGCCGGAAGGACCCCGACTCGCCTTCCATCAGGATCTGAGCGAGCCGGTCCGGGCCTGGCCCGAGGCCGATCGCCCTCCCTCGCCGTGACCGTCGGCCCGGATCAGGGCCGGAGCGCGGCGGCCGGCGGTTCGCCCTTGGCGAGCAGCTCGCGGAGCGACTTGGGAAGCGGAAAGTGGACGTCTTCCTCGCGGACGACGGCCTCGTCGAACGTCGCTCCGTACTCCCGCTGGAGAAACTCGACGCATTCCTGGACGACGTTCTCGGGCGCGCTGGCGCCGGCCGTGATCAGGACCGTCTCCACCCCTGCCAGCCACTCGGGGAGGATCTCGGAAACGCCGTCGATCAGGTGCGACGGGATCCCCATCGACAGCGCGATCTCGGCGAGCCGGCGGCTGTTGGAACTGTTCTGACTCCCCAGGACCAGCACCAGGTCGGCGCGGGCCGCCAGCTCGCGGACGGCTTCCTGGCGGTTCTGGGTGGCGTAGCAGATGTCGTCCTTGGGCGGGTTGTTGATTTTCGGGAACTTCTTCCGAAGCGCGGCGATCACGATGTTGGCGTCGTCCACGCTCAAGGTGGTCTGGGTCAGGTAGGCGACCTTCTCCGGGTTGGGCAGCTCCAGCCGCTCGACGTCCTCGGCGGTCTCGACCAGCACCATCTGGTCGGGCGCCTCGCCCATCGTGCCGATGACCTCGTCGTGGCCTTCGTGGCCGATCAGGACGATGGTGTAGCCGGATTTGGCGTACTTGATCGCTTCCAGGTGGACCTTGGTCACCAGGGGGCAGGTGGCGTCGATGGCGAGCAGCCGTCGGGCCCTGGCCTGGCCGCGGATCTCGGGCGAGACCCCGTGGGCGCTGTAGAGGAGCGGCGACCCTTCGGGCACCTCGTCGAGCGTCTCGACGAAGACGGTCCCCTGGCGGGAGAAGCGATCGACGACGTACTTGTTGTGCACGATCTCGTGATAGACGTACACCGGCGGCCCGAAGAACTCGAGCGCGCGTTCCAGGCATTCGATCGCCATGTTCACCCCCGCGCAGAAGCCTCGGGGGTTGGCCAGGAGGATTTTCATAAGGGCGGGGGCTCCTCATCGCGGTCTGATGGATTCGCCCCCCATCCTACCGGAGGCCGACGCCTGGGGGGAAGACGGATCGCGTCCGACCCGACCCGCTCCCGGCGCCTCGCCGACCTTCCCCTTCCGCCTTCGCGCCCACGGATCCGAGACGGGCATCCCGCACGACCGCACGCCGCCGGGCGATCGAGGCCGCCGCGTCGCTTGTCCGGCCGCGCGTCGGTCTGCTAGACTTCGGTCTGATCGAGAAGACGCGCCGGGAGAGGACTGGGGTGGTCTTGATGAACGATGATGTTCGGGTTTGCGACGCCGGGCAGACCGGCGGATTGATCCAGGCGATGGCCGGACGAATCTGGGAAGGCTCGACGCCCGAGACCCCGGTGCGACTCATCGGCGTGCGGTCTCGGGGCGTCCCCCTGGCCGAGCGGCTGGCCGCCGAGGCCGTCGCGATGGGCCGTGGCGAGGCGCTCGTCGGGGCCGTCGACATCACCCTCTACCGGGACGACCTCGACCAGGTTCCGCGGTGGCCGGTGCTGCGCGGCACGGAGATCCCGTTCGACGTGGACGGCGCGGACGTCGTACTGGTCGACGACGTGCTTTTCACGGGACGGACGATCCGGGCCGCGATCAACGCCGTGTGCGACCTGGGCCGACCGAGGCGGATCCGCCTGGCCGTGCTGGTCGATCGCGGCTGGCGCGAACTGCCGATCGAGCCCGACGTGGTCGGGCTGAAGCTCGCGACCGATCGCCTCGATCGCGTCCGGGTGCGGCTCCAGCCGCTCGACCCGGCCGACGAGATCGTCAGGACTCCCCCGCCACAAACCCTCTCCCCCTCCTGAGAGGAGCCCCTTCGTGTCGACCGCCCCCTCCGCCGCCGACTCGCGACCTCCGGCCGCCGGCGGCCCGGATTCCGAACCCGCCCCCCCCGTGTGGACCCGCAAGCACCTGCTCGGCCTGGAGGACCTCTCCCGCGAGGAGATCCTGGCCGTCCTGGACACCGCCGAGTCGTTCTCGGAGATCTCCAACCGCAGCCGCAAGAAGGTCCCCGCGCTGCAGGGCCGGATCGTCTTCAACCTGTTCTTCGAGAACTCCACCCGCACCCGCACCAGCTTCAGCCTGGCCGCGAAGCGGCTGTCGGCCGACGTCCAGGACTTCTCGGCCCAGGTGTCGAGCCTGTCCAAGGGCGAGACCTTCATCGACACCGCCAAGAACATCGAGGCGATGGGCTGCGACCTGATGGTGGTCCGCCACCCCACGCCGGGGGCGCCCCACCTGCTCTCCCAGCACGTCTCGTCGTCGATCATCAACGCCGGCGACGGCGCGCACGAGCACCCGACGCAAGGCCTGCTCGACCTGATGACGATCCGGCGGGCCAAGGGGAACGTCGAGGGCCTGACCGTCGCGCTGCTGGGGGACATCGCCCACTCGCGGGTGGCCCGCTCCAACATCTGGGGATTGCTCAAGCTCGGGGCGAAGGTCATCCTCTGCGGCCCCCCCACGCTCGTCCCGAAGGCGATGGAGCGGCTCGGCTGCGAGGTCGCCTACCGGCTTGAGGACGTCCTCCCCCGCTGCGACGTGATCAACGTCCTGCGCATCCAGTTCGAGCGCCAGCAGGGGGGCCTCTTCCCGTCGGTCGGGGAATATTCGCAGTTCTACATGATGACCCAGGAACGGGTCCGCAAGGCCAAGCCGGATCTCCTGATCCTGGCGCCGGGCCCGATCAACCGGGGCGTCGAGCTGACCCCCGAGGTCGCCGACGGCAAGCATTCGGCGATCCTGAATCAGGTCAGCAACGGCCTGGCCGTCCGCATGGCGGTCCTTTACCTCCTCAGCGGCAAGATGGACGCCGCCCCCCCGGTCGACTGATCGGGCCTCGCCGTCCTCGACCCACGAAGGCTTCCAACCAAGGGGAACCCCGCCTTGCCGACCATCCAGATCACCGGCGGAAGGATCATCGACCCGTCCCAGGAGCTTGACCAGATCGCCGACCTGTGGATCGTCGACGGCCGGATCGCGGACGGTCCCGCCGCCGCGGCCGACGTCGTCGTCGACGCCCGCGGCCTGATCGTGGCTCCCGGCCTGATCGACGTCCACGTCCACCTCCGCGAGCCCGGCCAGGAGGACGACGAGACGATCGCGACGGGGGCGGCCTCGGCGCTGGCCGGCGGCGTCACCTCGGTCGCGTGCATGCCCAATACGTTGCCGCCGATCGACACCCAGGCCACCGCCGAGTTCGTGGTCCTCCAGGGGAGACGCGCCCGCCAGGCGAACGTCTACCCCGTCGGCTGCGTGAGCAAGGGCCGCAAAGGGGAGGAGCTGGCGGGGCTCGGCCAGCTCGTCGCCGGCGGCGCGGTCGCCTTCACCGACGACGGCTCACCGGTCTCCAACGCCGGCCTCATGCGGCGGGCGCTCGAATACTCGAAGATGTTCGACCTGGTCATCATGCAGCACTGCCAGGTCATGGAGCTGACCGTCGGCGGCGTCATGAACGAGGGCTTCGAGTCCATGAGGCTCGGCCTGGGGGGCATGCCCGCCGCCGCCGAGGACATCATGGTCGCCCGCGACATCCGCCTGGCCGAGATCACCGGCGGCCGGCTCCACATCCAGCACATCTCCACCGCGAGGGCCGTCGAGCTGGTCCGCGAAGGCAAGCGCCGGGGGATCCGGGTCACCGCCGAGGCCTGTCCCCACCACTTCAGCCTGACCGACGACCGGCTGCGGACGTTCGACTCGAACTTCAAGATGAACCCGCCGCTCCGCACCGCCGAGGACGTGGCCGCCGTCATCGAGGGCCTCAAGGACGGCGCGATCGAGATCCTCTGCACCGACCACGCCCCCCACGCCCGCGAGAAGAAGATGCGCGAGCTGGACCAGGCCCCGTTCGGGATCGTCGGCCTGGAGACCCTCCTGCCGATCACCGTGACCCACCTGATCGAACCCGGCCACCTCTCCTGGATCGAGGCGCTCCGCAAGCTCACGATCAACGCGGCCAGGCTCATCAACATCCCCAAGGGGACGCTCAAGCCCGGCGCCGACGCCGACGTGACGATCATCGACCCCACCACGACCTGGACCGTCGACCCGGCCCAGTTCCGCAGCAAGAGCCGGAACACCCCCTACGCCGGCTGGGAAGTCCGCGGCCGCGCCCACACCGTGCTCGTCGACGGCGAGATCCGCCACACCCTCGGCGGGATCGTCCGCGAGGTCAGGTCGGGCGGGTCGCCCGCCTGATCCGGCGCCTCCCCGGAAGTCGAAGGGAATTCCCGACTTGATACTCGGCGGCCGTCCCCTAGACTTCCCTGGGGAGCTTTGACGAACGGGGAGGTCTCGGGGTCGCGATGCGCTGGCTGATCGACGGCTACAACCTGATGCACGCCGCCGGGGTCGTCGACTCCAAGATGGGCCGGCACCGCTTCCGCGATGCGCGGCGACGCTTCCTCGACCGCCTGGCCCGCTCGATGGGCGACCACGCGTTCGAGACCACGGTCGTCTTCGACGCCAACCAGCCGCCGGCCGATTTCCCGATCGAGTCCAACTACCGGGGGATCACCGTGGTCTTCGCGGTCGCCGACGCCAGCGCCGACGACCGGATCGAACGCATCCTCGCCCGCCACTCGACCCCCAAGACCCTCACCGTCGTCTCCAACGACCGCGAGGTCCGCAAGTCCGCCACCAGCCGCAAGGCCCAGGCGATCAAGGCCGACGACTTCCTGGACCGGATGTCGACGATCGCCTACGAGAATCGTCCCGCCGCGCCCTCCGGACCCGACCCGGAGGCCGTCCGCCGCGCGCCGGTGCTCGACGACGCCGAGCGCGCCTACTGGCAAGAGGTCTTCGGCGCGATCGACCTCGATCCTCCCGCCCGCGAGCGGCCCTGGTCGGCCGCGAAGCCCGGCAAAACCGCCCCCAAGCCCGCCCCCCCCGCGCCCGACCACCGTCGCGTCGCCAGGCCCGTCGACCTGGACGTGCGCGACGTTCCCAGCCTCCGCGCCGCGATGCTCACCGACGCCGACATCGCCGCGATCCAGCGCGAGATCGACCGGGAAGGCTGATCCCGGGGCGACGTTCGCGGACGCCCGACGGCCCGGTTCCGGCCTGCGCCCCTTGGCGGTCGGCCTGCGGCGCGGTACAAATTCATGCCGAGAATCCCCCGCTGGCGAACCCGGCCGAAGCCGCCGTTCCCGTCTCGTCTCCTTGGAAACAGGGCCGTTTTGAATGAAGGTTCATGAGTATCAGGCCAAGGAACTTCTAGGCAAGGCCGGCGTCGCGGTCCCCGCCGGCGTCGTGGTCTCGACGCCCGGCGAAGCCGCCAAGGCGTACGAGGCGCTGGGAGGCGGCCTGGTGGTCGTCAAGGCCCAGGTCCACGCCGGCGGCCGAGGCAAGGGCGTCGCCGTCGGCCCCGAGGTCGACCGCGCCGATGCCCTGGCCATCGCCAGCGGAGAGAAGCCCCGCCCCGAAGGCATGGCGAAGGGCGTCCAGCTCGTGAAGTCGGCCGCCGACGCCGAGAAGGCCGCCGCCAGCATGCTCGGCAAGACGCTGGTCACCTACCAGACCGGCGCCGAGGGCCAGGTCGTCAAGAAGGTGCTCGTCACCGTCGGCCACGACATCGTCCGCGAGCTTTACCTCGGCATCGCGATCGACCGCGGCCTCCAGCGGCCCGTGGTCATGGCCTCCACCGAGGGGGGCGTCGAGATCGAAAAGGTCGCCGAGGAGACCCCCGAGAAGATCACCCGCGAGCCGGTCGACGTCGGCCTGGGCCTCGCCGACTTCCAGGCCCGTCGCATCTGCAAGGGGCTCGGCCTCACCGGCGCCACGGCCAAGAAGGGCGTCGTCTTCCTCAAGAACTTCGTCAAGTTCTTCCTCGATTCCGACGCCTCGCTCGCCGAGATCAACCCCCTGATCGTCACCGACAAGGGGGACGTCCTGGCGCTCGACTGCAAGCTCAACTTCGACGACAACGCCATGTTCCGCCACAAGGACCTGGCCTCCCTCGTCGACGAGGACGAGGAAGATCCGTACGAGCTGCGGGCCGCGCGTTCGGGCCTGTCGTACGTCAGCCTCGACGGCGACATCGCCTGCCTGGTCAACGGCGCCGGCCTGGCCATGAGCACGATGGACCTCATCAAGTACCACGGCGGCGAGCCGGCCAACTTCCTCGATGTCGGCGGCGGCGCCGACAAGGACCAGGTGCTCGAAGCCTTCCGCATCCTCCTCGATTCGCCCCGCGTCAACGCCGTCCTCGTCAACATCTTCGGCGGCATCATGCAGTGCGACATCATCGCCCGCGCCCTGCTCGCCGCCTACGACGAGATCGACTTCCGCGTGCCGCTGGTCGTCCGCCTGGAAGGGACCAACTCCGAGCTGGGCAAGCAGCTCCTGGAGCAGAGCGGACGCAAGATCACCACCGCCGACGGCCTGACCGACGCCGCCCAGAAGGTCGTCGCCGCCGCCAAGCGACATTCGGCCTGACCCCCCGCACACACCGAGAAGACCCCGACGGTCGCGACCGCGATCGCCGGGCCCATCCCGAACGAATCCACGGAATCGAATCCAATGAGCATCCTGGTCGGTAAAGACACGCGACTCATTTGCCAGGGGATCACCGGCAAGTCGGGCGCGTTCCACTCGGAGCAGTGCAAGGCCTACGGCACCAACCTCGTCGGCGGCGTGACCCCCGGCCGCGGCGGCGAGAAGGCCGTCGGCGTCCCGGTCTTCGACAGCTGCGAGGAGGCCGTCAAGGCCACCGGCGCCAACGCCACCATGATCTTCGTCCCCGCCCCCGGCGCGGCCGACGCCGTCATGGAAGCGGCCGACGCCGGCATCGCCGTGATCATCGCCATCACCGAGGGGACCCCCGTCCTCGACATGGCCCGCGCCGTGGCCTACCTGAAGGCGTACCATCCCGAGGTCCGCCTGATCGGCCCCAACTGCCCCGGCGTCATCACCCCCGGCGCCTGCAAGATCGGCATCATGCCGGGCTATATCCACAAGCCGGGCCGCGTCGGCCTCGTCAGCCGGTCGGGCACCCTGACCTATGAGGGCGTCTGGCAGCTCACCAACCTGGGCATCGGCCAGAGCACCTGCGTGGGCATCGGCGGCGATCCCGTCAACGGCACGAGCTTCGTCGACGTGCTCGAGATGTTCGAGAACGACCCCGACACCGACGCCGTCCTGATGATGGGCGAGATCGGCGGCAACGCCGAGGAGCAGGCCGCCGAGTTCAAGGCGTCCGGCAAGTTCACCAAGCCGATGGCCGCCTTCATCGCCGGCCAGACCGCCCCTCCGGGCAAGCGCATGGGACACGCCGGCGCGATCATCTCCGGCGGCTCCGGCAAGGCGTCCGACAAGATCGCCGCCCTGGAAGCCGCGGGCATCCGGGTCGCCAAGAGCCCGGCCGACATGGGCCTGGCCCTCAAGGAAGCGATCGGCGCGTGAGCCGGTCCCCCGATCCCGATCCTCCGACCCCCCCACGGCCGGACGCGGCCACGCCCGAGAATCCCTGGCGGACCCTCGGCTCGCGTCCGGTCTACGAGAACCCCTGGATCCGCGTCCGCGAGGATCATGTCGTCCGTCCCGACGGCGCGCCGGGGATCTACGGCGTCGTCGAGTTCAAGAACCGGGCCGTCGGCGTCCTCCCCGTCGAGGACGACGGCTCGGTCTGGCTCGTCGGCCAGCACCGCTACCCGCTGGACGCCTACTCCTGGGAGATCCCCGAGGGAGGCTGTCCGATTTCCGAATCCCCCGAGGCCACGGCCATTCGGGAATTGAAGGAGGAGACCGGCCTCTCCTGCCGCTCCCTCGAACTCGTCGCCACGAGCCACCTCTCCAACTCGGTCAGCGACGAGATCGCCTACATCTTCCGCGCGACCGGCCTCACCCCCGGCGAGAGCGAGCCGGAAGGGACCGAACGCCTGGAAGTCTGCCGGGTCCCCTGGGACGAGGCCTGGCGAATGCTCCGGCGCGGCGAGATCACCGACTCGATGTCGGTCATCGCGATCCTGCACGAGGCGACGCGACGCCTCGGCGGCCGGGACTGAACCCGCTTCCCTGCGGGTCGTCGGCCGGGCCTCCCCCGGCGCGGTCGGTCCGGGTTCAGCGGACCGGGGCCTCGTCCACCGGGGCCGGGGCGGGGCCGACTTCGCGGAGCCGCCAGGCGGTCGGCACGGGGCGGCTGTTGGTGATGTTCGGGGTCCGGGTCCGCGTCGCGTCGGCCTGGGCCTCGGTCCGACGGGCCGGCACGTCCAGGCCGTCGCTCGGGAAGTGCTTGCCGGGGCAGACGGTCGGGGTCGCGGCGACGTGCGAATGCGACTCCACGCGGTCCTGATCGATCCGGTAACGCTCGCTGAGGTAGGCGGTCAGCGCCTTCAGCGCGGCCATCTGGCGTGCGGTCGGCGGGGCCTTTTCGAAATCGCCGATCAGGCAGACGCCGATGCCGTACTCGTCGATGTCGGCCCGTCGGGCGTTGCGGCAGTGGACGCCGTGCTTCTGGTTGACCCAGCGCTGGGCGACCTCGATCTGGCCGTCGCCGCTGCCGGTGCCGTTGCCGATCACGAAGTGGTAGCCGCAGCCGTCGAAGCCCAGCAGCTTGCGATGCTCGGAGTCGATCTCGCCGTACGAGCCGGCCTCCGTCGCGCTGTGATGGACGACGATGTACTTCCAGGGCCGATCGGCCTTGCTGGGGAAGTGGAGGTCGTCGGCCGCGTCCGGGGCGAAGAACGCCTGCAACGGGTCCTGGGCGCTCGCTCGACGGACGACGCCCGTGTTCGAGGTGGTGCGGAGGCTGTCTCGGCCCACGTTCATCCCGGTCGAGCCCGCCGCCGCCGGCGCGGGCGCCGAAAGCTCGGGGGCCTTGCCCGAGGACTTGGATTCGATCGGCGGACGCAGGCTCCGCGAACGGCTCGTCGAGGCGGGCGCCAGTTCCAGGCCCGGCTCGTCGGGAGTCGCCGTCGGCGGGACCTCGCGGGACGGAGAGCGTCGCGTGCTCGGCGTCGACTCGATCATCGACGAGGGGGATTCCAGCCTCGGCACGCTCGAATCGAGCGCACCGCCCGGCTCGCGGATGACGGGCTCGCTCGACAGCCCGGCGGGGCCGCCGTCGCGGATCACGGCCGAGCCCGGCTCGGTCACGACCGTCGCGCCGCTGGTGCCGCAATTGGTGCAGCCGGGGGTCGAGATCATGCCGCGGGGCGCGGGCATCACCGGCCGCAGCACGGAGCGCTGATGTTTGCAGCCGGCCGTCAGCAGGGCGCCGACGACGGCCGCCGCGATCCACGCCTTCTGGGCGCGCACAACGAACGGGGCCGATTCTCTCATGGCCATTGTCCCATCTCCTAGCCGGGCCGGTCATTCGCTCGACGTCCCGAGTCGAGCCTCGACTTCCCCCAATCGCAAGAGCGATGCCGAACCATCGGCCGAAGCGATCGAGGCGAGGGGCCGGAAATCTCGGCTTCGACTCAAGTCTACACGCCGATCGTCCGACGTGCGGAAAACCGGGCCCTTTTTCGGAGATTTCCTCAAGTCTCCGCACCGAAGGGGGGGCGGACGGCTTGTAAGAATGACAAACGATTGCAAGATTCAGTATTCTTACACATGTCAGGAATGCGATTAGGAGACTTGCGTCGGTCGCAAGGGTCGGGATGGATTTCGGGCCGTCGCGGGTCGGGGCGGCGGCGCGGGTCGCGACGGCGGGCGGCTCTCCGGGCCCCGCCGCGGATCAGGCGTGCTGGCGATCGCGGTTGGGAAACGGTATGCTCGATTTTTCGATCGGCGAACGGCCCCCGGAGTCTCGGCGGGCCGTTTTCGCTAAAGGACACGAGACGAATCGAGAGGTCGAGGCGCGCCCCGCTTCGCGCCGGAGAGTCATCCCCATGCCCGCGTACCATCCTCAGCGGATCGAGCCCAAGTGGCAGGCCTACTGGGAGCAGCACCAGACGTTCGCGACCCCCGACCTCGATCGCGAGCGGCCCAAGCTCTACATCCTGGACATGTTCCCCTACCCCAGCGGCGCGGGGCTGCACGTCGGCCATCCCGAGGGCTACACCGCCACCGACATCGTCTGCCGCTTCAAGCGGATGCGGGGGTTCAACGTCCTGCACCCGATGGGCTGGGACGCCTTCGGCCTGCCGGCCGAGCAGTACGCCGTCCAGACCAACACCCACCCCCGGATCACCACCCAGGCCAACGTCGACAACTTTCGCCGCCAGATCAAGTCGCTGGGCTTCTCCTACGACTGGTCCCGCGAGATCGACACCACGGCGCCCGACTACTACAAGTGGACGCAGTGGATCTTCCTCAAGATCCACGACACCTGGTACGACCCCCACTTCGAATGGACCGACGCCCAGGGCCGCCCCCGCAAGGGCAAGGGCCGCCCCATCGCCGACCTCCCCATCCCCGAAGGGGCCGACCCGGTCGCGTATCGCGACTCGAAGCGCCTCGCCTATCGCGCCGAGGTCCCCGTCAACTGGTGCTCGGCGCTGGGCACGGTGCTGGCGAACGAGGAGGTCATCGACGGCAAGAGCGAGCGTGGGGGCCATCCCGTGACCCGCATGCCGCTCACCCAGTGGATGCTCCGGATCACCGCCTACGGCGACCGCCTCGTCGACGACCTCGACATCGTCGACTGGCCGAAGCCGGTCAAGGACATGCAGCGCAAGTGGGTCGGCCGGAGCGAGGGCGCCGAGGTCGACTTCCCGATCGTGCTCGGCGACGGGCCGAAAGCCCGCCCCGCCGGCCCCTTCCCCGAATCGCCCGCCGACGACGTGATCCGGGTCTACACGACGCGCCCGGACACCCTCTTCGGCGCGACCTACATGGTCCTCGCCCCCGAGCACCCGCTCGTCGACCGCCTGACCAAGCCCGACCGCCGCGAGGCCGTCGCGAAGTACCGCGAGCAGGCCACCCGCAAGAGCGACCTGGACCGGACCGACCTGGCCAAGACCAAGACCGGCGTCTTCACCGGCGGTCATGCGGTGAACCCCGTGGCCGGGACGACGATCCCGATCTGGATCGCCGACTACGTGCTCATGGGCTACGGCACCGGCGCGATCATGGCCGTCCCGGGCCACGACGAGCGCGACTTCGAGTTCGCGCAGACCTTCGGCCTTCCCATCACGGCCGTCGTCGAACCCCCGGCGGCCTGGCTCGCCGCCCACGCCGGGCCGACGCTCCAGGAAGCGTCCGCCGACCCGGCCGCGCTCCGGGACGCCTACAAGGCCGACCCGGGCGCGTTCCTCGACGTCTTTCACGACGAAGGGGTCGCGATCCAGTCGCGGAACGAGTCGTTCGCGCTCGACGGCCTCCCCACGGCCGAGGCCAAGCCGGCGATCACCGCCTGGCTCGCCGAGAACGGGCTCGGGAAAAAAGCCGTCAACTACAAGCTCCGCGACTGGCTCTTCTCACGCCAGCGCTACTGGGGAGAGCCCTTCCCGGTCGTGCTCGATTCGTCCGATCGGGTGGTCCCCGTGGGCGAGGACGAACTGCCGGTCCTCCTCCCCGACCTCGACGACTTCAAGCCGACCGGCAAGCCCGAGCCGCCGCTGAGCAAGGCCGTGGACTGGGTCCGCTATTCGGACCAGTACCGTCGCGAGACCAACACGATGCCCCAGTGGGCCGGATCCTGCTGGTACTACCTCCGCTACATCGACCCCAAGAACACCGAACGCGCCTGGGACCCCGAGAAGGAGAAGTACTGGCTCCCGGTCGACCTCTACGTCGGCGGGGCCGAGCACGCGGTGCTCCACCTCCTCTACAGCCGGTTCTGGCACAAGCTGCTCTACGACCGCGGGCTCGTCAGCACGGCGGAGCCGTTCCAGCGGCTGATCAACCAGGGGATGATCCTGGGCGAGACCGAGTATCACGCCTATCGCGACGCCTCCGGCGCCTGGGTCTCGTCCCAGCAGGTCGCGCACACGGACGACGGCGTCTTCCGCAAGGGGGACGCCTCCAGCCCCCTGGAGTTCGTGAAGCTCGACGACGACCAGGTGGTCAAGAAGGGGGAGGGGTTCGTCCTCAAGGACGCGCCCGACGTCCGGGTCGACGCCCGCGCCCACAAGATGTCCAAGAGCCGGGGGAACGTGATCAACCCGGACGTCGTCGTCTCCGAATACGGCGCGGACAGCCTGCGGCTCTACGAAATGTTCATGGGTCCGCTCGAAGCGGTGAAGCCCTGGAGCATGAAGGGGGTCGAGGGGGTCTATCGGTTCCTGGGCCGGGCCTGGCGGATGATCGTCGACGCCGAGGCCGAGGAGGTCCGCGCCGACGCCCGCGTGAAGGACGTCGAGCCGACGCCCGAGCAGGCCAAGCTGATCGCCCGGACCGTGGCCGCCGTGGGGGACGACTACGAGGCGTTGCGGTTCAACACGGCCGTCAGCCGGCTGATGGAGTTCGTCAACGCCTTCACCGGCGCGGAGGTCCGGCCGAAGTCGGCCATGGAGACCTTCACCCTGCTGCTCGCGCCGATGGCCCCCCACGCCGCCGAGGAGCTTTGGGAAATCCTCGGCCATGACCGGACGCTCGCCTACGAACCCTGGCCGACCTTCGATCCCGCCTTGCTCAAGGAAGACGAGATCGAGATCCCCGTCCAGATCCTGGGCAAGCTGCGCAGCAAGATCCTGGTCCCGGCCGAGGCCGACGCCCAGGCCATCGAGGCGGTCGCGCGGGCCGACGAGAAGATCGCGGCCCTGCTGGCCGGCAAGACCGTCCGCAAGGTCGTCGTCGTGCCGGGCAAGCTGATCAACTTCGTGGCGAATTAGGGCCTGCTCCGACCCCCAGGCGAAGGGCGAAGCATGAGCAGGCTGGATGCGACGTTCTGCGGGACGGAGAGCGTCTCGCCCAGCCGCTCGTAATCCTGGGGGGGCTCACCGCAGGCCGGACGCCGAGGCGAGTATCCCGATCACCCCGCCGGCGACGACCAGCCAGGCCGAGTTGATCGGGGTCCGCAGCAGCACGGCCCCGCTCAAGAAGGCCAGGGCGATCGTCGTCGGGTCCACCAGGGCGGCCTCGCCAAGCCGCCAGGTGACGACGGCCATCAACGCCAGCGAGGCGGCGTTCACCCCGTCGAGGAACGCCCCGGCCGCCGGCGATCGGCGGATGCGGGGCACCAGCGGGCCGCTGATCGCCACGAACAGGAAAGCGGGCAGGAAGATCCCCAGCGTCGCCAGTCCCGCACCCGGCAGGCCGCCCAGGAGAAAGCCGACGAAGGTGGCGGTCGTGAAGACCGGACCCGGCGTGAACTGGCCCACGGCGACGGCGTCGAGCAACTGAGCCTCGGTCAGCCAGCCCCACCGGTCGACGAGGTCGGCGCGCAGGAAGGCCAGCAGGACATAGCCGCTGCCGAAGAGGACCGAGCCGACCTTGAGAAAGAACAGGAACAGCGGCAGCAGGCCGAACGGTGCCGTCGCCCCCGCCGCCGCGCCGAGCTGGACCAGGGCGAGTGGGGCGACGGCCATCCCCCCGGAATCAGCCACCCCCCTCCCCACCGAGGCGGATCGTCGGAGCGCGACGACGAGGAGGCCCGCACCGAGGAGGACGACCAGTTCATCCACGCCCAGGGCGTTGATGGTCACGCACAGGGCGGCGACGACCATCAGCGTCCTCGACTTCAGGGCGTTCCGCCCGAGCCGCCAGAGGGCCTGCACGACCACGGCGATGATCACCGGCTTGACGCCGTAGAGCAGGCCGGCGGCCTCGGGCCGGTGGCCGAACCGGACGTAGGCCCAGGCGAGGCCCAGGACGATCAGGGCCGCCGGGGCGATGAAGCAGGCCCCGGCCACCAGTAGCCCGGCCCAGCGCGCCCGGTGCCAGCCGACGTGGATGGCCATCTCGGTCGAGTTGGGCCCGGGGATCAGGTTCGTCGCCCCCAACAGGTCGAGGAACTCGGCCGGAGAGAGCCAGCCCCTGCGGCGGACGACCTCGTGCTCCATCAGGGCGATGTGGGCCGCCGGGCCGCCGAAGGAGGTCGCCCCCAGGCGGAGGAACACCAGGGCGATCTCGCCGAGCGAGGCCGCCTCCCCCGCAAGCTCCGGGGCCCTCCCGGCGTCCTGGCTCGCCCGCCCCTGTTCCATGAGCATCCCCCACGACCCGCCCACCTGACGATGAGGCCCAGCCTGACCGCAGGGGGCCTCGCCTAGTAGGATAGCGGCGTGGTGATGCGGGGCAAGGGACGCCCTGTCGGCGAGGGCGGTCCACCGCATCCAGGCGGACCAACCGAGCATTCGTCCGGCTGCCGCGGCGCTGGGTCGTGAAGCGAACCTTCGGCCCGAAGCGCAATCGCCGATCCCGATGCATCCTCCATCCAGGGGATGTCGCGCGGCGAGCCGGACGAGGGCAGTCCGATCCGACCGGAACGAGGGACGGGGGCGCGGCGAAATCCGCCGAACGAAGCCAATCCGGGAGGCCGAAATCTGGGCTTAAACGGTTTTTATTCTTAGGTTTACGTCGATCGGGTACGTTGCGCGGTCGGCGCGAACGAACCCAATCGCGACGGGGGCGGCCCGGGTGGCTCGCTCACTTCTTGTAGAGGTCGTCGACGTTGAAGTCGGGCGGGAGCTGGTTGATCTGGATCGAGTGCGTCCCCCCCTGGACGTAGCCTCGGCCCTCGTCGGCGATCTCGCTCCGGACGGTCTCGGGATCGTCGGGCTCGGCGGTCGGCGGGGGGGCTTGCGCCGGGGGGGCGGCGGGGGCGGGGTCGGCGGCAGCGACGGCTGGGTCTTCGAGAGCGACATGACGGGGCGCTGCGAGTCGAGCAGGTGGCCGCCGTCGAACCGCTCGCCGATGTAGTAGCGGCGGACGTCGGCGTTGTTGAGGATCTGCTCGCGGTCGCCGTAGGCGAAGACCCGGCCTTCGCGGATGACGTAGCAGCGGTCGGTGACTTCCAGGGTCTCGCGGAACTGGTGGTCGGTCAGCAGGATGCCGATGTTGAAGGTGTCGACCAGGTCACGGATCTGCTCCTGGATCTCGCCGACCGTCTTGGGGTCGATGCCCGCGAACGGCTCGTCGAGCATGATCAGCTTGGGGTCGGTGATCAGCGCCCGGGCGATCTCGGTGCGTCGGCGTTCGCCGCCGGAGACCATGTGGGCCTTGGTCTTGCGGATCTTGCCGAGCCCGAAGCGGTCGACCAGGTCGTCGAGTCGATCCTTGCGCTGCTTGCGCGTCATGTCGTGGCGGGTTTCGAGGATCGCCATCAGGTTCTGTTCGACGGTGAGCTGGCGGAAGACGCTGGAGTCCTGGGCCAGATAGCCCATGCCGGCGCGGGCGCGGAGGTACATCGGCAGCTTGGTGACGTCGCGGCCGTCGAAGACGACGGAGCCGCCGTCGGCGTCGATCAGGCCGATGGTCATGCGGAAGCTGGTGGTCTTGCCGGCGCCGTTGGGGCCCAGGAGGCCGACGACCTCGCCCTGTTCGACGTCGAACTCGACCCCGTTCACGACCTGGCGACGGCCGTACCACTTCTCCAGGGCGCGGACTTCCAGCAGGGCCATCGCTCGATCCTCCGTGATCGTGAAACGCGCAACGGGTCAGTTCGGGGGTGCGGGGCGTCGGATCGGATCAGCGGATCCACCGCATCCGCTCGAAGTAGGGGCGGAACGGGACGCGGAAGTCCCGGCTGAGCCGGAAGTCGGGACCGAACGGGACGCCGTGGGGCCAGTAGACGAAGAAGGCCTTGCCGGTCACCAGGCTCCGGGGGACTTCCCAGGACTGGCGGTCGACGGTGTCCCAGGCTCGATCGAACGAATCCCAGCCTCGGCTGTCCTTGCTCCGAGGGCTGTTGTCGCCCATCATCATGAACCGATCGTCGCCCAGCTCGTACTCCTCGCTGCGGACCCGCGCGAGGTTGGGGAACCGGGCGGGGTTGGAGAGGAAATCGAACAGCTCGGACGGCCGTCTCGGTTCCCGATCCTCCCAGACCGGGCCGTAATCGGTGTAGCCCGGCGTCTGGGTATAGTAGATATCCCGTTTCAGGACAAGGTCGCTCGCGGAAACGATCGCCCCTCGGGCGGAGACGGCGGCGGGCGAGAGGTCGGCCGCGGTGGGCTCCGGGACCGCGTCGCCGAGGTCGAACTCCACCCCTTCGCCGCCGATCGGTTCGCCGTCGACCAGCAGGGTGAGGCGGTCGTCGACGTTCCCGAACTCCAGCCGACGCTTGCCCGGGCCGACGACCGGGCCGTCGAACTCGGCCAGGATCTCCTCGCCCCGGAGGAACCTCGTCTTGCCGGTGGCGACGTCGATCTCGGCGAAGTGGCGGACGCCACCCTTCACCAGCTCCATGCGGATCTCGCCCCGATCGGACTGGACGTCCAGGTCGGCCGCGAGGGTCAGGTCGCCGACCCAGTGGGGCTGGAGCCAGGCGTTGCGGGTGTCCCCCCTCGACCCGTTGAGGTCGGAGTTCTCGGCCGGGAGGTTCGTGTTGTACGAGTAGAAGTCGGTGATCAGGGTGGGCCGGGGGCCTCGCGAGGGCGTCCGGTCGTTCAGGAGGGCCTCCCACTGCTCGGGCTCGGGGACGAGGTGCCGATAGCGGAGGTCGGCCCACTCCTCGGTCGCGGCGTCGCAGCGGTAGAAGCTCAGGCCCGGTTCGCCGACCTTCCAGCCGGCCGTCGGGGGCTCAGGGCCCCATCGTCGCCATTCGGACCGTTCTCGGAAGATCCGGGGCTGGCAGGTGTCGTCGTAGACCGGGATCTGCATCCCCTTCAGGTGCTCCAGGGGCTTGCGCTGGAGCCGGAAGTCGGAGGCCCCCGGGGGCCTGATGTAGAGATCCCCGTGGTGGATCCGGATGGTCTCGCCGGGGAGGCCGACGAGTCGCTTGATGTAGCTGACTTCGGGCTCCTCGGGATACCGGAACACGACCACGTCGTAGCGCTCCGGGGGGGAGGCCCCGGGGAGCGAGGGGAGGTCGTAGGGGAACATGGAGACCAGGATGCGGTCTCCCTTGTAGCTGGGGGCGTCGTCGAGCCGGGTGGCCTGATGGCGGCAGTTCACGCAGACGCCGGAATAGACCGGGCGGAGGGGCCCGCTCCCCTCGACCTCCTCGGAGGCGTTGACGGAGTAGAGGAACCCGCACTGGGGGCAGACGACCTCCTTGTGCCGCCCCATCAGGGTCGGCGCCATCGACCCGGTCGGGATGACGAACGCCTGGGCCTCGAACCCGCGGACGACCAGGGCGGCGACCGCCGCGACGACGAGGGCCTCCAGCGTCTCGCGGAGACCGTCGCCCGAACGGGCCGTGGCGGCCCCCCGGCTCCGGGGATCGGTCGCGGTCCCCGACGACTTCGAGGAAGGGGCCGGGGGGGGCGAGGCGGCGGTCCGTCCCATGATGATTGGGTCTCTAAACCGAGGAGGGCGGGTATCCGGGGCCGGAGCGGGTTCCGGGCGGGCCATTTAGTGAATGTAACGAATTCGCCTGGGATCGGGAATCCAGTAAAACGACCGCCCCATGACCTCCAGGGCCACGAGCTTGCCGGGGAGGTGGACCAGGAACGGCTTCCCCAGGAACAGGGAGCGAGGGACGACGGGCCCCTCGGCCCAGAACCGCGAGTCGTTGGAAATCGGGCTGTTGTCTCCCAGCACGAAGTATTCCCCCTCGCCGAGCCGGTAGGCGTCGAGCACCGCGTGCGGCCGGCGGTGCGCCGCCCCCAGGGAGCTGGTGTAGTGGACGTCGCGGAAGATCCGAACCTCGGGGACGTGGAGCGTCCCCCCTCGGACTCCCAGCGCGATGGGGGATTCGTCGTTTCCGGGGCCGTCGTCGGGGTCGTCGTAGTCGAGCGGCTCGAACAGGAGCGATCCGTCGACGGCGACCATCAGCCGGTCGTCGAAAAGCGAAGCTTCGAGGGTGTGGGTCGTCTCGGCGCCGCCGTCGGAGGCCAGCGGATTGCCCAGGATGAAGACCTTCCGTCGCGCGCCGTTGCGGACGACCTCGACGGGCTCCTCGGGGCGGGTCGGGATCCTGACCACGAAGCGGTCGCCGCCGGACCGAAGGCTGACCGCCAGCGATTCGACGCCCGGTCCGAGGGCCACGCGGGCCTCCAGGCCCACGTCCCTCACGGCGTTGTCCGATCGGGAGTCGCCGCCGTTGTAGCCGTAGAAGTCGCGGATCGGGGCGTAGCGGTCGAGCGCGGGATCCCAGTTGCGGTAGGTCAGCCAGTCCTCGGCATCCCCTTCCGGTTCGGTCGCCGCGCGGCGGAAGCCGTCGGGTCCCTGGGTCCAGCCGGTGGGCTCGGGCCGGGCCGTCGTCCCCCGGCGGAACGACCAGCGGGGATAGCGATCGGAATCGGCCGGGACGTAGCGGCTGTCGTGGACGAGGATCCGCATCGCGCGGACGTCCTGGAGGCTCTTGCGCGCGACCACCCCGTCGACCCAGACGTCCCCGCCGGCGATCCGGATCGACTCGCCGGGGAGGCCCACCACTCGCTTGACGTACGCCTGCGAGGGATCGCCGGGGAAGTGGAAGACCGCCACCTCCCAGCGTCCCGGGGCGCGGAAGTCGTAGAGGAACTTCTGGACGAGGACGCGGTCGCCGTTGCAGGCGACGACCGGCTGGGCGTCGGACCCGGCGCGGCCGCAGTTGGGGCAGACGGGGCGGGCCGGCGGGGCCTCCTCGTCCAGCCCGACGTCGAACGGGAACTGGCAGTTGGCGCAGGTCAGCTCGCGATGGTGGCCCAGGAGCGTCGGCGCCATCGACCCGGTCGGGACGACGTAGGCCTCGGCGGAGAAGGTGCGGAAGAGGAGCACGCCCAGGCAGAGCGCGACCAGGAGGTCCACGGTCTGCCGCGCCACCCCGGCCGTCGCGGCCTCTCCGACGTCGGCCGGCTCCTGGATCGAGGGCGTCGCGTCCATGGGTGATCGTCCCCTTTCGAGGTCGGGCGGCGGGCTCGCCCGATGCGAACCGCCGGGCGGGATGGGGCACGGCGCGGGGGCCGCGCCCCGTCGTCCTCAGTCGTCGCTGTCGTCGAGGACCGACAGGAACGCGTCCTGAGAGATTTCCACGTTCCCCACCTGCTTCATACGCTTCTTGCCTTCTTTTTGCTTTTCCAGGAGCTTCCGCTTCCGGGAAATGTCGCCGCCGTAGCACTTGGCGGTGACGTTCTTCCGCAGCGCCGAGATCGTCTCACGGGCGATGACCCGGCTGCCGATCGCGGCCTGGATCGCCACCTCGAACTGGTGGCGGTCGATCTCCGCCCGGAGCTTCTTCACGAGCTTCCGGCCGCGACGGTCGGCGTGGTCCCGGTGGACGACGATCGACAGGGCGTCGACCTTCACCCCGGCCACCAGGATGTCGAGCCGGCAGAGGTCGTCGGCGCGATACCCGAGAAGCTCGTAGTCCATCGTCCCGTAGCCGCGGGTGGCGCTCTTGAGCTTGTCGTAGAGGTCGTAGATCATCTCGGCCAGCGGCAGCTCATAGGTCAGGATGGCGCGCGTGGAGGAGAGGTACTCGGTCTTGATGTACGTCCCCCGGCGATCCTCGCAGAGCTGCATGATCGCGCCGATGTTCTCGGTCGGCAGGATGAAGTTGATCTTGGCGATGGGCTCGCGGAACTCCTCGATGTCGCCGGGGTCCGGGATCCGGGTCGGGTTGGAGATGTGGAGCGTCTCCCCCTTCTTCGTCAGGATCTCATAGGTCACGTTGGGGGCGGTCTGCACCAGCGCGAGGTTGCTCTCCCGCTCCAGCCGCTGCTGGACGATCTCCATGTGGAGCATGCCCAGGAACCCGCAGCGGAAGCCGAACCCCAGCGCGTCGGAGGTCTCGGGCTCGAACGTGAAGCTGCAATCGTTCAGGGCGAGCTTCTGGAGGGCCGTGCGGAGGTCGTCGAACTGGTTGTGCGAGGCCGGGAAGAGGCCGCAGAAGACGACCTGGACCGGCTCCTCGTAGCCCGGCAGGATCTCGGTCGCCGGGTTCGGGACCTGGGTGATCGTGTCGCCGATCCGGACGTCCGAGAGCTTCTTGATGTTGGCGACCACGTAGCCGACCTGGCCGACGCCCAGCTCGTCGCAGGCGACCTCGCGAGGGCGGAACCGGCCCAGGTTGGTCACCTCGAAGTCGGTCCCGCCGGCCATCAGGCGGATCTTCTGCCCCACCTTGAGCACGCCGTCGACCACCCGGACGTAGACCACGACGCCCTGGTAATCGTCGAACTTCGAGTCGAAGATCAGCGCTCGGAGCGGCTTGGCGGGGTCGCCGGCCGGGGGCGGGACGCGCTCGATGATGGCGCGGAACAGGTCGGGGACGCCCATCCCGGTCTTGCCGCTGACCGCGAGGACCTCGCTGGGGTCGATCCCCAGCGTGGTCATGATCTCCTCCTTGATCTCGTCCGGCCGGGCCGCCTGCATGTCGATCTTGTTGAGCGCCGGAACGATCGTCAAATCGCCCCCCACCGCGAGGTAGGCGTTGGCGACGGTCTGCGCCTGGACCCCCTGGGTGGCGTCGACGAGGAGGATCGCCCCCTCGCACGCGGCCAGGCTCCGAGAGACCTCGTAGTGGAAGTCGACGTGCCCCGGCGTGTCGATCAGGTTCAGCTCGTACGGCTGCCCGTCCAGGACGTAGTTGATCGCCACGGCCCGGGCCTTGATGGTGATCCCCCGCTCCCGCTCAAGGTCCATGTCGTCGAGCAATTGTTCGCGGAACTCGCGAATGGTGATCGCACCCGACTGGAGCAGGATCTGGTCGGCCAGGGTGCTCTTGCCGTGGTCGATGTGGGCGACGATCGAGAAATTGCGGATGTACTTGGGGTCGAAGGCCATGAATCAGGTCCGATGACGTGGATCGGTCGTCCCGAGCGCGACGTGCGTCGGTCCTCATCGTCCAGGCGGAGCGGGCGGGAAGGGCTTCACGGTGGCGGCATGCCTGCGCGAGATCGAGATCGTCGTCGACGGGGGGCGGCGACGGGCGACCGCTCGTCCGGCCGCGATTCGGGATCTCCGGGATCGGTCGCCTCGTCCGTCCCGTCCCGGCCCGGCCGATCCCGACGTCCCGGGTCCACGCCGGGATTGTTCCGGTAGAGGGTCCGCCCTCGAATGATTATATTGGGTTCACGGCGTCGCGAGAAGTCGGCTTATGCGGACTCCCAGGATCGTCGACCCGGCCTTCCCCCTCGCCGCCTCCTCCCCTCGCGGGTACGGACGGCGTCGGCGGGGCCATCCCCAATGCAGGTGCGGCCATGAAATGCGTCTCGGCCCTCTCCACGGCCCGGAGCGCCAGCACGGCGTTCCACCAGATCCTCGAGCGCCTGGAAGACGCCCCGGACGGGTCGCCGGCCGACCTGACCGTGATCTTCAGTTCGCGCCACCACGCGAGCGTGCTGGGCAAGCTCTCCCAGGCGTTCCTGGAGCAGGGCCGGACGCGTCACGTCCTGGGATGCACCGGGGAGGGGGTCGTCGGCGACGACCTGGAGGTGGAGAACAAGCCGGCGCTGGCCGTCTGGTCGCTGACCAGCCCCGGCGTCGAGATCCAGCCCGTGAGGTTCGACCCCGGCGGCGGCTCGCTCCGGCAATCGCTGGACTCGCTGGAGAAGCCCTCGGAATCGACCCTGATCCTGCTGGCGGACCCGTTCAGCTTCGGCGTCAACGACCTGCTCAAGCTGGCCAATGAGCATCACCCCGGCCTCCGGATCGTGGGGGGGATGGCCAGCGGCGGCAGCGAGCCGGGTGCGAATCGGCTGCTCCTCGACGGCGACGCCTTCACCGACGGCGCGGTCGCCATGCGGCTCTCCGGGCCGATCGCGATCCGGACCGTGGTCAGCCAGGGCTGCCGGCCGATCGGCCGGACGATGCTCGTGACCAAGGCCGAGCAGAACGTCATCCGCGAGCTGGGCCGACGCCCGGCGCTCGAATCGCTCCGCGAGGTCTTCCTCACGCTCCCCCCGGAGGACGTGGAGAAGGTCCAGGAAGGGCTGCACATCGGCCGGGTCATCAACGAGTACCAGGAGTCGTTCCACCGGGGCGACTTCCTGGTCCACAACGTCGTCGGTGCCGACGAATCGGGGTCGATCCAGATCAGCGACCTGATCCGGGTCGGCCAGACCGTCCAGTTCCACATCCGCGACGCCGAGACGGCCGACGAGGACCTTCGCGAAAGCCTGGCGCGCGTCCCTCACGGGGCGGACGGCTCGGCCGTCCCGGCGGGGGCCCTGCTCTTCACCTGCAACGGCCGGGGCTCCCGCCTGTTCGGGACCCCGAACCACGACGTCTCGGTAATCCGGGACGTCCTCGGGCCGATCCCGGTCGCCGGGTTCTTCGCGATGGGGGAACTGGGGCCGATCGGCGGCCAGAACTTCATCCACGGCTACACCGCCAGCGTCGCCGTCTTCGAGCGCACCGACGCCTGAGCCCCGCCGCCTCCCTTGCCGACCCCCGGCGATTCTGCCATGATCGACCGTCCGGGCGGGACGGGACGGGCCGCGTCGGCCCCGTCCCCGATCGCCTCGCACGAGCCCCGGGCCCCGGCCCGAGCGGGCGGGCGGCGAGGCTCCCCGGGGACGACGCTCCGCCCTCCGAGGCCCGCGGCGCCCCGGCCCGTACCAGGGAGACGCGCGCAATCGTCGCCGCGTCCGTCGGTCTACAACGAGAACGAGTCAGGAGAGAGTTTATGGCGAGCCCGAAAGCCGAGGCTCCGGCGGGTGGCGAGAAGATCACGATCAAGGACGGCAAGCTGACCGTCCCGGACTTCCCGATCATCCCCTTCATCGAAGGCGACGGCACCGGCCCCGACATCTGGCGCGCCAGCGTCCGCGTCTTCGACGCGGCGGTCCAGAAGGCGTACGGCGGCAAGAAGCAGATCAAGTGGATGGAGGTCTACGCCGGCGGCAAGGCCCACTCCCTCTTCAACAACTGGCTCCCCGACGAGACCGTCGACGCCTTCCGGGACTACCTCGTCGGCATCAAGGGGCCCCTCACCACCCCCATCGGCGGCGGCATCCGCTCGCTGAACGTGGCCCTCCGCCAGATGCTCGACCTCTACGTCTGCCTCCGCCCGGTGCGCTGGTTCAAGGGCGTCCCCTCGCCCGTGAAGCACCCCGAGAAGGTGGACATGGTCATCTTCCGGGAGAACACCGAGGACGTCTACGCCGGCATCGAGTTCGAAGCCGGGACCGAGGACGCGAAGAAGCTCATCAGCTTCATCAAGGACAACTTCCCCGCCGCCTACAAGAAGATCCGCTTCCCCGAGACCTCCGGCGTCGGCGTCAAGCCGATCTCCAGCGAGGGGAGCGAGCGGCTGATCCGCTCGGCCATCGAGTACGCCCTGGCCAACGGCCGCAAGAGCGTGACGCTCGTCCACAAGGGGAACATCATGAAGTTCACCGAGGGCGCGTTCCGCAACTACGGATACGCCCTCGCCGAGCGCGAGTTCGCCGACCAGACCTACACCTGGGACCGCTGGGAGCACACCAAGGCCGCCAAGGGCGAGGCCGCGGCCAACGCCGAGCAGAAGGCCGCCTTCGACTCCGGCAAGGTCCTGATCAAGGACGCCATCGCCGACATCACCCTCCAGCAGATCCTGACCCGCCCGACCGACTTCGAGGTCATCGCCACGATGAACCTCAACGGCGACTACCTGTCGGACGCCCTGGCCGCGCAGGTCGGCGGCATCGGCATCGCGCCGGGCGGCAACATCAACTACCTCACCGGCCACGCCGTCTTCGAGGCCACCCACGGCACGGCCCCCAAGTACGCCGACCTCGACCAGGTCAACCCCGGCTCGGTCATCCTCTCCGGCGAGATGATGTTCCGCTACATGGGCTGGACCGAGGCCGCCGACCTGATCATCAAGGGGATGGACGGCGCGATCGATCAGAAGACCGTCACCTATGACTTCGCCCGCCTGATGGACGGCGCCAAGCAGGTGAAGTGCAGCGAGTTCGCCACGGCGGTCATCTCCAAGATGTGAGCCGAACGGGCCGCGCCGGGGGGCGTCGAATCCGCCCCCCGGCCGTCCCTTCCCGGCGGCGAGACGAGAGCGACCATGCGCGTGACCCTCGTCACCGAGACCTTCCCTCCCCAGGTCAACGGCGTCTCGCGCACCCTCGGCGAACTGGTCCGCCGCCTCGGCGAGCGCGGCGACGCCGTGCAACTCGTCTATCCCGACTACGGCGACCGCCCCGACCGGCCCGACGCCTGCCGGGTCCGATCCATCAGCCTCCCCTTCTACAGGGAACTGCGACTCCCCCTCCCCCCGTTCGGACGGGTCCATCGCGCAATCGACGCCTTCGGACCGGACGTGATCCACGTCGCGACCGAGGCGTTCCTGGGCCACAGCGTCCTCCGCCACGCCGAACGTCGGACGATCCCGATCGTGTCCAGCTTCCACACCAACTTCGACCAGTACAGCGCCCACTACGGCGTCGGCTGGTCCCGCTCGCTGATCTGGCGCTACCTCCGCTGGTTCCACAACCGGACCCGCGCGACCTACGTCCCCTCGCGGACGACCATCGCCCAGCTCGAGCGCCGGGGCTTCGAGCGGCTCGCCCTGTGGCCCCGAGGCGTCGACGCCTCGTTCTTCCGCCCCGACCGCCCCGGCCGACTCGCCGTGCGCGAGGGCCTCGGATGGAAGCCCGACGACGTCGTCCTGACCTACGTCAGTCGGATCGCCCCGGAGAAGAACGTCGACTATCTGGCCGACGCCCTGGCGATCGTCGCGGCCCGACGCCCCGGAGTCCGCATCCTGTTCGTCGGCGACGGCCCCTCGCGCGAGGACCTGGAGGCGCGGATGGGCGACGCGGCGAGGTTCGTGGGCTATCGCGTGGGGGACGACCTGGCCGACCACTACGCCGCCGGCGACGTGTTCGCGTTCACGAGCACGACCGAGACCTTCGGCAACGTGGTCCTCGAAGCGATGGCGTCCGGCCTCCCCGTCGTCGCGCTCCGCGCGGGGGGCGTGGGCGAGATCGTCCGCGACGGCGAGACCGGACGGCTCGTCGCCCCCGACGCTCCCCCCGACGACTTCGCCGTCGCCCTGCTCCAGCTCGTTGATCAGGCCGAGACGCGCCGCCGCCTCGCGAAAGCGGCGCGGGCGTACGCGGAGTCGCAGACCTGGAACGCGATCATGGACGACCTCCGCGAGCGTTACGTCGGCGTCATCGCGCAGGCCCGGGGCCCTGGAAGTTCTCGAACGCCGCGTAGCGGTCCTTAGCCACCCAGAGGCCCAGGCCGTTGCCGCTGGGGACCAGTCGCGACGGCAGGTAGTTTTCGAGCAGGAACGCCCGGAGCCTGGGGAACGGCGGATACCCGGCGAAGATCAGGGCCGGGGGCTTCGCCTTGAGGTCGGCCAGGATCTCTTCCACGCGAGGCGTGATCAGCGGGTGCGGCCGATCCGCGTAGTCGCGCAGGAGGTTGTCCGTGAACATGTGCCGACTGGCGTGGTCGAGCCGGCCGTAGAAGAACAAGGGGCTCTGCCATCCCCAGACGAAGAGCGTCGGGTCCTGGAAGACCGACTTGCGAAGCCGCAACTCCTCGCCCAGCTCGCGGAGCACCACCCACTGCCCGCCCCCCTTGTAGCGGGTCGTCAGCTCTTGCGGCGGGCAGAGCAGGTAGTCGCGGACCTGGAGGGTCAGGGTCCCGAACGTGGCGAGGACGACGACGGTCGCGCCCGCGAGGTCCGAGGGCCGGATTTTCCGCCGCACCCCCGCCAGGCAATCCGCGCCGGTGATCGCCAGGGCGAGGGCCAGGCCGGGGGTCGCGAGCAGGTAGTAATGCGGCCAGTACATGCCGGGGAGGACGACCTCGGCCATCGTCGCGGCCGTCCAGGCCGCCAGCAGCCGACGGGTCGCGCTCGTGGTCGGGGCGAACGCGACGTGCGCCAGGCAAGGCGCCAGCGCAAGCCAGGCGGGCCAGCTCCCGCGAGCCCACCACACGAGGTAGTCGGTTTTCCCGAACGGCCAGGGAAGCTCCCCCTTGGGGTCGGCGTTCCCGGTCAGCCAGCGGACCCATCCCGACGGCGCGCCCGGCTCCGGCGGCAGGTCGGTCGCCATCGCCCGGCCGAACCGGACGATGTCGTCATAGGCCGAGACCCCCGCCCCTTGCGCGAACAATATCGCCGCCGCCGCCGCGAGCGCCAGGCCCAGCCCAAGCCCCATCGCGGCGATCGACCTGAACCGCGACGCCCCCGGCGAGGGCCGAAACGCCAGCGCCGCGAGGTAGACGCCGAACGGCAGCACCGCCACCTGCTTGACCAGCGTCGCCCCTCCCAGCGCCGCGCCCGCCGCCGCGATCGGCCAGAGCTTCCCGCGCTCCCAGCCCAGGATCATCAGCCCGAGCGAGGCGACCGCGAAGAAATTCATCAGATGTTCGAGGTTCGACCCGTTCCCGAACAGGTAGGGGTCGGTGCTCAGGATCGCGAACAGGAACGCGGCAAGGCCCCCGGCGAGCGGCCCGGAGAGCCGGACGCCGATCCACCAGACGATCGCGATCGTCGCCAGGATGTAGGGGATCGGGAACAGGCGGATCGCCGTCTCGTTGTAGCCGAACAGCGCGATGGGCGTGGCGTAGAGCCAGTAGCCCAGCGGCGGCTTGTTCTCGGTCAGGTCGCGATAGAGCACGTCCCCCGCCAGGATGCGCCGGCCCATGTGCGCGTAGATCGCCTCGTCGCAGTCCAGCGGCTCCGAGGGCCCGACCGCCGCGGGCCAGAGCCGCAGCCCGGTCGCCTCGGCGATCGTCGGGCCGAACGTGTGCGCGCGATACCAGGCGTCGAAGGCGAGGATCGCGAGCAGGATGAGGATCGACTTGCGCATCGCGCGGAGGTTCCTAACGGACGCGGAACAGGCGGACGGGGTACAGCGAGCCTCGCGACGACCGGAACAGCTCCTTCGCCTGGGTCAGCCCCAGCGTCGTCCGCACCTGGTCGAGGTACGGTCCCCAGGTCTCCGGGTCGACGTGTTCGGGAGGCTCGAACGATCCCCAGAGGATGTGCGTGACGCCGTACTGGCGCGCGACCTCCTCGATCCTCGCCGCGCTGTAATTCCGGGGCATGAGGACCGTGGGACGGTCGGACGCGATCCGCATCTCCCAGGGGAACCACGTCATGACGCGGGCGTCGCGCGGGACGGACTCGGGATGCTCCCGGATCCAGTCGCCGGCTTCCCGGAGCGCGGGCCAGTGGAGCTGGTAGGGCCTGGTAAACCACGAGGCGTCGTAGGCCCAGGTCGGATCGGCCCAGAGGAGGGCGACGTACGTCGCGCCCATCCAGGTGACCGCGCGGCGGTTGATGCTCCATCGGTCGACTGAGCGGACGAGGCCGGCGGCGGCCGTCGGGATCATCACGAGGTAGACCGGCAGGTAGTAGCGGCCGAGCTGCGCGACCTGGGTCACGTCGGCGATGCTCTTGACGGTCGCCGCGACGAACACCGCGAAGATCGTCAGCGAGAGTACGTCCACGTCCCGTCCCGGCTCGCCCGCCCTCGAACGTCGGATTCGGTAGACGTACGCGGCGGCGAACGGCAGGCCCACGATCATCGTCGAGTAGACGCCGATGATGAGGAGCGCCTTGATCTTCACCCGCACGATCTCGGGGGCGTTGGCCCAGGTGTAGAACTGCGAGGGCCGCGTGTTCCCCTGCTCGTAGTGGTGCACCGTCCACGAGAAGTTGTACTCGAACAGGTTCGTGTACGAGTAGAACGGCCGGCCGTACTCGTTCAGCGTGGCGAGGGCCCAGGGGGCGATCACCAGCGCGACGAGCCCCACCCAGAGGAGGATCAGCAGCGGCCGGCGACGGAGCCTCAACAGGGCGTTGAGCCCTGAGGCCGCCGCGAGCGCCAGTCCGGTGTTCCGGGCGAGGATCGCCAGCCCGCCGCAGAGGCCCGCGGCGAAGGTCCACGCCAGGGCCGTACGCCCTTGCGCCGCGTTCCAGGCCTCGACGATCGTCCAGACCGCCAGGATCGCCGTGAGCGCGACGAGGCTCTCCCGGAGCACGAACCCCGCGTAGATCGCGTGCACCGGCAGGACGGCGAGGACCGCGATCGAGGTGAGGGCGACTCTCGCCCCGTATCGGCGCCGGGACAGCCCGTAGAGCGCCGGGAACGCCAGCAGGTTGATGACGAAGCTCGTCGCCTTGCCGACCGCGATGGTCGCGTCGAGCGACTCCCCCGGCGTCACCCCCACCAGGCGATAGACGGCCGCGCGGACGTAGGCGTCGAGCGGCGTCGACCAGTCGTCGAGCACCCCTTGATTGGCCCGGATGCGGGGGTAATCGTTGAAGAAGCTTTCGACGTAGTGCTTGACCGGCCCTTCGCCGCGGTGGACCGAGGTCGCCACTTCCAGGTAGTGGCTGCTGTCGCCCGGTACCAGCGGCACGTTCCCGCCGCAGATCCAGGCCCCGGCGCGGATCGTATAGCCGACGAGGAAGATCGCCAGCGCCAGTCTCGCCTCGCGGCTCAACCGGGGCGAGGCGATCAGCCAGAAGGCCGCCAGCGTCGCCCCGATCCCCAGGTGATAGCGCACCAGCACGAGCTGCGAGGGGCGCCGCACGCGCGCCAGCATGGGGACTTCATAGAACTGGTGCGCGACGAAGTCGAACGCCGGAGTGATCCAGCCGAACGACCAGTCGGCCCAGGCCGCGATCAGGATCGAGGCCAGGAGGCCGCATCCCGCGGCGACTCGTCGCGTGTTGGAACCGTCCATCAGGGCTTGATCGCCTTGAGCATGGCCTCGCGACGGGCCTTGAACTCGCTGTCGGCCTTCCATTCAGGCCAGCGGTCGCCGTCGCCGACGCGGACGCCGACTTCCAGAATCAGCCGCGCGTCCTCGACCGCCCCGGAGAGGTCCCAGTCCGGTTTGATCTGGTCGCTGGGCTTGTGGTAGTCGTTCTGGGTGTATTCGTCCTGCTTCTGCTTGCCGTACCCGGGAGGCTTGCCGATGAAGTCGCGGCCCCCGCCGGGGGAGAGCGCGGGAACCCCCTGCTTGGCGAACTCGAAGTGGTCGGAGCGGTAGTACGACCCCTTCTCCGGCTCGGCGTCGGGCATCACCGTACGATCCTTCGCCTTGGCGGTCTCGGTCATCAGGTCATCCAGGTCGGACTGACCCATGCCGATGCTGACGAGATCCTTCGTGGGGCCCCAGGCGTTGACCACGTCGATGTTGATGTTCGCCAGCGTCTTCTCGAGCGGGTAGAGCGGGTGGCTCGCGTAATACTTGGAGCCGAGCAGGCCCTTCTCCTCGGCCGTGACGAACAGGAAGAGGGCCGACCGCCGGGTCGGCGGGGCGAGCTTCGTGTACCCTCGGGCGATCTCCAGCACGGTCGCCACGCCCGAGGCGTTGTCGATCGCGCCGTTGTAGATCTGGTCCCCCTCGGCCTTGGCGTCACGCCCCAGGTGATCCCAGTGGGCGGTGTAGACGACGTACTCGTCGTTGACGGTCGGGTCGGCCCCTTCCACCTTGGCGACGAGGTTCCGCGACTGCACCTTGCGAAGCTCGGTCTTGATGGAGAACTCGGCCTTGGCGTCGAGCGGGACCGGCTGGAACGACCGGTCGAGGGCGGCCTTCTTGAGCGCGGCGAGGTCCTGCCCGCAGGCCTTCATCAGCTTGCCGGCGGTGTCGACGTCGATCCAGCCTTCCACGGCCGGGCGGGGCGACGCGCCCTCCCTGGCGGGCTCGTCGATCCCGAAGTTCTCGCGACTCCAGCTCCCCTGGACGACGGCGAAAGGATAGCCCGCGGGGCCTTCCTCGTGGATCAGGATGGCGGCGGCGGCGCCCTTCTCGGCGGCGATCTCGTACTTGTACGTCCAGCGCCCGTAGTACGTCATCGCCTTCCCCTTGAACATCGCCGGGTCGAGTTCGGCGGGGTTCGCGGGGTCGGGGACGGCCGGGTCGTTCACCAGCATGATCAGGGTCTTGCCCCGGACGTCGACCCCCTTGAAGTCGTCCCAGCCGTACTCCGGCGCGACGACGCCGTAGCCGACGAAGACGGCGTCCGAGTTCTCCACCTTGACCTCGGGGGCGAGCCGTCGCGAGACCGCGACGAACGTCCTGGGGAACTCCAGCGTCAGGTCTCCGCTCGGCGCGTGGAACGCGCCCAGGACCTCGGTCGCCTGGAAGCCGACGAGCGGCACCGCCTGTTCATACGAGCCGTCGGGATTCCCCGGCTCCAGGCCCATCGCCTTGAACTGGTCGATCAGATAGGCGGCGGTCTTCTCTTCCCCAGCGGTCCCCGGCCCCCGGCCCTCGAATTCGTCCGAGGCCAGCACTCGGATCCGCTCCAGGATCGCGTCCGGCTGGATCGCCTCCAGCGCGGGCTTGAGCCGATCGTCGGCCGCGCCGGCGACCGAGATCGAAAACGCGAACGCCGCAGCCGCGAGCGATCCCCCGAAGTGATATCTCATCGACTCCCCTCCCCCACCCGAAGCCTTTCCCATCCCGGCCGCCGCCGTCGCCGCGCCGCAAGAGGCCCATGATACGCGGCGGGTCCGTCTCGTGCGACCGTCTCTCGACAGGTCGTGCGGCGGCCTCGGCGCCGGGACGAGGCGGGACCCGCTCAACCGGCGACGAGGTGGGGCGGGGCTTCGGGATCATTGATCTCCAGCTCGGGCAGCGCGACCTTCACGCCTTCGCGGCTGAAGACGACCGGGATGATCTCCTTCGACACGCCCGCGTCGTAGCCCAGGCCCAGGAACTTGTGCGCCGGGGTGGAGAGGCGGAGGATGAACCGGAAGAGGAGGATCCGCACCCAGGTCAGGCGCGGCAGGTCGTCGCTGGTGATGATCTCTTCCTCGCCGGATTCGATGATCCAGCGATCCGAGGGGATGTTGATCTCGCCCCGGAGCTGGAGCTCGCGGAGCGCGCCGCGGATGTCGGGCTGCTCCATGTAGCCGTAGGTCGCGGTGATGGAGACGATGTTGCGGCCCAGGTCGAACACCTCGAACCGCGCGCTCCCCTTCTCCGCCTCGGCCACCGTGAGCTGCCTCACGTGGAAGAGCGTGATGTGGGCCGGGAGCACCCCGTACTTCTTGAGGAAGACCCGCAACGAGACCGGGACGTATTCGTCGAGGTCGCGGATCGGGCGGGAGCAGAGGAAGACGAACGCGCGGTCGGTCTCCACCAGCCGCCGCCTCCCCTGCACGAGGGTCCTGGCGAGCGGGAGGTTCTCCTGGATCGAGAGCTGGATCTCGTCGACCTTCTCGCGGAGGGCCACCAGCCAGCCCATCTTCTTGCCCCCCTGCACGCCGAAGGCGTAGAACGCCCCGGCGAGCTGTCCCCGCCCCCATTGCCAGGTCATCATGATCGTCACCAGGACGGCGGCGATGGCTACGGGGTAGTAGCCGCCGTGCGTGAACTTCAGCAGGTTGCTGGCGAAGAACAGGAGGTCCACCGCCAGGATCGGCGCGCACACGAGGACCGCCTTGCCCACCCCCCATCCCCATCGGTAGTGCGCGACGTAGCCGAACGTGAGCGTCGTGATCCCCATCGTCCCGGTGACCGCGATCCCATAAGCCGCCGCCAGGTTGCCCGCCGTGCGGAAGACGAGCGTGATCGTCACGCAGCCGATGAACATCGCCCAGTTGATCGCGGGGATGTAGACCTGCCCTTCCGCCTCCCGGCTCGTGAACTTCACCGCGAACCGGGGGCAGAACCCCAGCGCGATCGCCTGCTTGACGATCGAGAACATGCCGGTGATCAACGCCTGCGAGGCGATGAACGCCGCGATGCCCGAGATCACCATGTCCACGATCAGGATCGCGAAGTCCACGTCCCCGTCGCCGGTCTTCGGCGTGAGGGCGTAGAACGTGTTCGCCCGCGGCGGGACCCCCCGCGCCAGCAGATAGGACGCCTGCCCGGCGTAGTTCAGCAGCAGGCAGGGAAGCACCAGCGCCAGCCACGATCCCATCACCGGGCGTCGGCCCGAGTCCTTGGGGTCGAGGCTCTGCCCCTCCCCGACGTAGGTCTCGCCCCGCCGCGCGAAGTGGCCGATGTCGGCGTACTTGGCCTCGCCCCCCGTGATCGCCAGGACCACGACGCCCAGGATCACGAAGAGGCCGACGCCGGGGAAGTCGGCCAGGAACCGGACGGCGTACGACGGGTCCAACGCCAGGAAGACGTCCGGGTGCTTGAGGATCCAGGGGACGCCCTTGATCGCGATCCAGGGGAACCAGACGAGCATCATGAACCAGCCGAAAAGCCCCCCCACCTGGCTGGTCCCGCGCCACTGGGGCTTGAACAGGATGAACAGGCTGAGGATGGTCGCCGCGACCGCCAGCGATTCGCCGAGCGGCTCATAGGCGCCGAGCATGCTGATCGGCGGCGTGATCACGCCGTCGGCCGCGAGGAGTCCGGCCGCGGCGACGACCAGATAGCCGATCAGCGTGAGCCCGAAGATCTTCGACGTGCTCCCCTTCAGCAGCGCCCAGAGGGCGAACGTCCCCCCCTCGCCGTGGTTGTCGGCCTTCATGATGATCAGGTCGTACTTGACCGTCACGAAGATGAGCGCCCAGAAGACGAGGCTGAGCCCGCCCAGGATGTCCTGCCGCGAGAGCAGGTCGCCCCCGGACGCGAGCAGTTTCGTCAGCTCCTCGCCGTGGACGTGGTGCTTCAGGGCCACCGTCTCTCGGGTGATCTCCATGAGCGTGTAGAGGACCGACGTGCCGATGTCCCCGTACACCGTCCCCGTCGCCTCGCGCATCCGCGTGAACAGACCGCTCGCGCCCCCATGAGAATGATCGGCACCTTGTTTCGCAACCGACGCCACGCCCCGTCCTCCGCCCAGATGAACGATCGCTCACTCGCCGACGCCCCCATGAAGATAGACAAGGGACCGAGTCTGGCGATAGATCGTCGGGGGCCGGACTGGATGACTTCTCGCAACGCAAATCCGCCGGCTGTGCTCCCGTGGGCCGCCGAACCCGATACGAGGTTCTGCAGAAAATCCGGACGCCACGGATTCCAAGGAGCTTCGACGAGAACGACGTTCCCCCGCGAGGGCGGATGGACGTCGGGACGGCCTTCCCCAGTCCGTGACGGCCGGAAAAAAGGACACTCCTCACTTAACACCACCACCTCAAGGGGGTCGGGCGACGGCGATCGGGGTGCCACGGGTTCTCCCAACCCGTGGATCGGCGTCGGGCCGGTCCCGAGCCGTCGCCCGCATCCCCGGCCGGTCCACGGGTTCGCGGAACCCGTGGCACCCCAATGTCTTCCGCCAGAACTCTGTGGAGTGAAGTGAGGAGTCTCGAAAAAACGCGGCACCGGTCGCATCGGCGCGGTCACCTGGCTTCCGCGGCGGGCCGGATGGGGATCTGGACTTCGAAACGCTGGCGGGCGTCGGGGGTCATCGGGCGTGATAGCCGAGCATCCTCGGCGGGCCGGCCTCGGTCCACTCCGCCTTGTGCTCATCGAGCCAGGCGCGAAGCCTGGGGATCGACTCGCGGAAGCGGGCCTCGCCCGTCCTCCCCTGAAGGCCGAGGCTGACGACGGTCGTCGCCGGCCGGTCCTCGACCTCGACCGGGCCGAATCCCTGGCCGCTCTCGCCCTGGTCCGGCCGTCGATAGAGGAACTCCATCGAGACGTCGCCCACGGCCTCGGCGTCGGCGGCCATCCTGGGCTCATAGTTCATGACCACCGGCGCGGTCATGGCGATCTTCTTCTGGGTGATGTGGAGGAAGAGCGGCCAGAACAGCCCGCCCATGCCGCCCATGCGGGCCTCCTTGGCCCGGTTCACGGCGCAGCGGTAGGCCGGGTAGTGCTTGACCTCGATCTCGCCGGGCCGGGTGACGCCGGGCCAGCCCTCGGGGAGCGGGGCGTCGAGGGCCGCCTCGTCCGTCTCGGCCTTTCGCTTCAGGACCGTCAGGAACTGCTCGAAGCCCACCTGTTCGAACTTGGTGGGGCGTTCACCCCGAGGACGGAAGCAGAGGACCAGGGAGCCGTCCGGATCGAGCTTGTAAATCCCCCGCGACGTCTTCCCCCTGGCGTCGTCGGGCCCCTTGATGATCCGGAAATCCACCGTCTTCTCGGGCTTGGCGGTGGGATCGAGGGTGATCTCCATCGTATATGAGCGCGAGGAAGCCTGGATCTTCAGGGTGTTCCCCTCGAAGACGTAGGTTCGGTCCTCGCCGCCGTCCGATGCCGGGTTCCAGGTCCCCTGGAAGGCCTTCAGGTCCCCTTCGACCGGCTCGTCGTCCGCGTAGACCGCGGCCGAGGGGGCCAGCGCGGCGGCCATCGCCAGGACCAGACATCGCATGCGGAGTCGCATCGCCGGCACCTCCCGAAGGACGGTCGAACTCCGGGGGGGGAAGCGAGGCGATCCGGCCGACCGTCGGCGCGGTCCCGTTCCGACCCCTCGGCCCCCACGGCTTCGAGCCGGGACGCGGCCCGTCGCGGGCCATCCAGGCCGTCCGACCTTGCAGACATGGTAGGGAGGCCGAGACGGTCGTCAAGGGGCCGAGACGGCACCGGGATGTCAGGCCTTATCCTTGTGCAGCAAGAGCAACATGACGGTCGGCGTCTTCGCGTGGATGGCGTGCTTGAGGCCGGCGCCCATCTGCACGAACGTCCCGGGCCCAGCCGGCTTCTCGTCCTCGCCCAGGAGCAAGGTCGCCTCGCCCGAGAGGAACTGGAGCGTCGCGGGCGTCGAAGCCGTGTGCTCGGAAAGCTCCTGGCCGGCGGCGAAGCCGAACAGGACCGCCTTGATCCGATCATCCTGATAGATGGTCCGGCTCAGGATGCCGTTCTCGGGCGGCTGGGCCTCGCGGCACAGGTCGGCGATATGAAGATACGCGGCGCTCATCGTGATGCCCCTCCGATCCCCCCGCGCCGGCCCTGGAACACGCCGCGACCTTTCGCGACGAGAGCTTGTTCGTCGACGCTCTCCTGGCGGACCATCCATATTCTGCCGGTCCCCACCCCCCCTGTCAAAGCCGGCGAGCCCGGGTGGCGCGGCCCCCTCAGCCGGGGACGCCGCCCCACGGCCGGTCGAGCCGGGCCGGATCGGATGTCGTCCGCGACGTGCTTTCCTGATCCATGATCAAAGTGTGGAGAAAGTCTCGATCGAACGATTTTCCGATGCGAGTCGCCGGCGCATCCCTCTCTCGATTCCTCATCAGAACCGCCGAACAAAGCCAATCTTCGAGCGATGAATCATGTTCGCAAGCTTATTTAGATTAATATTTTGCGTCAAATCTACGTGGCGTCTCGCTGGCCGGAACGAACCCAATCGAAGCCATCGGCGGGAGGCAGGCGGGGCGACGGGATCGGCGACAGACCGCAGGATTTCCCGATCCTGCCGGGGTAGAATCGGCGGGCCATTCGGGCCGGGACTTCCTGTCGAGTAGTCGTTTCAGGCGAGGTGAGCGACCGTGATGAGACGGACGGAGATCGTGGCGGTCTGGACGTCGATCCTGATTCTTTCGGGGACGGCCTCGGCCTGGCAGACTCCGAAACAAGGGGGTCCGTATCGGCCGACCGCGGCGGAGCGCGCGGCGATCGCGGACAAGACCGCGGAGCTGGGTCGGGCCGTGGAAGGTCTCGCGGGTCGAAATGGCGAGCGAGGGGACGACGCCCTGGCCGACGTCGTGATCGCCCACAAGGCGGCGGACTGGGCGCTGCGGTTCGACGACTTTTTCGACGCTCGCGACGTGGCCCGCGCCCTGAAGGTCCTCGGCCGGGGCCTCGAGCGGGCCGAGGCGCTCGGCGCGGGGCGGGTCCCCTGGTCCGACGGAGAGGGGGGCGTGGTCCGGGGCTATCGGTCGCGGGTCGACGGCTCGGTGCAGCCCTATGCGGTCATCGTCCCGCCGAAGACGGCCGGCGAGGGGCCGTTCCGGCTGGACGTGGTGCTCCACGGGCGCGACGCCCGGCTCAGCGAGGTTCGGTTCTTCGACGCCCACGACGGCAAGCCCGCCCCGGCCGACCAGGCCGGGCTCGTCCTCCACGTCTACGGTCGCGGCAACAACGCGTATCGCTGGGCCGGCGAGGCCGACGTCTTCGAGGCCGTCGACGCGGTCCGCCGGAACTACCGGGTCGACGACCGCCGGGTCGTCCTCCGGGGGTTCTCCATGGGAGGCGCGGGCGCCTGGCACCTGGGGCTCCACCATCCCGGCCGCTGGTCCTCCGTGGAAGCGGGCGCGGGCTTCACCGAGACGATCCGCTACGCCAGGCTCGGCGATCCCTCCGAGGCGACGCGCAAGCTCCTGACGATCTACGACGCGGTCGATTACGCCCGCAACGCCTTCAACGTCCCGATCGCCGGCTATGGCGGTGAGATCGATCCCCAGGCGCAGGCGTCGCTGAACATCCTCGAAGCCCTCCAGGCCCAGGGGATCGACATGAAGACGGAAGGTTTGGTGACGACCGCCGAGGGGGTCGACTTCCGGCGGATCGTCGGAAAGGGGATGGGCCACGCCGTCGACAAGGAGAGCGCGAAGCTCCTCAAGGCGTTCCATGACGATCGGGCCGCGAAGGGCGTCGACCCGCTCCCCTCCCGGATTCGGTTCGTCACCTACACCCTCAAGTATCCCCAGGTCGGATGGCTCAAGATCCGTCGGCTGGGCGAGCATTACGCCCGCGCGACGCTCGACGCGGACCTGATCGACGATCGGGCGACCGTGCGGACGGCGAACGTCGTCGTCCTCGCCGCGGCTCGTCGCGCCGCCGCGACGATAAGCCTGGACGGTCGGGATTTCCCGCTCCGGGATGCGGCCGGCGAGTCCCCCGACGTCCTGTTCCGCAAGGGGGCCGACGGCTGGGAGCCGCTCGACGCCGCGCAGGCGGGCGCAATCGAGGCGAACGCAGGCCGCGAGAAGCACCCCGGCGTCCAGGGGCCGATCGACGACGCCTTCACCGGGCCGTTTCTCTGCGTTCGGGGGACCGGCGAGCCCGCAAACGCCCTGGTCCACGCCTGGGCCGAGGCCCGGCTCTCGCGGTTCGCCGAGGAGTGGGGGCGCTGGATGCGCGGGGCCTTGCCCATCAAGGATGACGTGGACGTCACCGAGGGGGACTTCAAGACCCACAACGTGATCCTGTTCGGCGATGTCGGGTCCAACGCCTGGATCAAGGCCCTCGCGCCCGAGATCGGCCTCTCCTGGAACGCGACGGAGTTGAAGCTCCGGGGCGAGTCCCACCCCGCCGCCGACCACGCCCCCGTCCTGATCCAGGCCAATCCCCGCAACCCGCTCCGTTACGTGGTCGTCAACGGCGGCCACACCTTCGGAGACCGCGAGTTCCGGGGGACGAACGCCCTGCTCTTCCCGCATCTCGCCGATTTCGCCGTCTTCCGCATCGGCCCCCAGGAGGAGGTGGTAGCGGAAGGGTTCTTCGACGAGCGCTGGGAGTGAGCCGAGCCGGTCCCTCGTGGGTCGCGGCTCGACCGGAAGCCCCGAGGCTCAGCCCCGGAACTTCGTCTTGGGAGTCGCTTCGAGCAGCTTGTGGAAGGTGTGCATGATGTTATAGGCGGAAAGCTCGCAGAGCAGGCGCGTGACCTGCTCGTGCAGCGCGGGGTCGAGCTCGGGCTCGATCGCCTTCATGAGGGCGACGACGCGGGCCTCCTGGGCTTCGAGCTCGTGCTTGTCGACCTTGCCGTCGGCCATGGCGTCCATGAAGCCGCCGAGCTGGGCGGCGTACTCGTGGACCATCGGCGAATCGCCCTCGTCGTCGAGCCAGGGGGTGCGATGCTTCTTCGCGTGCGACATGACGTCTCTCTCCGTTCGGTTATTCTTCGATGACGCGCCGGATGGCCGCCATCCGTTCCTGGAGTTTGGCTCGGGCGTCGGGCTGCTTGAGTCGCTCCCGCCACTCGTCCGGGAGGAACGACCTGGAGGTGCATTCGAGGACCGCGGCCAGCTCCTGCTTCTCCTTCTCCAGCCCCTGGGCCGAGGGGACGAAGTCGTCGAGCGCGTGCGTCAGGTCCTCGGCGGTCGCCTGCTCGCGATTCTGGGTCAGCGCGAGCCGCTTGGCCGACAGGACGATGCTCTCGATGTCGGCCCCGCTGTACCCGCGTTTCGCCAGCCCCTCGGGGAGCAGCGAGGGCTCGAGGCGGAACTTGTTCTTGCGGGCCATCGCGAGGAACATCGCGCGGACCTCGTCGTCGTCGGGGGGGTTGAACAGCGGCAGGTGGACCTCCGCCCTCCCCTGGCGTTTCAGGTCGATCGGCAGGAGGTCGGGCCGGCTGGTCAGCAGCATCCAGATGAGCTTGCCGCGATAGCGGGTGTCGCCCATCTGGGCGGCGATCATCGAGAAGACCCGGCTCGACGTGCCGGAGTCCCCCCCTCCCTCCCGGGTTCCGAGCGCCGCGTCGGCCTCGTCGATCACCACGACGACCGGCCCCATGGCGCGGAGCACCGAAAGGAGCTGTTCGAGGTTCCCCTCGGTCTCGCCGACGTACTTCGACCGGAAGTTGCGGAGCTTGACGCAGGGGACGCCGACCGAGCCCGCGAAGCACTCCGCGAGATACGTCTTCCCCGTCCCCACCGGGCCGCAGATCAGGTACCCCATCGGTGCGGCGTCGAGCCGGCCCTTGGCCAGCAGCTTCGCATCCTCGATGAGCCGCTCCTTGACCCCCTCGTTGCCGACGAAGTCGTCCATCGTCTGGGCGGGCTCGACGAACTCGACGAGCCCGCGGGCCTGGCGTTCGATGAGCCCCTTCTTGAGCTTCTTGAGGCTCTGGGCGTCGAGCTTGGCGTGGGCCTGCTCGGCCAGGACGAGCAGCCGCTCCAGGCTGACGAGGTTCAGCCCGCTGGTCAGGTCGGCGAGCTGCGCGGGGGTGAAGTCGGTGAGGTTGCCGAGCTTGCCGTCCCGGCCGTCGAACCACTCGGCGAAGGCCCGCCGCTGGGCGACGTCGGGCATCGGCACGTTCAGCGCCGAGACGTGCGGGCTCCCCACCAACCGCTCGTTCACCTCGGCGAGCTGGTCGGACATCAGGCAGAACGCCATGTTGTTCCGCTTGATGTACGGGTTCTGCGCCCACGAGAGGAGCCGCACCAGCCGTGAGCCCAACGGCCCCGCGAGCTGGGCCAGCTCGCTCGAAGGCGCGAGATACTGCGCGTGGTCGAAGACGATCGCCAGGCTGAGCCGCTTGGCGGGGTCGGTCTCCATGAGGTTGGACTGGATCAGCCGATCGACGAGGTCCAGGATCGCGTCCGGGTCGCGGGGCCAGGATTTGGGCTCGCCGATCCGCTCGGAAAGCCGCCCGACCATCTTCCGCAGCCGGTCGCCGTCGCTGCCGGCGAAGACCTGGAGGCCGTGGCTGAGGTCGTGCCGCAGGACGACGTCCCAGTTCCCGAAGAGCTGGGACGTCAGGAAGTCGGCCACGGTCCCGTAGGAGATCGGCGCCTCGCCCGACTGCGGGACGAGGTCGTGGACGTTGCCGTGGAGGACGAACAGGCAGCTCGCCCCGGCGTAGAACTGCTCGGCGAACTCGCGGGCCCAGCCGGGGAACCAGGCCGGGACGATCGTCGCGGCCTTCCCGTCGAGCAGGGCCGGGGCGACGGTCTCCACGGTGGAGGGGTCGATGCTCACGAAATCACGCCTCAATGAAGGAGCCTGGATCTCTCCTCGCGACGGCCGCCGGGATCGGGATCAGGGGAGGTCGGGGAGCGGCTCGAGCTGCTTGGTCCGGGTCGCGGGGCCGAGCTGCTTGTCGGCCGGGCCGGCGCCCACGGTCTCGGGGGTCGCCAGGCCCTTCTCCTTCTCGAACTCCCGGAGCGCGTCCTCGGCCAGGGTCTTCTCGATCGTCATCTCGCGCTTGATGTCCTCCACCCCCTCGCCCGAGAGGTCGGCGGCCACGCGGACCCGGCCTCGGTTCTTGTCGATCTGGTCCTGGATGATCTGCTCGGCCTGGCCGAAATCGGTGGTGACGTTGAAGTTGAACTGGGTGGCGATCTGCGACAGCTCGGCCTCGGCACGGCTCATCTTGAGGTCGGCGTCATACTTGGTGATCTTGTGCTTCACCGACTCCAGCTTCTCGACCGCGTGTTTGATCTTCAGGAGATTGTTCTGGTACGCCTGCTCGTGGAGGTTGAGCTGCTTCTCGTTCTCGGCCATATCCTCCTTGGCGCGTCGGAGGTCGAGCGCGAACTTCGCCGCCCCGTCGCGGTCGCCGGCGTTGAGGAACGCCTTGACCTTGGCCTCCAGCGTGGCGACCACCTTCGACTGATTGTCGACCTGCCGCTGCACCCGCTCCACCAGCGCCCGGTACTGGGCCAGGCCCTCGCGACCTTCCTTGAGCTGCTCCACCGAGCGGTCGTATTCGAGCTGCATCTCGGCGATGGGGTCGTAGCCCCGGACGGCGTTGGCGAGCTTGTTGAACTGGGCGGCGATGGCGTTCCAGAGCTTTCCGAGGATCATGGCGTCACCCGTGCTTCGTCAGGGAGTGGTGGGGAACCTGTCCGTCTCGCATCCTCTTCGGTCGAGCGTCTCGATTCTTCGGCGGATCGCCGCCGGATTCGACCGCGGGCGCGGTCACCAGGAGGATTCGCTGGCTTCGGTCGACCAGGAGCTTGAGGAAGCCTCCGACTGCGGGGCGTCGCCTCCCGCCTCGCGCCCCGCCGCCAGCGGGCGCGGCGGCTCGCCGGCGGAGGCGGCGTTCGCGACGAACGCCCCCGCCGCTCCTCCTGCAGCTCCCATGCCGAAACTTTGCAACGCCACCGCCCGGCGTCGCTGCTCGGCCTCGACCTGCATCTGCCTCGCGTAGGCCTGCTGCACGGCCGTCTGGTGGGCCTGGCGGACCTGCTGGAGCGACGCCCCGGCCGCCTCGATCGCCTGCTCGTAATTCTGGGAGTGGTAGAGCCCCTGGGCCCGGGTCAGCAGCGCCTCGGCCGGCGAGGTGTCCAGCGCCACCCCCATCGAGAGGTAGGTGCGGCCTTCGCGGAGCGTCCGTGCGGCCTCGGCGATCTCGGACTCGGCCCGGCGCGCCAGGCGGAGGTCCTCCTGCGCAAGCCGCTCGGAGTAGTCCAGGTCGCGGCGTGCGCCCCGGACCTGGTCCAGCAGCCTGGGCCATTCGTTGCCCACGCGGGTGCTGTCGCTGCCGACGAGGTTCAAAATCTCCTCGGCGCGACGGAAGTGCTGGTTGGCGGCGGGCCGGTCCTCGCCATGCCCGGCGAGGAACGCCTCCACCCGCGAGGCGTGGTTTCGCGCCTCGTCGTACTCGTTGGTCAGGACCTGGTAGACGTCCAGGTCGGACTGCGCCTGGGAACGGGCGATCCCATATTCCTCGCGGGCCTCGGCCAGGGCCTGTCGGGCCGAGGGCCAATCCGGCTGGTGCGTCGAGGTCGCCCGGATCGCCTCCTCCCTGGCGCGGGAGGCATGCGCCAGGCTCTCCCTCGCCTGCGAGCCGACGACGTGGTCGTACTGCGCGAAGAACCGGCCGACCTCCCGGTCCCGCGCCTCGATCTCCTGGGCGAGGTTCTTCGCCTCCTCGCGGACCGCCTTGAGTCCCGCGAGCTGTTCGCCGACGCCGTTCATCAGTTGGAACACGGCCTTCTGCTCCTGGTTCAACCGGGCCAGGAGGCGGGCGCCGAGGAGATAGTTCTGGACCTTGGGATCGGCGGCCTGCTCCACCTCGTCGGCCTTGCGATCGAACGTCTCCAGGAGCGTGCGGGCCTGGGGGAGATGACCCGCCACGCCCTGCCAGGAACCCGGGGCGAAGTCGCGGCGAAGCTCCTGCTCGAAAGCCGCGTACTGGCTCACCGCCTCGCGCAGCCGCTGGGTCTCGCGGCGAGTTTCGGGGAGCCCGCGCTCGCAGGCCGCCCTGGCCTTGAGCACGGCGTCGAGCACGCCCCGCGCCTGGTCGAACAGCCCCCGCGCCGCCGTCAGTTCGGTGGCCGCCAGGGTCGGGTCGCCGGCCTCGAGCGCCGCCTGCATCCGGGCCAGCGCCTGCTCGGCCTGGGCCGTGGACGGGTCGGGATCGCCCCCTTCCTCGGCCAGCCCCAGGCCCTTGCGGCGATGTTCGGCCACCTCGTCGCGGAGCCCGGCGATCCCCGCCTGGACCTGCTTCCCGTCCTCCAGACGAGCCTTCACGTCGGCGGCTCGCCCGACGAGCGCCTCGGCCGCTTCCCGGGCCTGGTCGAGGATGGATCGGGCCCCCAGGGGGTCGGGGACGAGGATGACGCCGGCCCGCGCGGACTGCTCGGCGATCCGCTGGATCTCGGGCTGATATGGGGCTGTCGGCAGGCCGGCGGCGCGGACGGTCGCCACTCCCTCCTCGGTGCGGACCTGGGCCTCGGCGACCGCCTGGACCGCCGCGCGAGCTTCCTCGTGGGCGGCGTTGAGACGGTCCATCACCCCGGCGCATTCCTGGGCGCCCCGCTCGACTTCCTCGAAAACCTTCCCATCGGAGACCAGCCCGTCGGCCTTGGCCAGCGCCGACGACCCCCGCGCGGCGTGTTTTTCCGCCTGATCGACGACGTCCATCACCTCCAGCCAGCGGTCCCAGAGGCGGCGGAGGTCTTCCTGCACCTTCTCATAGAGGGCCAGCGTGTCGCCGGTCATCGGCTCGGTGAAGTCCGGGTCCTCGACGGGGAGCGACTTGATCCGGGCCTTGAGGCCGTCGAGCCGATCCATCATCGCGACGGCCTTCTCCTTGTAATTCTTGAACTTGGCGCGGAACGCCCCCCTGGCCCGACGCCTCCCCAGCCAGACCAAACCCGCGACGATGAGGCCGATCGCGACGATCGAGCCGACGACCGCCCAGGCCGCGTCGCGCCCCGCCGGCGCGCTCGCCGGGACGGGCGCGGCGGGGGCCGTCGTCGTCGCGACCTCCTTTCGGAGCGGGACGACGGCGGGGGGGATCGCCGTCGGCGAAGCCGCGGTCGCTCGCGCGGCGACGAACTCGTCCACGCCGGTCAGGAGGGCGGCGAGCGCCCCCGGATAGTCTCCCTGGCGAGCGAGCGGGACGAACTTCGGTTGGACGATCCGCGCGTCGATCGTCTCACCCCTCAGCCCGAATCGATCGACGAGCGTCGGCCCCGGCAGGGTCACGACCTGGCGGTTGTCCAGCGCCGCCACCACGATCAGCGAGCGTTCGAAGTCCAGAGGAAGCCCCTGGGCCGCCGCCTGCTCGCGCCATTCGTCGCGAAGCCGCTCGGCGTAAGTCCGAGTGGCGCGGTCGCCCTCCCCGGCCGACTTGACCACGGCGACGTAGTACTTCTGCGGCGCCCGGGCCTCCAGATCCCGGATCGTCCGCTGCACCGGGTCGTAGCGGTCGGGGACCCCCGAGACGTAGAGGTGATCGCCGTTGAAGTGCGGGAACGGCGTCGCGTCCTCGGCGAGGCCGACCCCCGTCATCGACGGCCCGAGCAGGGCCCAGGAGAGGTAGAGCAGCCGGCGAGTCGTCGGAGCGATCGAGCCCATGGGAATCGGCCCACATGACCTGTCGTTGGGGCCCGGAACGGGCGAGCGGTTTGCTCCTAGGGCCCGGTTCCGAGATGGGGACCCAGTCAGAGTATCCCTCCGGCACGTGATCTTCAACCGGGCAGGCGCCTCCGATTGGGAAGCTCTCGAATCAGGCTCTCGGGCCGACGAAACGCCGGGGGCCTCGAATCCAGGACCGTCCGCGCGTCGGGCTCCCGCACCGGGTCATTTTTCCGTGGACATGGGGCGGCGATCCGCTTCCAATGCGTTTTTCGGGGCGTTGAGAGCCTGACGGCATCTCGTGCCGCCCCGATTTCGGAACGACCACGAATCCCGATCGAGCCTGCCGCCGCGCGGGTCGCTCGGGGCCCCGCCCCTTCCCGCATCGATGCGGCCGTGGGGATAGCCGGAAGGAAGCCTCCGCCATGCCCGTTCGCCTGACGACCGTCGCCGACCTGCACGCCGCGGAAACGGTCATCCGACGGCATCTGTCGCCGGTCCCGCTGATCCGCTCTTACGCCCTGGAACGGAAGCTCGGGCTGCCGGAATCGCGCCGGGTGTGGTTGAAGGATTACGGCTGGACCCCCTGCGGCTCGTTCAAGCTCCTGGGCGCGTTGAACTGGATGGACGCCCACGCGGAGGAACTCGGAGATCGCCCCGTCGCCGCCCACTCCTCCGGCAACTTCGCGTCGGGGATCGCCTTCGCGGGGATGCGCTACGGCCGAAAGGTCATCGTGGTGATGCCGGAGACCGCCCCCCGGGTGAAATTCGAGCTCACGCGCTCGTTCGGGGCCGAGATCCGGACCTACGACATCGCGCGCGACCACCTGACGGGCGATCGGGATCGCCTGACCCGCGAGATCTCCGAGGTCGAGGGGGCCGTCCAGGCGTCTCCGTACGACGACCCCCACGTGATCGCAGGGAACGGCGTGGGAGCCCTGGAGATCGTCCATTCCTTGAAGCGTGAGGGGCGTGAACTCTCCCACTTCTTCTGCCCCGTCAGCGGGGGCGGGCTGATGGCCGGGCACGCCCTGGGGATCGCCGACGCCTACCCCGACGCCCAAATCGTCGGCGTCGAGCCCGATCAGGCCGACGACTTCCGCCGTTCGCTCGCGGAGGGGAAGCGGGTCCGGCTCGAGCGCCCGGCCAGCATCTGCGACGGACTGCTTTCGTACGACGTCGGCGAGCATAACTGGCCGATCCTTCAGCGCCTCGTCCCGCAATCGCTGGCGTTCCCGGACGAGGCGGTCCGCCAGGCGATGCGCTGGCTGTACGATCACCACGGCCTGCGCACCGAGCCTTCCGGGGCCATCGCCCTGCTCCCCTTGTTGACCGGGGGGATCGACCTGGGGGGGCGAGGCGATCTGGTCGTCGTGGTGAGCGGTCGAAACGTCGACCAGTCCTCCTTCGCGGCCTGGATCGACGTGGATCCGCTGTAAGTCGCGGCGGAACGCGGCCGTTGGAGGGCCTGGGCCCGCCCTCCAACGGCTTCGAGGGCGGAGAAATCAGGCCTTGAGCAGTTCCTCGGCCTGGGCGACGCCCGGCGCGGGGCGGCCGCACTCGCTGGCGGTCACGCGTGCCAGGGCGACGAGCTGCCGCCAGCGGAAGGCCGGGCGCGTCGAGGCGAATTCCTCGCGGACGGTGTTGTAGTACTTCTCGGCGTGCAGCGCACCGTCCTCGCTCACGGCGTACTTGAGCATCAGCGCGAAGACCGGCGCGGGGTCGTGGCCGAGCGTGCCGTAGCGGTGCACCATCGCCGAGGCGATCTCCTGCTGATTCGCCCGGATCGCCGATTCCGTCTCGGCCAGCAGGCGCTTCGAATCCTCCGTCGTGACGCCGTCGACGTATTCGGCGAGCGGCCGGGGGGACCACTTGTGGAAGTCGGCGTCGCGTCCCTGGCGATCGCGGGCGACCTCGTATGCGGCGAGGATCAGGCAGGCGGCCGAGTTGCGAGGGTTCGCGACCCGAGCCATGTTCCGCCAGGCGTTCACCGCGTCGCTCGCATGGACGCCGATCGAATCGCCGTGGACGCTCCCCGGAGGCTTGCCCGGCGAGGCGTAACGCTCGGGACGACCGGCGTCGCGGAGGACGAGCTGATTCGCGGCCAGGGCGATCGCCTCGCCGACGTCGCCCGGATCGATCCCCTCGGCCAGCGCCGCGGCCACCGCATCGGCGGCCGACGCCGGGCTCGCATCGAAAAGCGTCCGGCACATCGACGCGACCCACTCGTCGCCGGGCCGCTTCGTCCCCGGCGACGTCCGGGGCAGGTGGTGCTGGTCGAACAGCCGCGGCAGGAGGGTGCGGACCTCGTCATTGACCGCCCCGTGATTCTGCGTCCGCTCGCTCTTGACGCAGTAGCGGACCGACTGCCGCAGCATTGTGTGGGCCTGGTCCTTGCCCACGACGTCCAGCAGCTCCCAGGCGCGATACGGCAGGACGACGCGGTGGACCTCGGTGTTGTCCTCGACGGCGACGAGCAGGCTGTTGAACGCCTCGTCCGGCGAGCCCGCGGCGATCGCGGCGAAGGTGCGCTCGGCCCCGTCGAGGTCCCTGCGGCGCACGGCGTCTCGGAGGGTCTCGCCCGGCTCCTGGCCGGCCGAGAGGACGCTCGGCTGGACGGTCTGAAGCACTTCGGACGAGGGGCCGCCGTGCTCCTGAATGCGGTTCGTATTGCGATGCAGGACCTTGAGGACGGGCAGCGCGCGGCGGCCTTCCGGCAGCTCGCCCGCCATGTGCAAGGCGGGCGCGAGCGCCATCAGGGTGTGGAAGCCGATGTAGTCCTCGCCGCCGAAGGTCCGCGCGTTGGCCAGCGCGGCGGCGGCTACAAGCTGCTTCAGATCGGTCCCGCCGCGAAGCTTCTCGACGAGCGTCGGCACGATGCGGTCGGCGGACGTCTCCTGCATCAAGGCCACGAGCGGTTCCAGCCCTCCGAAGGAGATCCGCCTCTCCCCGCCGTCGTCGGCCCATGCGGGCGTCAACCCCATGTCGAACGCCGTGCCGAGCCCGACGCTCGCCACCAACATGCCGCGACCGACGTTACCGAAGAACTCCCGACGCGTTCGCACCGTGCTCATCGTTTTCGTCCTTTCCCGTGGAGAGGGCGGGATATCGGCGACCTTGAGACTCCGCCATCCTACGCCACTTTCGGCGGACAAGCCAATCAGAAATTCTTGATGCGATCGACGGGTGAGGGGGGACGAGCCTCGCGCCGAAAACTTCCCGGGGAATCGACACTCCTCACTTATCACCACCACCTCAAGGGGCCGGGAGTCGGCGATCGGGGGGCCACGGGTTCTCTGAGAGCCTGTTCCATAGGGGGGAAAGGCGAGCTGGAACGGTCTTCCCCCCCGGCGGGGGAGGACAGACGCCGAAGGCGTCAGATGAGGGGGGGGACGAGCAAGTCGAGCGTCGGGATTCGCAGGACGGGCTTTCGAGAACGCCCACGGCTTCCGTGCTCGCCCCCCCCTCATCCGGCCCTGCGGGCCACCTTCTCCCGCCGGGGGGGAAGGACGTCGATCGGACCGCGGCACACTTCCGGGACAGACTCTGAACCCGTGGATCGGCGTCGGGCCGGTCCCGAGCCGTCGTCCGCATCCCCGGCCTGTCCACGGGTTCGTGGCTCCCGAAGGTCCTCCGCCGGAACTCCGTGGAGTTGAGCGAGGAGTCTCGGGGAATCCCCCTGATTCTTGAACTCGATGCTGGCGGTCGGGGGATCGCGTCCGCTCGAATAGGAGGGCACCGCCGCGACGCTCGGGCTTCGAGCCGGCCGGCTGCCCTCGATCCACCTCGCGGAGACCGCCATGCGTCCTGCTTCGAGTCGATCGCGACGCGTCCGCCCCTGGACGTTCGCTCCTCAGCTCCTGGAATCCCGACTCCTGATGGCTCCTCTCCCGGCCGGGCCGATCCGCGAGGTGTCGGGCGTGATGCGGAGCGCCCCGGCCGGTTCGCTCGCGAGGGTCGACTGGGCGGAGTCGGCCTCGCAGGGTGCCGTTTCCGCGCGGATCGGCCTGGGAAACGACGAGTCGGCGCACTCGTTCGCGCGGTCGGATCCGCGCGACCTGACGTTCTTCGACTACGACGCCGACGGCACCTGGACCTACGACGACGTCTCAGGCTGGCGGCGGATCAACGCCGCGAACCCCGAGGTGATCGTCGCGACTCCCGACCGCGGCGCGTACGTCGGTTACGGTCCCCACGGCGTTTGGGGCTGGGACGAGGTCCGGGGCTGGTGGAAGCTCAACGACGTCGGTCCCGAATCGATGGCCTTCGCCGGCGGCGTCCTCTTCCTGGACTACGGGGCTCGCGGCCTCTGGAGTTGGGAGCAGACCGCCGGGTGGGCGAAGCTCGACGCCGAGGATCCGGCGCGGCTCTTCGCCTCCGACGCCGCGCTCCTCGTCGACTTCCCCGATTCCGGCCTGAAAAGCTGGGACCCGTCCGCGGGCTATCGGGCCGTATCGCCGCTGAGGCCGCAGTCGGTTTCGGGCGTCGGCGGCTCGTTCTACCTGGATTTCGGCGCCGCCGGCCTCTGGCTGCGCCGGCTGTTCGAGCCCGCGCGTCCCTGGGAGAAGCTGAGCGCGTACGACGCCGAGGCGATCGCCGCCCGGTCGGGCGACGTGACCATCGACTTCGGCTGGGGCGGGGTCTGGCGCTGGTCCGAAGGGGCGGGCTTCGCGAAGCTCGACGACCGCAACGCCGTGATGCTCGCGATCGGCCAGCAAGGCGCCTTCCTCGGATTCCTCGAGGACGGGCTCTACCTCCTGACCGACTCCGGCGTCAGGAAGAAGCTCAACGACGCGATCCCCGCCGAGGTCGTCGCGTCCCTCGCCGCCACCGACGCCTGGCTGGATTACGTCCAGTACGGCCTCTGGAGGTGGACCCTCGACGGCCTCCGAGAACTGAAGGAGATCCCGCCCAGGGCCATCGCCCGGACGCCCAAGGCCCCGGCCCCGCACGCGCCGGGACTCGTGTAAGGACGGCTCGCAGAGGGCGCCGGCCACGTCGGGAAACGAGAACGGGGCCGGGGGTCGTCCTGACCCCCAGGCCCCGCCGTTCCGACGCCGACTCCGTTCACGCGTGGGATCGTTCGAGGCAGACGAGCAGGTTCGCGGCGGCTACGGTGATCACGCAGAGGGACCCGTAGAAGGCCCGGAAGAGCCAGGCCCCGGAGGCGTCGGCGGGGTGGATGTAGCCGAGCGCGAAGAAGACCGCGCCCAGGGCCAGGGCCACCGCCGCCGGGGCGCGATAGGTCGAGGTCGAGCGGCCCTCTTCGGACGTCGCGAGGAGCACGCTCAAGGGGAGGATCAGGGCGATGACCAGGGCGTAAGCAAGGACGGTTCCCATTATCCAGTCTCCTGAGCTTTCCGACGTTTCCCCATCCTCCCCGTAGATGGGCATCGGACGACGCGACGTGCCACACACTTCGTAAGAACGCGCGGTTGGATCGCGGGGGCTCCGTCGGTAAGCTCACAAGCCTTGGGATCGACGGGGGTTCCGGTTCGTCGAAGGAGGATGGGGTGGCGATCGCGAAGACCAACGCCGTGCGGCTGCTCGATCGGCTGGGGGCGCCTTATGAACTCCGGGATTACGAGGTGGACCCCGAGGACCTGGTGGCGGAATCGGTCGCGAGGAAGATCGGCCTCCCCCCCGAGCAGGTCTTCAAGACGCTGGTCGCGCGGGGCGACAAGCACGGCGTCTGCCTCGCCGTCGTCCCGGCCGATTGCGAGCTGGACCTCAAGGCGCTTGCGAAGGCGACGGGCGACAAGAAGATCGACACCGTCCCCTTGAAGGAGGTCGAGCCGCTGACCGGCTACATCCGGGGCGGCGTCACCGCGATGGGATGCAAGAAGGCGTACCCCGTCTATCTGGAGGAGACGGCCGAGTTGTTCGACCTGATTTCGGTCTCGGCCGGGGTGCGGGGCGTGCAGGTCCTGCTGGCCCCCGGCGACTATATCCGGGCCGTCGCCGCCCGGGTCGCGGCGATCGCCAAGCCCAGGACGGGCTGAGCGGGGCGGGATGTTCGTCCGAACCTCGACGGTCGCCCCTCCCTCCGAAGGACGAAGGTCAGCCGCCCCAGGGCCTCCCGTTCGCGGGGGCGGCCCGTCCCGATCGAGCCAGGAGATAACGTTGAGCGATTCCGAACGGCAGAAGCAATTGATCGTGGAGCAGTTCACCGCCCAGGCCGAGCCCTTCGCTCGGTACGCGCCTCATTCCGACGCGGAGGCGATGCGGCTGGTCCGCGAGGCCGCCGAGCTGGCGCCGACGGACGAAGTCCTGGACGTCGCCTGCGGGCCCGGCCTGGTGGCGTGCGACTTCGCGGAGCACGCGAGCCGCGTGACCGGCCTCGACCTGACTCCCGGCATGATCGAGCAGGCGCGCGGGCTCCAGGCGGCCAGGGGGCTGACGAACCTGGACTGGCGCGTCGGCGACATCGCGAGCCTTCCGTTCGAGCCCGCGAGCTTCTCGCTGGTCTTCTCGCGCTACGCCTTCCATCACCTGCTGGAACCCGCGAGGGCGCTCGTCGAGATGGCGAGGGTCTGTCGCCCCGGCGGTCGGGTCGTCGTGGTCGACGTCTACTCCCGCGACGCCGAGCAAGGGGAGGCCTACGATCGAGTCGAGAAGATCCGCGACCCCTCGCACGTCCGGGCGGTCGGCCTCGGGGAGTTTGAAACGCTGTTCGCGAAGGCCGGGCTGGAGCCGTCCGAACCCCGCTTCTACGGCCTCGACGTGAAGCTGGATGAGCTGCTCGCGGCCACGGAATCGCCGGCCGAGGCTCGCGAATCGATCCGCGAGGTCTTTCGCGACGACGTGGGCGTCGACCAGCTTGGCGTCAACGCTCGCCTCGTCGACGGCGCGATCCGATTCACCTTCCCCATCGCCGTGTTCGTCGGCCGGAAGCCATCGGTCTGAGCGGGGAGGCGGGCGGCCCCGGGTTCAGAACCGGGTCGCCCGATAGGGTTGCGGGTCAAGGTGAGGAGGGCGGCCGTCGAGCAGCTCGGCGACGAGCTTCCCGGTGCCGGTGGCCATGGAGAGGCCGAGCATGTTGTGGCCCGCGGCGATCATCACGTTCCCGATCGCCGGGGCGCGGTCGATGATGGGGAGGCCGTCGTAGGTCATCGGCCGCCAGCCGAACCAGGTCTGGAGGATCGGCTCGGCCTCCGGCTCGCAGAGGAACGGCGCGGTGCCGTCGCGAAGGATCTGGAGCCGTTCGGGGGCGATGGATTCGTCATAACCGGCGAACTCCATCGTCGAGCCCAGGCGGTAGGCGTCCTCGAACGGGGTGACGGCCACGTGGGTTTCCGGGAAGATCATCGGCACCTCCGGGCAGATCGAGGGCCGGGGCATGGTCAGGCTGTAGCCCTTTCCGGGCTGGATCGGGATGTTGCAGCCCAGGCCGTCGCCGAGCGCCGGACTCCACGCCCCGGCGGCCAGGACGAAGGCGTCGGCCGCGATCTCGCCCTGATTCGTCCGCACCGCCGAGGCTTCGCCGCTGCGGCGGACGAAGCCCTCGAACGCGCAGTACTCGCGAAAGACCCCGCCCGAGGCCTCGACGTTCGCCCGCCACGCCTTCATCAGCGCGTCCGGTCGTAGGTGGGCGTCGTCGGGGTAATGCCAGCCGCCGGCGAGGCCCGGCCGGAGCGCGGGCTCCAGGTCGAGAACGGCCTCGCCGTCGTAGCGCACGGCCGGGCGGTGGAACTCCCCGGCGAGCCGCGCGTCCGTCGCGGCGTAGGCTTCGAACTTCCGGCGATCCTTGTAGACGAAGAGCAGGCCGCGTTCGCGCCAACCGCAATCGAGCCGCTCGTCGCGTATCAGGGCGTCGTACAGGGTCCTCGACGAATCCAGGAGGGGCTGGATGCCGTGAGCCGCCGCCAGCATGTCGCGCTCGTTGCAGCGGCGGGCGAAGTGGTAGAGCCACGACCAGAGGGCTGGGTCGAGTCGGGGTTTGATCCTGAACGCCGCGTTCTTGTGGAAGAGGGAGGCCAGGCCCTCGGCGACCGCGCCCGGCTCGGTGAGCGGGAGGACGTGGCTCGGGCAGACGTAGCCGCAGTTCGCCGCCGAACTGCCGCCGCCGATCGTCCCGCGGTCGATGACCGTGACGTCCCAGCCGGACTGTTTCAAGTAATACGCGCACGAGGTCCCCACGACCCCGCCGCCGATGATCGCCACGTGCCGGCTCATCGTCGGATCCCCGAAGCGAAAGGATCGCGGGAATCGACCAGCAAGGTCGACTCGGCCGTGACGTAGGCCGTGCCGCGAATCCGGGGTCGCACGCCCCCCTCGACGATCCGCGCGGAGCCTTCGAAGACGCTCCCTACGACGCTCTCCTGCCGCCACACGCGACCCTCGGCGAGCTTGCCGTCGGCCACGAGACAGGCCAGCTTGGCGCTCGTGCCGGTCCCGCAGGGCGATCGGTCGTACGCCTTACCGGGGCACAGCACGAAGTTGCGGGCGTCGGCGGCCGATGGACTCGAAGGGGGCCCGAACAACTCGACGTGGTCGATCTCGCCGCCGTCGTCCCCCCGCACTCCCTGCGCCTCCAGCGCCTGCCGGATGCGCCAGGAGATGTCCGTCAGGCGCTCGACGTTCCCCACGTCGATCCGCTCGCCGTGATCCTCGACGAGGAAGAACCAGTTGCCCCCCCACGCGACGTCGCCCGTGACGCGGCCCAGGCCCGGCACGTCGACCTCGACCCCCTTCCGCGCGCGTCGGCTGACGACGTTCTCGACGGCGACCGAGCCGTCAGCTTCCAGCTCCATCGTCACGTCGCCGACCGGGGTCTCGACGCGATGCACGCCCGGCCCGATCCGGCCCAGGTGGGCGAGGGTCGTCCCCAGGCCGATGGTGCCGTGGCCGCACATGCCGATGAAGCCGACGTTGTTGAAGTAGATCACCCCGGCGGCCGATTCGGGCTTCGTCGGCTCGCAAAGCAGGGCGCCGACGACGACGTCCGACCCGCGCGGCTCGTTCACCACGCAGGAACGGAAGTCGTCGTATCGCTCGCGAAAGAGGGCCAGCCGATCGGCCATCCTACCCCGGCCGAGGTCGGGCCCGCCGGCGACGACCACGCGGGTCGGCTCGCCGCCGGTGTGGGAATCGATCACCTGGATTCGACGCATCGCGACCTCGGGCATGGACCACCGTCCCCTGTTTTCCTGACCGTCACGGAGTCTGGAGTCTTTCGTCACGACGGCCTTCCCCCCTCGCGGGGGGAGACCAGCATGGGTGCCGTCGGAGTTCGCAGTCCGGTCCGAGTTTACGCCGACGGTTCTCGTGCTCCATCACGGTCTTCCCCCCTCGCGGGGGAAGACAGACCCCGCAGGGGTCAGATGAGGGGGTGACGAGCCGGGGAGCCGTCGGGGTTCGCAGTCCGGCCGCTTGAAGCGCCTTCGGTTTTCGTGCTCGTCAGCCCCTCATCCGGCCCTACGGGCCACCTTCCCCCGCGAGGGGGGAAGGACGTGATGACGGCCGGCTTTATCTTCTCGCGTCAGGCCGTGGCGGACTTCCTGGGGCGATCGGCGATCCCTTTGCGGATGATCGCCAGGACCCGTTCCCGCTCCTCACCCGTGAGCGGCAGCCGAGGCTCGCGGACGGTTTCCAGCCCGTAGCCGCATTCCTGCACGGCGAGCTTGATGTACTGGATGAGCTTGGGGTCGGTGTCCAGGTGCAGCAGGGGCATGTACCAGCGGTAGACCGCGACCGCCTCGTCCCATCGGCCCGCTTCGGCCAGGTCCCAGAGCAGCCGATTCTCGGCCGGGAACGCGTTGACCAGGCCCGAGACCCAGCCGGTCGCCCCCAGCATCAGGCTCTCCAGCACCAGGTCGTCGATGCCGGCGAATAGCGTGTAGCGGTCGCCGCAGGCGTTCTTCAGATCCGTGATCCGGCGCACGTCTCCGGAGGATTCCTTGATGGCGACGATCGTCGGCGTCTCGGCCAGCTCCTGGAACATCGACGGCGTGATATCGACCCCGTAGGTCGGCGGATTGTTATACGCCATGATCGGCAGGTCGGTGGCGGCCGCGACCCTTTGAAAATGGGCGATCGTCTCCTCCGGAGCGGTCTTGTAAACCATCGGCGGCAGGAGCATCAGGCCGTCGACGCCGATCTCCTTGGCGTCGGTCGCGTACCGGCTCGCGAGCTTCGTCGTATACTCGGAGACCCCCGTGAGGACGGGCAGGCGCCCATCGACGTGATCGACGGTCGCCCGGAGCACTTCCAGCTTCTCCGGGTACTCCAGCGAGCAATTCTCGCCGACCGTCCCCAGCATGATCAGGCCGTGGAGCCCGTCGTCGATCATCCGGTCGACGTGGGCCAGGGTCCCCTTCAAATTCAGCGACTGATCGGAATGAAACTGCGTCGTCGCCGCGGCGAAGACGCCCCGCCATGCGATCGTCATCCTCTCTCCCCTCCGCTCAGCCGGACTGCGGACCTGTTCCTCGGACGCTCGATCCACGTCATAATATCCACGAATCGGGGTTCGTTCGATCGCCTACCGGTCGAGGATCGTGAATCGCAAGGCGCTGGAGTCGGGATCGAAACATGCATCCAGATCGAACCCCTCGTGGTTGGCTGCTCGCCGCCGTTTTCCTCACCGGCTCGTCCGCGTCGCTCGGCTACGCCAGGGCGGGCGACGAGGGCTCCCAGGCCGCGTACGACCGCGCCGACGCCCTCCAGGAGACGACCCGAAACACGGTCTTCAAGGCGAAGGTCCACCCCGTCTGGCTGCCGGAAGGACGGCGGTTCTGGTATCGGAACGACCTGCCGGACGACGCCCGCGAGTACATGTTCGTCGACGCCGAGAAGGGCGAGCGCAAGCCCGCCTTCGACCACGCCAGGCTCGCGACGGCCCTGACGGACAAGGCGGGCAAGACGATCGAGGCGTCCCGTTTGGCCCTCGACGATTTCACGGTGGACGACGACGGAGCGGCCCGCTTCGGCTTCGAAGGCAAGTCGTACCGCTTCGACGCGGCCGGCGAGCTGACCGAGGCCCCGAAGCCGGGCGCGCCCGCCGAATCGAAGCCCCCCGACCACGAGCGCCGCCGCCGTCCGGACGAGGGGACGCCGGAATCGCCGAGGGGCGAGGATTCGCCGGACGGCCGGTTCTCGATCGACGTCCGCGACCACGACCTGATCCTTCGCACGAAGTCCGGCGGCGAGGAGACTCCACTCAGCTTCGAGGGCTCCGACGTCGACGCCTACGAGCGCGGCGTCTTCTGGTCGCCCGATTCGAAGCGGTTCGTCGCGATCCGGACCGCCAGGGGGTCGGACCACAAGGTCCACATGGTCGAGTCGGCCCCCAAAGACCAGCTCCAGCCCCGGCTGGTCACGCACGATTATCTCAAGCCCGGCGACCAGATCCCCGTCCCCCGGCTCCACCTGTTCGACGTCGAGGCCCGCAAGGAAATCCCGATCGACCCCGACCTGACGCCGATCCCCTGGAGCGTGGACGCCTTCCGTTGGGAGCCGGATTCCTCCCGGTTCACGTTCCTGTACAACCAGCGCGGTCATCAGGTCATGCGGCTGATCGCGGTCGAGGCCGCGACGGGCAAGGCCCGCGCGATCGTCGACGAACGGCCCGACACGTTCTTCTGCTACTCCTCCAAGCTGTTCGAACGTCGCCTGGAAGGCCCGGCCGAGCTGATCTGGATGTCCGAGCGCGACGGCTGGAACCACCTGTACCTGATCGACCTGAAGGACGGCCGCGTCAAGAATCCGATCACCAGCGGGCCGTGGGTCGTGAGGGGGGTCGACCGCGTCGACGAGGAGAAACGCCAGGTCTGGCTCCGCGCCGGGGGGATCCATCCCGATCAGGACCCGTACCACGTCCACTTCGCCCGCGTGAATTTCGACGGCTCCGGCCTCGTCCACCTGACTTCGGGGGACGGCACGCACGAGATCGAATTCTCGCCCGATCGCGAGTTCTACCTCGACACCTACTCGCGGGTCGACCTGCCGCCGGTGGTCGAGCTTCGGAGAACGAGGGATGGGAGCCTCGCCTGCGAGTTGGAGCGCGCCGATACCTCGCGCCTGGAAGCGACCGGCTGGAAGCCGCCGCAGCGGTTCGTCGCCAAGGGCCGCGACGGGAAGACCGACATCCACGGCGTCGTGTTCCGGCCCCGCGATTACAAGCCGGACGGCAAGTATCCGGTGATCGAGAACATCTACGCCGGCCCCCACGGCTCGTTCGTCCCCAGGCGGTTCGCCCCGTTCCATCCCCACCAGGCGCTCGCCGAGCTGGGGTTCATCGTGGTGCAGATCGACGGCATGGGGACCAATGATCGGTCCAAGGCGTTCCACGACGTCTGCTGGAAGAACCTGCTGGACTCGGGCTTCCCCGACCGCATCCTCTGGATGAAGGCAGCCGCCGAGAAGGACCCGGCGATGGACCTGACCCGGGTGGGGATCTACGGCGGATCGGCCGGCGGCCAGAGCGCGCTGGCGGGCCTCCTGACCCACGGCGACTTCTACAAGGTGGGCGTGGCCGACTGCGGCTGCCACGACAACCGCATGGACAAGATCTGGTGGAACGAACAGTGGATGGGATGGCCCATCGGCCCTCACTACGCCGAGCAATCCAATGTCACTCTGGCGTCCAAGCTGACCGGCAAGCTGCTTTTAACCGTCGGCGAGCTCGACCGCAACGTCGACCCCGCCTCCACCCTGCAGGTCGTCGACGCCCTCATCAAGGCCGACAAGGACTTCGACCTCGTCGTCTTCCCCGGGGCGGACCACGGCGTGGGGGAGAGCCCTTACGGCCAGCGCCGGCGTCGCGACTTCTTCGTCCGACACCTGCTCGGCGTCGAGCCTCGCGGACGATGACCGGCCCGGGGCGTCTCCTCTTATTAGAGAGAGCTCGCCAAGATGACGATGGCTCTCACCGAACCTGACAGTCCGAAGACTTGATTTCATGCCGCTTTGACGTCGTCCGTCGGATCTCCGAAGCCGGGATCACGAACCGGACCAGCATCCGGCGACGCCTCCACTTGTAGCGATCCTTCTCCAGAAACCCCAGCCGCCGGTTGGTCCAACCCACGTGGTGGCTCGTCCAGCGAGGCGCGGGCGGCCTCGACGCTCATCTGGTCGTCGAGGTCGCGGGCGAGCACGTCCCGGCGCATCTTGTGGTCGTATCGATCGCGGAGGTCGACGCCCGGAGGGTCGATCCGGAAGGATCTCAAGGCGGTTCTGTCGTACGGAGAGGGGGACGGGGCCGGTGATCGTTCTGAATGAACCCGAGCACGCGCTGGTGCGATTCTACGACGATTCGTTTCGCTGGATCGACGTCAAACGCTTCGCCTGGGACGGCGTGGGGGAAGGAGAGTCGGTCCTCGACTCGCTCCTCAATAGCCCCCATTACCGGGACACGTACATCTCAGACGACCCGCACCTGAGCCGCTCCGAGACGATCCATGGGCCGTATCGGGTCGCCGAGATCACGCCCGGCGACTTCGAGAGCATAAGCCCCACGGCGGCTCGAGCCGTTGTAGACGAGTTCAGCAACCTGTATCAGTCGCCGCCCGCCCCCGAGCTGCTCCAAGAGATCGAATCGTTGGTCCTGCCCCGACTTCATGGTGCGGCATGCTACCAGCTACGCCCCGTCGAGAACGCCGAGCACGAACTAGCGGGCATTCTGGAGGAATTCCGCGAGCTGGTGGCGATTTCACGCGTCGCGGGCGAGGTGGCTTTGATCGTCATGGCGATCGATTGAAGGAAGTCTCAGCATCGGCTCATGACCGGATCCAAGTCACAGTTCCCAGGAGGATGCCTGCGAAGAACTGTCGGAGTCGGCGGTAAACCTCCAGAGAAGAGGTACTTTCGTCGAGACTCCTCAGCTCGCTCTGAGGAGGACGCCCCAGATCATTTCGATCACGACCATGTAGGCGTTGCTCAGGCCTTCCTCGCGAAAGAACTGGGTCGGCTGCCTGGGATCGCCGATGAACGGACGGAGGATCCAGCCCATCTGGACGCCGACGAAGACGTAGAGGACCAGCCAGGCCCGGAGCATCAGCCCGTGCAGGGGGTTCCGAGCGATCAGCTCGCGGTAGGCCCGCCGCAGGATCACCTGCGCCCCGAAGCTCGCGGTGGCGAACATCAGGCCGTTCAGCAGGATCGCGGGATGGTAGCCGATCCCCGAGGCGTACACGAACGCCGTGACGGGCGCGAGCGAGGCCAGGATCACCGTCAGGCCCGCCTGCGTCGACGACAGCGCGGCGACCACGCGCGGGAAGTCGTCCCGCAGCCCGAACAGGGTGTTCAGGACGAAGAACGTCGGCAGGCCGATCGCGAACGTGGCCGTGAGCAAGAGCGGGACCTTGAGCGCCGAGTACAGCATCTGCAAGGGCCGACCCGCCAGCGGCTCGCCGTACGACCCCATGACCGCGCCGTAGACCACGCCGAAGGCGACCAGGATCGCCAGCCGCGACCGCCACGAGACGGCCGAGACGGGGGGATTCCCCGGCACGCGAGGCGTCCCTTCGCGCAGCACGACGTCCGCCCGAGACAGCAGGGTGGAACTCATCGGTCGGGCCCTCGATTCCATCGGGTCGTCATCGACTCAGGAGAAGAGGGAACCCAGCGTGTGGAGGACGGCCTCGAAGAAGTTCGACTGACGCGGACGGAACCAGGTGAACGGGATGTTCGGGTTGCCGATGAACGGCCGCAGCACCCAGCCCATCTGGGCCCCGACCAGCCCGAACAGCACCAGCCAGAGCCGGAAGATCGTCTTCACGTGCCGACCCAGGAACTCGTCCGACAGCGGCCGGATCGCCGCCGGGGCCTCGTCCACCGGCTCGACGCGGGTCGCATCCTCCAGGACCTGCGCGATGCTCAGCCGCTGGAGGGTCTGGAGCAGGTACATCTGGGCGAGGAACCCCGCGACGGCGAAGACCACCACGTTGAACAGGACCATGAACGGATAGCTCGTCGTGCAGGCCGAGAAGAACGCCACGATCGGCCCCAGCGAGGCCAGCACCGCCACGTTCACCCCCAGGGTCGCCGTCAACACCCGGACCACCGACGAGAACGTGAGTCGCGAGCCCACCAGCGCATTGAACACGTAAAGCGACGGCAGCGTCACGAACAGCGTCAGGTAGAAGAGCAACGGCACCTTCACCATGGTCGCGAGGACCTGATCCAGCGCGGGGCCGTTCTTCGAGAACATCGCGAACGTCCCCATGCAGAGCCCGTGCGCCAGGCAGAGGAGGACGATCACCCGCGACAGCCGCACCGGGGAGATCGGCACCGCCCCCTCCCGGAGCGCCGACGGACGGGTCCGATCCCCGCGCAAAATCAGATCCAGCTCGCGGAATCCCTGGAGCCATCCCGAACGATTCTCACCCCCGACCTCGACGATCGCCATCATGCACGCCCCCCTTGATTCGGTCGACCCACCCCGACTTTGCAGGACAAAGCGTTGGCACTTTAAGATGCAGAGCTACTGTCGTCAACCGAAACTTCCCGAAGTCTTGCGAATAAAATCGGACGGATTCGTCGAGGAGTCAAGGGGCGGGAGGCGCGACGGAGAGGTCCTCGATCTCGGCGGGGGTGAACGGCGGCACGTCCTGGGTCTGCGCCTCGGCCGCGCGGATCCACTTGAGGATCGCGCGATAGGCGGGGTGGTCGTCGCTCTCCCATCGGGTCCCGCCGACGTGGGTCGGGCCTTCGGGGACGGCCGCGTCATCGTCCTTCCGGCCTTGCGGGCTCCTCGGCTTGCGGAGGAGCGGGCTGGACTCGGGGCGGGCGAGGTTCACCACCTTCAGCGCGGAGGCGAAGTTCGTGGCGACGTCCTCGTCGGTCGGCGGCCCTCCGTCGCGAGGCTCGGCGAGCCTCAGGATCGCGTGGCTCGCGTGGCAGTCGACGCAGGAGTGGCCGTCGCCGCCGGGCTTGCCGAACCACGGGTTCACGTCCCGGCGGAAGGCTTCCAGGCTCAGGATCGTCGGCCGGTCGGCGGCGACGTCGGGCGCGACGGCCGCCGGGTCGAAGCCCGAGGCCCGGAGCAAGGCGTCGACCCGACCGGCCAGCGCCTCCTCTCCTGCGAGGGCCCTGACGCGAGGGGCCAGGGCGGGGTGACGGATCAGGAGGCGATGATATTTCACGGCGTCGAGCGCGTCCGACCGCACGCCGGCGTCGGGGTCGACGAGGAGCGAGGCCAGGCGTTCCATCGCGTCCCCGCGGTCCCAGAACGACGCCCTGCTCGCCGTCGCCGCCAGGCCGAGTCGGCGGATCTTCGGAGAGGCGTCGGCCAGGGCCAGCAGGAGGGGCGGGAAGGCGCCGGCCCCGTTCTCGGACGCCTGCTCGATCAGCGCGGAGAACGCTTGCTCACGGATCGCCTCGGAAGAGTCGGCCGACGCCTTGCGGAGCAGGTCGAGGAGCGGCCGGGGCGGCGCGGCGTCGCCGCGCGCCTCACGGCGACGGAGCAGCACGCGGATCGCCTCGGACTTCCGGGAGACGTCGTATCCGTCCCATCCCCGGCCGATCGCGGCGAAAACGTTATCGTCGGCCAGACCGAGCCGATCCAGGATCGGCAGCAGGTCGGCCGCGGAGTCGGGGAGGCTCGCAAGGGCGGCGGTCGCCGCGACGATCTCGGCGCGTCGCGAGAGGGCCGGGTTGCGGCCGATCGCGGCGATCAGGGCGGGGCGTGTTTCGGGGCGGTCGGCGATCAGCCGAGCGATTTCGAGGACGCGGGCCGGGTCGTCCTCCGCGCCGTTGAAGCTGATCTCGTCGCCGACGATCCGCAGGGCCTCGGCGCGCGTCTCGGCGTCCGGGGCTTGGAGGGCCCGGAGGACGGCGGCCTGGATCGTCGCATCGCGGGTGCGGCCGGGGACCTTGAAGAAGCTCGCGAGCTGGAGCGCCTGGCGGCGGCCGGCACCGCTCCGCGTGGCGTCGATCAGGGCCGCGAACGTGGGGTCCAGAGTCTCCAGCGGGACTTCGTAGAGGAACCCGAACTCGCGGTCGTTGCCGACGTCCACGGCGTTCTCGGGCTGCCGCGCATACGTCCTCCCCTTGAAGAACGAGCCGTCGAACCCCTGAAGCACGCCGGAACGCTGAAGGTCGCTTCCCTCCCGCAGGGCGGCCAGGATCGGATTGAGGAGGACGTCTCGCTCAATCGCCATGCGGCCTTCCATCGCCCGCGCGCGCAGGTCCTCCGGAAGCGCCGCGAGGTTGCGGCGAAGACTGATGTTTCCGCCCAGATTCTCGTCAAGGATGATGTAGAGATTCTCACTCAAATTCTTCCGCATGATCGGAACGCCCTCGGCGGCCAGTCGTGCGAGGAACGTCTCGATGATCCGCGCGCGGAGCGAGGCGTCGGACGTGTCGTAGAACAGGCGGCGGAGGGCCCGGACCGCCTCGAAACGGGTCAGGAGGTCGGCGTCACCGGCCCGAGCGAGGAGGCGGCCCGCCAGTTCGTCACGCGCGGCCAGCCCTCGGGATTGATAGGCGAAGACGCGCACCACGCCGCGTCGGACTCGGGGATCGGGGGAATCCAGCGCCCCGGCGATCGCGTCGATCGCAGGCCCCCGATCGTCGAGTCCGAGGCGGCGCAGGGCCGTCGCCGAGGCGAGACGGACCATTTTCGACGGATCGCCGAGCGCCTTCGCCAGCGGCGTGACGCCCTCGTCGCGGCCGAGTCGACCGAGACAGGCTGCGGCCGACGCCCGCGCCAGGGGAGAAGGATGGTCGAGCAGCAAAACGATGGCCGCGACGAACTGCGGCGCGTCGGCCTCGGGGACCTCCCAGACGTTTTCAAGGTCGTCGAGCGTGTGGGCCAGCGAATCCGGGCGTGAGAGCCTCGCCGGGCCGTCGTCGCGGTTTCCCCACGAGGTCCTCGGAGCGTCGGGACGCGGGAAGGCGCGGGCGAGGGCCGTCACGGCGTACCGGGTCTCGCGCATCGGGGTTCGGAAGTTCTCATGCGTGTCGGCCTGGAACCAGCCGCCGAACCCCTGCTGGGTCGCGAGTAGGTATTTCAGGGCGCGGGCGATCGCCGGGTGCTCGGGGGTGATTCCCGTTTCGAGGAGCGCGTCGACGAGTTGCCCGGTCGCGTAGACGGAGCTCGGGCCGGGCTCGGCGTCGGACTCGTGCCAGCCGCCGTCCTCGTTCTGAAGAGCGAGGAGCGCGCCGGTCTCGCGACGGATCTTGTTCGCGTTCGCTTCTCTGTCCAAGCGGCTCCAGGCGACGAGCCGGTGGATGCGGTCCTGGAGCGTCTCGACCTGCCGATCGGCCTGCCGACTGTTCGTCAGCTCGGCGATGTGCGCGGCGGCCTGGGCGTAGTCTTCGCGGCCGGTTCGACGCGCGAGTTCGGTCAAAACCTTGTGGTCCCGCCAGGCGAGGCTGAACTTGCTCTCGGCGGGGATCACGTTTCGCTCGTCCTCGGGGAGAGTCGTGCCCGAGGCCCACGCGGCCAGGAGGAACGGGCCGAAGCGTTCGAGCGCAGCGGTCTGTTCGCCGGTCACCTCTCGTTCGTAATCCGCGAGGAGGCCCCCCTGCTCTCCCTGGGCCTGGAGCGGCGTCGCGATGTAGCGCTGCCAGAAGAGATCGCCGCCGTCGAGGGGCGTCGGCGAATCGGCGATGCGATCCATCAGGTATTGGAGGCCGTCACGGGCCTGGATCGAGTAGCCCGCGCGATGGGTCGCGAGGGCCGCGTCGGCGGGAAAGCTGGTGGCGTGGCAACCGGTGCAGCGGAGGCTCGTCTCGTGGAGGTTCGCCGCGCGGACGAATCGGTTCCCCTCGCGGGGCACCTGCGCCAACCAGGCGTCGCCGGCGTTCAGCAGATAATGCAGGCCCGCCTCGACGGCCTTCGCAGGCTCGTCAAAAGGCGGGACGGCGGAGACGCGGGTCCGCAGGATGTACGCCGGGTGGTTCGCGTTCACCCGGAGGTAGTAGACGCCCCTCTCCAACGTCCTGACGAGATTCTTCGAATAACGTTCGCGCTCGCGGTCGTGGATGATCTCCATCGGGTCCTCGCCGCTCGCATGGGCCGTCGGTTCGCCGGCCTCGACGGTGAAGACGCGAAGGTCCGCCGAGACGTCGCGGTCGATCAGGTCGAGCGTGAACGTCACGAGCGCGGGCCGGTCGGAATCGACCTCGAAGCGGAACCAGTCGAGTCCCGACGTCCCTTCCTGGAGGTTCTCCAGATAGTCCACGTCGTCGGCCGAGCCGTAGAGATCGCGGCCGAGGACGAGGCGGTTTGCGGATCGCCGATCGTCGTTGGGCTCGGCTTCCAGGGCCGCGCGGTCGTCGTCGGACGAGTCATCGCCGCGCCAGGAGACGTGGACCCGGAGCGGCTCGCGGGACGACGCCTGCGGCCGGGTCAGGCGGAGCGTGGCGGGGCCGTCGTGCGGCGGGCGGTAGGGCAGGTAGACGTCGGGATCGCCGGCGTGCAGGTCCTTGCGGAGCGAGGGGCCGTCGCCGACGGCCAGCTCGACGGCCAGGCGATCGTCGTCCGACGGGGCGGCGAGGGAGACGACCAGCTCGTAGCGTCGATCCGCTCGGATCTCGCCGAGCGCCTGCGTCCAGGTCGCGCCCGAGGCGATCGCGGGGTCGGCCCGGACCGCCTCCTCGGCGCGGAGCGGCGGCGCCGAGCCGAGGGCCAACGCCAGGGCGAGTACCACGCGCGGGATCGCGGCGGGGATGGATCGAGGCGAAGCAAGCGGAAGCATGGCGCCGGGCCCTCGCGCTCCGTGGTGGAAGGTCTCCCTCCCATTGTAGGAGCGATCAGGCGGGAGGAGGAGACGGGGATGACGCGACGGCCTCGGGCGTCCGGTTCAGCAGCGAGTGGCGCCGGCTGTATGTCAGGTAGACGACCAGTCCGATGGCCAGCCAGGCCAGGAGCCGGATCCAGTTGTCCTTGCCCAGCCAAAACATCAGGCCGCCGTTGACGAGCACGCCCATCGTCGAGACGAAGGGGACGAACGGGGTGCGGAACGCGCGCGGAAGGTCCGGGTCGGTGATCCTGAGGATCCAAACGGAGGCCGAGACGACCACGAAGGCGAAGAGGGTGCCAATGCTGACCAGTTCGGCCAGGAGGTTCAGCGGGGCGAAGGCCCCGCCCAGGGCCACCGCAAAGCCGACGAGCAGGGTCGATTTCCAGGGAGTCCCGAAGCGTCGATGCACGGCCCCGAAGAACTTGATCGGCAGCAGGCCGTCGCGAGCCATCGCCAGCAGCACGCGAGACTGGCTCAGGTTGCCGACGAGGAGCGAGCTGGTCATGCCCGCCAGGATCCCCAGGGTGATCAACGTCCCCGCGAACGTCAGGCCCTTCGCCTGAAGTGCGGCGGCCAGCGGCGCGGTCACGTCGAGCTGGAGATAGGGGATCATCCCCGTCAGCACGGCGGCCGTGGCCACGTAGAGGGTCGTGCAGACGACCAGGGCGCCGAGGATGCCGATGGGCATGTCCCGACGCGGGTTGCGCGCCTCCTCGGCGTGCGTCGATATCGAGTCGAAGCCGATGTAGGCGATGAAGATCTTCGCCGCCCCCATCGCGACCCCCCGCCAGCCGTGGTCTTCGTGCAGGAACGGGGTCCAGTTCTTGGGGTCGACGTAAGCCGCCCCCGCGCCGATGAGGGTCATGATCACGCCGATGTTCAGGAGGACCATCGCCGCATTCAGCCCGGCGCTCTCGCGGATGCCGACGACCAGGACGATCGTGAGGATCGCGGTGATCAGGACGGCGGGCAGGTTGAACCAGGCGATCGCCTCGACGCCCCCCGGCAGGGTCACCCGATTCAGGAAGAAGCCGTCGTCGGCGAAGTCCCACGGGGAGCGCAGGAGCCTCGGATCAAGCTGGACGCCGAAGAGGTTCCGGAGCATGGAGTCGAAGTAGCCCGACCAGCCGTTGGCCACGAAACAGGAGCCGACCGCGTATTCCAGGATCAGGTCCCAGCCGATGATCCAGGCCAGCAGCTCGCCCATCGTCGCATAAGCGTAGGTGTAGGCGCTGCCGGCCACCGGGACCATGCTCGCCAGCTCCGAATAGCAGAGCGCCGCGAACCCGCACCCGATCGCGGCGATCAGGAACGAGAGCATGATCGACGGCCCCGCCACGTCTCGGGCGACGATGCCCGTCGAGACGTAGAGCCCGGACCCGATCGTGGCGCCGACGCCCAGCGCGATCAGCGAGAGCGGGCCCAGCTTGCGGTGCAAGCGGCCGCCGTCGTCGCCGTCGAGTTCGAGGATCAGGAGGGAGGCCGGCTTCCGGCGGAACCAGGGGCTGGAGAACCATTGCATGCGTCGAGCCTGCCTTCCGAATCGATCGCGTCGTCGCTCCCGGCGGGCAGCCGGTCGAAGGAGACGAGACTACGCCAACGAGCCGTGTCGGTAAAGCCTGGGACCTGGGCGCGGTCGGAGTTCGGTCCCCACGCCGGTTCGATTCGCAGGGGGCTCAGGCCGCCGCCTCGTCCTCCAGGTCCCCTTCGATCAGCTCGTGCTCGATCTCCTGCGCCGCGGTCGTCAGCCCGCGGACTTCCTTCAGGTTGGCCAGATAGACGATCGCGCCGGTCAGGCCGCAGGCGTACATCAAGACGCGGAAGGCCATCATCGCCAGCGCGCCGCTGGGATGTCCCACCAGCTTCAAAAGCTGATCGGCGACCCCCTCGCTCAGCCCAAGCGCGCCGAAGGGGAGCGGGACGGCCATCGTGAAGAGCGTAAGCGGCCCCATCAAGAAGTGCTGACCCAGGGTCGTGACCATATCCGGGAAGAGCATCCGGCCCATCAGGTAGAACGCGAAGACGTTGAGCGAGTGCCCGACCGTCGACAGCCCCAGGGCCAGCGCCACGACGCCGAGCCGGGAGCGGTAGGTCGTCGACATGGCGTCGAGCTCGGAGACCACGGTCCCCAGCTTGCCGTGGCGGGGGCCAATCGAGCCGGGGAAGAGCCGCGAGAAGACCTTCCCGAAGATGGCCCCCAGCAGGAGGAATCCGACGCCCGTCGCGATCCAGGCCGCCAGGATCAGCCGCCGGACCTCGGGCGTCGCCAGGCCCCAGGCCGCCGCGCCGGCGATCGACGCCAGCACGAACAGCCCCATGAGCCCCAGGATCCGGTCGATGACCATCGAGGCGACCGCCTGCGTCTTGCGGATGTGCATCCGAACCAGATACGCCGCCTTGATCAGGTCGCCCCCCACCGCCCCCGGGATGACCAGATTGAAGACGTAGCCGATGAAGCCGAGCAGGAACGTCGAGCGGAGGGTGAATCGAGGCTCGATCACCCGCACCAGGGCGTACCACCGGATGAACGTCAGCATCACGCTGAACTGGAAGACGACGATCCCGACCAGGAGGAGCCGGAGGTCGAGCTTGCGCGAGAAGACCTCCAGGATCTTGGCCCGGTTCTGGTGGACCACCAGGGCCAGGAGCGCGAACGCCAGGGCGATCAGGCCCAGGTTCACGAACGTCCCGACGTACGATTTCTTCGGTTGTTCCGCCGCCGATTCCAGCGTGTCGACCGTGCTCAAGGGGGGGCCTCCGGTGCGTCGTTCCGATTCCGTTCGTCCGTCGTCAGATCGTGCCCTTGGTCGAGGGGACCTCGTTGGTGCGCGGGTCGCGCTCGGCGGCGTCGCGGATCGCTCGGGCGGCGGCCTTGAAGATCGCCTCCGAGATGTGGTGCGAATTGCGGCCGTAATGGAGCAGGACGTGCAGGTTCATCCGGCCGTGGGTCGCCACCGCGTGCCAGAAATCGGCCACCAGTTCGGTGTCGAACGTCCCGATTTTGGGGGTGGGCATCGGCGCGTTCCAGACCCAGTAGGGACGGCCCCCCAGGTCGACCGCGCAGGTGACGAGCGTCTCGTCCATCGGCAGGATGCAGTGGCCGTAACGGCTGACGCCGGCCTTGTCGCCCAGCGCCTGATCGAGGGCCTGGCCCAGGCAGATGCCGATGTCCTCGGTCGAGTGGTGGTCGTCGATGTGAGTGTCGCCCTGACACGTCACGGAGAGGTCCACCAGCGCGTGACGTGCGAACGACTCCAGCATGTGATCGAGGAAGCCGACGCCCGTGGAAAGCTCGGCGCGGCCCTGACCGTCGAGGTTCAGGGACAGGCGGATGTCGGTCTCGCGGGTCTTGCGTGCGATCTCGGCGACGCGCGGGGATTCGCTCACGGGTGTCGGTCTCGGCCTGGAGGGATCGGGATCAAGCAGACCTGGGCGATTGTAGCCGATCGCCGGGCCGCCGGTCAGGTGAGATCGCGGAGGACTTCCAGCAGGCGGTCGATCTCGGCGTCGGTCCCCACGCTGATCCGAAGCCCGGCGGGGTAGCCGGGATAGCGCATCAGGCGGACGAAGATGTTCCGCCCCTTCAACTCCTGGAACGTCGACTCGGCCGACGGCCCGCCAGTCGTCCAGACGAAGTTCGTCTGGCTGTCGGTCACGTCCCGTCCCATCCCCCGCAGCGCCGAGGTCAGGCGGTCGCGGGTGGCGAGGATCTTCGAGCGGGTCTCGCGCAGATACGCCTGGTCCTCGAGCGCGGCCTTGCCGGCGGCGAGGCTCAGCGCGTCGCAGTTGTACGAGTCCTTGACCTTGTTCAGCTCGGCGATGATCGAAGGGTCGGCGATGAGGTAGCCCAGGCGGAGCCCCGCCAGGCTGTACCCCTTGCTGAACGATCGGGTCACGATGACGTTGGGGTGGTCTTTCAACAGGCCGATGCAGTTCTCGCGGGCGAAGTCGCCGTAGGCCTCGTCGACGACCAGCGGGCAGTCCAGCCGGCTCGCCAGCGCGGCGACCTCGGAGGGAGGGATCGCGGTCCCGGACGGGCTGTTGGGGTTCGCCAGGTAGACGAGCTTCACCCCCGGTTTCAGGAAGCCGTCGAAGTCCAGCCGCCAATCCTCGGTGAACGGGACGACGTGCGCCCGGCCGTCTTGCAGGCTGATGAGGGTGGAGTAGAGCAGGTAGCTAGGCGTCGGATAGGCCGCCAGGTCCCCCGGCCCGACGAACGCCCGGGTGAGGATCGTCAGGGCGTCGTCCGATCCGTTGCCGGCGAGGATCATGTCGGGCTCGACCCCGTGGAGCGTGGCGGCCGTCTTGCGGAAGGCCAGGCCGGTCGGGTCGGGATAAAGGCGGAGGCGGTCGGTGACGGCGTCGATCAGGGCCTGCTTGGCGAGGGGCGACGGCGGATAGGGGTTCTCATTGGTGTTGAGCTTGATGAACGCGCCCCCCTGGGGCTGCTCGCCGGGGACGTAGCCCTCCATCCGGGCGATGTGGGGCAGGACGTAACGACGAGGCTCCGCGGGACTTTCCACCTTCAGGGGCTCCTTGGTCGCGTTCAGGCTTCGGGGGCGGCTTCGGCCAGTCGGTCGAGCGCTTCGTCGGCGATCCGGTAGGTGGTCCACTCGTCCAGCGGCACCGCGCCGAGGGAGCGATAGAAGCCGATCGCCGGGTCGTTCCAGTTGAGGACGGCCCATTCCAGCCGGCCGCAGCCACGCTCGCGCGCGATCTTCGCCAGCGACCTCAGCAGGGACTTGCCGATCCCCCGGCCTCGGTGCTCGGGCTGCACGAAGATGTCTTCCAGGTAGAGGCCGGGCTGGCCTCGGAAGGTCGAGAACGTGTGGAAGAACAGGGCCAGCCCGACCGCCCCGCCTTCCACCTCGGCCATCAGGACCTCGGCGAAGGGGCGAGGGCCGAACAGGTTCCTGTGGAAATCCTCGGCCGTCGCCCTGGCGGACTGGCCGAGTTTCTCGTAGATCGCCAGTTCGCGGATCAGGTCCGCGATCGTCTGGGAGTCGCCCGGGACGGCGGGACGGATCGTGAACGAGGGCGTCGGCCGGGGTGTGGGTGCAAGCTGGCTCACGGTCGTCGGCTCCTTCGGGCCGGGGGCGGCGGTGCGGCGGCGGCGGGATTCCGGGTGGGGCGTCCTGGCCGGAGGACGTCAGGCCGGGTCGGCGCGGTCCAGGCGGACGTCGACGCTGAAGCGGTGCGCGGTCAGTCCTTCGACGTCGGCCAGCCTTCGGACGTCGGGCGCCAGGGCGGCGAGGCCCGCCCGATCGACCCCGATCAGGCTGGTACGCCGCAGGAAATCATTGGCCGAGAGCCCCGACGCCCATCGCGCGGTGCCGCTCGTGGGGAGGACGTGGGAAGGCCCGGCCGCGTAGTCGCCCAACGCGACCGGCGTCTCGTGGCCCAGGAAGATCGCGCCCGCGATCGTCAAGGCTGGCAGCAGGCGCTCGGGGTCGGCCGTCGAGACGTGCAGGTGTTCCGGCGCGAACTGGTTCGAGAGCGCGACGGCGTCTCCTTCGTCGCGGCATTCGATCAGGGCCCCGAATCGCTCCAGGCTCACGCGGGCCAGGTCGCCGCGACTGAGGACGGCGAGTTGGCGGTCGAGCGAGGCCTGGACGCGATCCGCGAGGCCCGGCGTCCAGGTCAAGAGGATGCTCGCGCCCGGGGAGTGCTCGGCCTGGCTGATCAGGTCGGCGGCGATGTAATCCGGGTGAGCCGACTCGTCGGCGATGAGGACGAGTTCGCTGGGGCCGGCGATGCTGTCGATGTCGACCTCGCCGTAGACCTGCTTCTTCGCCAACGCGACGAACAGGTTGCCGGGGCCGACGATCTTGTCGACGGCCGCGATCCCCTCGACGCCGTAGGCCAGCGCGGCGACGGCCTGCGCGCCGCCGATCCGGTGGACCTCGGTCACGCCCAGTTCGCGGCAGGCGGCCAGCAACTCGGGGTTGTAGCCGCCGAACCGGGTGGGGGGGACGACGACGGCAATCTCGGCCACCCCTGCGGCCTGCGCCGGGACGACGGTCATGAGGAGCGTCGAGGGATACGCCGCCGCCCCGCCGGGGATGCAGACGCCCACGCGACGCAGCGGCGTGTACCGCAGGCCGAGCTTCACGCCGGGCTTCGGTTCGAGATGCACGTCGTGGCTGAGAATCGCCCGCTGGTAGGTCAGGACGTTCTCGCGGATCCGGGCGATCGTCGCGAGATAATCCGGATCGGCGTCGCGGTGCGCCTCGTCCAGCTCGGCCTGGGAGACGCGCACGCCGCCGGGCTGGAGTTCGACCCCGTCCAGCTTGCGCGTGTAGTCGAGGACGGCCTCCAGGCCCCGGGTCGCGACGTGGTCGCAGATCCGCTCGACGACCTGGGGTGGGGAGAGGGGCTCGCCGAAGACGGCGAGGGTCCGCGCCCGCCCTTCCGGGCTGACGACGTTCCCCTTCGGGCTCAGCTCGCGGCGAAGGGAGGCGATCGCCTCCCGGGCGTCGTCGCGGGCGCAGTCGATTCGGCGGATTCTGACGCTCAAGGTGCTCGCTCACGATCTCGAGGCCGGCGGGATTCTCGGGACCTCCATTATCGCGCTTCGCCGCGATCCTGCAACGGCGGCGGGCGCGAAACGGAGGGCGGAGGCGCTCAATCCGCCGGTGCCTCGGGATTCGCCGCCAGGCCCCAGAGGCCCAAAAGACCGAGGATCGCCAGGTCCGCGAACAACAGCGGGGCGAACGCCGGGGCGCCGTACAGGAACGACTCCCAGAGAGACGCCGACGGCCGCGCGAGGTTCGCCTCGACGTGGAGATAGAAGCCGATCAGCCCCACGAGCATCTGCAACCCCATCACCCCGGCCGTCATCCAGCGCAGGGGGCCGTTGCGGGGGACCACCAGCACGGCGACCAGGAATCCGAACGCGATCGCCGCCGAGACGACGCCGGCCCACTCACTCGGCCGGAAGAAGCCGTTCTGCGCGTGGTCGGCCAGGCTGAGGACGAAATTCCCCATCCAGCCGCCGGCCGCCAGGACGACGACCCAACCGGCCCATTCCGGCGATCGAGCGTCGACCATCCGATTGAGCAGGACCAGAAATCCCAGGCCCGCATAGGCCAACGGCGCGGCGAACGGGGCGGTGTAGACGAGGTTCTTGAGCGTCATCTCGCTGAAGAAGTCGCCCCTGAGGTGGAGGATCAGGCCCGCGATCCCCACCACCAGCGATCCCCAGCCGACGAGCAGGCCGATCCCCCGGGCGAGGGCCGACCGTCCTCGGGAGACGCCCGGCGCGGGCCGCGCCCGCGTCGCCGGCTCCGGCCCGCCGATCAACATGGCGAGCAGGAGCAGCGGCGCGGAGGCCAGCGAGAAGGCCACCGGGATGTACTCGGCCGGATGCTCGAACGCGTTCATCGCATGGGCGACGGCCACGTCGACGGCCAGGAACCCGATGTTGCCGATCGCGAACAGCTCCGTCCAGAACAACGGGCGGCTGGGCCACCCTTTACTTCGAAGCTGCCGGAGCATCGGCCTCGCCTCCCGGCTTGTCAGGGGTGGAGGCCGGCTTGTCTTCCGGCTTGAACACGTCCTCCGGCAGGTCGTCCCCCTTGGGGGACTCGACCGGCTTCGCCTCGGGGCCCGGGGCCGGGCTCCGCGATTCGGGCTTCGTCTCGGGGGCGGCCTTCGCCGGTTCCACCGGGGTCGACTCGGGCTTGGGGGTAGCCTCGCCCTTGCCCGCCGCGACGCGGATGTCCTCGGCGGACTTCTTCAGCTCGGTCAGCTTGCTGACGATCTCGTAATAGCCGTGCCACTGGACGAAGTCGGCCCCTCCCATGTACGCCCCGTGCTTGGCGGTCCGTCCGCCGTAATGCCACAGGTCGAAGTGGAGGTACTCGATCGGCTCGTCGAACGGCTCGGCGGTGAGCAGGCCTTCCTTGCGGAGGCCGGCCATGATGTCGTCGGACTCCTTGACCAGCTTGTTGGTTGAGCGCACGACCCCCTCGGCCTCGCCGTAGAACTGGAGGATCTTGGGATTCGTGTGGCACTTGAGGCAGATGGCCTTCATGTTCCGACGCCCTTCCTCGTATTTGGGACGGCGATCGGAGACGGGGGCGAACAGGAAGTAGGACAGCCGCTCGGTCACGTCGTGCGTGAACTTCTCCCCCTCAAGTCCGCTCATGTGGCAGGTGGCGCAGGTGGGGACGGGCATGTCGGCGGTGTCGAGCTTCTCCGGCCGGGCGGCCAGGTTCATCTTCCCCCGCTGAGCGTTGAAGAGGACGCCGTGCTTGGACTCGTGGTAGATCTCCAGTTGGGAGTGGTCCGGCCCCATGTGGCACTGGCCGCAGGTCTCGGGGAGGCGGGCCAGCTCCACCGACGCGACGTGGCGGGCGTGGCAGGCGGTGCACGAGCCGATCGAGCCGTCGGGGTTGGGCCGGCCGATGTCGTGGCACTGCTGGCAGCCTTTGTTGACGGCGGCCTTCCCCTCGATGGCGGTCAGCGGGTGCGCCGGACGCTCGACGGCTCCCTTGTGGATGGCCTCGCTGAAGGCGATCTGCTCGGGCGTGAAGTCGGCCGTCCCGGAGACGGCGGCCCAGGCGGGGGCGGCGTGCCGACTTCGCAGATATTCGTCGAACTGCTTGGGATGGCACCCCTGGCAGTTGGCCGAGGTCAACTTCTTGGTGATCGTGAAGCCTTTATGATCGTAGGGCTCCTGGCCCTTGGTCGGCTGGTGGCAGTCCAGGCAGTTGATCCCCGCCTTGCTGTGGAGGCTCATCTCGTACTCGTGCACGACGGCCGACGTCTCCTTGCGGTGGCAGTCGGCGCACTTTCCGGTGGCCTTGACGAGGTCGGCCGTCGGTCGGGCGACCTCGTGTCGCGGACGACGGGACTGAAGCATAAACGCCGATACGATCATGGCCGTGCTGAGGAGGACGGCGATGAACAATCCGCGGAACGACATGGTCGTCTCCCGGTGAAACCGTAGCTCGGGACGTCGGTGAAGGACGATCCGCCGACGCGCCCCCAGGCCGCTCCCGGCCGCCTGCGGCGGGGCCGACGCTCTGGAGGACAGTGATCAGCCCTTGTGCGAGAAAGGCGCCAGCGGCGGGGATGCGGACGACTCCGCCCCCGCTCGATCCAGAAAGGGGTTTCGGGCCCTGACGCGGCTCCCGTCCAGTCTTTTCAGAATACATCGACGAACGCGTTCAGCCAAGGGGCTGCCACGATTCCTCCTCGGAAGCTCGGGAGCGCGGAAAAACCCTCGCGGCGCGGGGCGGCGAGGGCGGGGCGGGTCGCCCGCGTCCGTTCAGCTCGACATCCGGCGACGAGACCGCCAGACGGCCCCGCAGAGGATGGCGAGCCCTGCCATCGCCAGGCTCGACGGCTCGGGCGTCGTCGCGATCGGGACGGTCGAGGGATCGTATCCCGCGTACATCGGGACCCGGACGCCGGCGAGCATTCCGTCGCCGTGGCGGGTGCCGAACGAATTGACGAAGACCGACCCGTCGATGGAATTGGCGTTGGTCAGCAGGGCGTTCGGGGCGAGCAGGCTGCCGGCGAAGTTGTTCCTGTTGAGGTCGACCTCCCTGGCTTCGTAGAAATTCCAGATGATGTTCGCGACCGCGCCGCGGAACGCGCCGTCGAAGTTCAGGCCGTTGCGGAAGTCCAGATCCACGCCGCCGACGTTGAAGACGATGGACTGGCCTTCGCCGAACTTGTGGCCGTTGAGGTCGAGCGAGAAGCCGCGGACCTTGTTGTTCTCGAACAGTCGCTCGCCGTCGACGTCGAAGACCGCGTTCCCGAGGGAATCCACCGACAGAACCTGGAATCGGGCGGTGTCGACCTGCTTCGTCGAGATGAAGATGGACTGCTCGCCCCCCTTCATGGCCTGAAAAGCCTGGGAATCGGCGAGCAGTTCCTTGGCGTCGGCGGCCTTGATCTGGGATGCGGAGGAGTCGAACTTGACGCTCGCGCCGTCGCGGGCCGACACGATCCGGGCCTTGCCGTCGGTCGCCCCGTTGATCGCGCCCCCGATGAGGCCGTCCCCCTTGAGGATCTTGATGGTTTCAGGGTTCTTGCCGCTGGTCTTGACGTCGCCGCCGACCATCAGCGAGGGATTCGACGATTCGGGCGAGCCTTGCTTCGCGGCGACCTCGAAGGAGTTCTGGACGTAGAGGTTCCCCCCCACGCGCACGGCCCCCTGGACGTTGGAGCTTGCATAGAGATCGCCGGTCGTCACCAGATTCCAGTTGGTCAGCAGGTCCGCCCGCGCCGGCATGGCCGTCGAGGCCAGGCACGTCAGGAAGAAAACCAGCCCGCACTTCGTCTGCTTCGTCATGGCGTTGCTCGTGGTGCGCGACGGCCGTCGATCAGGATGGTCCCTTCCGAACTGGAGGGGAGCGGTCGATCCACTCCCTGCGACGGCGTCGTCTCTATCAACCAGTAGGTCGCGATTGCGGACGAGGAGAAACGAATCATCCGGGCGTTCCAGGAAGTCGGCGGCGGTCGCCGGGATGATGAGCGTGAGGCGCATAAAAACCCCCGCGAGATCGCGGGGGCTGTGGGGCGTCGGAGTCCTGGATCGCGGCGGTCAAACCGACCGTCGACGGAGTCGCCAGGCGGCGGCGCCGAGAGCGGCCAGGCCCGCCATCGCCAGGCTCGACGGCTCGGGGACCGCGGACGGCGGGGGGACGTAGCCCAGGTAGAGCGGGGTGTGGATTTCCGCCCGCATGCCGTTTCCGTACCGGGTGCCGAGCTCCTTGACGAAGACCGATCCGTCGATCGTGTTGATGTTCGTCAGGATGGCGTCGGGCGCGAGCATGGCGCCGCGAAAGTTGCTGTTGTTCAGGTTGATGCTCGTCGCTTCGTAGAAGTTCCAGATGATGTTCGCGACCGAGCCGACGAACCCGTCCGTGAAATTGTAGGACCTGGCGAAATCGAAGTTCACGCCGCTGACGTTGAAGACGACCGATTCGCCCTTGGCCAGGCTGTGCCCGTTCAGATAGAGGGAGATTTGCTGCACCTTCGTGTTCTCGAAGAGCGACTCGCCGTCGATGTCGAACACGGCGTTCCCGTTCGCGTCGAAGTTCGCCCCGGTCAGGGTGAACGCGGCCAGGCCGTCCTGGCCGACGGGCGACGGGATCACGACCGCCCCGCCGGTCGACGCCATCGCCCGGAAGGCCGCCGAGTCGGCCTTGAGCTCGGCGTAGTCCGCCGCGCCGACGCCGCTCACGCCGGAGTCGAACGTGACCGTGCCGCCGGGCGCCTGGGACACGACGATCGACTGGTTGTTCTGGTTGGGGTTCGTGGCGCCGCCGTTGACCGTCCCGCCGATCACGGCGCTCCCCTTGTTCACCTTCACGGTCGAGGCGTTCTGCTGCGCGGTGATGACGCCGCCGCCGACCACCAGGGCGGGGCCGGTCGCGACGCCCACATTGGCCGCAGCTTCGAACGTGTTCTGCACATACAGATTTCCACCGACGCGGACGCCCCCTGGGCGTCGTTCGCCGCGTAGAGATCGCCGGTGGCGATCAGGTTCCAGGTCGTCAGAAGGTCGGCCCTCGCCGTCGTCGGCGTCGCAATGGTTCCCAGGAGGAGAAGGATCGATACGGACTTCACAAGCTTCGACATGGAGACTCCGAATCCGACGGGTTCACTCGTGAGGCGGCTCTCTGCACGCCGTCCGCTTCGGTCGCCGGACGGCGAGCCGCCTCACCTGGCACTGCATGATTGCAGTCCCATCGAACACCCGCCGCCCCCGGGCTTCAAGCGATGAGGCTCAGAAGCCACCCAAGCCGGGATTCCGGCGGCCGCATGAGGCCTTCATGCATCGTCTCGCCCGCTCGGCGCAACATTTACGGCCCATCGGCGATAAGTCGAGGAGACGGGCGAAGCGGCGGGAAGGCCCAGGGCGGATTTGTCTTGAATCGTGCTTTCGATTCGTTTCCAATGCGGCGGATTTCGAGTCGACCGGCTCATGAACTCCCCAGCGACAGGGGCGGCGGAACTGAGTCGCCAGGATGACGAAACGGAGAGACGGCACGTGACGCCCCCGAATCCTTCGCCCAAATATATCCTTCTGTTTATTAACAGCCTCTTGCTTCGGCTCGCTTGCTTCACGGGGCTGATCGGCTCGGACGACCTGGGATATTCTCGCTTCGCCCAGCACATCGCCGATTCCAGTTACGCGATCGAGGCGCACCATTACGCGATCCGTTTTGGTCTGCTCCTTCCGGTCGGCCTGGTCTATCGCCTGTTCGGCCTCGCCGAGTGGACCACGATCTTGCTGCCGTTGCTCGCTTCGGCCGGGTCGGTGGTCGTGCTCGCGTTGATCGCGTCGGACCTGTTCGGAAACCGAGCGGGAGTCGTCGCGGGGCTTCTCTACGCCACACTTCCCATCCAGCTTCGTTACGCGACGATCCTCGTGCCGGAGACGTTGGCGGAGTTCTACGTCCTGCTCGGCGTGCTGGCCTATGTACGCGCGAGGCATGGGAGCCGGTTGCTGCCCGGGTTCGTCGCCGGCCTCTGCTGCGGCGTCGGCTATTTGACGAAGGAACCCGCGCTGTTCATCGGCCTCGTCCTCGTGGTCGACGCGGCGAGCGGACGTCGATGGCGGACCGCGCTGGGCGTGTGCCTCGGCTGCGCGTCGGTCCTGGCTCTGGAGCACGCGTACTACCTGGCGGCCTCCGGGGATCTCCTGTTTCGGCCCCATGCCATGGCCTTGCATGAGCAATCGGAGATGGTCCTGAGCGTCAACCGCGATCTCCGCTACCGGCTGCTCAAGTCCTATCCGCGCATGCTCGTCCTGCCGAATCAGGACTTCGGAATCCATTCGATCGGCTGCCTCGCCCTCGCCGCCTGCGCGCCGTGGTTCCTCGGGGCGAGACGTTCGATGCTGCTCATCCTTTGGGCCTTGATTCCCGGGGCGTACATCAATTTCGGCAGTTCCAATCTGAGCCGGTTCGTCGCCCTGCCCGTTGCGCCGCGTTACCTCGAGTTCATCTTCCCGCCGGTCATGATCCTGGCCGGGGCCGTGATCGACCGCGCCCTTTCCGCGGGGAGGGCGAGAACGACATTCGCCTATGCGGCGACAGGCTTGATCTGCACAGTCGGCTTCCTGTGCGGACTCTCGACCGCCGGGCGGGGGTATAACACGGATGACGTCGCCGTCCTCCGAGAGATCGCCAGGAAAGCGGCGGAGAATCGGTGGGAAACGGCCAGCATCGCGGAAAGTGAGGAGGCGGACAGGTGGGCTAGGACGCTCGCGATCCTGGCCCCTGCCCTCCAGCCCGCCCCAGAGGGTCGGGCCGACGTCGTCATCGGGCCGGACGCCACGAACTCTCCATTCGTGTCGACCCTCAGACGCGACCTTCGGAACGCCGAAGAGGCGACGACGCCCGCGGCGCCACCGACTCTTCCCGACGATCGGTCCCGCGAGGCCGGGCGCTGAGGGGAACCGGAGCCCGACGTCCCGATGTCACGGGGTCCTGCCGATCCAGTCCTCGAACCGCGTCGACCCGACGATCGGGCTCGACTCGGGGTTCAGGCCGCGGCCGTCCAGGGCGGCTCCGAAATAGCGGGCTTGCGGGTCCGCGACCACCTTCCGTCCATCCCCCTTCGCGGCGAGGAAGCGTCCCACGAAGTCGGCGATGGAGAGCGATTCCGGCCCCGCCACCTCCACCGTGCCGTTGTGCGGCGGCTCGGCGGCGACGCCGGCGAGCGCGGCCGCCACGTCGTCGGCCGCCAGCGGCTGCATGGGCGCGGTCGGGAGCCGAATCTCGCCGTCGTCCGACCCGGCGATCGCGCCGAGGAATTCGAAAAACTGGGTCGCCCGGACGATCGTGTACGGGATTGCGGAGGCCTTGATGAGGGCCTCCTGAGCGACCTTCGCCCGCATGTAACCGCTGTCCGGCAGCCGATCGGCCCCGACGACCGACAACGCGACGTGGTGCCCCACGCCGGCGGCCCGTGCCGCGGCCATGATGTTGCGCCCCGAGGTCTCGAAGAACGCCAGGACCGCCCCGTCCTCGAACGAGGGAGAATTGGAAACGTCGACGACGACCTGGGCGCCCGCGAACGCCTCGCCCAGGCCCTCACCCGTCAGGGCGTTGACGCCCGAGGAAGGAGACGCCGACACGGCGTCGTGTCCGCGCTCCCGCAGAAGAGGAATCAGCTTCTTTCCGATGAGCCCGCTGCCGCCGATCACGACGATCTTCATGCCGATCTCCTGTTGAAAAACCTAGTCGACCTGGGCCGAAGACCAGCGGGCCAGCTTGTCCGGGTTGCTGGTCATGTACACCGCTCTGACCCCGCCCTCGATGCGCAGGGACGCCACCTGGACGACGGCGCCGTCGAACACGAACACCACGCCGGGCTGGCCGTTGACCGTGGTCGGAAGCATCTCGCAGTTAAGCCGCTTCTTTCCGAACACGCCCGAGAGGAACCGGGCGGCGCGTTCCCGACCGAGGATCACGACCCGGGCGGCCGAGACTCGGCCACCACCGTCGGAATGGACCTCGGCGTCTTCCGCGAGCATCCCCTCGACGGCCCTCACGTCCCCCGCGCGGCAGGCTTGCAGGAACCGCTCAGCCAGCCCCTCCGCGCGCACCGGCGACGCGGGGAACCTGCGTGTCGAGTCCAGGCCGAGCCGACGCCGGGCGCGACTGACGATCTGGCGGGCGGTCGCCTCGGGCTTGCCCAGCACCTCGCTGATCTGGGCGTACTCGTAGTCGAACACCGTCCGCAGCAGGAACGCCGCCCTCTCCTGGGGCGACAGCCGCTCCAGCAGCAGCAGGAATGCCTGGGTGAGTGATTCGGACAGGGCGGAAGCCTCGTCGGCCTCTCCCGTCGCCACCGGCTCGGGGACCCAGGGTCCGATGTACTCCCGCCTTCGCCGCGCCCGCAGCCGGTCGATGCAAAGGCGGGTGGTGGTGCGGATGAGAAATCCTTCCGGCGAGGAGACGCCGCCGGCGGTCTGATACCGCACGAAGGCGTCCTGGACGGCGTCCTCGGCGTCCGCCACGCTGCCGAGCATCCGGTAGGCGACGGACATCATTCGAGGCCGCATGGCGATCACGTCGTCGGTCATTCCGCCCTCGCGCGGTTGGCGCCTGGGTTTACTCCGCGTGCTCCGGGATGACGAGACTCGCCGCGTCGCGCGGGTGCAAGACCCACGCCAGCATGCGCATCTTGACCTTGCCCGGATTCCTGGACACGCGATGCAGGCATCCGCCCGGCTCGTAGAACGTCTCGCCCGCCTTGAGGATCCTGGCGGGATGGTCGTCGACGGCCCACTCGTACTCCCCTTCCAGGACGTACCCGAACGCCGGTCCCGGATGTCGGTGCGAGACGCCCGCATGACCGGGCTCCAGCGTCACCTCGACCGCCGTCGCGTTCATCTCCTTGTCGTCGAGCTTCTCGGCGATCTCTACGACCGTCAGCGGCTTGACCGCTTCCTGGCTCTCGTCATGCCGGGCCGCAGCCAGACCGACCGTCCCCAGCATCATGGCCGATGCCAGTATCAGCTTTTTACGAGTCATCGCATTCCCTCCGCCGAAGTGAAGTGAAGGTGTCGTGTCGTCTGGAATCAAGGACGAATGGACCGCGTCGTTTTGTGACAGACGGCGAAAATCCAGGCCGGACCAGGCTCGGCGAGGCGATCTCGACCGCCTTGATTGATGAGGATGATCGGGCCAGGGTCGCCCCGGTCGATCCTCGACCGCATGCGCCGGGGGAGGCGAGCCCAACAGACCCGGAGCTTCGCCGCCGGTCGCACCCGTTGGGAACTAGGCCTTGAAGCGGCTCAGGACGAGCGCCTTCGGTCGAGATTGGGCGTGTGAACGGCCGCCGAGGAGACGGAGGCGTGGAAGGCGATCCCCCCGGGTCCTGCGGGAGCGTTCGGAGGGAGCTAGGGACACGACCGGCCGACCCCGACGCAAAGGTATTTGAGTGTTGAACCTTGCGGGTTGAGTCTTGACCCGATGAGCGATGAGTGTTAAAGCGGCATCGGCATCGTGATCAAAGGTGTATGGCCCGCGGGCCACACGACGGCGGGTTCCCCCGCCGCTCCCCTTGGCCGCGGCCGACCGATCGTGTGTCTCGCTAGCCGGCCAGGTCGAGGACCGCCTGCGGCAGTTCGACCCGGGTCGAGGCGTTGTACTGGTTCAGCCGATCCTGGAGCTTGTCGATCTCCGCTTCCAGGCTCCGCACCATCTCCAGGACTTCGGGCTTGGTGATCGTGGCGGAGTATCGGTATTCGGCCCCGTTGTAGCCCGGCTCGGCGCCGTGCTTGGTGTTCAGGCCGTTGAGCATCTGGATGAGGGATTTCTTCTCGCCGAGGCGGAGGACGTCTTCATAGATCGCGACGTTCGCCCGCTGGATGGCCGCCTTGACCGCGACCAGGGCCTCCTGGAGGTTCAGGAGCCGCTCATATTCGGCCCGGACGTCCACGGAGGTCCGGCCCTCCTCGTCGCGCTGGCCCGCCAGGATGCTGTTGTAGGTCTCCACGTTCGCACGGGCCTGGACGAGCCGCCCGGCCAGGCGGTTCTTGATCGAGAGGGCCTTGGCCAGGCTGACGGGCTCGCTTCGTGGTGGTTCCATCGCGTCGCTCCCCTCGGATCGTCGTAGGCCTTCTCCCGGATCACCTCAGGATAAGGCGATCCCTGCTCCGATACCAGCCTCCGAGACGACGCGCGACGTCGACCGGCGATCGCCGAGCCGGCGGTTGCCGCGAGGCGTCGGCGCCAGGTACCATCGGGGCGTACGGATTCGGCGGTGGACGCCGCGCGGCGGGCCCGTCGACATCTCACCTCGGACGACGGAGGATCGCCATGAAGCCCGCTCGCACTCGCCGGGAATTCCTGAACCTCGCCGGGGCCTCGCTGCTGATCCCGATGCTCGACTCTCCGCTCCGGGCGGCGGCTCCCGCGCCCTGCTCCCCGGTCGGAATCGGCCGCTGCAAGAGCTACGAGCCGGCGGCCGTGCTCCGGGAGCTGGAAGCGCTGATGGATCGGATCGGCGGGCTCCGACAGGTGGTGGCCGGCAAGACGGTCGCCGTGAAGGTGAACCTCGTCGGAAACGTCCGCGAGGATACGCTCGGGAAGGCCGCCAATCGGACGTATCAGGTCCACCCCTCGGTCGTCCTGGCGACGGCCGCGCTGCTGGATCGGGCCGGGGCGAGGCGCATCCGGTTCCTGGAGAGCACCCACCAGAAGCAGGACTTCGAGCCGTATCTCCACGCCGCCGGCTGGGACCTGAACGCCATCACCGCGACAAAGACCCCCGTCGAGTTCGAGGACACCCGGAACCTCGGCAAGGGTAAGAAGTACCACGAGGTGAAGGTGCCGTGGGGGGGTTCGCTATTCCCGGCCTACCACGTCAACCACTCGTACGTGGACTGCGACGTCTATATCTCGCTGGCCAAGCTGAAAAACCACGCGACGGCCGGGGTCACGCTGGGGATGAAGAACAACTTCGGCGTCACGCCGATCGCCCTCTACGGCCAGAACGAGGCGGACGAGAACAGCACCAGCAGCCGCGCCATGTTCCACGACGGCAAGGGACGGCCGGCCGACGGGCTTCCCCAGGAAATCGCCCCCGACTCGCCCCGACGGCCGACCTTCCGCGTCCCTCGCCACACCGTCGACGCCGTCGGCATCCGGCCGATCGACCTGGTGATCCTCGACGGGATCGAGAGCTGCTCGGGCGGCGAAGGCCCGTGGGTCCCCGGCGGCCTCAAGGTTCAGGAACCCGGCCTGCTGATCGCCGGCCGCAACCCCGTCTGCACCGACTCCGTCGCTACGGCCGTGATGGGCTACGACCCGATGGCCGCGTCGGGCACGGGCCCCTTCCCCGGCGACAACCACCTGGCCCTCGCCGCCGCGCTGGGCCTGGGCTCGAACGATCCGAGACAGATCGAGGTCGTCGGCCTCTCTCTCCAGGAAGCCCGCCATCCCTATGGCTGGGAGCCGCGCGAGCGGAACGCCTGAAGCCGATCGGATCGAATCGGGTCGAGGGGGCGCTCGACGGCCCCCTCGACCGAGGCGGCTCAGGGCGCCGCCTTCTTCGTGATCGGCTTCGCCTTGGCGGGGGCCTGCGTCTTGACCCCGGCCATGGGGTCCGGAATGTTGTTCATATCGGTCTGGCTGGGCATGCCAGGCTCGATCCCGCTCGATCCGCAGCCGGAAAGCAGCACGGACACAGCCAACACCACGATCCAGGACGCCGTTCGTCGCATCGATTCAAACTCCGGTCGCATGACTTTCCATCCACTCGAATTCAACTCGCGGCCGTAGCCCGACTCCCTCGGGAGCCGGGACGGCCGCATCCGTCGGCCGATCGTCCCGACGCGATCAGTAGGCGTCGGCGCTGAGGACCTCGCCCATGTTCCGGGTGCCGAGCGCCCACCACGCAGGGAGGCTCACGGAGTCCTTGATGAACCGGACGGAGCCGTCGGCCATGGCCATGTTCACGCCGCCGGAGTGGTTGCTGGCGGGGGGCAGGGAGTCCTGCGCGGAGCCGTCGGGCCCGGCGAACGAATTGCTGGCGTAGCAGGTCAGGCTGTTCGGCGGCCCCACATGGTTGTAGCGGTTGACCACGTAGTTCCAGGGATAGCCCACGGTCCAGAGCCGGCCGTTGTAGTTCGAGACGCCGACGGCCGTCGCGGGGAGGCTGTTGCAGGCCGCGAGGAGGGCCAGGGTGGTCGGCGTCCCGGGGGTCGGGTTGTTGATCGTGACCGGCACCCCCGCGGCGAACGCCCCTCGCTTGGAATTGGCCGACTTCCCGGGGTAGACCGGCGGGGCGCCGTTGAGGCCCAGCAGCCGCTCGCTGAACAGCGCGGTGTTCGAGGTGCCGTCGGTCACGGCCTGGATGCCGATCGCGTTCGTCGTCGGCGCGTTCGCTGCGTCGCCCCAGTAGGGGGAGAGGATCGTGCCGCTGAAGGTCTGGATCTCGCCCGGCCCTCCCCAGTTGCCCATGTAATTCAGCGCCCCCCACGGCGGGGACGGCCTCGATGCGGCCCCGTCGGAGGGGCAGAGATAGGCCGCGACCTGGGTGAAGCAGACCGTCGTGTTGATCGTGGTGCCGCCGGGATCGGCGTACGAGAAGCTGAAGTTGTACGCGTCGAACAGCGGCTGCTGCTCGATCTGCGGGAGGATCGACACCGTCCAGCAGTAGCTCCACTCGTTGACCCCGTTCCCCCGGACGCCGTTCGCGCTGTAGGCGGTGGCCGCCGGGAACAGGTCGCCGAGCGGGAACACGTTGTTCTGCGAGACGTAATTGTGGGCCGCGAGACCCAACTGCTTGAGGTTGTTGGTGCACTGGGCCCGACGGGCCGCTTCCCGCGCCGCCTGCACGGCCGGCAAAAGCAGGGCGATCAACACGGCGATGATCGCAATGACGACGAGCAACTCGATCAGCGTGAATCCGCGACGTGAATGCATCTACGCTTTTCCCCTGACTGGAATCCAGGAATAATCGAAATCAACGGCGCAGCCGTAAGGCTACCCCTCACAAAGGCTTGAGAAAGCCCTCTCGCGGGAGGCCCCTGTGAAAACGTCTCGCCGCGAGGCCCCAAGCCGACCTCCGCTGGGACTGCGGCGTGCTCCAAGATGCATAACCTTAAATCTTAAGACAATGCTTTCCAGTCGACAAGACGGGGTCGTCGACAAAATTCATCATTGATTTCAAGATATTTGAATTCATAATATTATAGGCCGGATTTACATCATATTGCGCCGCTTGCGCTTCCGTGGTGCACGCCCGACGGGTTCGACCCACACGCCATGTCGGATCGGCGAGGGTCGGGAACCATCGCGACCTTCTCCGGAAGCGGCGAGTTCGGGCCGAATCGCAGCCCGACCCCCGAGTCGCTTCCGCCAGATTCCGGTGGGCGTCCCCACGAAGAATCAGACGAATCGATCGGGAGCGGAGCGATGTTCCCGAAAAACCTCATCCTCGCTCGACGATTCGCGGCCCCTATCGCTCGCCCGCCACGACGGATCGCGGCCGTTGGATCCGTCAGCCTTCCCGGGACAGGCTCTCTAGAGGGATTTCAGGTACTCGACGAGGTCGGCGACCTCCCCGGGGGCGAGGCCCAGCCGGAAGTGGCCGTCGTAATGGCGGACGACTGCTTCCAGGGTCGAAAAACGACCGTCGTGGTAATAGCCCCCCCTGGCGTGGGTCCAGAGGCCCCGCAGCGGCGCCGTCCGGTAGCGGAAGGTGGGCGACCGATTGGACTGGAAATCGTCGATGCCGATTTCGGCGGGCGTGTGCAGCCGTCGGTCGGCGTCGGTGAACGAGGGGGGGGCGTGGCAGGTGGCGCACCTGGCCCTGCCGCCGAACAGCACCGATCCCCGCGCCGCCGCGGGCCCGTCGAAGCTTCCACGTGGAGGCGAGGGCGCGGGCAGGGAGAACTGGTAGGCGCGAAGCTCGGCGAGCTTCGGGGTGACGCGGTCGACCCGGCTGCGGACGTCGAAGAATCCGTTGGCGGCGGCGACCGGGAACTGGACCGGATCGCGCATCCGGTCGTCCTGGAACCTCCCCTGACCGTGCATCTCCAGCACGGCGACGAAGGCGTTCCAGTAGGTGACCGTCCCCCACGCCGTCGAAGTGGCGACGTCGACCCCGGCCATGCCGAACGCCGGCGGGATGAGGGACGCGCCCGGTTTACCGTCGGGGCGGAACGCCTTGCCGTCCAGGATCAGTTGGGCGTCGAACTTGCCCGGCCCCCAGCTGTTCAGGACGGTTCGCACCGTCTCCTCGTCGGTCCCCAGGACGGCGGCGAATGGCTCGACCGAGGGCGCGGCCGCCACGATGGCGCCGACGTTGAGGTCGCGGTTGGCCCAACCATCCAGCCGACGACCGATCCCGGGCGCCAGCGAGTCGTCCACCACGGAATGACAGAGTGCGCACTGGACGCCGAACGACCTGAGCCGCTTCCCGTCGTTCGAGAAGAAGCCGGTCACGCCGACGACGGCGTTCATCCGCAGCAGGTCCAGCGTCACCGCCGGATCGGCGAGGTCGACCCGGCCGTGGCGGAGTTTCTGCTTGAAATGCGGAGTGAGGGCCTCGGAATCGACCTTGAGGCCCAACCCAAGGACCTGCTCCGGGCCGAGGGTCGCGACCGTCTCGTGCAAGCGCAACGCGCCGCCCCAGAAGGCCTCGTCGCCGAACGTGTCATAGCGGAACGTCCGTCGCCCCTCGGCGATCTGGCCGTCCCCCGGGCCGTGTCGGTCCCCGGGATGGTGGCCCGGCGGCCGTCGCGGATCATCCGCCCTTCTTGATCTCCCGAACGAGGCCCGCGACTCGGCCTCCGGGCCCTGGTCCTGGGGCTCCGATGCGGCCGTCATCGCGGCGGTCGCCGCGACCGCCAGACCGACCCACCAGAGGATCCAACGTCGCCGATTCCGGTTCGATGCCATCTCAGCCTCCTGGCGCCGACGATTCTCGATGCGCGCACCCCGTGCGGCCCCGACCGCGATGCGCGCGGGTCACGTTCCAGCGATCTGATTCATGGTCAGCCGCGCCTGCAAAACGCGGATGACGATCCGATACGCCCCCCCCTGCGCGAAGATCGAAACAAACGCCTGCGCCGAGTGGTCGCGCAGGACGCTTCAACGTCTCCGGCCGGAGATGGGCGATGCCTGAAGAGAGTCGACGGCCGCTCGCAGCGGGTTCGGGATTACGCTCGCCCGAGACCTGCGAGGACGTTGCGGACGATTCGATCGCAACGCTCCCCGTCGAAAGCGTAGAGCCGTCGCGACTCCTCGCCGATGCGATGGTCGATCCATCGCTGCAAGGCCGACCGGGCGCGATAGAGCCGTACTTTGACGTTGCCCGGCCTCAGGTTCAGGCACTCGGCGGTCTGCTCGGTGCTCAGCCGTTCCACCATCCGCAGCGTGAAGACGACGCGCAATTCCTGCGGAAGGGCATCCACCGCGGCGACGAGCAAATGGTGCAGCTCCTTGAGGCTCGCCTCCTCAAATCCGTCCCGGTCGTCGGCGTAGGAAATCACGGCTTCCTCCCCCACATCGGCCGGGGCGACGAGTCGCAGACGACGCTGTTTCCGCAGCCGGCCCATCGCTTCATGGACGGCGATCTTCGTGAGCCACGTCGAGAACCGCGAACGCCCTTCAAATTGAGGGAGGTGCTCGAAGGCGTGAAGATACGCCTCCTGCACAACGTCCTCCGCCTCGGAATCATTTCCCAGGATGCTCCGGGCCACTCGAAAGAGGAGTTGATTGTATCGCCTCATGAGCAGCTCGAAGGCTGCGGTGTCGCCCGCGACGACCCTGCGGACGATCTCCTCGTCCGCGAGCGGCTCGGCCGTCAGGCCCGATCGGTCATCCGGCGGGTCGGCCTGTTCAGCGAGCATGGGCGTAGGATTCCGTCGGCCTCGCGGCCCACCCGAAGGGCAGCCACGCCTCATGCCGATAAGCCGCCGCCCGCCCGAGCGCGAAGGCCCCAACCGCCATGACCAGATCGCGGACGGCGACGTCCAGGTGCCCGCCGACGACGAGCGTGGCGGCGATCAGGATCAGCCAGGCCATCACGACGTAGGCTCCCAGCCGGGTGAACTTCGTCAGAACCGCCAGGCCCGCCACGATCTCGATGCAGCCGACCACGTGCATGAAGGTCGACGTGGAGACCGGCAGGACGCTCGAAGCATCGCCGGGCAGATACCCGGACCAATCGGTCAGGAGGTTGAAGAACTTGTCCACTCCCGCGATCAGCGGCGTCAGCCCGTAGGCCAGGCGGAGCGGGAAGTAAATCGACGACAGACTCTCGGGTTTGTCCGCAGCCACGTTGGCCTCTCCTCGGGTCAGGTAAGCGTATTCCGAGCCACCTCCTTAACAGAGTCGACGAAACGCAATCGGTTACATTTCCTCGGCCGAGAATCTCGAATCGCTCCCGGCGGCTTTCCAGCCAGCCGATCGAGGCCTATCGCCAGGGAAGGTCGAGGGCCTGATGCACGACGGCCGTCTTCCGGTCCTGGACGAAGACGGCGATGCGAGTTCGATCGGGGTCGGCGTCGGCGGCGAGTTCCAGGGGGAGGTCGACGACGGCCTTCGCGCCCGGCTTGAGCGTGACGAAGTCGTGGCGGGTCTGGCGGGCGGGGTGGCTCGCGATCAGCGTCTTGCCGGCGTTCTCCCCCTTCTCGACCTTCGTCACGACGCCGTTCTCGCGGACGACGGCGCAGACGAGAAGATCGCGGCCCAGGACGCGCGGGGATTCCGTACCGACGGCGATCTCGACATGCCCCGAGCGACGGTCCGGCTTCAGACTCAGCGTGGCCTCGATCGTTGCGAGCGGCTTCTTGTTACGGGCTCGGCGGATGGCGGCCTCGGCGGCGGGGCGGTCGCGACCGTTGACCGATTGCTCGCCGTCGATCATAAGCATCGGCGTGTAATACAGGCCGTAGCTCGCGGGCTTGGCCTTGTCGTACACCTCGTTGTAGACCGCCTGCCGACGGCTGTGGAGCGGGTCGGAGAACCGATCCTTCCAGGGCTCGTCGAAGTAATCGACGTGGAACGCGATCGGGACGATCGCCGCGTCGGCCTCGGCGAGTCGGCCCAGGATCGCCTCGGCCTCGGGGCACATATCGCACCCCTGCGACGTGTAAAGCTCCACCAGCACCCCGCGGCGCACTCGCCCCTCGCTCGACGATTGGGCCGAAGCCGCGCCGACGCACAGGACTAGCAGCGCGATCGCCACGGTCCCGATTCCGATCCTGATCCCTCGCATGGCGCCTCCTCTTCTCACATCCCTCGATCGCGGCCCGCCGAGAGAGGGAGACGAGCGGGCTCCCTGAATATTCGATCCAGTCCCGACGAGCGTCGCCCCGTGATGAGCGAGGGAATGCTCTGGCTGACGCTGGATTCCGCTTCGCAATCCCGCCTTGCGCGACATGGTCCTTGATGGGGGATTCCCGCGCCAGGAATCATCCGTCGACGCGAAACCGGCCGCCACGCCCCAGGAAAACGCAAGAGAAAATGGACGAACGAACCCAATCGCCGACGCGATCATCGATGTCTAAATTTCATGACGAAAAGAACATGCGTCAAATGGCTTCGTCCGGCCGATCGTGGAACGAACCCAATTTCCCGGGTGACGTCTTCGCGTCTCGGTCACGACTCCGGGCGATGGGACCAGACGTCGGGCGAGGCGAGCCAGGGGGATCGGGGGATGGCCGCCAGATCGAAGCGGTCGACCCAGTCCCGGGGGTGCGAAGGGACCGGCGAGTCGGTCCAGCCGAAGGAATGGGCGAGTTCGCCGATCAGGCGACGGGGGTCGACTCCCTGCTCGCGGAGGGTGGCGAGCTTGATGGAGCCGTCGCGTTTGGCGAGACGTCGGCCGTCGGGGCCGAGGACCAGGGGGACGTGTCCGAACTGGGGAAGCGTCCAGTCCAGGGCGTGGTACAGGAGGATCTGCCGGGGCGTGCTGGGGACCAGGTCGTCGCCGCGGATCACCTGGTCGACCCCCATCAGGGCGTCGTCGACGACGACCGCGAGCTGGTACGACGGCCCCAGCCCGTTGCGGCCCACCAGGAAGTCGCCGCCGAGCCGGGCGGGGTCGACCTCGCGACGGCCCAGGAGAAGGTCGTCCCAGGCGATCGTCCCGGCCGGCGTGCGGAACCGCCAGGCGAACGGGCGGTCGCCCAGCTCGGCGGCATCGGCCGCGCCACGGCCCGAGCAGAGGCCCGGGTAGGTCGGGCCTTCATCCTCGGCGTGAGGCGCGGCGGCGGCCCGCTCGACGTCCGCCCGCGTGCAGGTGCAAGGATAAACCCGCTCGGCGGCCTTGAGCCGTTCGAGCGCCTCCTCGTAGACCGCCCGGCGCTGCGACTGGACGTAAGGCCCGCGCGGGCCGCCCAGGTCCGGGCCTTCGTCCCAGTCGAGACCCAGCCAGCGGAGGTCGACCAGGGCGGCGGCGGCGGCCTCGGGACGGGCGCGGGAGGCGTCGAGGTCCTCGACCCGGAGGACCACCGGGCCCCCGGCGCGTCGGGCGGCGACCCACGCGAGGAGGAACGTCCGGGCGTGGCCGACGTGCAGCCCTCCCGTCGGCGACGGCGCCAGTCGGCCCGCGCCCGCCCTTCGGTCCTGTCGGAACGTCATGATCGCGGTCCCGCGGCCGAGGCGCCCGGGAACGTCGACTGGACTGGTCGCGGGCGGGCCGTTCGGTTCTAATCGTGGCTTGAGTCTAGCGGGTCGGCCCGCGAGCCGACCAGTCCGTCGGTCGCCCGTCACGCGCCTTAGCCAGGAGTGCCTCGCCGTGGACGCCGAGTTGAAGCGATCCGCCAAAGCTGTGATCGATCGGATCATCCATTTACGAGACTCTCTTTGACTTGGGCGAAAAGCAGACTCGCCGCGACTCCCTCCAGGCTGAGATGGAAGGGCCGTCGTTCTGGAACGACCAAGACAAGGCCAAGGCCGTCATCGCCGAGCTGAAGACGCTCAACGGCGTCCTCAAGCCGTTCGAAGAGCTGATCAAGCAGGCCGACGACCTCGCCGCAGCGATCGAGATGGCCGAGGAGCTGGAGACCAGCGAGTTCGACGCCGACGTCCAGTCCGCCGCCGAGAAGGCGGAGAAGGACTTCGCCGCGTTCGAGCTCCAGTCGATGCTCAGCGGGCCGAACGACCACTGCAACGCCATCGTCACCATCCACGCCGGCGCCGGCGGCACCGAGGCCTGCGACTGGGCCGAGATGCTCATGCGCATGTACCTGATGTGGGCCGAGAACCGGGGCTTCTCCTCGCAGATCACCGACCGTGAAGACGGCGGGGCCGCGGGGGTCGCCGAGGTCACGCTCTACCTCAAGGGGCCGTACGCCTACGGCAATCTCCGAGGCGAGACCGGCGTGCATCGCCTGGTCCGCATCAGCCCGTACGACTCGGCCGCGCGACGGCAGACCTCCTTCGCCTCGGTCGACGTCATCCCCGAGGTCGACGACACCATCGACATCGTCCTCAAGGACGACGAGCTGAAGCGCGACGTGTTCAGGGCCGGCGGCCCCGGCGGCCAGCACCAGAACAAGACCGAGTCGGCCGTGAGGTACACCCACCTCCCGACCGGCGTCGCCGCCGAGTCCCGGGGCGAGCGGTCTCAGCACAAGAACGACGCCATCGCCCTCGCCAACCTCAAGGCCAAGCTCATCCGCATGGAGGAAGAGAAGCGCGAGGCCGAGTATGCCAAGAAGTACGACGAGAAGGGCGAAGTCAGCTTCGGCAGCCAGATCCGCTCCTACGTCCTCCAGCCTTACCAGCTGGTCAAGGACGCGCGGACGGGCCACGAAGTCGGCAACCCCCGATCCGTACTCGACGGCGGCCTCGACGGCTTCATCGAATCGTACCTCCGCATGAAGCTGGCCAAGGGCGCCGACGCCGGCAGGAAGTAAACCCGCCGTCCGTCCGACCCAACGTGTCGGGGAAAGGGGCGCGACCGGTCATGTCCGGCGCATCTTGGAAGCTCGAACAGGACGACGAACTCGTGACGATCCGGACGCCCGCCGTCCGGATCGTCTTTCGTCGCGCCGAGGACCGATGGACGCATGAGTTCGGCCGCGATCAGGGCCCTCCCCTGGTCGCGGCGATCGAATCCGGCGCCGGGACGGCCGACCCCTCGCGGGTCCTCAGCCCGGTCTACCAGGAAGTCCAGCACCACGCCTTCGACGACGACGAGCGCCGGGTCCGCCTGCTGCTGACCGGGCTGCTCCACCGCCACCATTTCTCCGCCGTCCTGACGGTCTCGACCGGGGACGCCGGAGAGACCACGACCATCGATTTCGACGTCGCCGATCGCTGCCGTGACGCCGTCGTCAGCCTGGCCGCGACCTATGACGTCCGCCTCGGCGCGGGCGAGTTGCAAGAAGCGGACGGCTTCAAGATCCGATGGAGCGGCGGGGCGCTCGGCGAGGACGCCCTGAGCTTCTCCGCGGCCGACGGGTCCCTCCTGGCGATCGCCGAGAGGGGGCCGCGAGCCGTCCAGGCGCAGGCCCTCGCGAGCCTGTCCCCCGGCGCGTTCACCCATCGACTCCGTTACCGCTGGATCTGGGCCAGCCGCTCGGATCGCACGCGGTAGACCGCGTACGCACCCTGCGCGTGCAGCCGTTCGAGCACCCCGCGCGGAGGCGACTCGGCGCGGTCGGACGCCGCGACGACATAGTCGGCCCCTTGCCGGACGGCCAGCGCGGCGAGTCGGTCGTCCGACATCGCGTCGTACCGGGCTTCCAGCCGGTGACGGCCGTCCAGATAAGCCCGGACGAACGCCTCGGGCGTCCCGTCGAAATCGACGTGATCGCGGAACCGCTCGTACCAGTCGCGAAGGCCCTCGGCGTGGTACGGGCTCCCCGCCCGATTGAAGGCCCAATCGCGCTGGGACCAGAGCCGGAACCCCTTCGGCCCGGGCGGCCCGACGAACCGCGCCGAGGACGGCGTGTTCTCGCGGCACCAGACCGCCAGCCGCTCGATGTCGTTGATCGGCCTGGGGGCGAACCGACAGCGCGCCACCAGCCCGCGAACCACCTTCAGGTCCGACCAGCGATGATCGGTCGGGACCAGGCCCGCGACCAGAGCCGCCGCCGGCAAGGCCCACGCGGCGGCCGTCGCCAGGCGGAACCGACGGGGCGTCCACCCTCCCGAGAATCCCATCGACCGATCCCCGATGAGGCCGACGACGATCCCCACGGCGGCCGCCCCCGCCAGTGTCCGCTCCCCGCGCTCGGTGTCGTGGTTCGCCAGGAACGTCCCCGCCCAGGCCAGGAGTCCGAGCAAGACGACCGTGCGGACACGGCCCCCGAGCCGCTCCCCGGCGGATTCCAGCAGGGTCATGACGACCTCGATGCCGGCCACCGTCACGAACAGCCAGTCGCCCGTGCAGCCCACCGGAATCAGGATCGCGCGGAGCCTTCCCGACCAGTCGCCCCGACGCCACAGCGCGACGACCCTGCCGCTAACGAAGATCAGGCAGAGGCCGCGGCCGAACGTCGCGACCCGGAAGGGCTGGAAGACCGTCGCCCCGACGTGCCGGATCATTTCCACCGCCACCCAGGAGGCCGCCAGCCAGACGAGCACCACGCCCAGCATCAGCACGAGACGGAGCCGCGCCGGATCGGGCCGGGTCGGTTCGGCGTCCTGGTCGCGGCGTCCCGAGGACGCCAGCAGGGCCAGGACCGCGAGCGCGAGGTACGCCCCCGCCGCCAGCCACTGAGGCTCTCGCCAGAGATGTGGGAGCATGTGCTGAGGGCTCTGAAGCTCGACGGTCAGGAGCCGGAAGGTCTCGGGCGGCAGGCCTTCGTGCAGGTTGCCGAACGGGGCGAGGTTGGCGACCAGCCCCGGGACGATCGCCAGTCCGGTCGCCAGCGACGCCCCGATCGCCAGCCGCCAGGAGGTTCCCGTCCGGCCGCGGAACAGGGCCCAGGCGCCCCAGGAACCCGCGAAGATCAAGGCGAGCTGCAACCCCATCGACGGGTGGACCCAGGCCGCGGCGCCGATCGCCAGGGCCGAGGCGGCCCACCCCTTGCGCGGATCCTCGACCGCGGCGGCCGTCGCCAGCCAGCCCAGGGCCAGGGCCGTCAGGCGGTCCAGCAACATGGCCTCGAACAGGTGGTTCGTGCCGATGTTCCCCGCCTTCGCGGCCAGGAACAGGGCGACGGCGACCCAACCGACGGCCGAACCGCCGCCGGGGCAGGCGGCGACCGCCAGCCGGTGGAACCCTCGCACGCTGACGACGAACGTCGCCGCGAAGAGCAGGGCGAGCGCCGCCGAGAGGCCGACGACCTGCGACAACCCGCCGATCAGCCCGAGGGCGCCCCGGTGGGGGTTGAAGGCGTCGAACGACCGGACGAACGGGTCGTCGGCGAAGACTCGGGGGTCGAGGCTGTGGAGCAGCAGCGGGAGCCGGTGCGCCTGGTCGCCGTCCAGGCTGTGATAGCCCTTGAGGGTGAGATAGAGCCCGAGGACCAGGAGGACGAACCCCCACGGCGCGGCCTCGCTTCCCCTTCGCTCCTCGATGCCGAGTCCCAGCGCCATCCTGACGACCCTCGCTCCGCCCCGCGATCGCCCCGCGCGGGGCGTCCTCCGGAGGGCGAGTGTAGTCCGACGGCGGGGTCGGTCAACGCCAGTCCGGCTCGACCGGCCGCAACCGTCGGGCGTCGCGCTCGGCCTTGAAACGCTGGAGGTCGGCGAGGACTTCGGGGTCGAACTCCGAGGGGGTCGGCTCAACGGCCCGGGTCGGCTCCGGCAATTCCAGACGCGGAGTCGGACGGACGGCTTCCGGGAGGCGGGCGGCGGCGACCTGGCCGTCGGACTCCTCGACCGCCGGGACCGCCTCGGCCGGCGCACTCAGGCCGTTGCGCTGAATGTGCTCGACGAACCGGCGGACCGGCGGCGACTCCCAGATTTTGGGGACCGGCTCATACTGGCGATTCCATTCGATGGCCTTCGAGCGGTCCATCATCCGGCCCGCCCACTCGAACTGGCCGGAAAGCGACTCGGCGTACTTCTGGACGCCGGCCACGAGGAAGGCGGCAGCCAGCGTCCCCTTGGCGGCGCCGAGCAGGAGGCCCGCCATCTGGTTGTCGCGACGGGTCTCGACCTTCCCGGAGGCGTCCGGGCGTCGGGCCAGCTTGATGAGCAGCGTGACGACGCCCACCACCACGATGTAGGAGGCCGCGGCCGACGTCCACCAGAGCATGCGATCCATCAAGGCCGGATCGACCTTGGGGAGCCGGGCCAGGACGTGGGGCCTGGCCTGGTCCCGCACCGGATCGGCCAGGTAGAAGCAGGCCACGAACCCCGCGATCCGCACGGCCTGGCTGACGAAGCCTCGCAGCCAGCCGCGGATCGCAGCGATCAGGACAACCGCGCCCAAGGCCAGGTCCAACCCCATTTTCCGCAGCCTCCCGACCATAGGTCGACGAATCCGTTGTCCGGTTATTCGTCGACCGCGGCGAATTCTTGAATCCCCGATGCCCATCGCAAGCCGTGTCGGACCTCATCGGTCCCTCGCGGCCTGGACTTGAGGAAATCCAGGTCGACTACAGAAACTGCGGAATCCGGCCGGGACCGACCGTGGGCTCGGTTCAGTAGCCCTGGGCTCTCAGGTGGGCCACGCTGCGGGCGATCCGCCGCTGGCGTTCCTCGAGCCCCGGCTCAGGCTCACCGCCGATCCCCTCGATCTCGATCGTGTAGGCGCCCTGATAGCCGACGCCGTCGAGGATCTCGCGGACCCGGGCGAAGTTCACGGCCCCGCCGTCGCCGACGGCCGGGAAGTACCAGTCCTCCAGGCCGCCTCGGTTGTCCTTGACGTGGACGTTGCGGACGAGGTCCTTGACCTTCTCCAGCTCGTCGCAGGGGTCGACCCCTTCGTTGTAGTAGGCGATGTTGCCCGTGTCGAAGTTGAGCAGGACGTGAGGGTGCCGGACGTCGTCCATCAGGGCGAGCATGGCGTCGGCGTTCTGGGTCGGCCCCTTGTGGGTCTCAAGCGCCAGGACGACGCCCACCTCGGAGGCGGCGTCGCCCAGCCGTCGGAGGTTGGCGACGGTCGTCCGGCGCTGGTCGTCGTCTGCCGGCTGGCCGGCGCCGGTCACGCAGATGGAGACCTGGAACCACTTCGCGGCGAACCGGATCCGCCGCTCGGTGAGGGCCACGCCCTCCTCGGTACGGATGTCGGCCCCGCCCACGTTGCAGCCGCTGACCTTCACCTCGTGCTTCGCCAGGTGGTCGACGAACGCCTGGGCCGTCGCGTCGTCGGCCTTCTCGGTGACGACGGCGGATTCCGGGATCACCAGGCCGCCGAAGTCGTGGCCGCGGAGGGCGAGTTCCAGGTGGTCGATCCCCGCCTTGCGGATCATCTCGACGGCCGTCCAGACGCCGTCGGCGCCGTAGCAATTGCTGAAGCAGCTCAGAATCCGCGTCATGCTCAGGGTTTCTCCTCGGTTCGGATCACTTCCAGGGACACCGGGAACTCGCTGGAAGGGTCGATCACCCGCAGCGCCCGGCGTCCGTCCAGGACGTCGAGCAGCAGCGAGCCGCAGAGCTCGCCGCGCCAGCCTTCGGCCAGACTCGGGCGGCGGCCGTCCGGGCAGCCGTCGAGCCGCCACCGGATCAGCCGCTTCAGGTCGGACGTGTTGGCGACGAGCGAGCCGGCCACGCGGTTCTCCAGGCAGCACTGCGCCAGCGCGGCGGCCAGCAAGTTCGCCACGGTCGACGCGCCGGGCGCGTCGTCGTGACGGGGGGCGAGTTCGGGAAGCTGATCGTCGGGGACGGCCCGAGCCGCCTCGATCGCCGCCAGGATCTCGTTGCTCCGCTGGATCAGGTTGGGCCGGTTGAAGTCGCGGAGGGCCTCCAGGTCGCGACGGGAGGCCGGCATCCGCTTGGCGACGGCCACGAGCAGGTCGTCGCGCATCACCTGCCGCATCGGGCGGTTCTGCCGTCGCGCCTCGTCCTCCCGCCAGTCGGAGAGCCGACGCGCCGCCTCCAGCGCGCGGCGGTTGAGCTGGTGGAGCCCGGGCAGCCGCCGCCAGCGGTCCTGATCGGCGCGCTCCTCGACCGAGACCATGAAGTCCTGGAATTCGGAGTCCGCCCACTCCCGACGGCCCAGCCGGTCGAGTTCCCCGCCCAGCCGAGCCTGGAGGTCCAGGAGGAAGCGGACGTCGTCCAGCGCGTACCGGACCTGCGCGGCCGTCAGCGGCCGCCGCCGCCAGTCGGTGCGGGTCTCGCTGCCGGAGATCGTCGCGCGGAGGACCTGCCCCACCAGATTGGTGTGCGACAGCGGGTAGCTGTAGCCCACCAGTCCCGCCGCGATCTGGACGTCGAACACCCGCGCGGGGAGCGCCCCGGTGCGCATCAGGCAGATCCGCATGTCCTCGCCCGCGGCGTGCATCACCACGTCGATCTCGGGGTCGAGGACCACCTTCCAGAAGGGCTCCAGGTCGCCGACCGCCAAAGGGTCGACGACGGCCAGCCGCCGCGAGGTCGCGACCTGGATCAGGCAGAGCACCGGCTCGAACGTGTCCTCGGACACGAACTCGGTGTCGAAGCCGAACCGGCGTTCCTCGCGGATGTGTTCGACCAGCTCTTGCAGCCCGGCCGCCGTGGCGATCAGGCTCTCTTCGCGCGAATCAGGCATAAACCGTTCACCCCGCCGTCGCCCAGGACCCGTGTGGCGGGCCGCTCGCGAAACCCGCCGGCGACGTGCGGTTCCGGACCCGTTCTCGTTGGATGGAAGCTCGCCTCAGGTCGGATTCCGCAGGAAATCGAGGATGGCGGCGTTGAACGCCTCGGGATTCTCGACGGGCGAGAGGTGGCCCGCCTCGGGGATCTCGGCGAGCCGCGCGTCGGGGAGCGCCTCGACGATGGCTCGGGCCTCGTCCGGCGGCGAGATCGCGTCCTTCTCGCCGACCACCACGAGGGTCGGAACCGTGATCGTTCTCAGGTCTTCACGACGGTCGGGCCGGGCGGCCATGCCCCGGAGGGCCCCCGCGACGCCCGACGCCGAGGTGGCCTCCATCATCGCCCGGATCGGCGAGACGAGGGCCGGGCGATCCCGGATCGTCGATTCCGCGAACAGGCGCGGCAGCATCGCCTCGACGATCGCCCCGGGGTGGCCCGCCTGGAGCACTCCCCTCGCCGACTCCTCGCGCAGCCGGGCCGCATCGAGCGTATCGGCCGCAGCTCGGGTGTCGGCCAGGATCAGGGCTCGCACCCGCTCGGGATGCTTCAGGACCAGCGCCAGCGCGACGTAGCCCCCCATCGAGAGGCCTCCCATCGCCACCGGCTCCGTGACGCCCAGGCCGTCGAGCATTTCCACGACGTCCTCGGCCATCTGGTCCATCGTGTAGACGGCGTCGGGGGCGGGCGATTCGCCGTGGCCGCGGAGGTCCGGCGTGATCGCGCGGAACGAGGGGCTCAGGGCGCGGACCTGCTCGGCCCACATCGCGCGGCTCAAGGGGAAGCCGTGGAGCAGCACGACGACCGGACCGGTCCCTTCATCGTTGTATGCCAGCAGCATGGCCGTCCCTCGCGAAGTCGCGCTCCCGGCCCCGCCGCGGGGACGCATAGACTATTTTAGTCGCTGATCGACCGAAACGCGAGGAACCTCGGCGCGACGACAGGTCGGGTCGTACCCGTCGCGCTGGCGGACGTGGGACGATCCGCCTAGAATGGGGCCTTGGCGGCCCGTTTCGTCGCGGCCCCGCCGATCCCCCTTCCCCCAGGACCTCCCATGTCGACCCCCGACCAGTTGTACGACCAGGCCGTCGATCTCCGCGACCAGGGCGACAAGCCCGGCGCCGTCGCCAAGCTCGAAGAGGCCGTGGCCGCCGACCCGGCCTTCGCCATCGGCCACGGCATGCTCGCCAAGCTCTACGCCGACCTCGCCGAGGCCGACAAGGCCATCGCCCACGCCCAGAAGGTCGTCGAGCTGGAGCCCGAGGACGCCTTCAGCTACACCGCGCTCTCCGTGATCTTCCAGCGTTGCGGCAAGATCCCCGAGGCCGAGCACGCCAAGGCCGTCGCCTGGCAAAAGCAGCACGGGCTCGAATGACCACCCCCGGGGGAGCACGTTCCATGCGATCCAGCCTGCTCGTCGTCCTCTCGACCCTCGCGATCGTCGGCCCGGTCCTCGGCGACGAGCCCCCCGCCCCGGAGCGGATCGCCCCGTGGCTCGAAGCTCGCCGCCAGGTCGTCACGAAGCTCTACACCGACCTGCACCAGAATCCCGAGCTGTCGTCGCAGGAGGTCCACACCTCCGCGAGGATGGCGGAGGAGCTGACGAAGCTCGGCGCGAAGGTGACGACCGACGTCGGCGGGCACGGCGTCGTCGGCGTCCTGGAGAACGGCCCCGGCCCCGTGGTCCTGCTTCGCACCGACATGGACGGCCTCCCCGTCACCGAGGAGACGGGTCTCCCCTTCGCCAGCAAGGCCCGCGGGCTCGACCCGCAGGGCCGCGACGTCGGCGTGATGCACGCCTGCGGGCACGACCTCCACATGACCTGCTTCATCACCACGGCGGCCTGGCTGGCCGAGCACAAAGACCGCTGGTCGGGGACCGTGCTCCTTGTCGCCCAGCCCGCCGAGGAGACCCTCAACGGGGCCCGCGGCATGTTCGACGCCGGGCTCTACACGCGGTTCCCCAAACCCGATTTCGCACTCGCCCTGCACTGCAAGGCCGACGGGGCCGTCGGCGACGTCTACTTCCGGCCGGGCCCGATGCTCGCCAACTCGACCTCGCTGGACGTCGTCGTCCGGGGCCGGGGGGGGCACGGCGCGATGCCGGACAAGGCCGTCGATCCGATCGTGCTGGCCGCGCTGGCGATCCTCGACTTCCAGACGATCGTCAGCCGGGACATCCCGCCGACCGACCCGGCCGTGATCACGGTGGGTTCGATCCACGGCGGATCCAAGCACAACATCATCCCGGACGAGGTCAGGCTCCAGCTCACCCTCCGCTCCTACAAGGAGTCGATCCGGCTCCGTCTCATCGAGGGGATCGAGCGGCGGGTCAAGGCCCTGGCCGCCGCCCACCAGGCCCCGGAGCCGACCGTCGAGATCGTCGGGAGCACGCCCGAGACGTCGAACGACCCGGGGCTGTACGAGCGGCTCGCGCCGGTCTTGAAGCGGGCGCTCGGCGAGGATCACGTCTCCGTGGTCGACCCGGTCATGGGGTCGGAGGACTTCGCGCTCTACGCCCAGGACGGCGTGCCGATCATGATGTTCTGGCTCGGGACCGTCCCTCGCGAGCGCATCCAGGAGGCCGAGGCCAGGGGCCTCCCCCTGCCCGGCCTCCATTCGAAGTTGTACCACCCCGAGGCTGAGGCCAGCGTCGCCGTCGGCGTCCGCGCGATGACCGCCGCCGTGACCGACCTCCTCCCGCCGAAAGCCCAGCCATGATCGACGCCCCGCCTTATCAACTGCTCGATCCCGACCCCCTGGAGAGCCCCTCGCTCCTGATTTTTCGCGACCTCGTGGAGCGAAACCTGGACGCGATGATCCAGATCGCGGGGGGCGTCGACCGCCTCCGCCCGCATGCGAAGACCCACAAGTCGGCCGACGTGATCCGGATGTTCCTGAAGCGCGGCGTCCGCAAGCATAAGTGCGCCACCATCGCCGAGGCCGAAATGCTCGCCGAGGCGGGTGCGGACGACGTGCTGCTCGCCTATCCGCTGGTCGGCCCCAATCCCGATCGGTACGTCCGCCTGATCGCCGCCTTCCCCGAAACGACGTTCCGCGCCCTGGTCGATTCGCCCGACGCGGCCCAGCAGCTCTCCCAGGCCGCGAGCGGACGCGTCGGGCCGATCCCGACGCTCATCGACCTGGACGTCGGTATGGGGAGGACGGGGATCGCCCCCGACGACGCCGCCTTCACCCTCTACGAGAGCCTCGCTCGGCTGCCGGGCCTCACTCCCGACGGCCTCCACGCGTACGACGGACACCTGAACGACCCCGACCTGGAGACGCGGACCCGCGCAGCCAGGGCCGCCGAGGAAGTCGTGCTGTCGTTCCGCGACCGCCTGATCTCGCAGGGGCTGCCGGTTTCCCGCCTGGTGATGGGGGGGACGCCGACCTTCGCCATCCACGCCTCGTTCCACGCCCCCGGCGCCGAGTGCTCGCCCGGCACGGTGACCTACCACGATCACAGCTACGCGACGAAGTTCCCCGATCTCCCCTTCACCCCCGCCGCGCTTCTGCTCACCCGCCTGGTGAGCCGGCCCCGTCCCGGCCGCGCCTGCCTGGACCTCGGCCACAAGGCCGTCGCCGCCGACCCGTCCGGCCCACGCGCCTTCCTCCCCGCCCTGCCCGATGCGAAGTTCATCGTCCACAGCGAGGAGCATCTGGTCATCGAATCCCCTTCGGTCGACCACCTGCGCATCGGCGAACCGCTGCTCGCCATCCCCACCCATGTCTGCCCGACCTCCGCCCTGCACCGTCGGCTCCTGGTCGTCGTCGACGGCCGCGTCGTCGACGAGTGGGAAGTCACCGCGCGCGATCGTCATCTGCGGTTCTAGCCGCCCCTCCCGTCCGGGATTGCCCGAACGGGCAGAGGTCGAGGACGACGCACCGCGCGCATTGGGGATGCGCGTGGTGGCACACCCTCTGGCCGTGGAGCATCAACGCCTCGTGGTTGTCGTACACCTGCTGCGCCGACCAATCGGCCGGCAACTGGGCTTCGAGTAGGGCGTGCGACGGGCCGACGGCCACGGATGCGGGGATCAATCCCAGTCGCACGGCGACCCGGTGGTGATGACTGTCCACCGGAAGGGCCGGCATCCGCAAGCGGCTGAAAAGCAAGGTCGCGGCGCTGGTCTTCGGCCCCACGCCGGGGAGTTCCTCAAGCCAGGCGCGAGCCTCGACCACCGGCAGGCCCGCGAGGAAGTCGAGCGACAACTCCCCGCCGCGACGCTCGGTGATCGCGCGGAGGACCTGCTGGACTCGCGGGGCCTTCTGTTCGGGCCAGGTGCAGGGTGCTACAGCTTCCTGCACCTCGGCCGTCGGCGCGTCTCGCACCGACTCCCACGTCCCGAACCGCGACCGCAACTGCTTGAACGCCCGGCCCGATTCGGCGTTGCGCGTCCGGTGCGACAGCAGCGACGAGACCAGTTCGCTCAGCGGGTCGAACTCGTGGAAATAAGGGATCGGACAACCATACGCGGTGCAAAGTCGGTCGTGGACCGCCATCGCCAGGACGCGGACGTCGTCCGCCACGGCTGCGGGGCGCTTGTTCAAGACGGGTGCCTCCTCGACAGCCCTTCCCCGATCGAAGGCGGGGCGGACGGATGAGGGAAGGTGGAAGCAAAACCAGTGCCGTCGACGATTCGAGCCGACGCCCCCCGGTTGGTCGGCGCCGCGACGGTGAGTCGAGGTGGCGAAACCGCCGGCAGCCCTGTAGAATCTTTGTTCATCAACTGGTCTGGCGACGGGCGCGACCACTTCGGGGCTGACCTATGACGCGTGCACGATCCCGCCGGACCGCCTTCGGGCTCGCCGCCCTGCTCGCCCTCGCGACCTTCGCCGCGGCCGAGGAACCCGTTGCGTCGGGCGACCCCGCGGCGGTCGAGTTCTTCGAAAAGCAAGTCCGGCCGATCTTCGTGGAGCGTTGCGTCGGCTGCCATGGGCCCGAAAAGCAGAAGGGGGACCTTCGGCTCGACTCCCGCGCGGCGGTCCTGGACGGCGGGACCTTGGGCCCCGCCGTCGAACCTGGAGACCCCGACTCGAGCCTGCTCGTCGACGCGATCCGTTACGGCGACCTCAAGATGCCGCCGAAATCCAAGCTGCCCCCCGAGGAGATCGAGATCCTCGCGCAGTGGGTCGCTCGCGGCGCGCCCTGGGGCGTGGAGGCCGAACCGACGGCCTCGGCCGGCCCGCGAACGGGCCTCGACGGTTCGCCGGAGTTCTCTCGTCGCGCCGAGTTCTGGAGCTTCCAGCCGATCCGAGCGGTCGAGCCGCCGGCGATCGAAGGCCCTCGCGCCGACTGGGTGCGAAGCCCGATCGACCGATTCCTGCTCGCGGCGATGGCCGGTCGCGGCCTGGAACCGGCCGGAGAAGCCGATCGGCAAACCCTGATTCGTCGCCTGACCTTCGACCTGATCGGCCTCCCTCCTACTCCCCAGGAGGTCTCGGCGTTCGTTGCGGATGAGCATCCTGGGGCCTATGAGCGGCTCGTCGACCGGCTGCTCGCGAGCCCCCAGTACGGCGAGCGTTGGGGACGGCACTGGCTCGACCTAGTACGGTTCGCCGAGACGGCCGGGCACGAGTTCGACTATGACCTGCTGAACGCCTGGCAGTACCGCGATTACGTCGTGCGGGCCTTCAACCGGGATCTCCCATACGACGAATTCGTCGTCGAGCAGATCGCCGGCGACCTGCTGGCGACCCCCCGGCGCGATCCGGTCGACGGCTCGAACGAGTCGGTCCGGGGCACCGGGTTCTACTGGCTGGGCGAAGGCGTCCACTCCCCGCTTGACGTCCGCGATGAGGGCGTGCGGAGAGTCGACAATCAGATCGACGTGCTGTCCAAGACGTTCATGGGCCTCACGGTGAGCTGCGCCCGCTGCCACGACCACAAGTTCGATCCGATCAGCGCCCGCGACTATTACGCCCTGGCCGGCTTCCTGCGAGGCACGCGGCATCAGCAGGCGTTCCTGGATTCCCACATCCGCATCGACCCGATCGTCGCCGACCTGAAGGCCCGGAAGGAGAGCCTAGCCGACCTGCTCGACGAGGCCGCCGCGCGGCTCCCCGTAGATCGGAAGGACGCAATCGAGGCGCTCCTCGGCCCCGGCCCTGCGATCCCGACGCCCGACGGCGACTTCCCGCCGGGAAGGCTCGCAGCCTGGCGAGCGAGCGGAGACGCTTTCGAGATCGCGAACGAGGCGCGAGGCTTCCGGGTCGATCTGCGCGAGGAGGCTCCACGGCTGGTCGCCGCGCACGCGGGATCGCTCCACAGCGGGCTGGTCTCGGACCGTCTCCAGGGGGTCGTCCGCTCACCCACGTTCACGATCCGCAAGCCATTCCTGCAAGTCCTGGCATCGGGGAGCGGCGGGCGGTTCAACATCGTGATCGACGGTTTCGAGAAGGTCCGCGACCCGATCTACGGGGGCCTGACCAGGGGAGTCGACGCGAAAGGCGGGCCGTCATGGATGGGCTTCGACGTGCGGACCTGGCTCGGCCATCGAGCGTACATCGAAGCCTGCGACGGAGCCACCGCCGAGTTCACCGGCGCGACCGCCCGCCCGGTCGACGGGCGCGGTTGGCTGGCGATCCTCGCCGTCCGCGAGGCCGACGAGCCGGGCGCGCCCGCTCCCCCTCCACCCGCTCCCGCGACGATCGCCGTCGACGACCTGATCCGTGAACTTCAGACCGGCGACTCCCCCCTGGCCTCCCGCCTCGCAGCGGCGTTGTCGGAGTACCGCGAGATCGAGTCGCGCGTCCCCGACCCGATCCTGGCCCCGGCGGCCGTCGACGGCGACGGCGAGGATGAGTTCGTCATGCTGCGCGGCAATTCCAGGACCCTCGGCGAGGCCGTCCCACGGCGGGTCCTCGCAGTTCTGGGAGGCGCCGCCCCTTCTCCCTCGACCTCCGGCAGCGGACGGCTCGACCTGGCCTACGCCCTGGTGGACGTCCGCACGAATCCGCTCACGCCGCGGGTCCTGGTCAACCGGATCTGGAAGCAGCATTTCGGCGAGGGTCTCGTCCGGTCGCCCGACGACTTCGGCGTGATGGGCCAGGCTCCGACCCATCCCGAACTGCTCGACTGGCTGGCCTCGGAATTCGTCCGCCGCGGCTGGTCGATCAAGGCCATGCACCGGCTGATCCTGGGATCGGCCGCCTACCGGATGGCCAGCCGGGCGACCCCGGACGCCGATCGCATCGACCCGACCAACGCCCTGCTCCACCGGATGAACGTCCGACGCCTGGAAGCCGAGGCCGTCCGCGACGCCCTGCTGGCCGTCTCGGGGCGGCTGGATCGACGGGTGGGAGGGCCGAGCGTGGCCCCGCACCTCTCGCCGTTCATGGAAGGCCGGGGACGCCCCGCCACGAGCGGCCCGCTCGACGGCCAGGGCCGACGGAGCCTCTACTTGCAGGTCCGGCGCAACTTCCTGAACCCGATGTTCCAGGTCTTCGACGCCCCCGTGCCGTTCTCGACGATCGGCCGGCGGCATGCGTCGAACGTCCCGGCTCAGGCCCTCACCCTGCTCAACGACCCGCTGGTCCTGGAACTGGCCGACGCCTGGGCGGGCCGCCTGCTCGCCGAAGTCGGGGCGGATCAGGACGACGTAGGGCGCATCGAGAGGCTGTACCGAGAGGCCTTCGGCCGGGCGCCGACGGTCGAGGAGATCACGCGATGCTCGGCCTACCTGGAGGCGAGGAAGGGGGTCGAGCCGTCGTCTCCCCGAGCCGTCTGGGCGGACCTCGGCCACGCGCTGTTCAACGTCAAGGAATTCGTCTACGTCGATTGAACGTCGACGCCGGGCCTCGTGGAGCCATCGCCATGCATTGCGGCCGATTCGCAGCCCCGGCCACCCGCCGCCAGATGCTCGTTCGATGCGCCAACGGCTTCGGGGCGATGGCGCTCTCCGCCTTGCTCCCCCGGCCGAGCCTCGGTGCGGACGCCGTGCCGGGGGGGCTCCACCATCAGGCGAAGGCGCGAAGCGTCATTTTCCTGTACATGGACGGCGGGCCGTCGCAGATGGATACGTTCGATCCCAAGCCGCGGCTCGACCGCGAGCATGGGAAGCCGATCGCGGTGAAGACCGCCCCGACCCAGTTCAACAACGTCGGCGCGGTCCTCAAATCCCCCTGGAAGTTCCGCCGGTACGGCGAAAGCGGCGCCCCGGTCAGCGACCTCTTCCCCCACGTCGCGCGCCACGTCGACGACCTGGCGATCGTCCGGTCGATGACCTCGGAATTCTCGGAGCATACGGCGGCCAACTACTTCCTCCACACCGGGAGCGGCCTTCAGGGGCGTCCGAGCCACGGGGCCTGGACCACCTACGGGCTGGGGGCCGAGAGCGAGAACCTTCCGGGCTTCGTCGTGCTCGACGGCGGCCTGATCCCGCCAGGCGGCCTGGACTGCTTCAGCAACGGATTCCTGCCGGCGACATTCCAGGGATCGGTCTTCCGCCCCGCCGCCGAGGCCGTTGCCAACATCCGACCGGTCGAATCCGCGCCCGGCGGCCAGCTCCGCAAACTCGACCTGATCCGCGACCTCGATCGGGGCGTCGCCGAACGGATGGGCCGGCCCGACGCGCTCGAGGCCGCGATCGCCAATTACGAGCTGGCCTACAAGATGCAGTCGGCCGTCCCGGACCTCATGCAGCTCGACGGGGAATCCGCCGCGACCCGCAGCCTGTACGGCCTGGACGACGCCTTCGAGCCGACCCGGATTTTCGCCCGCGAATGCCTGATCGCCCGCCGTCTCGTCGAGCGCGGGGTCCGGTTCGTCGAGGTCCTGTGCCCGTCCGTGGGCCACGACCGCTGGGACCAGCATTCGAGCCTCAAGGACGGGCACGAGCGCAACGCCCTCGCCGTGGATCGGCCCATCGCCGGCCTCCTCGCCGACCTGAAAGGCCGAGGGCTCCTCGACTCCACCCTGGTCTTCTGGGGGGGCGAGTTCGGCCGCACGCCGATGGCCCAGGGGAGCGACGGCCGCGACCACAACCCGTTCGGCTTCACCGTCTGGCTAGCTGGCGGCGGGATCAAGGGGGGGGTGATCCACGGCGAGACCGACGACTATGGCTATCACGCCGTGGTCGATCAGGTCACGATCCACGACCTCCACGCCACCATGCTGCACCTGCTCGGCCTGGACCACAAGCGCCTGACCTTCCGGTTCGGCGGCCGAGACATGCGGCTCACCGACGTCCACGGCGAACTCGTCACGCCGATCCTGGCGTGAGCGGACGGCCGCTCACTCGACGACCCGAGCATGCCGCACCTTGTTGAAATCCAGCCAGGTCAGCAAGGCGTCCTGCTCCTCGGTCAGCTCGACCTCGGTCGCGTTCTCGGTGTCGAGCGGCGAGACGAGATAGAAGACCCCTTCCATCACCCACTTGGCGACCTCGTCGCGATCGAACCAGTATTCCTTCTCGCCCAGTTCGGCGGGATGTTCGGGCGCACTGGGCGCGGCCTGGAAGTAGACCAGTTGCGATCGGAGCCGGGGCGAGAGCGAGAACGGGGGCAGGTCGGGATGATCCAGGGCGACCAGTCGGGAATGGGCCATCGTCGATTCGTCCGATCCGAGCATGGGGATGTTCGATCGCGCCGATCCGGGGCGCGAAGCGGCCTCGCCGGGCGTCGTCCCGGCGGCTTCGCGATTGTCCGCCAGGCCGCTCGCAGGGTCAAGCGTTCACGCGCCGAGTCGGCGGACGTCCCACTCGGGTTGGCGGAATGCAACGATCTCCACGCACTCCAGCGCCGCCGAGGCTATCGGGAACACGGGGTCGACCAATCCGGCCTCCGCCGCCTCATGTCGCGATGAGACAGCGGCGGCGCGGCTCTTGAGCAGGATCAGCCGAGCCGCCCCCAGCCTCTCGGCGATCCGGGCCGCGATCGAATCGGAGGTGGTCCCCCAGCTACGCGGCAAGGCATCGGGGGCGGTCTCGTCGACCTCCTCCAGATAGCGGCGGGTGGCGAGGATCGGTCGGAGTCCGGCGCGCCAGGCGGCGGGAAGCTCGGAAAGCTCGCGGACCAGGCGGCATCCGGCCAACTCCCCCGCGAGCATCTCGGCCGTCAGATCCATCGCTCCCAGCGCCAGGCGATGGGCCGGAACGGCGCCGAGTCCCCGCGCCTCGTCCAGCTTCCGCACGGCGTCGGCGATCGGCCCCCCCCCACGATCAGGACGACGCGAGCGTCCCGTACGCTTTGCGTCAGGTACTTCTCCAACCGCGCGATCAACGGGGTCCAGTCCAGCAGACTCCCCCCGACCTTCACGACGACGATCGGACGGTCGTCAGGCTTCGGCGGCATGGATCGCCCCCCCCTCTCTCGCCAGTTCGATCAGGGCGTGCGCGCATGCGGCTCCCGAGGCGCCCGATCCCCAGAGCGAGCCGAGCGGTCGAATGACGCCCGACGGTCCGACGACCGCCTCGGCGACGCGACGCGCGAGGAACTCTCCCGAGCCCGACACGACGGCGACCTCGGGCGTCCCGATCGTCGCCGCGCAAGCCTGCCTCGCCGCCCGGACCAGCCGATCCAGCAAGACCGCGTCCGCGGCCCTCGCCAGCTCTTCGACGTCCCGCGCGGAACACGACTCGCGATCGGCACAGACCATCCGCGCCAGGCGTTCTCCGGCTCGCTCGCGGGTCGCGGGGCGGCCGTCGGCGGTCCCTTGATCGTCGGGGACGGGGGACAGGTCGCCGAGGGTCAGGTACACGTCGCGCGTGGTCGCGAAGAACTCCGCCGCCAGTCCCGTCGACGCCCCCTGGAACGGCAGTTCGACGGCCAGGGCGCAAACGGGAGTACGCGCCACGCCGGCGTAGACCAACTCGGCGTTCCTGAGCCGCTCGAGGTCCGTCCGGCCCCGAGCCGCCACCCGCCCGGCGTCGAGCGGGATCAGGTCGGTCGTGGTGGTTCCGACGTCGATGAGGATCGCCCGCTTATCTCCCACCGTCCTCGCCGCGACGGTCGCAAGGGCCAGCCAGTTCGACGCCGCGGCGACGAGGGGCAGATTTCGAATCGAGGCCTCGTCACGGAATCGCCCGTCGATCCCCCAGAAGGCGAGCGGTCGGCCCGGCAACGCCTCGCGAAGCGCGTCGACGATCCGCAAGACTCCCTCTCGTTTGGTTTCGAAGCAGTCGCAAAGCTCGGCGGTCATCGTCGTCGCGACCCGGTCGAACGGGGGGAACGTCGCGGCCAGTTCGGCGATCGCCGAGGCCAGGCGATCGGGCTCCTTCCAGACCGGGAACGGCGAGGAACGGGTCGCGCCGCCCGAATGGGCCGCCTTGAGGTTCGCGCCCCCCACGTCGAGGGCGAGCCAGTTCACGTCGATCACGATCGCGATCCTCTCAGCTTGTGGTCGAGCGCCCAGACCCGGCCCGACGCCTCGAACTCGACGGGTCTCGATCCCGCGACGGCCCCGTCGATCCGATCCATCACTTCGTCCCAGGCCGCCGGATTCTCGATCCCGGTCAGCCAGGCGTCGGCGAGCAGCCCCGGCGGCAGCAGCCGACAGAGACCCACGCAGGAAGTCGTCGGCCTCGGGTTGATCTCCAGAACGACGACTCCGTCCCGTTCCTCATCATGGATGAAATCGACGCCGATGAGCCCGCGAAGCCCCGAGACCGACTCGACGGCGCGCGTGAGGATCTGGACGGCCCCGGGAAGCTCGATCGGAAGCCTCCCGCCGCGATAGCCGAATCGCCCGCCGCATCGCTCGATCTTCTGCTCTCCGATCGCGATCAGTCGGGCCCGCCCCGCGAACACCAGGAACGTGGCGCTCATCACGACGCCGGCGACGAACTCCTGCAACAGCCGGGGCGTCGTCGATCTGGCCAGCCTCTCGAACGAGTCCGGCCCATCGATCCGGAACGTGTCCATCGAGCCGGCCCCGTCGACGGGCTTGACGACGGCGGGATAGGCCCAGCTCGGCGGCGGCGTCTCTCCAGGTTCGAGCACGCGGGAACGGGGCGTCTGCACGCCGTGACGATCGAGCCATTCGCCGAGCGCCGGCTTGTCCGCCGTGAGCGCGACCGCATCCGGCTCGGAGCCCAGCAACCGGCAGCCCGCCGAGATCAGGCGACGGGTCATGTCCTCCAGGACGCCGCTCGTTTCCGGCGCGATCAGGAGCGTATAATCGTCCCGCCGGGCCAGCGATTCCAACCGGTCGAGCGAGTCGACCACGGCCGTTTCCCAGGGACCGACGTCGGGCGGGGTGCGGGGGTCGAGCGTGACGAGCACGCGGATCGAACCGCGCGTGGCGGCGGCGAACTCGGCCGCGAGGGCCCTTCGCATGGCGGCGCCTTCGAGCGCCCAGGACTCGGGCAAGGGCTCGCCGGCCAGGCCGCCGCCGGTCACGTACTCGTGGAGCAGGATCGTCGCGGATTCGGGCGAGTTCATCGTGAAATCGAAGTTCCAGGTTATTCCGGTGCTCGACGTTCTGGGCGGGCAGGCCGTCCACGCGGTCGGCGGCGATCGGGCGCGGTATCGGCCGTTGCGAAGCATCCTACACCCCTCGCCCGGCCTTCGGGAACTTGCGAGGGCCTTCCGCGATTCACTCGGCCTGGCGACGGTCTACTTGGCCGACCTCGACGCGATCACGAGCGGCGAGGGGGATCCGACACGCAATGCGGAAATCGTCGATCTCGGCCTGGGCCTCTGGCTCGACGCGGGAGTCCGCGATGAGCGCGACGTCGCCCCCCTCCTCGCCCTCGACCGGGTTCGCGTCGTCGCCGGCCTGGAAACCCTGCGAGGGCCGGACGCCCTCGCAAATCTCCTCGACGCGTGCGGCCCCGACCGCCTGATCGTCAGCCTGGACCTCCGGGACGGCCGACCGATCACGCCGAGGCGCGAGGCCTGGCCTGAAGACGACGCCACGGCCCTGGGGCTTCGGATCCTCGACATGGGCGTCGGCCGGCTCATCCTGCTCGACCTGAGCCGGGTGGGAAGGGGCTCGGGAATGGGCACGGAACGGCTCCTGGATTCCTTGCTCCGCTCCCATCCCCACGCCGAGATCACGGTCGGCGGGGGCGTCTCTCGGATCGAGGACCTGGACGAATGCCGAGATCGAGGTGCGTCGGCCGTGCTGGTCGGCTCGGCCTTGCATGACGGCCGGATCGATCGCCGGGCTCTGGAGCGTTTTCTCGAAAGCTCAGGGGGTTAGCTCGATCTCGGCCGACTGACCGAAGCACTCCTCGACCTCGACGCGGAGGGTGCGCGGGGAGGGCCAACCTCGGGCTTTCATGGCTTCGAGGAGCCGACCCGCGATGTACTCGGCGATCAATTCGGCCGTCGTGTTCGCGATCGGCAGGACGACGCACTCGTCGCTGGGGAAGCTCCAGTATCGGTCGCGGTAGCGGGCGACGGTGTTCGGGCCGACGACTTCCAGGGCGATGAGCGGGCTCTTGGCGGGGAGGAGCATCCTGTGGTCGAGTTCGTCGGTGATCACCCGCGTCATGTCGCGGAGGGCGATGAAGTCGACGACGTACGCGTTGGCGTCGAGGTCGCCGTCCACTTCCACGGCCGCCCGGTAGTTGTGGCCGTGGATGCGCTCGCAGTGGTCGCCGTCGAAGGTGATGAAATGCCCCGACGAAAAGACCAGGTAATCCTTCGTGACGCGGACCTTGAAGCGCGAGACGGGCACGGCTGGCATCCTTGAAAACATGCGACGATCAGTAGGCCGGTCCGCCGGACCAGGAGGCCGGGCCGGGCGGTCGAGGCAGGCTGATTGTCCCATCGCGGAGTGCGGCGAACAAGACCGCCGCGACGAGGTCGGCCGTCGCGCCCGGGTTGCGGAGGTTCTGATCCTCGCGCATCCAGCGGTCCAGGTCGCGAGCGTGCGCGAGGCCGTCGCCGCTCTCGGGCCAGCCGGCGTCGAGCACCAGCCGGGCGCGGCGCGACGCCTCGCGGGCGGTCGCCTCGTCCGTCTTCCGCGCGATCAGGGAATCGGGATGGTCGGCGAGCAGTTCCAGGAACGCGCCGAGGATCGCCGCTTCGAGCGGTCGACCAGGGGCCTGGCGACGCTTAAGCGCGGGGAGGCCTTCGTCAAGGACCTGCTGGAAGCCGTTCGCATACTGGCGGGCGATGAGGTCGCGGTCGGCGGCCAGGATCATGGCGTCGCGGAGCGTGATGGTCGGCTCGTCGGCCACGTCCTGCTCCTCGGCGCGTCCCAGGCCCCCGGGGTTCGCCAGGCGGATCGCCTGGTAGACGAGTCGGGCGTCGTCGACCGTCGTCGCCGCGAGCACGCGAGGAAGGCCCTCGGCGAGGGGTTCCGATCTGGGAACGGCGGCCAGGGGCGCGAGGAGGAGGATGATCCCCAGGTTCGCGTTCGTGGCGACGACCTTTCGCGTCGCCTCGACGGCGGCGAGTACGGCGACTCCCACCCCCTCTTCGAGCGCACGGTCGAGCGGGCCCGCCACGGCCGCCGCGGCGAGCAGGAAGTCCAGATAGTCCAGGTCGCGGAAGTCGGCGAACCGATGCACGTTTCCGGGCTTCCGCGCGGTGGCTTCCAGGAGGCAGGCGACCTGCGCCAGCATGCCGGTCGAGAGTTCGTTCACCGCACGGCCTCGCGCAAGGATCCGAGGAGGGCGGCGGCCACGTCGAGGCCCGTCGCATGCGACAGCGCCCGCCAGCCCGGCACGGCGTTGACCTCGATCAGCACGCGACGGCCGTCGTCCAGGTCCTCGATCAGATCCACCCCGGCGAACACGGCGCCGACGGCCTCGGTCGCGGCGACGGCCAGCCGTTCGGCCTCGGCGTCGGGCGTCCACGCTTCGGCCTTGCCGCCGATCGCGACGTTGGTCCGCCACTCGTCCCCCTGGGCCGTGCGACGCATCGCCCCGAGGACTTGGCCGCCGAGCACGAACAGCCGCAGGTCGTGGCCGGGATGCCGGATCCACTTCTGGAGATAGATCACCGAGCCCAGGCGTTCGAGCGCGTGGAAGCTGCGCCAGGCCAGTTCGCGGTGGCTCACGCGCATCAGCCCCCGCCCCTCCGAGCCGAACAGGGGCTTGACCACGACGTCCCCCCCAAATTCGTCAAAGGCCACCAGCGCCGCAGCCGCCGTCTGACCGGCCCACGTCGCCGGAACGGGGAGGCCGCGACGTTCGAGCAGGCTCAGCGTCAGGTACTTGTCCACGGCCGCTTCCACGGCTCGAGGAGGGTTCCAGACCGGCACGCCGACCACTTCAAGTCGGTGCAGCGCGTCCATGCGGAAGACGACCTGCTCCAGCCCCCCGGGCGGCATCATCCGCACCAGCACGCCGTCGACCGCCTCCAGCGCGACGCCTCCCGCCGAGACCCGCCCCGCCCCGCTTCCGACGGCGGCCTCGACCTCGTCGAACGGCAGGACGTGCAGCGAGACGTCCAGCGCCGAGGCCGCGCGCAGCAGGTCCTCGACGTGCCATCCCGTTCCCGATACCAAGGCGGCGAAAGTCGGCATGGCGCGTCGATCATCCCCAGAACGACCGCGCGACGATCTCGGGGCGGGGTGCGCCGAAGACGTGGGTTCGGCCGGTGTCGAGGTTCTGGAAGGCGACCTCGGCCGGGCTGAACAGGTGGGGGTCGACGGCGTAGAAGTCGTTATTGTAGCGGGCGAAGATGGCGGCGAAGGGCTCGCCGAAGTCGCGCGAGGCCGACGACGGGACGCGCGGGCCGATCTCCTGGAGGGATTCGTCGTCGCCGGTGACGTGGAGGACCACGCGGGCGCCGTAAAGGATGGCGTCGTTCGTGCGGCCGATGGCGGCGAGGTCGTCGCGGGCGATGGGAGGGAGCGGGGCCGTCCCGTGGGCGGACACGATCCGACCGAGGTCGAACTTCAACTCCGCCAGCTTGTGCAGCGCGGTCTCGACCGATCGGGCCGTGATCTGGAACCCGCCGGCCAGGCTCGCGGTGGGGGCGGCGACCAGCGTGACGTTCCAGGGCTCGACGCCGCACTCGTGGGCGATCTTCGCGACGACCTCGGGCGGGGGGGCCTTGCGGGTTTCCAGCACGCCGACGACGGTCTCAGACTCCTCGCGGAAGCCGATCGCGTCGAAAACGGGCTCCTTGCCGCGCACGGCACGCATCGGCCCGGAGCCCATCGCGAAGTACTTACCCTCGGAGATCGCCCACCCGGCGTACTGGCTGGCCAGGCAGGCCCGGACCGGGTGGTCCGTCCAGACCTGGACGAGAGGGACGGCGCGGCCGTCGATCTCGCCCATCGGGATCGTCACCTCCGCCAGCCCTCCCAGGCAGACCCGCGCCAGGTCGAGCCCCGCGCGGAGGCCGCCGCGAGCCTTGATCCCGCAATCGAGGAACAGGCCGCCGCCGTCGACCTCGTGAGAGGCGATCCGGCGATCTTCCGCCCCGGCGATCATCGTCTCGACGATCTGCGCGGCGCGGGCGTTGAGGGTCGACGTCATGGCGGGTCGGGCCTCAGGTGGGAGAGACGACTGTCAGGACCGGACGCGGCGGCGGAACCAGGATCTCGCCCCGGCCGCCGCTCGCCAGATCGCCATTGTAGCGGTCGAGAAGCGCCGAGGATACCGCGGTGGGGAGTTCGATCCCGCACCCGGCCAGGTGCGATTGATAGAGGTTCAGATAGGGGAAGACGAACCCGCCGGCGAATGCGAAAGTCGGCGGGACGACCGGCGACGGATCGTCCAGGCCCAAAAGGACGAGCGTCCCGCGCTTCATTCCCACCCCCGGCGACCCGCCGACCGGGCCGCAGGCGAAGATGGTCCCGGCGATCAGGCCGCGCCCGAGCCCCGCGCCGACGCCGCCTCGGACCGCGATCAGCCCCCGGCGCAGGAGCATCCCGACGTCGTTCCCGGCGTTGCCGCCGACGACGATCACCCCCTCGCGCATCCCCCGGCGGCTTCCGGGGTAGGCGGCCCCCAGGCCGTCACCGGCGTCGCCACGGATGCGGAGGAGCCCCCCGCCCATCTCGGCGCCCGCCCAGTCGAGGCAAGAGCCGTCGAGTTCCGCCAGCCCTCCCGTCATCTCGGCGGCGAACCGGAAGCCGACGTCGCCACGCACCGTGAGCGTCCCGAGCGTCATGCCCAGGCCGATCCGCGAGACGCGGCCCAGGTCCCCTTCCAGGACCAGACGCTCGTCTTGGGCGTCTCCATCGACGTCGAACAATTCGCCGAGTTCGGCTCTCGCGGTGCCGACGCGCAGGGGGACGCGGGCGGCGTCGGCCGACGCCAGCCCGCGGAAGGTTTCCGGCTTGAGGGGCGAGCCGTCGACCGGGAGATCGGTCGACGACCGCCATCGGAGCATCATCGCCATGGGTCAGTGCTTCCCACCGTCGCGGCCGGCCGATTCCTTGTGGGCGACGTCGTTGCCGCCCGTGGGCCGAGGCCGGACGCGGGCCTCGTGAGTGACCAGGTCGGCGCTGATCATGGCGTCGCGCATCTGGGTCGTGAGGTCGTTGAGGTTGCCGGGGGTGTGCGGGATCAGGATCGTGTTGCTCCGCGAGGTCGCCCCGATCTCCTTGAGCGTGTCGAAGTACTGCGTCATGAGCACCAGGTTCATGACGTCCTGGGCGCTCGTGCCGGGGACGCTCTTCTGGAACTCGTCGACCGACTCGCGGAGGCCCTCGACGATCGCCCGCCGCTGGTCGGCGATGCCCTTGCCCTGCAGCGCCTTGCTCTGAGCCTCGGCCTCGGCCGCCTTGACCTTGAGGATCCGATCGGCCTCGCCCTTCTCGGTGGCCGCGATCCGCAGCCGCTGAGCGGCGTTGATCTCGTTCATGGCCTCCTTCACCTTGCGGTCGGGCTCGATGTCGGTCACCAGCGCCTTGACGATGCCGTAGCCGAAGTCGTACATGACGTGCGCCAGCTCGTTCTTCACGGCGTCGGCGATCTCGTCCTTCTTCTCGAACACGTCGTCGAGCTTCTGCAAGGGGACCCGGGCGCGGACGACGTCGAAGATGAACGCCGACATCTGCATGTGCGGGTCCATCAGCCGATAGTAGGCGTCGTACACCTTGTCCGGCAGGACGGCGTACTGGACCGACACGACGACCAGCACGAATACGTTGTCCTCGGTCTTGGTCTCCACCCGGACGTCGAGCTGCTGCACCCGGAGGTTGATCCGGCCGGCGATCGTCTCGATGATCGGGACCTTGAAGTTCAGGCCCGGATGCCCCACCCTCGCGAACTTCCCGAACCGCTGCACGATCGCCGCGGACTGCTGCTGGACCGTGAAGAAGGGGCCGAAGATCAGGAACAGGACGCCCCCGAAGAACAGGAGGACGAAAAAGCCGATCAGGTATTCCATGATGGGGACCCCTTTTCTCCACGACACGCGGACGCGATCGAGCCCTACTTCCGGGGACGACGCGCCGGTCGTGACCGCTTCGTCCCCGACGCCATGAACACGATAAACCATGGCACGCGTCTATTCGCCGGGATTCCCCCCTTCTTGCGGGAAACCGCCCCCGGCCGCGGCCGGATTTCGTCCGGGTCGCTCAGCGCTTCAAAACGTCGTGCAGCCGGATGTGGAACGGCCCGAGCTTCCCGCCGTAGTTCCCCGCCGTCGCCGCGACCACGCCCCGGGACGCGCGGGCCCCGGCCCGGAGTCCCTCGGCCGTGGCCCGCTCGACGGCCTCCAGGGTCAGGCCGTCGATGACGATCTCATAGGCGCACCGCACGTCGGCCGGCAGGTCGGTCGGGACCAACCCCCGAAGGCCGGGCGCGTAGGCGGTGTTGGTGCTGGCGCGGAGGGCCTTGTACTTGCTCCCGACCTTCGATCCGGACCGCGCGATCCCCCCCGGAAAGGGCAGGATCACCCCCTCGACCGTCCGCATGACCGTCACGGCTTCCTCGGCGGCGGCCAGCACGCCAGCAGGGTCGGTCCCCAGGAGGATGAGGTTGCCGCCGGCGACCCCCTTCACGGTGCCGAAGGCCTCCTCGCAGACGAACTCGCCGTCCATCACCGGAAGCCGCCAGTAACGCCGCCCGGCCAGACGTTTGGAGATCTGCCAGCCGTCGCCGAAGTAGCGGAGCCGGCCGCCGACGACGATCGACTTCTCGCCCACGGGCAGCCCGTTGTAGCAGGCGGTCGTCGGACAGGTCATCACGCACTGGCCGACTCGGTTTACCAGGGCCTTTTCCAGAGCCTCGCGGCTGAAGGCGAAGGCCAGGACGCTGACGCCGGGACGGCCGTCGGGGGTCTCCCTGGGGGAGAGCCGCCGCTCAACGGCCACCTCGGCGTCGCAGCCGATGACGCTCGTCGCGTATCCCGAGATCGTCCGGCCCGCGATCTCGGCCCAGCGGGTCGAGTCGGCCGTCACGATGGCCCGCGCGGCGGTCATCGGGAACGCCTCCGCGAACGTATCCACGATCAAGACGCCGTCCAGCAACATCGTCGCGTTCTCGCAAGACCCAGGTCGGGGCGTGGATCAGCCCGGCTTCGGCCGGGAGACGGCGTGAGGTCCGGCCAGGTCGTCGACGCTCAGGCGAAAGTTCGCCGGATGGAACGACGCCTCCTCCGCCAGCCTTCGCTCCAGGTCGGCCCGGGTCTCGGGGTCGACGTCCAGCGCGGAGAAGAGCGTCCGCCCGCCGGGGGCGGACCGAAGCTCGCCGTCGTCGACGACGACCTCGCCCCCCTTGACCACCCATCGAGGCAGGGCGAACATCCGGCGGCGGTCGTCGTCGGGAGCGTAGATCGTCACGTCGGCATCGGCCCCGATCCCGAGGTGGCCCTTGTGCGACAGGCCGAGGATGCGGGCCGGCCCGGCGCGGGTGACGACGGCGATCTCGGCCAGCGTGTATTCGCGCGAGAGGTCGCCCAGCCCGCTCCTCGCCCTGACCCGCTCCGGGAGCCGGGCCAGGGTCTCGTCCCGCAAGTTCTTGTCCATCAGGAGGGCGATGACTTCCGGGTAAGAGCGGAACGAAGCCCCGTTGGGATGGTCGGTCGACATCGCCACCCGCCAGGGGTCCTCGACCCGGAGGAACCACTCCAGGCCGATCGCCCACTGGAGCGCGTGGATGAAATTCTTGTCCTGGTACTCGATGGGCGAAACGCCGCAGCCGTCCTCCTGTTCGACGTCGTGGTTGTACCACTTCCGGCCCAGGAGGTTCGCCAGATAGTGTCCGGTGGGGCCGTCGGCCGTCATGCTGGTCGTCTCGCCGAACATCACCTGGCCGACGTCGACCGTGACACCCTCGTGGGTGTTCACATAATCCGCCAGCGGCTCGACCTTGGCGTCGATGTCCTCGGGGTGGTCGGGCGAGCCGCCGTAGCTGTGGAACTGGACGTGCGCCAGGTGGAATCGCAGTCCGTCGAGGGCCTGCATCCCTTCCAGAGCGTGCGCCCAGTTGCCGGGGAGGCCCAGGTTCAGCCCGTGGAAATGCAAGGGGTGCGGCAGCCCCAGGGAGTCGACGGCCTTCGCCAGCGCGACGACGATCTGGCGGGGGCTCACGTCGAAGTGGTCGACCCGGTCGTCCCAGCCGGCGATCCGGCCCCCCCCCTGCTTCCACTGCTCCACCCCGCCTGGGTTCACCGCCTTGACGCCGAAACCTTTCGAGGAGTCCAGCAGCCAGGCCACGGTCCGTTCGACCCGCGCGAAGTCGCCCTCGCGGACGGCGTCGAGGATCGCGTGGTTGTTCCCCATCAGGATGAGCATAGCCTTGTCGACCAGCGGTACGTCGCCGAACTCGGCGTGGGCGTGACGCGCGCCCAGCGGCGGGATCGCCGCGTCGACGGCCGTCGTGTAGCCCAGCCCTGCATACTGGTAGCCCGTCGTGAACGAACTGGGGACGCTGCCGATCGTTCCCGATCGGAAGTCCCGCCATCGCCGCATGACGCGGTCCTCGTCGCGGCGCTCTTCCGGCCGCATGATCCGCGCGGCGTTGACCTTCGAGCCGGCGATGTGGGAGTGGACGTCCACCCCCCCCGGCATGACGACGTATCCCCTCGCGTCGATCGTCCGATCCGCCCGAGCGTCCGGATCGGCCGGCGCCGCGACGATACGGCCGTCACGAACCCAGAGGTCCCCGACGCGGTCTTCGACGCCGTTCGCCGGGTCGACGACGCGTCCGCCTGCGATGCACAGGCTGCTCATGATCCCGCCTCCCCCTCCGGAGCGGCCGATTCCGACGTGAGTCGTTCGACGGCCTCTTTCAACGCGACCAGCCAATCCCCCTCGCTCGGCGAGGAAGCGGGCCGCAAGCTCCGGATCGGCAGCGTCACGCCGTCGACTCGCGTGAAAGTCCCGGACTCGTCGATCCCCGGCGTCGTCGCGGGGAGCGCGATCGTGGCTAGGTCGAACGCCTCGTGCTCGCGGTCGCCGAGGAAGATCCAGGGCCTGTCCGCGAGGCGGGCTCGCGCGTCTCCCGGCATGGAATCGATCGCCGAACCGCCGACGACGATCGCGCAGTCGAAATCGCCGCGTCTCAGTCGCACGGCCGCCGACGACTCCCCCGGCAGCGACTCCGGGAAGCCCGCGCCGAAGTCCACGCCGGGAGCGAACCCAGATTGCCAGGCGAGCGCCGATTCTGCGCCGTGCGCGTTTCCCGCCTCGCCCAACCCCAGGGCCGCGAACCGCGTCGTCCGGTTCAGGTCGCGCACCAGCCCGGTCACGGCCTGGTGCCGCGCCTCGACCTCCGCGATCGGCCCTCGGCCGGCGAAGGCCCCGGTGAACCACGCCCCGTAGCGGGCTCCCTGGAGCATTTCCGCGAAGGCTTGCAGCGCGGCGAGCGAGCATCCGGTCGCGTGCTCGACCCGCTTCGCGTCGAGCGCCGTCTCCCGCACCAGCGCCCGCAGGACGAGCAAGACGTTCAACTCGACCTCCGGTCTGACCTGGAGGAAGACGTCGGCGAGCCGGGCCGTCGGCGTCGTCGTGGCGTCGACCACCGCGACCCGGCGCCCTCCCCTCCCCTCCGGGACGAATCGGCCCGTCGGCTCGACGGAATAGCGTTCGAGGTGTCGCGGGTGGGTCGTCACGGGATCCGAGGCCCAGAAGACGACCACGTCCGCGCGATTCTTGACCTCGCCGAGCGTCGCCCCGATGCTCCCGACGCGCTGCATGGCCGCGATCCGTGGCCAGGCCGACGTCGCGTCGCCGACCTCGATCGTCGCGCCGATCCGGTCCGCCAGGGCGACCGCCTTGCGGGCGGTCTCGTTCGTCGACCGCCCGAGGCCGATGATCGCTGGCGCCTTCGCGCCGACGAGGATCCGGGCCGCCTCGACCACCGCCTCCGCATCCGCGTCGCGCCCCTGGATTCGCGCCGAAGGGGTCGCGAGCGGGGTCGTCCGCAGCCCGATGAGACGGGGGCGGGCCAGGTCGCAGGCTGAAACGGCCTCGATCACCCGGTCCTCGGCGACGACGAGGCTCAGGTCGTCGCACAGGCACCCGCAAAGCGTACAGGTATAAGCCGAGGGCGTCTCGGGCTTCGCCCGCGCATCGCCGTCTTCGAAACTCCTCGGCTTTTCGTCGTTGGGCATCGCCCACCTCCCACGTCCCGTCGATCGGCCCCATGATCGGGGACGGGGCCCGCGGACGCAACTGGACGGTGCCCCATTCCCTCCCCCGAGCCCAGCACGATCCGACTCACCGGCGCGAGCCTCTGGACGGATTCCTAACGTCCCGTCTCCAGGTCCGACTCTCGCACAGGAGCAGCGGCGGCGTGCGCCCGACGAGATCGATCCCGCGATGCGAACGTCCTCCCACCGGTCGAGACGCCTAGGGGCACTCTGCGTAATCGCCAGGCGGCCCGGTTCCCCCGACGGGGCGGAGCGTCAGCAGGGAGGTCTGGGCTCCGCAAGCCTCGAAAGAGGCTTAAGACCTCCGGGCAATCGTCGTCGGCCTCCGCCGCAAGCTAGGCGACGCTCCGAAGTCTTTCCGTTAATCCGGACCGAGGGGGGGGGCGGCTACCGCTTCGCGGCAGAATGGGCCGCCCCGGGGAATCGGGAACGGAGCCCATGAGGATCGTCTGTTCCTTGAGCCATCGCCCGTGATACGAGGCCACTTACCAGGCCAACCGACAGCGGGGTGGCGTTGAGGAGTTTGCCGTCCGACGAAGGGACCGGATGAGCCCGAATCCCGAGATCGCCGCCGACTTTTGAAAGTACACCCGATAGGATTCGAACCTATAACCTTCGGTTCCGTAGACCGATGCTCTATCCAATTGAGCTACGGGTGCGTGGGGTGTGTTTCGTACGGGCCTATACTATCTGAGGACCGGGGCCTTGGCAAGAGGCCGCCGGCCCGAGTTTTCGGCTAGGGCCCAGGCCCCGGCCCTACAATCGGCTCAGGCGCTCTCGCGGTGATAGTGGATGTCGTGGAGCCGTCGATAGAGGGGGCTCGATCGCTTGAGTTCCTGGTCGGTGCCGACGGCGGCGATCCGGCCGTCGTCGATCAGGACGATGCGGTCGGCGAACTGGATCGTCCCCATGCTGTGGGAGATCAGGAACGTCGTCCGGCCCCTGGAAAACTCCTCGATGGCCTTGCGGATCAGGGCCTCGTCCTGGATGTCCACGGCGCTCGTGGCCTCGTCGAGGATCAGGATGGAGGGGTCGCGGAGCATGGCCCGAGCCAGGGCGATCCGCTGACGCTGGCCTCCGGAGAGTCCGTGCCCGCGTTCGCCAATGACGGTGTCGTAGCCGTCCGGCAGCGTCATGATGAACTGGTGGGCGTAGGAACGCTCGGCCGCCTTGACGATGGCGTCTCGGTTCGCCCCCGGATCGCCGTATGCGATGTTCCGGGCGATCGAGTCCTGGAACAGGATCGTCTCTTGCGGGACGATGCCGATCATCCGCCGCAGGCTCCGACCGCGGATCTCGCGGACGTCCACGCCGTCGATCCGGATCGCGCCCGAGTCGACGTCCCAGAACCTCGGGAGCAGGTTCATCAGGGTCGACTTCCCGCAGCCGTTGGGACCGACGAGCGCGACGGTCTCGCCGTGATGGACGGTCAGGGTGATGCCTTGCAGCAGGGAGTCGCGTCCCGGGTAGGAGAAATGGACTCCGTCGAACTCGATGGTCCGCCGGTGCGCCGGCGACAGGACCGCCTGGGGCGACTCGGCGACCTGGGGCTCGCGATCCATCAGGGCGCAGATGCGGTCGGACGCCGCGGCGGCCCGCTGGAGCTTGGAGTGGACGTTGGACAGCTTCCGGATCGGATCAGAGACCCCCGCCATGATCGCGTAGAGCGTCAGCAGGTCCTCGATCGCCATCACTTCCGACGCTAACTGGAGCTTGAACGGGCCGATCTCCAGGAACATCGATTGCTTCAGCACCAGGTAAGACCCGGAGAGCAGCGCGATCGCCACCGTGATCAGCGTCAGCAGCTCCAGCACAGGGTCGGACATCGAGTCGATCATCGCGACCCGGATGCTCTTCTTGTAGAAGTTCTTCGTCTCCAGGAAGAACCGCCGGCGCTCCACCCGCTCCATGCCGAACGCCTTGACGACCTTGATCCCCTGGAACGTCTCCTGGAGGATCTTGTAGATCGACGACATGCTCTCCAGCGACCGCCGCACGGCCCGCTTCATCACTCGGCCGACCCGGTAGGTCGTATAGGCCGAAATCGGCACGACGACGAGCGTCAGGCAGGTGAGCCTCCAGTTGAACCAGAACGCCCCCGACATGCAGATCACCGCCCGCAGCGGCTCGCGGATCAGCTTGCTCAGGATGGTGTTGAGCCCCTGGCCGAACCAGTCCATGTCGTTGGTGAACCGGGCCATCAGGTCCGACGAACCCTGCTCCGAGAAGCTCGCGAGGTCCAGATTCGTCGTCCTTCGGAAGAACAGGTTGCGGACGTCGAACAGCGTGCGCTGCATCACGTCGGCCACCAAAACTTCCTGACAGAAGGTGAAACACCCCTTGATCATCACCCCGATCAGCACCAGGCCCATCAACATGCCCAGGGTGCGGAACTGGTCCGAAGGCAGGTATTCATAGACCGTGGGCTTCACGCCCTGGTACAACTTCTGCCACCATTCCTCGTTCTTTCGCTCTCGGTCGATCGCCGCCACACGGCGGTCGAGCGCCCTACGGTCGGACTCGTGCAGCCAACGACTCCCCTGGCTGAGCTCGCTCCAGCGAGCCTCGATGATCCGCTGCTCTCGCTTGAGCAGTTGGATCTTGCCCGTCTCCTCGACCAGGACCTGCGAGGAAGCCCCAGGCTGGTCTGGAAGGGCGACGCGGCGCTCGCGAGACTCCAACTCCGTCTGGATGTCCTTCTTGACCTTCTCCAGCTCCTGGAATCGGACGCTCAAGGGCGCGGAGAGGTTGCCCCCCGCCGCGAAAGCCCGCTCGACTCGCTCCAACTCTTCCCGCTGGGCCGCGAGCCGCTCGATGTCCTCGGCGATCGAATCGATCTTGGTCGAGATCCATCGCTGCGGATTGTCGTTGTTGATGAGGATCTTGAGGAGCGGGAGGACGGCCCCCAACTCCATGAACGCCAACAACGCGACCATCAACGCGCAGGCGACGGAGATCCCGAATCGATAGCGATAAGGCCAGGCGAACCTCACCAGGCGAACGAAGTTCTTCATGTCGACCCGCGCCCATGAGACAGGAATCCCGACGAGCATCCATGCTTTAGCGACGTCGTGTCGTGGCCGCCAGAGCGTCGAGGGGCTGTACTCATACCATGATCGGCAAGAGGCGGCAATTGGAGTTGGAAGCCCCCAGACATTCGCCAGGTCCGCCCCCGACGTCGCCCCCGCCCCACCGCGTAGTAAGTAGTAAGCCTCCGATTCGGTCGAGACGCCGGAAATCTCTCACTTCCCACCAAGCAACCCATTGCCCTACACCAGGGAGGCTGATATGATCCCAGCGTCTCGTACGAGAGGCGATACGGAGACGATGTCTACTCGTAGATCGCGGGCGTAATTCAGTGGTAGAATGCCAGCTTCCCAAGCTGGACGTCAGGGGTTCGAATCCCCTCGCCCGCTCTGCAACGCAAGTCCTGCCGAACGTGTGATTTACGTACCGTCGGGCGTCCCGGCGAGCGGTCTCAAGACCGAAGCGGTAACCCCGTCAATTGACGGGGATAAGCTCGGAGGCCGCCATGCCGCGCGTCGTGAACCGCATTCTATCCCTCCGCCGCCACAAGGCCTCGGGCCGCGCCTACGTCCAGGTCGACGGCCGCGCCCACTACCTCGGCAAGCACGGAACGCGAGAGGCCGCCCAGGCCTACGAACGCTTCGTCGCCGAATGGCTCGCCCGCGACAAGCGGCCCGCCCCTGTCGCGTCGGGTGCCAGCGTCGCCGAGGTCATCGCTGCCTACATGGTGCATGCGATCCAGTACTACCGGGCGCTGACGGGGGAACCTACGGGGGAGGCCCGCAACATGGCCGACGCCCTGGGGCCGGTACGACGGCTCTATGAGGCGACTCCGGCGGTCGAGTTCGGAGTTCGAAAACTCGAGGCCGTCCGTGCGGTGATGGTCGACTCCGGGCTCTCCCGGGAGGTCGTCAACTCCCGGGTAAACCGGATCCGCCGAGCCTGGCGGTGGGCGGCCTCGCAGGAGTTGGTCCCGGCCGCGACGGTCGGCGAGCTGGGGATGCTCGCGCCGTTGGCGAAGAATCGGACCACGGCCCCCGAGTCGCGTGGCGTCGGCCCCGTCTCAGAGGATCGCATGCGGGCCGCCCTGCCCTTCATGCCGGCCGCCGTCGCGGCGATGGTCGAGTTCCAGTTCTTGACCGGCTGCCGAGTCGGCGAGGTCCTCTCCATGCGGGCCGCTGAGATCGACCGGAGCGTCGAGCCCTGGGTGTACCGGCCGGGGCGATGCAAGACCGACCACCACGAGGACCTGCGGGCCCGGATGATCCCGATCGGTCCCAAGGCGGCCCAGGTCCTGGAGCCCTTCCTCGCGGCGGCCGGGGAGGGCTTCGTGTTCGATCCCCGCGAGTCAGCCGGACGACGCAACGTGAGCCAGACCTACGACCGCCGGAGCTACCGCCAGGCGATCGTCCGGGCCTGCGACCGGGCGCCCCCCCACCCGGAGCTCGACGCGGTCCCGACCTCGAAGCGAACGGAAGCCCAGCGTCGCGACCTGAAGGCATGGCGGTCGAGACATCGCTGGTCGCCTCTCCAACTCCGCCACGCGGCCGCGACGAGGATCCGGCGGCTCTACGGCCTCGAAGCCTCCCAGGCGGTCCTGGGCCACGCCAAAATGGATGTGACCCAGGTCTACGCCGAGCGGTTGGACGACTTGGCGAAGGAGATCGCCAGGGCGACCGGCTGAGGTCCCATCGCAGGCCGATCGAGTCCAAGAACGCCGTCGCCTTGGCCTGGGAAGCAGTCCGGGCCATGGGCGGCGGCGAGCCCCCACGGGAGGCCGTACAGGCCGCCCTGAACCGCTCGATGGCCTCGAGGGTGGTCGTCCACCTCCCCCCCATCCTGGAGGCCTCGAGCTTGACGACGCCCTGCGGCGTCCGGACGCCCCGGGTGATGTGCCGGATGATCGTGCCGGTGTGGGTGCCGCCGGGATAGAACTTGGCGGCTTGGGCGACGGTGAGGGGCTGTTGCGAGTCGGTCACGTCGGCGTCTCCTCGGTGCGGCCCCCTGCGAACCGCGGTGGCCATGCACGAGTTGTAAGCGGACGCCTCGATTTGCACGTAGCCCAACCTGGCGCGACCACGCCCGGCGGCGGGCCGGGCGGTGGAATTAGATTGTCATGATTCACAATTATGTACACTAGTTGCACAGATGGCGGACTCAGGCCCACGCGCGGCCGGTCTGGAGCCGCCTGATCGAGATGGGGGTCGACTCCGTAACCGAGGGCGATCTCCCGATAGGTCTCGCGATGCGGCGACAGTCTGCGGCGGATCGCGCGGACGTCGTCCTCGGAGAGCTTGGCGTCGCGGTGGCGGGCCCCCCGCGTGAGCAGCCCGACGACCGAGGCCCGGCGGATGTTCTCGCGGTGCGAGACCCACTCCGAATTCGACGGGGCGTTGGCGGTCTTGACCCCGTCGAGGTGTTCGACCTCGGGGCGACCCGTCGGGGCGGGACCGTGGACGGCTTCCGCGACCAGACGATGCGCCAGGATGCTGCGGTCGCCGCAGGTGACCTGGCGATAGCCGGAAGTATCGTGCCGCCCCCTGAGGATCCGGTCGTCTCGGGCCGGCGGATCCGGCCCAGGTCGGAAGCCTGCAGCGCGGGCGCGGCGGGGACGCCCCGCCAGGTCTCGGAGTCGCCGGGCATGCCGGCGGGGGCGCCCAGGGGGGAGATGCCGACGACGGCGTGGCGGGCGGGGGCGATGGCGGCGGTGGTGTTCATGGCGAGCTTCCTTGCTCGTTCGGGGGGTCTATCGTGGGGGTGCGAAGCGGGAAGTCAGGCGGAGGGGTCCGACCGGTCGAACCGGGCGGCCAGCGACGAGTTGTCCTCGCACCCTTCGGCGTACTCCTCGATGTCATAGTCGTGGTCGAGCAGCCGCAGGTGGACGTCGCACTCGGCGCCAGCCAGCTCCTCGGGCGTCCTCGCGCCGACCCCCTCGGCGTACTGCGCGACGTGGAGCAACTCGTGGGCGACGATCTGCTCGAAGATCCGGTCGGGCATCTCGGCCGCGTCCCTCGCGAACCGCAGAACGTGGCCCTCGCAGCTGCACACGCCCCAGCAATGGACCCCCGTGATGTTGTGCCTGAGGTCGACGGGGTCAACCAGGGAGATGTACGGAAGCGGCCCCTCGAGGTCGTACGGCGACCCGTCGGGATTGCGCCAGTCGACGTGGAAATCGTCGTCCCAGTACTCCAGGATGCCGCGACGCGAGTCGGGGGCGAATCGGCTCCAGGCGGCCTGGACGGCTTCGCGAAGACGGCGAGCGGGCGGTCGGACGGACGGCCTTGCACGCCCAGGATGCCGTGTCGCGGCAGGGCGTAAAGGAGGTGGCGGGGGGCGAGTTCCGGGGTGGCGTCGTTCATAACGGGCGTCCCTACGGTTCGGGGAGAAGGACCCCGCCCGGAGGTCGGGCGGGGCGCGGGAGTGACGACGTCAGGACTTGCGATGGAGGGTGGCGAACAGATCGGCCAGCGCGGCCGGGTCCCGCTCGTGGATGTAGCGGACGGCGAGCCTGGCCGCGCGGGCCGAGCGGACGGCGAGGTCCAGGTCGTCGGGGGTGTGGTCGGGCCCATAGGAGGCGAGGTCCTCGACCGCGGCCGTGAAGTCGGTGAGCCGCACGTAGGTCTCGTTCCAGGCGGCGACGGGGTCGACGTGCGGCTTTGTACGAGACGGCCAGCGGGCGCCAGCACTGCCCTCGCATCTCGGTCGGAGGATGGGTGCAGGATCTCGCGTTCAGCCCGGACGGGAAGTTACTTGCGACGGCTGCGATGGACTGGACGGCGCGGCTCTGGGACACGGCTTCGGGTCAGCCCCGAGGGGAACCGATGCGCCATAGGGCGCGAGTGACCCAGGTGGCATTCACCCCTGACGGGCGGATGCTGGCCAGCAACTCTGTGGACGGCCTGATCCGGATCTGGGACGTCGAAACCCAGCAGCTCCACGCGTTCCCGCTACGGAACCCGGAGGTCGATCCGGGCAGCGGCTCGGGCAATAATCTCGACCGGCTGAGCTTCAGCCCGGACGGTTCGATGCTGGCCGGGGCGTTCGGGATCTCGGGCTCCAGGGACGCGACGCGTGTCTGGAGAGCCGGCCCGGCGACACAGATCCAGACCTTCGAGCACAGCTCCGGCGTCCTGGCCGTCGATCTGAGCCCCGACGGGAACCGACTGGCGACCGCGACGAGGTTCGAGGTCAAGATCCGGGCGACCGGGACGGGCAGGGTCCTCATTTATCCGGTGCGGAATCCACGGCGGCCCTGGGTCGCGTTCAGCCCCGATGGGACGTTGTTGGCGATCATCGAGTCGGACCACGGAGTTCGCCTGCTGCACTCCGCTACAGGGCAACCGATCGGGCCGCCCTTGCCCCGTGGGAAGGGACTTTGGCTCTCGGGCCTGGCCTTCAGCCCGGATGGGAAGCGGCTGGCCATCACCGGTCCCAGTGGGACGAGTCCGGGGGCGATGATTCGAGTCTGGGACACGGCGACCCAGGAGCTTCTGGCCGAGATCCCTGGCAACTCGTCATGCCTCGCATTCAGCCCCGACGGCCGGCAACTCGCTGCCGGCTACGAAGACTGGCGGGTGTCTTTATGGGACCTGACCGGCGAACCGAAGATCGCGCGGAGCATGGCGACAGGCGAGCGGTGCAGTGCCGTCGCCTACAGTCCCGATAGCAAGCGGCTGGCCACCGGGTCATTGGGGGGGCTGGTGCAGTTGTGGGACCCGGCGACGGGGATGCCCCCGGGACCCGCCTACCATGTCGGGGGGAAGGTCCGTTCGATTGACTTCAGCCCGGACGGGACGCTGCTCGCCATCGGTGCCGAGGGCCAACCGGCTCGAGTTTGGGACCTGACGCTCGGCCCGCCCTACGCGGCGGTCGCCTTGCCGGCGACCCATGCCGCGGTCGCCGTGGCCTTCGGTGGCAACGGCCGGATGTTGGCGATCGGCTCGCCTCATGGGGCGGCCCACCTGCTGCACCTGGCGGAGCCGCCGAACACCACGCGGGAGTTGCAACTTCGCACCCTGATCGGCACCGGGGTGCGCGTCTCGCAGGGAGGGCTCGCGTCCATCCCGGCAGAGGAATGGCAGTCCCTACGAGCCGAGCTCCGGGCTCTGAGGGCCGGGGAGGAGGAGCCCCTCTCTGTCATCGCGCATCGAGGCGGCCCCCGCTATGGCCAGGCGCTTCTCCATCTGAGGCTCGCCCACCGGCAGAGAGAGGGTGGCAAGTGGGAGGAGGCCGCAGCCGCCTTCCGCGACGCCATCGCCCTGCTCGAAGTGCTGGTGGCCGGCGAGCCCACCAGCTCGGAGTACCGACATGACCTCGCCGTCGCCTCCGGCGAGCTGGGCTCGATCCACGCCGAGCGGTCCGAATGGGATCGGGCCGTTAGCCACCTCGCGAGGGCCATGGCCCTGAGGACGGAGGCCGATCCACGGCCCTCCTTCGACATCCTCCGGTCGTATGCCGTGGCCTGTCTGGGGGCAGGCCAGCTCGACGAATACCAAGCCACCTGCGGCCAGATGCTGGAGCAGCTCGGTCGGCCGGATGATGACGTGACGACCAACAACCTGGCCTGGACCTGCGTCCTGGCCCCGGACGCCGTCGCCGACCCGGCGCGGGTCGTGTCGCTGGCCGAGGCCGCGGTCGCGGCCAGGCCCGGGGAGCGGGCCTGTCTCGGCACGCTCGGGGCCGTCCTCTACCGCGCCGGCCGGTACTCCGATGCGGTCCGTCGCCTGGAGGAGTCCATGGCCGCCGAGGGGCGGGGCGGCACCCCCTTCGACTGGCTCTTCCTGGCGATGGCCCACCACCGTCTGGGCCACGCCGAGGAGGCCAGGTCCTGGCTCGATCGATCCGTGCGCGGGATCGAGCAGTCGGCCGACAGCAGGGACGTGATGGACACATTGGCCTGGGGAGACCGGCTGGCGCTCGGGCTCCTGCGCGGCGAGGCGGAGGCGCTGTTGATGGACGCGGACTTCCCGGCCGACCCCTTCGAACCCTCTCGCTGACGGATCCGCCCACGGCTCCGCCGAAGGGGCATCACCACCGGTACCTCCCGCGGAAGTTCGACGGGCCGAGCGTCGGCCGCCTCCGGCGGCCACCTCACGGCCCCATCTCCAGTCCTCTGCCGCCCGCCTCCGTTCTCCTCCCACGATCGACCCGGCCTCGCGACTTTTTTCGCGAGCCGTAAGACGAACCCGCTCGGTTTTCCGCACTGCATGCCGGAGGGGGCTGACGGAGGTCTCGGAGAGCACCGAGGCGGGAGCCTCCGACAGGACGCCCGAACTTGTCGCATCTCGGACGACCCGCGCCCGTTCGGCGATCCGCGGGACCTTCGCCGACTCCAACGCAGGCTGTGCCCCCCTGTACCGTCGAGAGGAGACCGCACGGTGATGACCCGCTTTAAGCCGACCAAGCGCGTCCGACCCGCCGTCGAGCCGCTCGAAGGGCGCGCCCTGCTGTCGTTCACCCCTCTGAGCATCGGGGCCACCAGTGAAGTGGGCGTCTCGACCGTGGCGACCGACACGGCCGGGGCCGTCTATCCGTCGGGCACGTTCACCGGCACCGTGGATTTCGAGCCGCAGGACGGTCCCGACGCCGCCGACACGCTCAGATCCCATGTGCATCCCTCGGGCGTCGACCTGCGAGACGGCTTCGTGGCCAAGTACACCCCGAACGGGGACCTCCTCTGGCCCCACCGTTTCGGGGGCGCGAACGCCGTCATCAACAGCGGCGACCAGAACATGGGCGACCTGGTCATCGACATCAAGGGCAATGCCTACGTGACTGGCTCGTTGCGGGGGTCGGATGCCGAGTTCGGGGATCGGCCCGACGGGACCCCCGCGGTGCTCTCGGCCCACGGGCCCGCCGACGAGCATGGCCTGACCGCCGAGGACGCCTTCCTCGCCAAGCTCGACCCCGACGGCGCGACCCTGTGGGCCATCGCAATGGGCGGCAGCGGCACCGACGTCGGCGGCAGGCTGGACCTCGACCCGGCGGGCAACGTCTACACCGCCGGCTCCTTCGAGGGCGCGGCCACGTTCGGGACCGCCACCCTCACCTCCCCGTCGGTCTCTAACCTTTTCCTGATGAAGCACACGCCCGACGGTGAGCCGATGTTCGTCAAGCAGGCCAACAATGTGCAGACGATCGGCGGACTGGACGTGACATCGGGGGGCATCCACCTGACAGGGGCCATCGGGGGCACCATCGACGCCGATCCCGGCCCGAGCCAGCGGATCCTGACGGCCGAAAACAAGTACCAGAGCATGTACCTGATCAAGCTCGGCCTCGGCGGCGATCACGTCTGGTCCTTCAACCCGACCGGGTCACGCCTCAGCAGCACGTTCGGGACCGGCGTCACGGTGGACGACGCCGGCAACGTCTACGTCACGGGCCTGTTCCACGACCAGGTCGACTTCGACCCCTCCGGCGGCAAGGCGAATCTGAGCGGCGGGGACACCTACGTGGCCAAGTACTCCTCGGCGGGCGCGTACCAGTGGGCCAAGGCGCTCACCCTCAACGGCGGACGGCCGGAGTCGATCAAGCTGGACGGGAGCGGCAACATCTATCTCTCGAGCTGGTTCAATGACACGGCCGACTTCGACCCCGGCAAGGCTAAAGTCAACCGGGTCAGCGCGGGCATGGCCGAGGGCTTCCTTCTGAAACTCAACGCGAGCGGCGCCTTCTCCACCGTGCGGACCTTCCGCGGCGCCGGCTGGGACTCCGGGAAGAGCCTCGCGATCGACGCCTCCGGCCGCGTCTACGTCGTCGTCTACACGTTGCACGATGAAATCCTCCTGCGGAGCCTGAGCTGATCCGCGGAGATGCCGTTCCGTCGCCGTCGGCGATCCGACGCCGATGCGTAGTTCTGCGAAGAAGGTACGTCCCTGGACCGGCCGAGACGGCGGAGCGACGGGCGAACTCCGCAGACGTCCCAGGGTCACGCCGAGCGTCACCTGGAGTCAGCCCGCCCCCCCAACCAAGGAGCCGTCCGATGCAAAACCTCTTCCCTGCCCAGGCCCGCACCCTCTCCCGGCGGTGTCAGCCCATACCAGCCTGGGCCCCCAACCTCGAGGAGCGACCGATGCGACACTCATTTCCCCCCCTGAACCGGACGATCGCCCGTCGGGCGAGGGCCGCCCGGGGCCGACGATTGAGCGTGGAGCGCCTGGAAGGCCGCGAGCTGCTGACGGCCGTCTCGGTCAGCGACGCTTCGGCCATGGAGGGGAACAGAGCGATGAAGCTCATCGACACCTTCGTGGCGCCGTTCAGCGGGGGCTTGCAGAACGCCCGCGGCATGGATTACGGGCCCGATGGCAACCTCTACGTCAGCGTGGAAGGCGATGGGACGGACCCGACTGTTCTGGGGCGGGTTAACCGGTATGACGGGGTCACCGGAGCGTTCCTCGGCGTGTTCGCCTCGGACCCGACCATGAGCGGCGCCAAGGACGTCGAGTTCGGGCCGGACGGGAACCTCTATGTGCCGAACAACCTCGGCAACAACGTGTACCGCTTCGATGGCACGACCGGGGCGTCCATGGGAGTGTTCATCCCGTCCGGGTCCGGCGGGCTGAACGTGCCCCGCAGTTTGATCTTCGGGCCCGACGGCAACGGCGACGGTTACAAGGACGTCTACATCACGAGCGGAGCGACCGATTCGGTCCTGCGCTACGATGGTTTGACGGGTGCGTTCCTCGGCGCCTTCGTCCCCCCGGGCGGCGGCGGGCTCAACGACCCGACCGCCTTGGTCTTCGGGCCGGACGGCGACTTGTACGTCGGCAGCGGGGCCCACTCCGACTATTACAACAGTATCCTCCGCTACGACGGCAAGACTGGCGCGTTCAAGCAGGTGTTCGTCCCAGCGGGCAGCGGCGGGCTCACCCTCGCCCCGACGGCGGGCGTGATCTTCGGGCCGGACGTCAGCGGCGACGGTGCCCTCGACCTCTACGTGAGCAATGGCGCCGTGAACGAGGTGCTGATCTACAACGGGGTCAACGGATCGTACGTGGAGAAGTTCATCCCGCCCGGGATGGGCGGCTTGCACGACCCCAAGGCCCTGCTGTTCGACCGCGACAGTAATTTCTTGGTCGTCAGTAACCACGAGGAGACCAATCCGCGTTATTCCAGCATCCTCCGCTTCGGGCCGAGCTCACAAGGCGCCTTCACCGTCAGACTCGACGCGGCCTCATCCTCACCGGTCACCGTCGAGTACGCCACCGCCAGCGGCACGGCCCTTGCCGACAGCGACTTCACCGCGGCTTCAAGCACGCTGACGTTCGCACCCGGGGTGACGACGCGCACGGTCTTCGTCCGGACGGTGAACGATTCCCAGGCCGAGGCGAACGAGACGTTCACGCTCAACCTATCGAACCCGTTCGGCGCCTCGATCGCCGACGGACAAGGAGTCGGCACGGTCCGCGACGACGACGCGACCACGTTCTACGTCGTCAACGACGCCAGCGGCGGCGACCGGACCTACGAGTACGGCACGCTCGGCAGCGACGTCGAGCATTACACCCTGAACACTGGCAACACCGCCCCCCGCGGCGCCGCCAGCACGGCCGCCGGTACCACCGTCTGGGTCGTCGACGCGAACAAGAAGGTCTACGTCTACAACACCAGCGGCGGGCTCCTCGGCTCCTGGACCGCCGGCACCCTGGCCTCGAATGCCACGATCGAGGGCATCGCCACCAACGGCACCGACGTCTGGATCGTCGATGGCAAGCAGGACAAGGTGTTCAGGTACGCCGGCGCTGCCACCCGGACATCGGGCAGCCAGAACGCCGCCGGCAGCTTCCGCCTCAACAGCGGCAACGCCGACCCCAAGGACCTCGTGACCGACGGCGCGTCGATCTGGGTCGTCAACGACTCGACCACCGACAAGGTGTTCAAGTACTCGCTGACGGGTTCGCTGCTCGGGAGCTGGACCATGACCGGGGCCGGCTCCAGCCCGACCGGGATCACGCTCGACCCGACCGGGGGCGGGGCGTTGTGGACCGTCGATGCGGGCACCGATCACGTCTACCAGTTCGACAACGCGCGGGGCCTGACTTCCGGTTCGCTCTCGCCCTCCATGAGCTTCGCGCTGGCCGCTGGCAACACCAACCCTCAAGGCATCGCCGACCCGCCGGCCCCCGGCCCCCCGCGAATGGCGGCCTCCGCCGGGATCTCCCACCCCCCGGGCCATCCGGCCGCGCATCACCGGTGGGCCATCCCGGGCCCCCCGGCCTCGACGTCGCCCCCCTCATCCCGCCCGTGGATCGCCGCGTCGATCTCGACGCCCGGCCCACAAATTCCGCCCCTGATCGCCTTGATGCCCTCGACGGGTCCGGACTTCACCCCGCCGGCCCCCGAACGATTCCACGCCGGCACCAAGCGAGCCCGGATCGCGATTCGAATTTGACCCGATCGGCTCTCCCCTCGCAGCGGCTCCGACCGCGTTCCAGGCGGCTCACGCCTCGTTCCAGGCGGCTCGCGCCTCGATGATGAGGCCGGGTCGCCGGTTCGTCTCCCCGACGTCGATGCGACCGCTCAGCCCGCCTACTGAACAAAAGCCCCGGTGAAGATTGTTGTGTTTTGCTCCGTTGCCATCGGCATGCCTACATCCCGAAGCCGCGGGGGCGGCCTTCCGCGGTCTCTTGGCTCACGCCTGGCTTTCGACGCGTCTCCTCGATGCCCGGGCCGGCCTCCGCCCACCTCAACGCGAAGAGGATCTGCCCCTCGGTGAACTTCGATTTCCTCATGGCTCAAGGCTCCTTTCAGGGGAGCCTCATCGCATCCGATTCCTCGGATGCGATGGGCCATTTCCCGGGGGCAGGTCATACAAGTGAAGGACCGGTTTTCGAGACCGGGCCATATTACCTCCGAGACGTAGTGAATCGAGGCCTTTCCACTTTTTCTCGCGAATCCGGGAGTTCACGCATAGGCCATCCCCTATGCCTTCAGTGAGACGCGCCAGCCAGCAGTGGCGATGTCACACAGCCCGATCGGTGATCATCGTGGCTTGTCCCCGTTTCCTGATCCGGGGAATGCCATCCGGTTGAGCCGATCAGCCTACCCGAGCAGACCTTTTCGAAGGACCGATTACGGTAAGATCAGGTGGGGATAATTCCTGCCGCGCCGTTTCTGGCAGCGGGGCACGACGCAATCCGGACGGACCGGGCGAATGATCCGTGCGGGCGGCGGAGTTCCGGGAGGCGATGACGCAAGCCACCGCAGCGCGTCCACGAAGCTCATCCGGTCCGGGGGCATGCCCTGGCGTCGTCCCGCCTCTGAGATCACCAACCGCACCAGATTGTAAGACAGCGGCCCGGACCCGACCCCGTCCAGGTGCCTCTGCAGGTCGGCCGGGTCCTGGTACACCCGGTGTCGGGACGCTGGCGTACAGCTGACCGGCGAGGCTATGATCGAATGCGGGATTGCCCGTGAAACAGGCCGGAACCCGAGGGCTGCGAGACAATGCTCACTGCGAATCGATCGGCTCTCGGCTCCTCGGCTCGCCCCGCGGTCCTGGCGATCGCAATCTGCCTCGATCTGATCGTTTCGGCCCGCACGCTGCCGGCCGAGGTGGCGGACCGGCAGGCCGCCGAATGGGTAATCTTGATGGGCGGGGCGGTCCGCGTCGAGGGAGAGGGGTGCATCCGCGAGTTGACGGGGCTGCCGGAGGGCGACTTCCGCCTCGAGGCGGTGGACCTGGTGGGGACGAATGTCAACCCACCCGACCTCGAGAGACTGGCCGGCCTCGCGCGACTGAGGGCCCTGCATCTGCCCGGACCGATGTGGAATCCGGGCGCGGGGTCGAGCATCGATTACAGCCGCGAGCTGCGCCACGTCGCGGGCATTCCCACCCTGGAGGAGCTGACCTTCAGCCCCACCTATCTTGAATCGATCAAGTTCGAAGATTCGGGGCTCGAAGCCATCGCCGCGCTCGGCACAAGCCTCCGGGTGCTGAGCCTGGGGGATACCCAGGTGCGGGGTCGTCATCTGGCCCGATTCACAAAGCTCGAGGCGCTGGACCTGGTCTATTGCCCGGTGGACGACGAGGGCCTGGGCCAGTTGCAGGGCCTGACCGGGCTGCGGCGGCTCCTCTTGCGGGACGCCACCATCAGCGACGAGGGCCTGCGGAACCTCCGCGGCCAGGTGAACCTCGAGTGGCTCGATCTCGGCGGGACGAAGATCACGGATGCTGGGGTCGCGCACCTGCGCGGGATGACGAAGCTGAAGAAGCTGAACCTTCAGGGCGCCGCGCTCACGGACCAAGGCGTCCGCCACCTGGCGGATATGGCGGCGCTCGAAGAATTGAACCTGTACGGGACGAAGGTCACGAACGCGGGCGTGGAGGTGCTCAGGGGCCTCGGACACCTCACGGCCGTCGACCTGCGCTACTCGCGCGTGACCCGCGCCGGCGTGGATCGCCTCCGGGATGCGCTGCCCCGGTGTCGTCTGGCCTTCCTCGACTCCTCGGTCCGGCCCGCCCTCCCCGCGACGGCGGATCAGGTCGTGGCCGGCGAGGGAGACCGGGCGGTAGGGCGATGGGTGGGCTCGATCGGCGGCCGGGCGGACTTCGAGGACGGGCAGTTGCGGGAGATCTCCCTGGCATCGACGAGCGTGACCGACGAGCTGCTCCGAAACCCGGCCGCCTCGGGGTCGCTGCGCAAACTGGACCTCTCCTGTACCGAGATCGGCGATCGCGGCATCGAGCACCTGGCGCGGCTGACCAACCTCGAGGTGCTCAACCTGGAAGGTACGGCGATTTCCGATGACGGCCTGGCACCCCTGGCCGGCCTGTCCCGCCTACGCGAGCTGGGTCTGTCGCACACCCGGATCACCGGCACCGGGCTGAAGCACCTGCGAGGGCTGGGGCTTGAGCGGCTCCGCCTCTCTGGCTCGCCCGTCAATGACCGAGGATTGGCCCACCTGGCCGAGATCCCGACGCTCCGAGAGTTGACTCTGGCCTATAGCGACGTGACCGACGCCGGGCTGGCTCCCCTGGAGTCGCTCGGGGCCCTCCGACGCCTCGACCTGGCGGGGACGGACATCGGGGACGGGGGCCTCCCGAGGCTGGGGCGCATGACGGGCCTCACGTCCCTCCTGCTCAACTACACGCGCATCACCGACGCCGCGATGCCCCAACTGGCGAGCCTGGATCAGCTCCAGGAGCTGGGGCTGATCCGGACCCGGGTCACCGACAAGAGCATGCCGGTCGTGGGTCGCTTCTCCCGGCTCGCGGCCCTGAACCTCGACTACACCGACGTGGGCGACAAGGGATTGGAGGCGCTCGGTGGCCTGACGAATCTCCGGGACCTCAGCCTCGACAGCACCGGGGTCACGGACGCGTCCGCGGGCCGGCTGGGGCGATTTGAGCAACTCCGCAGGCTCAACCTCTACCACACGTTCGTCACGGAGCAAGGGTATCGGCAGCTCCGCGCGGCGCTGCCGAACAGCGAGATCATCTTCGACGCCAGGTCGAGCGATCCGAAGCGACGACGGAGCTGATCGGCCTCGCGCGAGGCCCGAACCGAGACCCCCGATGCGAGCGGCAGCGATCATGAACCAGATTCTTTTAGGCCCGTGGCTCATCGCGGTCGGCCTGACCATGGCGGCGACGGCCGCCGTGGCCGGAGACGACCCCGGCGCCCAGCTCGCCGAACTGGGCGCCCGCCTGGTCCGCAACGCCGACGGGGAGACGATCGGCGTCGACCTGGGCGACGCCTGGGTGACGGACGAGGATCTCGCGAAGCTGGCGCGCCTGCCGCGGCTGGAAGTGATCAGCCTGGCTTCGACGAAGATCACGGACCTGGGCCTAGAGCACCTGGCCCCACTCGAGGGGGTCCTGAGCCTCGACCTGGAGCACGCGGAGGCCGTCACGGACCAGGGGATCGCCTATCTGAAGCACTGGAAGCGACTGGAACAGCTCAACTTGCGCGGCACGAAGGTGACCAGCTCGGTCTTCGAGCACATCGCGCGCATGACGAGGCTCCGCGCACTCGACGTCGGCCACAGCCGCGTCAACGACGACTCCTTCGAGCTGCTCGAGGGCCTCGATCGACTCGAACGACTCTCGTTCGGCGGGAACAAGATGAGCGGCGACGGCCTGACGTCCCTGAAGGCCTTGCCCGCGCTCAGGGAGCTGAGCGTCTCCGGCCAGCAGAGGACCGACTCCGGCCTCTGGAGCGTCGCGGTGACGGACTTCAACATCGGCCACCTGGCGCAACTGCAACGGCTCGAGGTCCTCGACCTGGGCGAGACGGGTGTCTCGGATCGGGGGGTCGCGCAGCTCGCGCCGCTGAAGGAGCTGCGCACGCTCGACCTCCGGGCGACCCGGGTGACCGGGAAGGGGATTGCATCTCTGGCCGGCCTGCCGGCGTTGCGGCATCTGAAGCTCGGGAGGGCCGCGGGCATCGACGACGCCGCGGTCCCCGCGTTCCTGAAGCTGGAGTCCCTGGAAGTCCTCGAGGTGCCGGAGACGGGCCTCACCGCGCGGGGGCTGGCGCAGCTCTCCGCGAAGAAGGGTTTGAAGCGGCTCTTCATCGGCGGCCTCGACGTCGCGCCCGAGGACGTGGAGTCGCTCCGCGAGGCCCTGCCGGATTGCCGGGTGAGTTGGTGGAAGAAGCCCGCGACCCGGGAACCCGAGCCGGGGCGGCGTGGCGGCCAGTGAGCGGTTGTCGAACCGAAGGGGATCGGCCTCCCGGCCGCCCCCCTTCAGGATGACCCTCAAACGATCTCCACCAGCTTCTTCTCGCCCGTCGGGAAGTTGGCGATCGGCGCGCCGACGACTTCCTCGGCCAGGGTGAGATACAGGTCGCCCACCGTCCCGGTCATGCGGGTGTGGAGGCCTGTCTTCATCTGGCCGGCGTGGCCCGCGGCGATCATGGCCAGGCCGGCGTTCTTGTGGGAATTGGCCTCGGCGTGCTCGTGGACGAACAGGGCGCAGGTGTGGTCGAGCAGGGTGCCGTCGCCCTCTGGGATGGATTTCAGCCTGCCGAGGAAGTAGGCGAATTCCTCGACGTGCCACCGGCAGATGTCGCGCATGATGCGCTGGCCTTCGGGCGATTCCACCCGGCCGTGGGTGTATTCGTGGTGCCGCTCGTAGGTGTAGCCCAGCCAGGGGAACCGCGAGAGCCCCTGACACTTGGTCAGCATGAACGAGGCGACCCGGGTCTGGCGCGAGGCCAGCGCGTGCACCAGGAGGTCGGCCTGGAGCTTCGCGATCCGCGGCCAGTCCTTCAGGTCGCCCCCCTCCGACGGCCGCTCGACGACCTGCGAATATTCGGGCGGCAGGCTCGCGATCGACCGCTCCAGGCTGCGCACCGAGGTCAGATACTCTTCGAGTCGCTGACGATCGCCATGCCCCAGCGCCGACTGGAGCGACTTCGCCTCGTCGCCCACGGCGTCGAGGATGCTCTTCTTGCGCTCGATCCAGTACGGCTCCTTGGAGCCGAACAGGCGATCGAACAGCCGATGCGGGATCATCTCGGGCGGCAGCGGGCGATCGCGGCCGGCCCAGCTCAGATTCCGCTGAATGCTCTCGCCGAAGGATTCCTGGCAGACGCCGACTTGCAGGGAGCGGAATCGGCTGTCGTCGCCGATCTTCTGGGCGATCACCTGGTCGATGGACGGGCCGCCCGCGCCGCGGCCCGAGAACATCGCGCCCGAGACGAGGCCGCTCATCGAATTGTGGTGGCCGTTGCCCGGCCCGGGGAGGCGAGCGGCCGGATTATCGACGCCGCTGAGGACGTGGATGTCCCGGCGAAATCGGGCCAGCGGCTGGAGGCAGGGGGTCATCTCGTAGTCCGGGCCGTCCTCGCGCGGGATCCAGTATTTCTCGATGATCCCATTGCCATTGAACCAGAGCACGAAGCGGGTCTCGATCGGCCGGGCCGCGGCTCCCGCCTCGGCGGCGTAGGCCGTGCCGCTGGAGTTGAAGAACGCCTCGAACGCAGGTAAGCCGACCTGGATGGTGGCCCCCGAAAGGCCCACGCCCCGCAGGAACCGCCGCCGGGACAAGTCGTTTCGTGGTGTCATGAGTCAACCCGAGCCCTTCTGGAGGAAGAGGTCCGACATGACCAGCGCGAGGAGCAATTCCCGGAACCGGAAGCCCGAGCCGCGGAACTTCGCCACCAGCGCCTCGATGACCGGCTGGTCGTTCGGGGTCTCCTGCCGGCCGAACGCGTACCGGAACAACTGCTTGACGATGGCCCGCTGGCATGTCTTGCTCTCGGCGAGCAGGCGGCCCAGTTCCCGGGGCGTCGAGAAGGCCGAATCGGCCATCCCCTCGATCGAACCGGACGTGTCGACCTCGATTTCCCGAGTGATCGGCCTGCGCTCGCGCGCCTGATCACCCCGGGGGCCCGCGAACTGGAGCACCATCTTCTCCCGGAACACGCCGACCGCGTCGTATTGCTCGAATCCCAGCCCGATGGGGTCGATCAGTCGATGGCAGCCCGCGCACGACTCGCTGTTCAGGTGAACGGCGAGCCGCTGGCGGTTCGTCAACGGCGCGTCCTCCGTGACCGTCGGCAAGTCGGTGTTGACGCCCGCCGGGGGCGGCGGGACCTCCTGGCCGAGGAACTGGTTGCGGATGAACAGCCCCCGCGCGGTCGGCGAGGTTTCCGCGGGCTTGCTCGTCAGCACCAGGAAGCTGCCATGCCCCAGCACCCCGGAGCGACCGGAATCGGCCGGATAGTCGACCTTCGCGAAATCCTCGGCGGGGGCCGGCAGGCCGTAAAGCCGTGCGAGGTCGGCGTTCACGAAGGTGTAACCGGCGGTGAAGAACCCCCGGAAATCCCGGTCGCCCCAGACGAGATCTTCGAAGAGGCGCCGCGTCTCCTCGACCATCGCCGCGGCGACCTCGGCGTTGAATTCGCGGAACCGTCGGCGATCGCGCGTGGCCTCCAGCGCCCGGTCGAAGCGCATCCACTGCGCCAGGAATTCGGCCATCGCCCCCCGGGCGCGGGTGTCATCGAGCATCCGGCGCGCGATGGCCTCGACCTGCACGGTCGTCGCCAGCTCGCCCCTTCCAGCGGCAGCCAGTAAGTCGTCGTCTGGCATCGTGTCCCAGAGGAAGTACGAGAGCCGGCTGGCGACTTCATACGGTGCGTCGGGGCTGCCGGCCCCGCGCTCGACCCGGAAGAGGAAATGCGGAGACTGGAGCATGACCTCGACGACCAGGGAGGCCCCGGCGTGGAAGTCCTTCCTGCGACCGGCCTCCCCCAGGAACAGCCCGGTGTAGCGGCTGACTTCATCATCCTTCAGGGGGCGTCGGAACGCCTTGAGGCCGAACTGCCGGACGAACTCGCCCGCACCCTCGGCGTCGGTCGGCGACGCGGGCTGGCGGGGGATCAGGTGGTGGTGGTCTCCTCCCCGAAACGCAGCTAGGGCGAGCCGCTCGGCCGCCCGGCTGTAGGCTTCCGCCTGGAGCGGCGAGACCCCCTGACCCTCCGCCTGATTCTTGAAGCCGTTGACGAAATCTTCCTTCGGGAAGCCACTGGCGAGCTGGCTCTGGTCGCCGAGCAGGTCGCGCACGGTGTGGTTGTATTGGCTATGCGTCAGTCGACGCACACTCAGCGACTCCAGCCCACGCCGCTCGAATCGGGCGACCCGCTCCCGCGCCTGTCGCACCTGGTCATCCGAGAGGCCGGCCAGGTAGTCGATCCAGGCCCGCAACGCTTCCTCCTCGTCGCCGCCCGGCTTGATCCGCTGGCCGCCGGCGTGCTTGACGCGCTTCGTCGGCTTCCGCAGCAGCAACGACCGCTCGGGGTCCGTGCGGTCGACCAGGTCGATCAGGCCGAGACCGAACGCCGTGATCCGATCTCGGCCGGCATCCGGCTCGGGGAAGGCGAGCCGCGTCTCGGAGGCCACGCCGTTGTCGCCGTGGCAACGCTCGCACTGGACGGCGTGCAACGCCGGGTACACCGCGTTGGCGAAGTACGATTCATCGACAACGCGGCGCGACCGCGAGGAATCGTCCGGCGTGGCTATGGCGGGCGTCGCGGCGATGAGCGCGACCGAGATCAGCAACCGCACCGGCCATCGCCCGCCCATGGCGTTCCTCCCGCCCTCGCCCAGCATCTACGCATCATGAATCGCGCAGATCGGACGCCCAATCGTTCAGGGCCCGTGACCCGCGACATCCATCGCGAATTAAGGATCGTATCACGAGAGCTCTTGTTTGACAACTTTTAAACCGGCGAAATCCCCCGGATCGGGGCTGCCGTTGGCGTGCTGGCTTGCCGGACGCCGGGGCGGCCTGGACCTGCTCCGATGGCCGCCGCTCGCCCTCGGATCTCGGCGCTCGGATCGTCTGCCAACCGCTTCGGCGCCGGGATCACCGAGCTGGCGCCCGGCCCGGCGAGCCCAAGGAACTTGACCGCTAGCAGGCGGACGGCCTCCGTTGGTAGGCGGTGCGGCGGCACTGGGTCAGGATGGCGGCGGCCTGCAGGGTGGCGAAGCGGAGGTAGGTCGGTTGGGTTAAGGCCGTGACGAGTTGGCTGAGGAGCGGTAGCGCCTCCGGGGGCAGGATGGGTATGGTGCCGTCCCCGGTCGGTGGTCGTGGGAAGCCCATGCAACTCCCCCGGCTGTCGAACGTCGCGGCATCAGGAATCGGCATCGGTCGAGGTGAGGGGGCCTGACGGATGCGCCGCACCATATCCGGTCGGCGCCGGGCGGATCGAAATGGCCCACTCCAGAGCCCTGGGCCGGTCTTCGGGACCGGCCCCCGTCGTCCCTTGAGATTCGTCTGGAGAATGAGCCAGTTTCGCGGACTGGCCCACGCTGCCCATACGATTCGACCGGAGGATGGTCCAGTCTTCGTGACCGGTTCTCGCCGTTCATGGGAACTCAGCGGCGGGATGGTTCGGTTTCGACGACCAGCCCATCATCCCATAATGATCCCGTCCCGCTAACGTACGGACGGCGCAGACGGGAAGACATCAGGCGACACTCGCGATCGAAAGGTGCGTTGAGTGCTTCGGTCCGCCAAACCGGCGCATTCCCTGGCTCAGCCTGGCCCGATGCGAAATCCTGCCTGGGCTGCTGCGTGGCAGGCCCTCGGTCACGCGGGGTTTTCGGCCTAGTGTCGTCTCACAACTGATCCCGTGAGAGGCGGCCGTCGTAGTAGGGGTATGAAGCCGCCCCTGTTCGTCCGTCCGTTCTCCCCCGAGGAGTCCCAGGCCCTCCGGGCCGGCCTCCGATCGCCCTCGGCCTTCACCCTGCGGCGCTGCCAGATCCTCCTGGCCAGCGCCGAGGGCCTCAAGCCCTCCGCGATCCGCGCCCGGCTCGGCTGCGCCACCCAGACCGTCCGCGACGCCATCCGCGCCTTCGCCGCCGAGGGGCTCGCCTGCCTCCGTGCCAAGTCGCACCGCCCCCGATCGGCCCGGCCGGCCCTCGAGGCCGAGGCCGCCAAGCGGCTCCGCGCCCTGCTGCACCGCAGCCCGCGCGACTTCGGCAGGCCGACCTCGCTCTGGACCCTCGCGCTGGCCGCCGAGGCGGCGTTCGCCGAGGGCGTCACCGCGCGGGTGATGAGCGGCGAGTCGGTCCGTCGGACGCTGAAGCGCCTGGGCGTGGGGTGGAGGCGGGCCAAGACCTGGATCACCAGCCCCGACCCGGCCTACTCGCGCAAAAAGGGGCGCGCGACCGGCTGATCCGCCTGGCCGAGGCCAACCCCGACTGGGTGCTCGGCTACCAGGACGAGGTGTGGTGGAGCCGGCTGGCGCGGCCCGAGCTGCGCGCCTGGGCCGGCGGTGAGCCGTTGCGGCTGCACGAACCGCCGGCCGACCCCGCCGACCGCGAGCCCAAGGCGCTGGCCTGCTACGGCCTGCTGCGGGCCGACACCGGCGGGATGCTGCGGCGGTTCGTGCGAGGGCGGCCGGTCAGCCAGGTGACCGAGGACTTCCTGGCCTGGGCGTGCCGGCGGCTGGCGGCCGAGGGGAAGCGCGCCCTGCTACTCATCTGGGACAACGCCGCCTGGCACGTCAGCGCCCGGGCGAGGGGCTGGATCAAGGCGCACAACCGTCGGGTGAAGCGCGAGGGCGGGGTGCGGATCGTGGCCTGCTTCCTGCCGATCAAGGCGCCGTGGCTCAACGCGATCGAGCCGAAGTGGGTCCACGGCAAGCGCGCCATCGTCGAGCCGAAGCGGAAGCTGACCGCCGCGGAGGTCGAGGAGCGGGTCTGCGGCTACTACGGCTGCGAACGACTCGATCGCCTCACACAGCAAGTCCCGTGATCCTGTACTAGTGGGTCACTTGGATTGCCTGTGGCCATAAGTCGGCACGCCGCGGGACCGGGACACGCGAGCAGGCCCCCGAGCCGCCGAGGTGGTGACGGCGCTCACGCTGCCGCCGCCGCCGGGCCGCCCGCTTGCCGCCCCACTGGAACGGCGTCGGCGCCGCGTCCCAGTGCCGCGCCGCGGCTTCATACCACGCGATGATCTGGGCCGCGTCGGTCGGGTACTGCCCGTCCAGCGCCCGGCGCTTGAGGATCCGCTGCAGGCTCTCGGCCATGTTCAGCCAGGAGCCGCCCACCGGCGTGTACAGCGGCATGATCCCGTGGTCGAACAGCCAGCACACCAGCTCGGGCGTCTTGTGGCCGGCCAGGTTGTCGAGCACCAAGAGCATCCGCAACGGCGGCGGTGCCTCCGGGAGCGTCGGCACGACCGTGAGGCCCTCCTGCCAGCGTTCCCAGGCCCCACGCCAGCCGTCGTCCGGCGTCGCCGGAGGGTCGGGCATCGCGGCAAGGATGGCCGCCAGTTCGCGCTTCAGCCAGGGGTGCAGGACGGCGTTGGGGCAGGCCGTCACGCCGCTGACGCGGGCGTGGCCGTCGGCCGGGCGGAACAGCGTCAGGGCCTTCGCCGTGCCGTCGCGGAGGTACTCGTGCGGCTGGCGCGCCGGGTCCCCTTCGGGGCGCCACGACCGTCCCGGGTAGGGGACCGTCTGGTAGGGGCCGGCCTGGTCGGTGCACCAGACCTCCAGCCCCGACGACGTACCCGTGAGGTAGGCCGCCTCGATCAAATTTTTTTCGCATCAGAATCCGGGTCGGCGACCTGGACCGGCCCGACCTTGCGGCGGCGCAGCGCCTTGCCGGTGGGGCACCAGGTCCGAGTGCGCTGGTAGCTGGCCCCGGACTCGCGCAGGACGCGGCGGATGGTATAGGTCGAGACCTTCGGCAGGCCGTCGGCGGCCGCGCGGAGCGTCCGCTGCAACGTCGAGAGCGACCAGGTGGCGGTGCCGTCGCCCTCCGGGGTCGGCGCCCGGGCCGCCTCGGCGGCGATCCGCGCCCGCTCCTGCGGGCCGTAGGTCGGGCTCCGCCCGCCGCCGTGGCGGGGCTTCAACGCCTCAAGGCCCTCGGCGTTGAAGCGGGCGACCAGGTGCGAGACGGCGTCGCCGGAGCGGCGGCCGACGGCGCGGGCCGCGTCCTGGTAGTCGTCGCCGGCGGCGACGGCCAGCAGGATCTTGGCGCGGACGACCTCGGCGGCCGGGGCGGCCGAGGACCGACTGAACTGGACCAACTCCCGTCGCTCCGCGTCGGTCAGCTCGCGGAGCGGGTCCTTCTTCTGGCGCGACATGGCGGCCTCCCTGGTGCGAGAAGCCACCGATTGTACTCGCACTCAGGTCTTATGGCTACGGGCATGGCACTTGACCCACTAGTGGTCGAACGCAGTGAATCTTGGCAGCCTTTTCGCTATCCTGGCTTGCTAGTGGTCGAACGCAGTGAATCTTGGCAGCCTTTTCGCTATCCTGGCTTGCTAGGAGGAGTGACATGGCGAAGCGACACGTCGTAGAGCTGACGGATGACGAACGAGCCGCCCTGGAGCAGTGGGAGGCGGGCTCGCTGACCCGTCGCCAGCGATACCGAGCTCGGATCCTGCTCCGAGCCGACGCCGGCGACACCGACGAGGAGATCGCCGACGAGGTCGGCGTCTCGATCGGCACGGTGGCCAACGTCCGCCGCCGGTACGCCGCCGGCGGCTTCGAGGCCGCCCTCCGCGACAAGCCCCGCCCCGGCGCCAGGCCGGTCCTCGACGGCAAGGCCGAGGCGATCGTCGTCGCCACGGCGTGCAGCCCGGTCCCCGAGGGCCGGGCCGTCTGGACCGCCCGGATGATCGCCGACCGCCTGGTCGAACTCCAGGTGGTCGAGAGCGTCTCGGAGGACACCGTCCTCCGGGTCCTCAAAAAAGCGACCTCAAGCCGTGGCAGAAGAAGTCGTGGTGCCTCCCCAAGGGCGTAGACGGCGAGTTCATCCACCGCATGGAGGACGTGCTGGAATTGTACGCCGAGCCGTACGACGAGGCCCGCCCGGTGGTCTGCTTCGACGAGGCGAGCAAGGAGCTGCGGGGCGACGTCGCCGAGCCGATCCCGCCGGCGCCCGGGTCGCCGGCGAAGCAGGACTACGAGTACACGCGGCACGGCACGGCCAACCTGTTCGTGATCGTCGAGCCCCTGGCCGGCCGTCGGCGCGTCACGGTGACGGATCGGCGGACGATCCCGGACTTCGCCGCCCAGATGAAACATCTCTGCGACGAGATGTATCCGGAGGCGGAGGTGATCAGGGTGGTGCTGGACAACCTGAACACGCACGCGTTCGGGTCGCTGTTCGCCACCTACCCGCCGGACGAGGCGTGGCGGCTGGCCCGTCGTCTGGATTTCCACTTCACGCCGAAGCACGCCAGCTGGCTGAACATGGCGGAGTGCGAGTTGAGCGTCTTGAGCCGGCAATGCCTCGCCCGCCGGCTGTCGGACAAGGAGTCCGCGGCAAGAGAGGTCGGTGCATGGGAGGCGGAACGGAATCGGCTCGGAGTCAAGCTGGTGTGGGGCCTTCGCGTCGCCGACGCGCGACGAAAACTCTCCCGACTCTACCCACAGAATCTACTGCGGTAGACCACTAGGTGACGGGGTTTACGCTCTTGCTCTCTACGTGACGCGGAAATCCAGGGAATTACAGCCCGGAAATGCACCGTCATGCTTGGACTTGCACGCCCCCCGTTTCGTCGTATCTCTAGTGGATCGCCGGTCTTGAGGTCGGAGGTCCGACAGGAACCGTTGCGCTTCCCAAGCTGGACGTCAGGGGTTCAAATCCCCTCGCCCGCTCTAAACCTAACTCGCGACTCGAAACCTCGATTTAGGTGACCCCTCCCAGGCGGAGGAGACGGCCGCCAGGCTTCGCAAGAGCATGACTCGGCAATGCTCGCAGCCGAAGGCGGGCCACCATCTCATGGGCCGATGCCCCGATTCCAATCCTGGACCGGTGTTTCCTCACTCCCGACTTTCAGACGCGATAGACGGCATCAAGCCCTGATCGCGTGACGCGACGCCTCGACGGCGACTCCCGAGTTCGTCTCGGTGGACCTACGGGAGCGGGTGCTCAGAACGCAACAGCGTTCGTTGGTTTGACGTTTTGACGTAAAGCTGTCGTTCGTCGAGCGGCCGCCGCAGCGACGAACTGGGAGCGGAAGCCCGAGGACGCCGAGGCGGAACGGCACGACTGCGCCGCCGGCATCCTGGATTCCTTCCTGTTCCGCACGGCTCCCAGAGACGCGATGATGCGCGTTCTTCGCAAGATCCGTTCGCAATAAGCCCTCTCCCGGAGCGTCGGGGCGAAAATCACCACCATGACGAGCGCCTTGAACCTTCAATCCAATTCCTGTACCTTCCGTTCAGGATTAGCAGGAATAAAGCTCGGGGTTGCATGAGACTTTCACTCCAGACCGATTACGCGCTGCGGACGTTGCTGTACCTCGCGACGCGGACGGTGCGGACTCCTGTGGCCGACGTGGCGGGATTCTTCGGGATCTCGACGCACCACGTCGGCAAGGTCGTGCACCAGCTCGGTCGGCTAGGGTACGTCAGGAATCATCGCGGCCCCGGCGGCGGCATCGAGCTGGCCAGGGAGCCGCGCGACATCACGGTGGGCCAGGTGGTCCTCGATTTCGAAGGAAACATGCATCTGCTCGAATGCGTCGCCGCGCCGGATCGGTGCGCGATCCAGCCCGGCTGCACGCTCCGCGGGGTCCTGGCCGAGGCCGAACGCCTGCAGCTGGACTACCTTCACGGGATCACGCTGGAATCCCTCCTCCCAGTCCCCCTCGATCTGACGATCTTCAAAGCTTGACGGAGCGTCTCGTCTCATTCACCAGTGTCGTTGTATCGATCGGTTCGACCTTCATGCAAAATGGAAACGGAGTGTGGCGATGATTCTGCATAAGCGAACGTGGCTAGGATTGGCTTGCTTCGGCGCGGCGGCGGCGGCGCTCCTGGCCACGGTCTCGACCGGGGTCGCCCGGGGGGTCGACGCGGGGACGGAATCCAACGCGAAAGCCGAGGTCGAAGCCGAAACGGACCCTGCGCTGGAGCGGACGCGCGAACAGGTCCAGATGCTCGACGGCCTGTACAAGAACGCGGTGGTCTCGATCACCACGAGGTACGTGGCGGGGCAGGACGAGCAACCCGCCATCATGGTCGCCCAGGACATCTTCGGGGCGATGCGGAAGGAGGGGTGGCACTCGGCCAAGCTGGTGGACGCCACGGGCGAGCCGCTGGACGACGCCAACGCGCCGCGCACGGATTTCGAGAAGGATGCGGCCCGGGAGATCAACTCGGGCAAGCCCTACTTCGACCGCGTCGTCGGCGAAGGGAACGACCGCCGGCTCCTGGCCGCGACCGTCGTCCCGGTCGTCATGCAGAAGTGCGCCGACTGCCACACGCACAAGAAAGTCGGTGAGATCCTGGGCTTCATCCGTTACGATATCCCGATCAAGTGATCGGAGCCGCGGATCAGGATTTTGGGAAGGGTCGGGATCTCGGTTCCGACCCGCCTCCTCCTCGAAGGAAGAAATCTCATGGCGATCCCGCATGCCCATCCGGGGGAGGTCGTCGACGTACGGCCGCTCGGCCCCGCTCTGGTGAACGCGATCACGACCGCCCTGATCAAAACCGAGGCCCTGGAGGTGATCCGCCTCGTCGTTCCGAAGGGGAAGGAGATATCCGCCCACTCGACTCCGGGGGCGATTACGCTCCAGTGTATCGAGGGCCGAATCGCCTTCACGTCGGGCGGGACGCAGCGTGAGCTGGACGCCGGTCAACTCCTCTATCTCGAGGGCGGACGACCCCACTCGGTCCTGGGGATCGAAGACGCCTCCCTCCTCCTGACGATCACCTTCCCCCGACACCCCGCGCGGGGATAAGGGATAAGGACCTTGTCATGAGTCCAACGGATGAGACGGGCAAGCACCATGACGCCGCCCCGGCTTCCGTCCCGGAAGATGCGGACGCTGTGGCTCCCGGCCACGCCCTGGAAGAGCCCGGAGGTCGCGGAGGTCGGATCGATTTCGGTTCGGCGATGGATCTCGTCGACCAGGCGTCGCAGGAGTCGTTCCCGGCTAGCGATTCGCCCGGCTGGACGATCACGATCGACCCTCCGAACCCCGATCGGGAGCAGGCCGAGGAATAGTCCAACTCGGTCGTCAAGCTCGTAAGCCGGATCGGACTCCCGAACACCCGGTCGGTGCTCCGAAGCTCTTGCCCGTCACCCTTCCCGGAGCGGCTGCGATGCGAGGACTCCTTCTCCCGGTTCATCTCGGACTGGCGATCATGATCGGCGTCGGCCTGGCCGAAGCAGCAGCAGGTGAGGCCCCCCAAGAAGCGTCCCGTGCCGAAGCGCCGCCGATCGCGAAGGGCGATCGACCGTCCCGTAAGGTCGTCGTCGGCACGGCCATTTTCGGCCCGCATGGCGATTATCCCGGGCTGCAGGAGCGGCTGGAGATCCTGAGCGGCCTGATCGACGAGATGGCCCGAAAGGCTTCGGCGCAGAGCCCCGGCCGGGGGCTCGACCTGGCGATCCTCCCCGAGACGGTCGTGACAGCGAGCGGCGGGGAGGCTCGCGATCGGGCCATCCCTCTCGACGGCCCGGTCAAGGAAACCTTCGGCGGCCTGGCCCGCAAGCACAGGTCTTACATCCTCGCCACGATGGACCTGGCCGAACCGGGACCGGAAGCGACCGTTTATTCCAACGCCGCGATCCTCTTCGACCGCCGCGGCGAGGTCGTCGGGATCTATCGCAAGCGACACCCCGTCGCGTACGTCGGCAGCGACGTGCTGGAGGGGGGCGTCACGCCGGGTCGAGAGTGCCCGGTGTTCGATTGCGATTTCGGCAAACTCGGGATCCAGATCTGCTGGGACGTCCAGTACGACGAAGGCTGGGACGCGCTGGCGAAGGCCGGGGCCGAGATCGTCGCCTGGCCCACGGCTTCCCCGGCCACGCTCACCCCCTCGGCGCAGGCCGCCCGGCACCGCTACTACGTCGCGTCGAGCGTCTGGCGGAACAACGCCACGATCTACGAACCGACGGGGATGGTGGCGGCCCGGATCGAGGAGCCCTCGCGCGTCCTCGTCCACGAACTCGACCTGAGCTACGCCATCCTCGGCTGGTCGGGCTTTCTCCGCAACGGCGAGGCCCTTCGGGAACGGTACGGCGAGCGGATCGGGTTCCACTACGACCCGAGAGAGGACATGGGGCTGTTCTGGTCCAACGATCCAACGACGACCATCGGCGCGATGGTCCGCTCGATCGGCGGCGAGGAGCTTGACGTCCAGGTCGAGCGTAATCGCCGCTTGCAGGAACCGGCCCGCCTCCCCTCCCCTTGAGGTTCGTGGCCCGATCGCGGCCTCACGCTCCCGTCGCGGTCGAATTCGCGGAGTCCAGCCGGCGCCTCGTCCCGGCCCGGGGGCCCTCGCGTCGCGAGACGGCCCTGGCGACTCGTTTCGAAGTCGGTCATGGACGAGGCCCGCGAACCGGCCTGGCGTCATCGGTGTCTCAGCTCGTGCAGACGTCTCGATCCTTCAGGGGAATCCGATCATGAAGTCCACTTCGCTTCTCGGCCAGACCTCCACGCACCTCGCCCTGGTCGGCACCTGAAGGCTCGCTCCCGGCCTCGGGAAGCCTGACCGACCGTGACGGAGGCGCGTCGTCGTCCCTCGTCCATTGGTTTGAATTCCCGTAAAATCCGTGAGCCTCGCCATGCCCGCGACGACTGCATCGAGGGACCGCTCCCGGTCTCTCGTGGATCGCTCCGTGCGCAAAATCCTCGACCGAACCTCCGGCAAGCCGAGGACGAAGTTCCTCCGGTTTCTTAATGACGTCCGCGCTCGCTCCGACTTGCTGAAGATCGGCCGCCATCGGAATCACGCTGAGGCCGACTGGCTCGACGTCCTTCTGCGGGGGATGCTCGCCCTCTCCCGGTGTCGCCGAGATTGGATCAGGCCGGTCGAATCGTGGAGGCCGGAGGGGACGAATCCGATCCCCTTGTTCTCCTCGCTCGCGCATCACCTGACGGCCGAGTACCCGGCGCCGCCGGTCCTGCTCTCGGCCTGGTTCATGAGGGACGATTGGGAGGGCCTGCGATCGCGCCGCTGGTTCCTTCAGGCCGCTCGGGGCGTCAGTTTGCGGGAGATCGGATTTCCGATCTCGCTGACCCGTCGCATGGCCCACCGGCTCGCCCACGCCCCGGCCCACTATCCGATCGATTTCGCGCTGCGATGGGCGCAGGTCCGAGGTCTGGGCGGTTCGGACAGCCTGGCCCGGGCCGTGGCCTCCACGCGCCTGGGCGGGGCGTTCGAGCACGAGGAGTTCTGGTCGTCCGCGATCCAGTTCCTCGTCGACCACCCGGGAGTCGATCCGACGGCCGTCGGATCGGTGGTGGAGTACCTGCAAGATCAGAAATATGAATGGCGATCGGTCCTGATCGGCGAGGGGCCCGAGGAGGTGGAGGTCGACGTGGAGGCCCCGCAGCCGAACCTTTCGCTGAAGGGTTGGACGGCCGACTCGCTGCTGAGGCGGGTCGCGGCCTGGAAGGCGGAGCGAAAAGCAAGGCTTGAGCGCGTGCTGATCCGATGGGACCGATCGTCCATCGGCGAATTCGAGTGCGAGGACGAATCGGGGCGCAACTGGTCCGTCCGGGAATTGCTCGACAGCCACACGCTGGCCTCCGAGGGGAAGGCGATGGAACATTGCGTCGCCACCTATACCGACCCGTGCGCCAGGCGGCTGACGACGATCTGGTCGATCCGGGTCGAGGCGTCCGGCAGCTGGATGCGGTCTGCGACGGTGGAGGTCGAGCCGACGAGCCGCGAGATCGTCCAGGCGAAGGCCAGGGAGAATGAGGACCCCGCCCCAGACTGCCGGGCGATCCTCATGCGATGGGCCGAGCGGGAGGGGCTCAAGCTCGAAACCTGATGCGGTGGGCTCTGGACGGGAGCGGCGGGGTATGATCCGCTCTTTCGTCATGGGGGCCTGGGTCGGCCCCCGTTACCCGAGCCTGGGGGATGATGATGCTGAGAGTTCTCTCCACGGTCGCCTTGATCGCTGGGCTCGCCGCGGCCGTCCACGCCGAGGAGCCCCGGGCGTTCCCCGGGACCGCCAGTCAGTGGAACGGCTTCGTCCGTCATGACTTTCGGGTGGACGGGGTCGATGTGATCGTGGTCGAGCCGCGGACGCCGCTGGCGGGGAGGCCCTGGGCCTGGCGGGGCGAGTTCTTCGGAGCCTATCCCAACGCCGACGTCGAACTGCTGGGGAAGGGCTGGCACCTCGCCTACATCTCCGTCCCGAACCTGTTCGGGTCGCCCAAGGCGATGGCCCGCTGGAAGACGTTCCACGACGTGATGGTGAAGCGACACGGGCTGGCCCCCCGGCCGGCCCTGATCGGCCTGAGCCGGGGTGCGCTTTACTGCATGGCCTGGGCGGCGGCCCATCCCGACGAGACGCTGGCGGTCTATCTCGACAACGGCGTCTGCGACTTCAAGAGCTGGCCCGGCGGTCGCCCTAAGGGATTGGGGACCGGCTCCGGCTCTCCGGAGGAGTGGGCGAAGCTGCTGCGGGCCTTCGGCTTTCGAAACGATCAGGAGGCCGTCGCCTACGGCGGCAATCCGGTGGACCACCTCAAGCCGCTGGCCGAGGCCCGAATCCCGATCCTCCTCGTTTATGGAGACGCCGACGTCACCGTCCCCCATCGCGAGAATTCGGAGATCGTCTACGAACGCTACCGGGCGCTGGGGGGGCCGGTCGAGCGGATCATCAAGCCCGGAGCGGACCACCACCCCCACGGATTGACCGATCCCGGGGCGATCGTCGAGTTCCTCGACAGGGCGTGGCGGGAGCGAGGTCGACGCCCGGAAACTCCGTGAATTCCGGCCGTCTTTCCACCTTTCACGCGCCCGATGTACGCTTGCGAAAGGATTTTGAGCATGAGCCAGACCATGGGGAATTCGGCGGCGTCCTTCGATCGGCGGACGTTCCTCGGCGCCGCGATGGGATTCTGCGGGGCCTCGATCCTCCCGTCCCACGCCGTCGCGGCTCGGAGGGACGCCCCCCGCCCCTGCCCGCCCGAGGCGTGGAAGAAAGGGCCGGTGGTCCTTGGTCGGGAAGGCGGGCCCGGCGACGGTTGGGTGCAGAACTTCACCTGCCCGGCCGAGCCCCTGGATGGGGGACGCTGGCGGCTCTGGTACTCGCTGACCGATCCCAAATCCCGATACAACGTGGCCGTCGCCACGGGAGTCCCGGGCGAGCCGATGGAGCGCCGGGTCGCGACGCTATCGGCCGGCGAGCCCCAGGACGCCGCATTCGCCATCGGGAATCTGCCGGAAGGCTGGAACCCCGTCCAGCCGGTCCACCTCGAACTGCCTGGGGGCCGTCATCGACTCTACTTCTGGGCGCACGGGCCGGGGGTCGGCCGCTACCTGGCCGCCGAGAGCGACGACGGCCGGCGCTATCGCGTGCTCGACCCGCACCGGCCCTGCCTCTACCATGCGTTCGACCGCGCGGTCTCCGGCGAGGCGGCCATCGAGGCCGGCCTGGCCCGCCACGCCCGCAGGTCGTCCTCGAAGCCGCCAGGTGAACCTTCCGCCCCGGGCCGCCTGATCTCCAACGACGTCGCCGACGTGTACCGCCTCCCCGACGGCGGGTATGAGATGTACTCGGTGGGCCTGCTGGACGTGCCCAGGGACGACCCCCGCTACATCGCCCACGACAACGCCCCCGGGCTGATCCGGGTCATCGACCGCCGGACGAGCGACGACGGCCTGAACTGGTCCGCCCCCCGGCGAGTGCTGACGCCCGACGAACACGACCCGATCGATCAGCAGTTCTACTACCTGTCGGTCACGCACACCGACAAGGGGAGGATCGGGATGCTGGGGCATTACCGCGTCGAGGCCCAGACGATGGACCTGGAGTGGTGCTTCTCCGAGGACGGCATCGTCTGGGAACGGCCGCTCCGATCGCCGTGGATCCCTCGTGGAGCGCCCGGCGAGCCGGACAGCTACGGGATTTACGCCCCGAAATCGCTGGTCCGGCACGAAGGCCGGTGGTGGCTCTTCTACACCGGGGTGAACTCCTCGCACAACGGCAAGCAGGCGCACGGCGAACCGGGGAGCGTCGTCCTGTCGACCTCGTGCGACTCGATCTGGGCGTAGGGGCGTCCGATCGCGTCAGTCTTTCGAGCCGGTCTCGATGGGAGTGTCTTCGGCGTTGCCCCAGTCGGCCCAGCTTTCATAATAATTCCTGGATGGGTGGCCCAGGCGCTCGAAGACGTAGGCGTCGACCGCCGCGCGGCCGCCTCCCTGGCAGTGGGTGATGACGGGCTCTCCCGGCTTCACCCCGGCCTTCACGACCTTCTCGCGAATCTCCTCAAGGGGGAGGAAGCGGCCGTCGGGCTTGACGAAGTTCTTCCACTCCAGATGGCAGGCGGCGGGGACGTGGCCGCCTCGCTTAGATTTCTTGTCCTCGCCCGTATACTCGGCCTCGCTCCGGGCGTCGATGATCCGCGCGGAGCGGGCTTCCACGGCGGCGAGCACCTCGGCGCGGGAGGCCCGACGACCGGCGTGGAACGACACGGGGAAGGGCCGGGGCGCCACTTCGGGCGCTTCCTGAGAGACGGGCCGCCCCTCGGACGACCAGAGTGCGAAACCGCCGTCGAGGAGGCCGACCCGCTCGACTCCCAGGTAGCCGAGCAGCCACCAGACGCGAGCGGCGTCGAGCTGGCGGTTGTCGTCGTAGACCAGGACCGTCGTCTCCGGCCCGATCCCCAGGGGCCGGATCCAGGTCTCCCACGACTCGCGGTCGGTCAACGCTCCGGGCTGGGCGGCCCTCGCCGCGACGGCCTTCGGGTCCACCCAGACGGCCCCCGGCAGGTGGCCCTTCTCATACTCCCCCTTCGCCCGGGCGTCGAGGATGCGAAGGTCCGGCGCGCCCAGGCGGCCCTGGAGTTCTTCGAAGCTCGCCAGCGAGGCTCTCGCCCCCGGTTTCGCGGGCTGGTCGGTCGGCGGTACGAACGCGGCGGAGGAGATGGCCAGGACGAGAGGGGTGAGGATCGTCGGCATCATGATTGAGTCGCTCTCCGGGTCCGGGGATGCGGCGGCGGGCCGTCACACGGTCGGCCCGGCGAAGGGGAGATGTCCGCGCCATCGTCCTCTCGACGCCTCTCGGCCGTCAAGGTCGCCCCGGAATGTCATTCGTCCTGGGGACGCCGACGACCCGAATCGGATTGGGGGCCACCTGGAGGTCGGCCTCTGATCCTACGGCCGCTCTTTCTGTGAAGTCGCGTTAGGTTTATGATGGGGCCGGCAGGGTTTCGGGGACCGTCCGCGCCCGGCCGATGAGTACGGAAACGCGTCGAAGGGACGAGGGATCGCGCGATGCAGCCTACCTGGGAACAGATTCAGCGTGCCGCCTATGAGCGTTGGGAGCGGCGAGGCTGGGCTCACGGGGCGGACCAGGACGACTGGGCCGCCGCCGAGATGGACGTCGCCTTCCAGATGAACTACCGGCCCGCGGCCGAGTATCCCCTGGCGTCGGCCGAACCCATCGTGGTCGGCTCGCGGTCCCAGACGCATTGCCGCTATTGTGAGCGAGCTGCGCCGAGGGCCAAATTCTCGAAGGCCCGGCTGATCGTGCCGGCCGCCGTGGGCGAGACCTCGCTCTACACCGGCGAGATCTGCGACGAGTGCCACGCGCAGTTCGCCGGGGCCATCGACGAGGACTTCGCGAAGTTCTGGCGGTCCCTCGACGACGGAGCCTCGCCGCCCGCGACGGTCTCGATCGGCGCGTACAAGTCGCTCGTCCGCATGGCGATCGCGATCATGCCGGCGCGCGAACTCGGGCATTTCGCCGACACCCTGGAATGGGTCGGCAATCCCGACCACGACTTCGACAGCTCGCTGTTTTCCGGCACCGGCTGCCTGGTCTACCGGACCCACTCGGCGCACGCGATCCCCTGGGTCTCGCTCTCGCGGCGGACGGACCCGGACGCCCCCCTGCCCTACGCGGTCTTCGTGCTGGTCTCCGGCTTTCACGTCGTCGAGATCGCCCCCCCGCTCTGCGCTCGGGACCAGGACCAGGAGGAAGCCGACCTCAGCCTCCCCCCCCGCTCGTTCACCACGGGCTTCGGGGCCGACTCCCGCACCGCCATGCGCAGGCTGCTCCCGCTGGAGCGGAACGACCGCCCTCGACGTCGCGGGATGCGGCTGTTCGCCTGACCGCCCATCGCATGAATGCGCAAACACTTAGACCCAGATCGATTCCAAAATATTCGATAATTGAGGCAACGAGCCGATCGCGCCGGCGAGGGGGCCGGGTCCGTCGGCTCAATCCCCGTCGCGACGGCTGAAGTGGTAGAGCAGGATCGCGGCGGCGGTCGAGACGTTGAGCGAGCTGGCGCGGCCGTTCATCGGGATCGTAACGGCGTGGCGGCATCGCGCCAGCCAGTCCGGGTCGACCCCGCGATCCTCGTCTCCGAGGACCAGGCCCACCCGGCTGGGTATCTCGACCCGGCCGAAGGGGGTCGCGTGGTCGTCGGCGACGGCGGCGAGGAAGCCGACGCCCAGCGCCGACTCCAGTTCCGAGGCCAGGCCGAGCAGGTCGTCCGCGACGACGATCGGGACCCGGAGGGTCGAGCCCATCGAGACCCGGAGCACGCGGCGGGAGAGCGGGTCGGGGCAGGACGAGCCGGCGAAGATCCCGTCGACTCCGAATGCGTCGCAGAGCCTCGCGATCGAGCCGACATTCTCCGGGTTGCTGATCTGGGGGCAGATTGCGAAGGTCAGAGGACCTTTCGAAGTCCCCCAGAGGGCCCGCCAGTCGGGTCGGGGAAGACGACGACCGCAGGCGAGAGCCCCGCGGTGGAACGGGAAGCCCACCAGGTCATGCACCTTCTCGAACGGCACGACGTAGACCGGAACCCCGTCCGGGATGGTCGCGGCGAGCCGGTCCAGGTGGCGATCGGTGACGAGCACCGAGGCGACCGGGAAGCGGCTGGCGATCAACCGTTCGACGAGCTTCTCCCCTTCAACGACGAAACAGTCCAGGTCGCGCGTGGCGTTCGTCGCCTTCAGCGAGCGATAGACCGCGAGTCGGGGATCGTCCAGATCGTGAATGAGTTCGGAAATCATGTGGGCCTGTTCTCTTGAGGTCCGGCTCGCCGTCGCTGGGTTACGGGGAGGCGTCATGTCGGGCGGATCCGCCCCGAACGGTCGCCCAGGCGTTCGATCCGTCGGGTCCGGTCGTCTCGCCGGGATGCGGCGGTCCGAGCGCCGGGAGGACTCCGCGATTGGCTTGGTTCGCAAGCCTCGGCGAACGGAGCCATCGGCCGCAACATCTTTACCATAAAGTCCTTCCGCTGAAAACTCCGGGCCGCGTATTGGCTTCGTTCGGCGGTTTTGATCTCGTTTCGCTTGCGTCCTTCGTACTCCATCCGTCGATTCGGGGGGAACGTTCGCTGCCGGGGTTCGACCAAGGCGGACCATCCCCATATGGAGAGTCTGTACGATACCGATGAGAAGTGAGGAACGGCGGGAAGATTCCCATGGGCCGGAAGTGCGGTGGAGAGAAAGGAAAAGCCCCGAGCGAAGCGATCATCGCACGGGGCTGGGGGCGTCTGAGGGATTTACTCGGAGTCGGTGCTGTACGAGACGATCGTCTTGACGTAGTTGGCACGTTCGAAGGCTTCGGGGTCGGGAATGTTGCGCTGGCTCATCGAGCCCTTCATCTGTTCGACCGACTCGTACTCGTTGTCGTCCAGCCAGCTCCGCATGCCGAACAGGATGGTGCCGAGGAGGGAGGGGCCGGACTGGAGCAAGGCCGAGGTCATCATGGCGACGTCGGCCCCGGCCAGCACCAGTTTGATGACGTCCTCGGCGGTGTGGACGCCGGTGGTGGCCGCGAGCGACTTGTCGAAGTACGAGCGGAGGATGGCGATCCAGCGCAGGGGGAGCCGCAGTTCGTCGCTGCTGCTGAGGACGAGCCGGGGCTGGACCGACAGGCTGGGAAGGTCGATGTCCGGCTGGATGAATCGGTTGAACAGCACGAGGCCGTCCGCCCCCTCGTCGTACAGCCGCTTCGCCATGTTGGGGAGCGAGCTGAAGAAGGGGCCGATCTTGACCGCCAGGGGGATCTTGACCGACTTGCGGACGGCGGCGACCAGGCTCAGATAGCGCCTTTCGACGTCGTCCGAGGTCAGCTCGGGGTGGGTCGGGAGGTAGTAGATGTTCAATTCGAGGGCGTCGGCCCCGGCGTCTTGCATCAACTCGGCGTAGTGGGTCCAGCCGCCGGTGCTGGTGCCGTTGAGGCTGGCGATCACAGGGACCGTCAGTGCGGCCTTGGCCTGGCGGAGGTGGTGCAGGTAGTTGTCCGGGCCGGTGTGATACTCCTCCATCTCGGGGAGGTAGGTCTGGGCCTCGGCGAACGACTCGGTGCCGTATTCGTAGAGCTTGTTGATCTCGTCTTCCTCGCGGACGATCTGCTCTTCGAAGAGCGATGGCAGGACGACGGCCGCCACGCCGTTTTCCTCAAGCTTGATGAGGGTCTCGAGCTTGCCGGTGAGCGGGCCCGCCGAGGCGACGAGGGGGTTCTTCAGCTCCAGGCCGAGGTACTTGGTCTTCAGGCGGGCGCTCATCTCGGGTTTTCCTCCATCGGGTTGAAGGTCCGCTCGACGCCGGCCATCTGCTCGTAGAAGCGCCAGCGCTCGTTGATGTCTTCCTGGGCCATCGCCAGGAGCTTCTCGGACTGGGTGGGGTTGGCGCGGGCCAGCATGGCGTAGCGGCCTTCCTTGAGGGCGAACTCGCGGAACGGGGTGGTCGGCTTGCGGCTGTCCAGGTGGAACGGCTTGGCGCCGGCGACGGCGGTCCGGGGGTCGTAGCGGTAGAGGGGCCAGTAGCCGGTGGAGACGGCGTCCTTCTGGTGGGCCATCGACGTCGTCATGTCGATGCCGTGGGCGATGCAGGTGCTGTAGGCGATGATGAGCGAGGTGCCGGGATAGGACTCGGCCTCGCGGAACGCCTTGAGCGTCTGCAAGGGGTTGGCGCCCATGGAGACGGTGGCGACGTAGACGTTGCCGTAGTCGACGGCCATCATCCCCAGGTCCTTCTTGCCGACCGTCTTGCCGCCGGACGCGAATTTGGCGACCGCGGCGCGGGGGGTGGACTTGGAGGCCTGGCCGCCGGTGTTGGAATAGACCTCGGTGTCGAGGACGAGGATGTTGACGTCTCGGCCCGTGGCCAGGACGTGGTCGAGGCCGCCGAAGCCGATGTCGTAGGCCCAGCCGTCGCCGCCGACGATCCAGACGCTCCGCCGGATGAGCGCGTCGGCCACGCCGCGCAGGGCGATCGCGCGGGACGAGTCCTCGCCGGCGAGGGCCTGCTTGAGCGCCCCCACCCGCTCGCGCTGGGCGGCGATCCCGGCGTCGTCGAGCTGCGGAGAGCCGAGGATCTCGCGGACGAAGTCGTCGCCCAGATCCGGGGCCATCCGCCGGACCAGCTCGCGGGCGTAGGTCTCCTGCTGGTCGACGGCCAGCCGCAGGCCGAGGCCGAACTCGGCGTTGTCCTCGAAGAGCGAGTTGCACCAGGCCGGGCCGCGGCCGTCGGCGTTGGTGGCGTAGGGGGTGGTCGGGAGGTTGCCGCCGTAGATCGACGAACAGCCGGTGGCGTTGGCGATGATCGCTCGGTCGCCGAAGAGCTGGCTCATCAGCTTGATGTACGGGGTCTCGCCGCATCCCGGGCAGGCGCCCGAGAACTCGAACAACGGCTGGAGGAGCTGGGAGCCCTTGACGACCTCGATCTTGACCTGGGTCCGATCGGCCTCGGGGAGCGCGAGGAAGAAGTCGAAGTTCGCCCGCTCACGCTCCAGGTGGTCGAGCTTGGGCTCCATGTTGATGGCCTTGTGCTTGATCACCTGCTTGCTCCGCGCCGGGCAGACGTCGACGCAGACGCCGCAGCCGGTGCAGTCGTCGGGGGCGACCTGGACGGTCAGCCGCGAGCCGGGCATCTCCTTGGCGGAGAACGGCAGGGAGAGGTAGCTATCGGGAGCCCCGGCCAGGGCGGCTTCCGGGAACGCCTTGGTGCGGATCGCCGCGTGGGGGCAGACCAGGGCGCAGAGGCCGCACTGGATGCAGATCTCGGGGTCCCAGATCGGGATCGTGATGGCGATGCTGCGCTTCTCGTACTGGGCCGTGGCGGTCGGGAAGGTGCCGTCGACCGGCAGGGCGCTGACGGGGAGCAGGTCGCCCCGGCCCTCGATCATCATGGCGGTGACCCGCTTGACGAAGTCGGGCGCGTGGGCCGGGACGGCGGGGACGCGGCGGACGTCGCCGGCGATCGCGTCCGGGACCGTGACCTCGTGCAGGTGGGCCAGGGCGTGGTCGACGCCCGCGTAGTTCTGCTGGAGGACGGCGTCCCCGCGCTTGCCGTAGGTCTTCTCGATCGCGTGCTTGATCTCGGCGATCGCCTCGTCGCGGGGGAGGACCCCGGAGAGGGCGAAGAAACAGGTCTGCATGATCGTGTTGATGCGACGCCCGAGCCCGGCCTTCTGGGCCACCGCCTCGGCGTCGATCACGTAGAACCGGAGCTTCTTCTCGATGATCTGGCGCTGGGTCTCGATGGGGATCTTGTCCCAGACCTCGTCGGCGCCGTAGGGGCTGTTGAGCAGGAAGGTGGCGCCCGGATCGGCGGACTCCAGCACGTCCATCCGCTCCAGGAAATTGAACTGGTGGCAGGCGACGAAGTTGGCGTTGTAGACCAGGTACGACGACTTGATGGGCCGGGGGCTGAACCGGAGGTGGGAGACCGTGACCGAGCCCGATTTCTTGGAGTCGTAGACGAAGTAGCCCTGGGCGTGGAACGGGGTGTTCTCGCCGATGATCTTGACGGTGTTCTTGTTGGCGCCGACGGTCCCGTCGCTGCCGAGGCCGAAGAAGATGGAGCGGTGGACGTCGTCGGCCTCGGTGCTGAAGCTCGGGTCCCACTTGAGGCTCAGGTGGGTGACGTCGTCGATGATGCCGACGGTGAAGTGCTTCTTGGGCGCCTCGGTCGCCAGCTCGTCGAAGATCCCCTTGATCATCGCGGGGGTGAAGTCCTTGGACGAGAGCCCGTACCGGCCGCCGAAGACGCGGGGGGTCGGGGCGTCGCCGGCGCGGTCGGCCCAGCCTTCGGCGAGCGCGGTGACCACGTCCTGATAGATCGGCTCGCCGATCGCGCCCGGCTCCTTGGTCCGGTCGAGCGCGGCGATCCGCCGGGTCGTGGTCGGGAGGGCCGCGAGGAAGGCCTCGACGTCGAACGGCCGGAAGAGGCGGATCTTGACGACGCCGAGCTTGCGACCCTCGGCGTTGAGCCTGGCGACGGTCTCCTCGAGGGCGCCGCAGCCGGAGCCCATGGCGACGGCGACGTGCTCGGCGTCGGGCACCCCGAAATACTCGAACAGCTTGTAGGAGCGGCCGGTGAGGGCGGCGAAGTCGTCCATGGCCTGTTGGACGATCCCGGGGACGGCCTGATAGTAGAGGTTGCAGGCCTCGCGGGCCTGGAAAAAGACGTCCGGGTTCTGGGCCGAGCCGCGGAGGATCGGCCGCTCGGGGGAGAGGCCGCGATCGCGATGGGCCTGGACGAGGTCGTCGGGGACCATGGCGCGGAGGTCGTCCTCGGAGAGCTGCTCGAGCTTGTTGACCTCGTGGGAGGTGCGAAAGCCGTCGAAGAAGTGGAGGATCGGGATCCGGGCCTTCAGGGTCGCGGCCTGGGCGATCAGGGCGAAGTCCTGGACCTCCTGGACGGTGTTCGAGCAGAGCATGGCCCAGCCGGTGGAGCGGGCGGACATGACGTCGCTGTGGTCGCCGAAGATCGAGAGGGCGTGGGTGGCCAGCGATCGGGCGGCGACGTGGAAGACGGCCGACGTCAATTCGCCGGCGATCTTGTACATATTGGGGATCATCAGCAGGAGGCCCTGCGAGGCGGTGAACGTCGTGGTCAACGCTCCCCCTTGCAGGCCGCCGTGGCAGGCGCCGGCGGCGCCCCCTTCGGATTGCATCTCGATCACGGTGGGGACGACGCCGTAGATGTTCTTCCGTCCCACCGCCGACCAGGCGTCGGCCAGCTCGCCCATCGTCGAGGAGGGCGTGATCGGATAGATCGCGATGACCTCGTTGGTCGCGTGGGCGACGTGGGCCGCCGCCTCGTTGCCGTCGACCGTCACATACTGCCGTTGCAAGACGGGCCTCCTTCGACACGTTTTCGGGCGTCGAGATCGTCCCGCCGCCGTCGCCCGTTGCGGGCCGACGCGACGCCAGGTCTCGACGAATCGCTGAAGCGCCGGGCTCTTGGAGCGGGGGCTTCCTCGTGGCTGATCTGGATTCCGCGCATAAAAAAAGCCCCCGGCGCGCGTCGGACGACGTGCGTTGGGGGCGCTCATAGCCTTCAGACACTCCGACCCGCCATGAGTCGGAGGTGACATATCCAGGTGTACCGCGCGCCGGGGCCGGCGTCAATCGAGCCCGCGCCGGCCGGCCTTCGGATCGGTCGCGCGGCGACGGTCGCGAGGTTCGACGGGCGTCGGGTACTCGGTTGTGGAAGCCGGCCGCCGGGGATATCGTGGAGGCTCGTCGCGTGACGAAGACACACCAGTTCCAGGGACGGAACTCCTCACGCCGAAACAGGATCGGCGACCTCCCGGAGAGCCTCCCGCATGGCCGGCCTGGCAGCTCGCACCTCCCCCTACGCCCTGGCGTTCTTCAGCAGCCTCTGCATCATGATCCTGGAGCTGGTCTCCAGCCGATTGGTGGCCCGCCACGTCGGGTCGTCGCTGACCGTGTGGAACAGCGTCATCGGGATCATCCTCGGCGGCATCTGCCTGGGGAACGTCCTGGGCGGCCGCCTGGCCGACCGGGTGGAGCCCCGCCGTGCGGTGGGGCCCCTGTTCGCGCTCGGGTCGTTCCTGACATTCGGCGCGCTGGCGGTGAACGCGACGATCCCGTCGATCGTGCCGTCTCCTCAGGCGATCAACTGGGAACTTCGGACGATCCTGGTCGTCACGCTCGACTTCCTGCTGCCGGCGACGGTGCTGGGCATGGTGGGGCCGGTGGTCGCCAAGATGGCCGTCGAACTCTCGCGGAAGGCCGGCAGCGCCATCGGCGACGTCTACTTCTGGGGCGCGGTCGGCTCGATCGTCGGGACCTTCCTGGCGGGCTTCGTGCTGATCTATCTGGCCCCCACCTCGGTCATCGTCCTGGTGGTCGCCGCGGCCCTGGCCCTGCTGGCCGCGATCCTCGATCCGACCCCCGCGGTGCGTTCCCTGGCGACCGCGACGGCCGCGCTGTTCGGGGCGGCGTCGGTCGGCCCGCTGGTGCGGACGCTCGGGATCGGCGGGATCGACCTGGGGGGCTATCAGCTCAATTATCTGGCGGTGCTGGGAGGCGCGGCCTCGCTCGCGATGGCGGTCTTCGCCGCGAGGGCGCTCTGGGGCGCGCCTCGGGCGGTCTCGGAGGGGGTCCTCCAAGGAGACGAGGCCCACGAGGACGGCCCGCACGCGAGCCTGAGAGACCTGGCGATCCTGGCCTTCATCGCCAGCCTGGCGTTCATGGCGATGGAGATGGTCGCCGGCCGACTGGTGACGCGTCACCTGGGGTCGAGCGTCTACGGCTGGACCAGCGTCATCGGCGTGCTGCTCGCGGGCCTGAGCGTCGGCAACTATCTGGGGGGGCGGGTCGCCAACGGGATCCAGAATGAGAAGCAGGCGAGCTGGCTGTTCCTGATCTCTTCGGTCGCCATGCTGCTCATCCTCTTCCTGGACAACCAGCCGCAGTGGTTCCGCGAGTCGCTGGAGAACGGCCCGAACCCGAGCGTCCTCAGCCACGCGATCGTGTGGAATGAATTGGACCTGCCGGGGATGGGACCGATCCCCCTCTCCTGGCCCTTCCGCGTCTTGCTCGTGGTGTTCCTGGTCTTCTTCCTGCCGGCGGTCACGATGGGGACGGTCAGCCCGGTGGTCGCCAAGCTCGCGGTGGACCGGCTGCGACGTCACAAGCGGACGGGGACGGCCATCGGCCAGGTCTACGCCTGGGGCATGGTCGGCAGCATCCTCGGCACCTTCCTCACGGGCTTCGTCCTGATCGACGTCCTGGGGACCAAGGGGGTGCTCCTGCTGCTCGCGGCCGTCCTGGCCCTCACGGCCACGATCCTGGGATCGGTCCTGCACGCGGTCTGGGCGGGCATCCCCCTGGGCCTCTGCGTCATCGGCTTCCTCCCGATGCAGTGGACCGAGAAGATCGGCGAGGAGTGGAGCATCCGCGAGCCGGTCGGCGACCCGAACACCACACAGGATGCGCTCGCCTACGCCGATGAGAGCAACTACTACTACATCAAGGTCAACAACGAGCCCGAATCGGGGGGCGTGCAACTCCGCACGCTGGTCCTCGACAACCTGATCCACGGCTATTTCATCCTCGGCCATCCCGAACGGCTCGACTACGACTACGAGCACATCTACGCGATGGTCGCCTACCGCTCCGCCAAGGCGTCGGGCAAGATCACCCGGGCGACGCCCGCGTCGTCCGCGACCGCCGCCGAGGGCGGGCCCCTGCCCGATCAGGTCTTCGCGGACGCCCAGCCCGGCGGCACCAAGCCCCCCGAGTTGAAAGCGGCCGTCGGCGAGTCCGACGTCGCGCCGGCCGACGAGGTGATCCTCGAATCGCCGTCGAAGTCGTGGATGCCCAGGATCGAGAAATCGACGCTCAAGACGCTCTTCCTGGGGGGAGGCGCCTACACCTTCCAGCGGCACGTCCAGCACGTCTATCCGGGGACCGAGGTGGACGTCGCCGAGATCGATCCGGCCGTCACCCGCGCCAACCACGCGGCGACCGGCCTCCCCGTCGACACTCCGATCCACACCAGTTGGGGCGACGCCCGCCAATTCGTCGAGCGAAACCAGGACGATAAGCAGTATGACATCGTCTTCGGCGACGCCTTCAACGACTTCTCCGTCCCCTGGCACCTGACGACCCGCGAGTTCAACGAGAAGATCGCCAAGATGCTTGCCCCGACCGGCGTCTACATGATCAACATCATCGACGCCTACGAGTCCGACGCCATCGCCCTCAAGAAGGCCGAGAAGCGGATCGAGACCCAGAAGATCGTCGACCCCGACCAGCAGGAACGGGTCCGCCGGGAGCACCTGGCTGCGGCGCACCGCTTCGGCGGCTTCCTCGGGTCGTGGACCGCCACCGCCAAGCTGACCTTCCCGCACGTCTACATCTTCGGCACGAGCAACGAGACCGGCGAAGGCCAGCGCGAGACGTTCGTCGTCGTGGCCGCGAAGCAGCCCCTCGACCTCGCCGACCTGGGCCGTCGCGACGACGACCCCCGCTTCTTCCAGAAGCGCCAGAAGACCGTTGCAGCACCCTACGGACCCGACGACGAGAAGGCCGTGCTCGAAAGCCGATCGCGGGGTATCATCCTCACCGACGACTACGCGCCCGTCGAGAACCTGCTGGCCCCCGTCGCCGAGACCCGCGGCCAGGATTGAACCGAGAGAAGGCCATGACCGACGAATCCGCCCCCCAGCCCCCGCCCCGCCGCCGTCCCCGGCGGGCCGGGACCGCCCCTGGCTCACCATGGCCTTCGTCCTCGCGGCGTTCTGGGTCGTGTACCTGATCGTGGCGAGGCCGGGGCGGATCGACGACCTCGACGCGCCGGGCCCCGGAACGGCCGTCCCCTACGATTGGAAGCTCGAGGGCCTCGACGGAGCGCCGGTGGAGTTCGCCTCGTTTCGGGGCAAGACCCTCTTCGTGAACGTCTGGGCGACCTGGTGCGGCCCCTGCGTGCGCGAGATGCCCTCGATCGCCCGCCTGGCGGCCGAACCGGACCTCCAGAAAGGCGACGTCGCGTTCCTCTGCATCGCCACGGACGATTCGATCGAGGACGTGCGGCGGTTCGTCGCCGGCAAGGACTGGCCGATGACGATCCTCCACGCGCGGGCGCTCCCGCCGGTCTTCCTGACCGATGGAATCCCCGCGACGTTCTTCGTCTCGCCGGACGGACGCCTCGCCTACTCGCGCGTCGGGGGCGCGGAGTGGGACGCTCCCGAGGTCGTCAAGAAGCTGCGCGACCTGGCGGCGTCGCCGCCGAAGGCCCCCACGGCCCCGCCGGCGGGTTGAGGCGAACAAGCCCCGCGCGGCGGATCGACCTCAAGAGGTCCGCAGCGGCGGCGGCTCGTGCAGGAACAGCCGGCATTCCTCGTCGGCCGCCTCAGGGGTCGTCGCGCCCGGCAGCCAGACGCCGCGCAGGCGGCCCCGGAGGACCACCCCTTTCTCCAGGTCGTAGCCGAAGAGCGCGTACTCCACGTCGGTCGCCGTCCCCTCGACGGTCTCGACGACCACCCTTGAGAAGTCCTCGGGGTGGACGAATTCGAGATAGGCGGACGGGGAGTCCGTCGGCTGGAACAGGAGAGGACGGCCCGGCCCCGCGACGGGGAGCGTCTCCAGGACGGCGAGCGTCTCGGCCGTCTCGCGACCGTCGTAGCTCATGCCTGCCGAGGCCCGGTCCCGGGCCGTGACGAACCGGCGGCGTTCGCGCGCGCCGTCCGGCCCCGAACGGGTCCCGACCAGGACCTCCATCCGGCGCAGCTCGCCGACGGTCGACGTCGACGCCTGCACCTCCAGATCCAGCCCGCGACCGTCCCGACACGGCCCCCAGGCGGCGCGCACGGTCAGGCCGTTCCAGCCGGCCGGCTCGAAGGTCGCCAGGACCCGGGAATGGAAGCTCTCGACGCCCACGAGGGATTCGGGCGTGAAGACATGGCCGTCCCGCCGACCGGTCGCGGCCAGTCCGCGGAGCACCAGGCGTTCGCCGCCCCCCCGCCCCCCTCGCAGCCCGTATCGGCCGTCGACGAAGCCGAGGGTCCAGTCGTCCCCTCCCCAGCCGATCACCCAGGCGTCGCCGGATCGCCGCCAGGTCGTCTCATCCCGTTGCTCGGCCACGTGCCACCCGCTATCAAGACAAAAACCCCGGCGACCCGGGTGATCTCGGGTCGACGGGGCCGGAACAGAGAAGAGGCCGGATGATCGAGGCAGACGCCTCGGCCGATCGAAGACGCGCCTGGCAGACGGCGGCACGACCGACAAACTCTAAAATACTCTCCCCACCCGCATTGTCAAGGGTCGATCTCGCATTCTCGCAGCGATCCATCCCGGCGCCCTCGGCCGCCCCCCGCCCCCACGTCATGCGCCTTCGGTCTAAAAGGGCCACCGCGATGGCGAAAATTCTTCGCGGCGCCCGCCGTCCCGTCTCCTAAGCTTCTCGGATGACGATCGCCAGAAATAGCATGGACTTGCGACGGACCTCCCGATCGACTTCGAAATCATTCGGAGCGTCAGACATGAATAGCCCTTCATAACCTTGGGCGTGGGATGCTTGACAACACCGAAAACCGGCGATAAACAGGAGGAGACTCGGGCCGCATCGCGGGCCGATCGCGTGGCGACGGGGCGGCGACGCGGCCCACATCTCCATGCACGCACATCATCTAATCGCCTTTCATGATTATTCTCTAATACGACATCGGGCCGGACGCTTCCTCTCCCGCTCGGCGGCCACAACGCACCGTGGTTGCATGAAGGACTCCAGGCTTCCGCTTACTCAAGCAATTGAACGGCTCCCCGCCGGGCGCGGCGACTTCGTGCGCCCGGATCGATCCTTGGTCCTCCCCCGAGGGGCGCTCGCGGCGTCCCATCGGCTTCGGCCGTTCTCACGTCCCCGGCCTGCAACGGCCCGGTGCGGCGGGCGGCCTCTCTCGTCACCGTTTCCAGGAGCGATTCTCATGAAGCGACGCGGTTTCACCCTGATCGAGCTGCTCGTCGTCATCGCCATCATCGCGGTGTTGATCGCCCTCCTCCTCCCGGCCGTCCAGTCGGCGCGAGAGGCGGCGCGGCGGGCCCAGTGCACGAACAACCTGAAGCAGATCGGCCTGGCGTTGCACAACTACGAGAGCGCCCAGGGGGCTTTCCCGCCGGGCGCCATCGCCGACGAGAGCAAGGGGAGCGTCTGGGGGGGCTCGGCCGGCGGGAACAACCTGGCCTCGTGGCGAGCGCTGGTGATCCCCCAGATGGAAGGGGGCAACATCTACAACGCGATCAACTTCAACCTGCCCCTGAACAACATCGTCGACAGCTCGGCCCAGTGGACCGCGCTGATGACGGTGTCGACCGCGTGGCTCTGCCCTTCGGACGACAACTACCAGGGACAGTCGCCGGGCATCCGGTCGGCGAGCGGCCCCTGGGGCAACTATCCGAACGGGAGCAGCCCGGTCAATCCGATCACCGGCCAGCCTGAGACCCGGACGATGGTCTCCAGCTACGCCGGCAGCTTCGGCGACAACTACGCGATCGGCGCGCTCAGCGCGGGCCAGAATCCCTGGGAGACCTTCCCCTATCCGCCCACGCTGTCCGCCGGCCAGGTCCGCATCGGCTATCCCGGCTTCTGGGGCACCCGGTACAACGACCAGATCAACGCGGAATCCGGGGGCCAGCTTCGCGGCATGTTCGCCTACCGCATCCAGAGCATCGGCGCCGTGACGATCGCCTCGATCACCGACGGCACCTCCAACACCATCATGGTGGGCGAGGTCCTGCCCGCCCAGACGGCCGACAGCAACTTCTGGAACAACAACGGCTCCACCTTCGGCACCACGATCCCGATCAACTGGCAGACCCTGCGAGCGCCGCTGGACGGCACCACGCCGTTCGGCAGCACCGACTGGCAGAACCGCTTCAGCTATGCCAGCAAGGGGGCCAAGAGCAAGCACCCCGGCGGCGCCAACTTCGCGTTCGGCGACGGCTCCGTCCGGTTCCTCAAGAACTCGATCGCGCTTCCCATCTACTGCGCCCTCGGCAGCCGAAGCGGCGGCGAGGTGGTCAGCTCGGACGCCTATTGATCGCCGGCCGCCCCCGGCCCGCTGCGGGCTGAATCCGCCGCGCGGGCCGGGGGAGCCGCCGATCATCTTCCCCGTCTTCGGTCCCACGTCTCGATTGCAGGACAACTCCGATGTCAATTCCTTCCGCGACTCGTCTCCGCCCCGCGCGACGGGCGACGAGGTTTCTGTTCGCCCCCCTGGCCCTCGCCCTGATCGTCCCCGGCTGCAGCGACGACGGCCTGGGCGATCGGTACAAGGTCTCCGGCACCGTCACCTACAAGGACAAGCCCGTCTCCAGCGGCTCGATCCAGTTCTACCCCGCCGGGGGCGGCGGGCCCGACCAGCGCGGGGCCACCGGCGTCATCACCGACGGCTCCTACACGCTCTCCACGCAGGGGAACGACGACGGGGCGTTCCCCGGCGATTACGTCGTCGCCATCACCGCCCGCAAGCCGGACATGGGGGAGGCGAAGGCCAACGCCGAGAAGATCGGCGGCCTGTATCGGCAAGAGGACGTCGCGAAGGCCTACAAGAAGGCTTCCAGCGACATCCCGACGAAGTACGAATCGCCGGAATCCGGCGGCCTGAAGGCGAAGGTTGAAGCCAAGAGCAACACGATCGACTTCACCCTCACCGACTGAGGGAGGCCGGGCCGAAGCGGCCCTCCTCCTCCCGCATCCCCCATCGGGCCGCCCGCGCCGCGTGATCGACGGCGGGCGGCCCGATTCCGTCCGGCTGGCGGCCTCAGCATCCCCCGGGTTAGAATGCTCGTCGGCGTCAGGGACTCTCGCCGAGGATTCGGCGACTCGCACCCGTTCGGGGCTCGTCCGGTGACCAGGCACGCGGTCCAGTGTTCGTTCCCGAGATGTTCCGAGCCGGCGTCGTACAAGATCGCCGCGCGCTGGAGCGACGGCCGCTTCGCGGAATTGAAGACCTACGGCTTCGCCTGCTCCGACCACCTCGGTCCCGTCTTCCAGGAAGCCGAACAGCGCCAGCAGGATTACCAGGCGGCCCCCAACGAGGTCGTCGAGGAGCTGGCCATCTACCGCTACGAGTCCGGCAAACGCGACCGGCAACTCCAGCGGCTCTGGGGCCTTGAGGACAACTACCGGACCTGACGAGGGCATCCGGTGGCAAAGCTCCCCAGACTCGTTCGCCGAGCGGACTTCTCCCCCACGAAGAGCCGAAAGCGTCGAACCGAAGCCGTCGCGCTCTTTCCTGCCCCGCACGTGGGGGTCGGCGGGGACGAGGCCTCCGCGTTCACGGGCGGACCGAACAGGCGCCGACGTTCGCGTTCGTCCCCCCTTCGTCCGACTCTGAGCGCCAGGCTCCCGCATGACGGGAAGTGAGGCTTGTGCCGGAGGAAGGGGTTGAATGAGGGCCCAAAGCTGCACCCAAGCAAGCGCCCGGTCCAGGGGAGGCGATTCGGGAGCGGAAATGTCCCCGCGCGGTCACTTTGGAGGTGGCCGAGATCGGGTCGGGGCGGATCGTCCGATCGCGCGGCGGGCATGGCTCCGCCGTCATGAGCGGAGCGACCGGCGCAGTCCTTGCGCGGTGCGCGCGGCCTCTGATTTCGGTCGACGCCCGGTAACAAATGCGCCCGGGGTGGGACGATATTACGGTCGGTCAAGCCCGTCTCCCTCGGCGAAGAGATTCGACGGAGGGGCCGATGGGCGGAGTCTGCGGGATGCGTCGTGGCCGCGTGGGGCGGGACGGACGGGTCGCCGGGCGGCCGGAACTTCGGGGTGGAGCGAGTGGGCGCCCGTCGCGGGCGGCCCGACTCGACGCCGCGACGGCCGCCGCACGAACCGACCGGCACGTCGCCTCGGAGCGAGGAAAGCCCGGCCATGCCGAACGACGCTCGAAGGATCGATCAGGCATGCGCCCCGCTCGGCGTTCAAGGAGGTAACCAGGAAGTGAACATCATCACGACCCGTTTCGGTCTGATCCAGGCCCCGGAATCGGAGATCTACAGGATTCCCGAAGGCCTGCTGGGGTTCCGTTCGTACACGCAGTTCCTCCACCTCCCCGATCCGGTCGTCTCGGGTCTGTCGTGGCTGCAAAGCGCGACGGCCCCCGACCTGGCCTTCGGCCTGGTCGCGCCCCCGCTGGCGGTCGGCGACTATCGGATCGAGCTTCGTCCCGGCGACCGGGCGGCGTTGGAGCTCAGCGACGAACGGGCCGCCATGATCTACGTCGTCCTGAACCGCGGCGGCGCGGGGGGGTTGACCGTCAACCTCCAGGGCCCCCTCGTGTTCAATCCGGCCCGTCGATTGGGTAGGCAGCTCGTCCTCACCTCCAGCCGCTACCCGGTGCGGTATCCGCTGGAGACGGGCGCGTCGCAGCCCGCGACCCCGACCCTGCTGCCCGGTCTCACGCCGTTGCGAGCGACTGCGTGACTCCCGCTGCATGTGATTCAGGTATTTACGGGCTTCTCACCATCCCCAGGTTCGTCGTGGTCGCCAAAAGCCCAGGCTACGTGATCGGGGATGGTCACGGGCCTCGTTGGCAGGAGGAAGGAGCCGAGAACGATGCTGGTCCTGTCCCGACACCGCGACGAGAGTATCATCATCGGGGATGACATCGTCATCACCGTGGTCGATATTCGGGGCGATAAGGTCCGCTTGGGGATCGCGGCCCCCATCGAGATCTCCGTACACCGCCAAGAGGTGTACGAAGCCATCCAACGCGAGAACCGCCAGGCGAGCCGACTGGAACCCCAGGAAGCCCGTCAGATCGAACGCCTCACCCCGCCAGTCCGGCGCGACCCCTTGCGTCGCGCCCGTACCGACGAGGTCTGAGCAAGCGGACGATCGAACGACTCGCCGACCAGGATGGGCGGCCCCGACGCGACGGGAACCGCCACGCCCCCCACAACCGTCCCGCATCCGACCGGACGGCGACCCCCCACTCGGGAGTCGTCGGTCCGGTTTTTTCGTTCGCCCTGCTCCGTCAACGCGCGGCCGGCTCGTAAAACCGCCCGATCGGGATCGAGCGGAACCGCGAAGAAAGCCGCTCCCACGAGTCCGGGCCGATGTAATAGGTCAGCAGCGCCCGACCCCGGTGGAACTCAAGGCTCGTGTAAGCGTAGGTCTCCTTGTCGGAAGGCTCGATCGCGATCGGCCGCGACCACGTCTTCCCCTCGTCGGCCGAGACGGCGGCGCTCAAGGGGGTGCGACGCCCCCCGTGATCCTGCCCCTCGCGGACGGAGTCGTTCCAGACCAGCAGGAGATCCCCGGTCGAGGGGATCCGCCGCAGCGTGGACGGGGCCTCGGGAGCCGCGACGCCCCACGATTTCGCCTCGCTCCAGGTCTCGCCGCCGTCGGCCGACTCGCTGAACGCGATGTGGCCGAGCTGCGTGCGGATGTGCATCAGGAGCCGCCCGTCCCGGAGTTCCAGGACCTCGGGCTCCATGGCGCCCCGCTTCGCGTAGTCGACGGTCGAACCGCTCCGACGCCAGGTCTTCCCGCCGTCGTCGGAGAGGAAGCAGGTGGAGACGAAGTGGCCCCCCTTGTCGACGTCGGCCGTCGAGGCGGCGGGGACGACCAGCCGTCCCGTCGACAGGACCGTCACCCGGTCGTTGTTGACGACGTGATAGCCGGGGACCGTCGTCGTCTGGATCGGCTCGCCGAACGTCGCCCCCTCGTCGTCCGACACGCGCAAGAACGCGTGGAGGTCGGTGAACGAATTCTTCTGGAGGTAGAGGAAACCGATCGGCCCGTCGTGGACGGCCCCCGGAAGGAGCCGTCGGAGGGTCGCCGACATCACGTTGGTCCGCCCCACGTTCTCCTGGACGATCCGCTTCGCTCCCCACGTCCGCCCCTCGTCGGCCGACTCGACCGCGACGATCCGGGCCTTGGCGAAATCGGAGGTGCTGCCGTCGAACTCGGTCGTCGCATAGAGCAGCCGGCCGTCCCGCAGCACCACGACGGAGCCTTCGCTGTAACGCGGATGGGTCGCGTCGGCCGGGAAGACGTCCACGGCGAACTCCCCGTCGGCGTCGGCCGGGATCGGCCTGGCGAGCGACGAAAGCGCCTGGGCCGCGCGGATGCGGACGTCGAGAGTCGGGTCGGCCAGCAGCTTGACGAGAGCTTCCTTCGCCTCGAAGACCCGCGCGTCGGGCGCGAACTCGGCGGCGTAGACCTGGACTTTCGGGTCCGCATGCGTCAGATTCCCGACCAGGGCCATGCGGCCTTCGGGGTCTCCCAGCGCGGCCAGGGCGTGATCGAAATAGGCGCGGGTCAGGGGCTCCTGGAAACGTCCGCGAACGGCCTGAATCGCTGGGACGTCACGCGAGTCGCCGACCCGGGCCAGGATCCAGGCGGCGGTCCGGGCCAGGTTCTCGTCGTCATGCTTCAGGGCGGCGCGGAGGTGGGCGAAGGCTTTGGGATTCCCCCAACGGGCGAGCGCCCCGGCGGCCATGAGCGAGACGGACGAGGGATCGGCGGTCTCCAGCGCCCGCCGCAGCGCGACGCCGTCGCCGATCTCGCCGACCTTGAAGAGGCTCTCGCAGGCGTGTGCGTGGCCGTAAGGATCCGGAGAGGTCAGGATTTCCAGCAGGACCCGGGCCTGGGACAGATCGCCCGCGCGAACCAATTCGCGGGCGAGCCCGCAGCGGCGGCGGGCGTCTGTCTCGGCGGGGAGCCTGGGGGCGAGCGCGGCCCGGACCTCGGAGCCTCGGCCGTCGAGCGAGAGCGCCTCGGCGGCGTGCATGGCCGGCCAGAAATCGTCGGAGGCCAGGCCCTCGCGGAGGATCGCCAGGCACCGGTCGCGAGTCGCGTCGTCCAGTTTGAGGACTTCCGCCGGATCGGCGGTGAGGGGCCGTTGCAGGGTCAGCAGGAGGGCCGTTGCGAGCCAGAAGGTTTTTCGAGCCATGATGTTTCGCTTCCCCGGGCGTGCGTGCGGATCGGGCAGGTCCCGCGATGATAGCAGGATTTCCGACCCGTCGCGCCGGGGGGCGGTCAGTCGAGCTCGATGAGGGAATCGTCGTCGTCGAGTTCGGGTGCGTCGGGCCTGGCGACCTCGTCGTACGAGCTGCTGGGCAGCTGTTCGATCGAGGGGGCCGCGAACGAGCCGAAACGCCGGGCCTGGATCGGGTCGACCTTGTGGAGGGCCTCTCCGGCCCCTCGCAGGTCGGCGGCCTTGCCGGCCCGCTTGCGATAGAGTTCGGAGGGGGACATGGCGTCGTCGGGTCCCAGATAGACCCTCATCTTATAGCCGCCCAGGGCGATTCGGTCGCCGGGGAGGAGGGCGGCCCAGCGGATCCTCTGCCCCTTGACCCTGGTGCCGTTGGTGGTGATCAGGTCGCGGATCACCAGCAGGCCGTCGGTCTTGACCAGAACGGCGTGCCGTTTGGAGAGACTGGGATGGTCGACGACCACATCGGCGAAGTCGCGCCGGCCCACGATGGTCACGTCGCGGGTGATCGGGATCGGTGGGTCGCCGTTGTCGGGGATGAGTTCGGCTTTCATGCGCCCCGGCCCTCGGCTTCATCCTGAGTCGATCACGTATCGTTCCCGAGGAATGGTAGGACCATTCTCCCCTCTTCACAAGGAAAATGCCCACCCCGAAACGTATAATCCTTCAGGAGCGACGAAGATTCGCGGCGTCGACCGGCGAGATCGACCGCGTCGCCGCGTGGGTCGAACGTCGCGGAGGTTTCGTCATGATCCGCATCCAGGAACTCATCCGACATTGTGCGATCCTCGCCGCGCTTCCCGCGGCCCTGAGCCTCGCGTCGGGCCGGGCCCAGGAGCCGACGGCGGCCGCGACCGCGACGCCTCGTGCGGCGGCCGCGGCCGATCTGACGCCCCTGGCCGATGGGCCGTTGCATGAGGCCTTCCTCTCGCCCCGGCGGGATCAGGCGCCTCCCCTGGTGACGAGGTCGCCCCTCCCACCGGTCGTGGAGCGGCCGGCCGTCGAGGCCCCGAACGGCGAGGCTCGTTGGATCGGGGGCTACTGGGATTGGGATTCCAGCCGCGACGATTTCGTCTGGGTGACGGGGACCTGGCGGGTTCCTCCTCCGGGCCGGTTCTGGGTCAACGGCTTCTGGAAGCGGGAGGAGGACGGGTGGCGACGGACTCCCGGCTTCTGGAGCGATCGCGCGACCGACCGATTCGCCTACCGCAAGGAGGGTCCGCCCGCCGACCGTCCGCTCGACGACCCCGGCCCGCCCCCCAAGCCGAACTGCTTCTACATCCCCGGCGATTACGTCCCCGATGGGGATCGACTCGCCTGGCGCAAGGGCTTCTGGGCCGACGCGAAGCTCGGATGGTCGTGGGTCCCGTCGAGCTGGACGAGGCAACCTGAGGGCTGGATTTTCCAGGAGGGCTACTGGGACCGCCCGCTCGAGGACCGCGGCATCCTGTTCGCACCGGCGAGCCTCGCCGGGGAAGCTCGCGAGGGGGACGTCCTGGCCTACCGCCCCTACACGATCGTCTCACCGGCGTTGTACGGGCAGCTTTATGGGGCGTTCGGCCGCTCGACCTCCTGCTACGACGGCTACCCCGGCGTCAGCTACGACGGCTCCGGTCGTTATTTCGCGTACGCCGACTACGGCGCACTGCCCCCGTATTACGGCTATCTCGACTACCCCGCATACGGCTGGCGCGGCAATCCCTACTACGCCTCGCCCTTGTATTACCCCTCTCCCTACTCGGCCGGGCTCCCCGTCGCGCTGGCGAACGGGCTCGGAGTCCCGTATTACGGCTTCGGCGGCTCGTTGCTGCCGATCATGATGGGCTATCCGATCTTCGGGAACCTGGGACTGATCGGGGGGGGATGGGGCTGGGGATACCCCGGCTGGGGGATGGGCGGGTACGGCTGGGGCAATTCCGGATGGAGCGGGATGGCGCTGGGGACCTGGCCCGGCTTCAACTGGGGGACGTTCGGCTGGAGCGGACCGGCGATCGGCGCCTTTCCCGCGTTCGGGATCAATCTCGGGTTCCCGAACTGGACCTCGGGCTGGGGCGGGTTCGGCTGGGGCGGATTCGGCTGGGGCGGGTTCGGCCTGGGCCCGAACTGGGGGGCCTCGGCTGGGGTTTCCCTGGCGGCGCCTGGGGGGGATTCCTCCGCTCTGGGCGGCCCGATGCCCGTTCCCGACCAGCGGTCGACGAGCCCCCCCGCCGCAAAACCTCAACGGCCAGCGCCCCGGGGGGGGGATCGACCGGACTCCCGTCGCCGGGGGGGATCGGCTCGGTTCACGGGGGGGGATGCGTCAGGGACCCGTGGACCTGTCGGCGCGAGGGCTGGGCGGTATGCGTGGCATCGGCGGGGTTCAGCCGCCTCCGTCCACGCGACCGTTCGCTTCGCTCATCGCCCGCGGTGAAGATCGATCGGCGGCCCTCGCGGGCGCGATGAGGACCGGCCCCGGGATCGAGCGGGCCGCGACGTGGAACCACGCCTTTAACGGAGTTGCGCCGAGCGCCACGCCCCGCCGTGAAGCGGCGCGCCCCGCCTTCACCGGCGAGGCCTCGAGAATGGGACGAATGCGCCAGGGAGGCCCGAACGTCCCCGGCGGTGGTCTCGGGGCGAACGCAGGCGCGAATCCGGGCGGTTTCACGCCCCGGATGCGCGGCGGGGGGGCGTCCCCGAGCTTCGCGCCGCAGCTTCACGCGTCGCCCGCCCCCAATCCTGGTGTGGCCGGGCTCGGGTCGAATCCCGAGGGACTCGGCGGGATGCGCGGGATGAGGTCGTCGGGCGTCGCGAACGCTCCCGGCCTCGCGCCGGGCTTCGGCGCGGGCGCCGTCAACGCCGGGGGACCCGCCGGTTTCAATGGAGGAGCGATGCGAGGAGCCGGGACTCCCAACTTCGGCGCCCCCCCAGCGGCCGGCGCGATCAATCCGGGTTTCGGCGGGATGCGCGGCGTGAACGTCGGCGGCGGCGGCAACTCCGCCGGCGGGCTCGGCTCCGGATTCTCCGGCGGGATGCGCGGCCCGGGCGGGGGATTCGGCGGTGGGATGCGTGGCGCGGGCGGATTCGGAGGCGGGGTGGGGACCGGAGGATTCGGAGGGACGCCCTCAGGCGGCGGGTTCGGAGGCATGCGCGGCGGCGGCGGCATGGGAGGCGTGGGCGGATCCGGATTCGGCGGGGGAATGGGCGGTGGGGGGTTCGGCGGCGGCGGGGGCGGCGGCATGGGGGCCGCCGGGGGAGTCAACGTCGGCGGTGGCGGCGGGATGGGCGGCGCCGGGGGGGGCGGTTTCGGCGGACACATGCGCTGAGCCCCCTCGGATTCCGCCGAGGGGCTCAGGGACGAGGCCTCACCAGACGGGCTGGCCCGTCGATCGCATGACGGCGGTCCACAGGTCGCTTGCGACGTCCACATGCTTCCTCTGCGCCACGGCCGTCGCGATCGGGACGTGCACGATCTCGTTATGGATGTAGCCCATCAAGAGGTCGGTCTTGCCGGCCATCGCCGCGTGGACGGCCATGCGGGCCATCTGGTCGCTGAGGATCCTGTCCGACGGGTTTGCGGGGACGGATCGGATGAAATAGCTGGGGTCCAGATACTTCAGGTTCACGTCGATCGAGCGCGACCGGAAGTGGGCGAGGATCTTGTCGCGGAGGAAGAGCCCGACGTCCTGGAGCCGGACGTTCCCCGACGCGTCGCGAGCCTCCAGATCGGCCTGGAGCAGATCCTGGCCGGCGCCTTCCGCCACGACGATGAGGGCGTGGTTCTTGCTGAGGATCCGTCGCTCCAGGGCCGCCAGGAAGCCGTTCTCGCCGTCCAGCTTGAACGGGACCTCGGGGATGAGGACGAAGTTCGCGTCCTGGCTGGCGAGCGCCGCGCCGGCGGCGATGTAGCCGGCGTGCCGGCCCATCAGCTTGACCAGCCCGATCCCGTTCGGGGCGCATCGGGCCTCGACGTGGGCGCCCCGGAGGACTTCCTGGGCCTTCTCGAGCGCGGTGTAATAGCCGAACGAGGTGTAGACGAACTGGATGTCGTTGTCGATCGTCTTGGGGATGCCGACGACGGCCTTCCCGAGGCCCCGCCGGCGAACCTCGTCGGCGATGGCCAGGGCGCCCCGCTGGGTGCCGTCGCCGCCGACGCAAAAGAGGATGTCGATCGATTCCCGGGCCAGCGTGTCGACGATCACGGACGGATCCTGCGGGCCGCGCGACGACCCGAGGACGGTCCCGCCCAGTTCGTGGATGTGATCCACGAAGGCGGGGGTCATCTCCACCAGCGGGCGGCCCATCCTGGGATTCAGGCCCATGAGGCCGTCGCGAACCCCGACGATCCGGGGGACTTCGTAGTTGTAAGCCAACTCCGAGTACACCGAACGGATGACGTTGTTCAACCCCGGCGAGAGGCCGCCGCAGGTCACGACGGCGGCGCAGGTGCGGGCGGGATCGAAGTAGATCTCGCGGCGCGGCCCGGCCTCCTCCAGCGAGAGCGAGGAGGACGGGTCGCCCTGGGGAACGACGTGATGCTCCAGCAGGATGCGGCTGTCGTCGTTGAGGAAGCCGACGTCGCGAAGCCGGATCAAGGGCGAAGGGATGGTGCGGGGCCCGAGCGACGCGATCTCCAGGTCCTGGGGCGTCAGCGTCAGCATGATGATCCTTCCTCGCCAGGTGCGAGAGGGAAGCGAGGCCGAAGGGAACGTCCCGCGGCCTCCTCCCCTCGATGGTCGGGAACGGCCCGCCTCCGGGCGGGCCCGTCCGATCAATGTCGGAAGTGACGACGCCCGGTGAAGATCATGGCCATGCCGTGCTCGTCGCAGGCGTCGACGGTTTCGGCGTCGCGCTTCGAGCCGCCGGGCTGGATGATCGCGGCGATCCCCGCCGCCGCGGCGACGTCCGGGCCGTCGCGGAACGGGAAGAAGGCGTCGGAGGCCAGGACGCCGCCGCGGACGGCCTCGCCCCCCTTCTCCACCGCGATCCGCACCGAGTCCAGGCGGCTCATCTGGCCGGCGCCCACGCCCAGCAGCCGGCCCCCCTTCGCCACCACGATCGCGTTCGACTTGACCATCGCGCAGATCTTCCACGCGAAGTCGAGGTCGCGCAGCTCCTCGGGCGTCGGCGGTCGTTTGGTCTTCACCTCGCCGGCCGTCGGGTCCGCCTGCTGCTCGTCCCAGCCTTGCGCCAGCAGGCCCCCCTCGATCCGTCGCAGGTCCCACCCCGAAGGCGGGGCCGTCGTCGGGCCGATCGGCGCCCCCAGGTCGACGAGCCGGACGCTGTTCTTCCAGGTCGGCTTCGTGGTCAAAAGCGCGATCGCTTCGGGCTCGAAGCCGGGGGCGAGGATCGCCTCCAGGAACCGGCCGGGCTTGCACATCAACTCGGCCGTGGCGAGGTCGACCGGCCGGTTCAGGCCGACGATCCCGCCGAACGCGCTGACGGGGTCTCCTTCATAGGCCGCTTCGAAGGCGGTCGCCGGGTCGTCGGCGATGGCCGCGCCGCAAGGGTTGTTGTGCTTGAGGATGCACGCCGCCGGGCCGTCGAACAACCTGACCAGCCGCAACGCGCTGTCGAGGTCGAGCAGGTTGTTGTACGACGGCTCCTTGCCGTGGAGGATCCGAGCCGTCGCCAGGTTCGGCCCGACAGCGTCGGGGTCGATGTAGAGGGCGGCCTTCTGGTGCGGGTTCTCGCCGTAGCGGAGGGCCTGCCTGAGCGGGAAGTGGAGGTCGAGCGACGGCGGCGGCTCGTCGGCGCCGGCCGTGGCCGTGGCCGTGGCGGCGGTCTCTTGTTTCTCCAGATACGCGGCGATCGCGCGATCGTAGGCCCCGGTCTGGGCGAACGCCTCGCGGGCCAGGCGTTTCCGGGTTTCGATGCGGGTGCCGCCGGACTCGCGGAACTCGGCGAGGAACCTCTCGTACTGGCCGGGGTCGGTCAGGACGGCGACGCCGTCGTGGTTCTTGGCGGCGCCTCGGATCAGGGACGGCCCGCCGATGTCGATGTTCTCGACGGCATGCTCGAACGAGCAGTCCGGGCGGGCGATCGTCGCTTCGAACGGGTAGAGATTGACGACGACGAGGTCGATCGGCTCCATCCCCGCCTCGGCGAGCGTCTCCAGGTGCTCGGGCACGTCGCGGCGGGCGAGGATGCCGCCGTGGATCCGGGGGTGCAGGGTCTTGACCCGGCCGTCGAGGATCTCGGGCTGGCCGGTGTAATCGGCGACCTCGATCACCGGCAAGCCGGCCTGGGCCAGCGCGAACCGGGTCCCTCCGCTCGCGATCAATTCCACGCCCGCGTCGGCGAGGGCCGTCGCCAGCTCGACGAGGCCCTGCTTGTCGGAAACGCTGAGGACCGCGCGACGGATCGTCGCCCACCCCTCCTGAGTCTCAGGTTTGGCCATCTTGTTCTCGGCGCCGGACGGATGATTGAGTATCGACGAAACGACGGGGGGGAGTCCGGCCGACCTCCCGTCCCGTCGTCATTCGTTTCGTTCGCGGACCGGGCCCGCGTCAGGGCAGAGGTTCTTCCGCGGGGGCCTCGGCGTTCGGATCGTCCGGGGCCTCCTGGAACGGGTTGGGGAGTTCCTTGATCCCTTCGGGCGGGACGTGGCCGAACGGCTCCGCCTTCGGGTCCCGCAGGAGCGCCGGGCTGGTCTGACCGATCTCTCGAAGGCAGACGATCACGCCCGACGGCGTCGCCATGTAGAGGCGGTCGTCGAAGCGGGAGGGGAAGCTCAGCTCGAAATCGCGGAGATTCAGCCCGGCCCGCTGGTAGGTCGCGGCGGGATCCTGAAGGAGCTTGCCCGAGGCGCGATCGACGATCATCAGGTCGTTGTCCTGGGAGAACAGGTAGACCTTGGTCGGGCTGGCGCCCAGCAATCGTCCCGAGTCGGTCGAGGTGGTCCAGCGGGGCACGCCGGTCTTGGGGTCGAGGACGCTCAGGCCGCCTGCCTCGTTGATGACGAAGATCTCTTCCCGGGCGACGACGGGCCCCTGCTCGATCGGGGCGCCCGACGGGAAGACCCAGGAGATCTTCGAGGTCAGGACGTCGACGGCGTAGAGGCTCTGGTCGGCCGAGGGGATCAGCAGGGTGCGGGTGCCGTAGCTCGCCATGTCGCGGCCGATCGGACCGCCGGTGACGACCCGGAACAGGGGCGTGGCGTCGCTGGCCATGTCGACGCTGACCTTGCCGTCCGAGCTCCCGATGCACACGAACTGTTCCGCCAACAAGGGGCGGGTCTTGACCTCGCCGCCGGTGGCGAGCTTCCAGGCCAGTTCCGGCTTCTCGCGGAGCTTGTCCGGCCCTTTCTCCTGCTTCTCCCTGAGGTTGTAGCAGTGGATCATACCGGTGGACATGCCGACCAAGACCTGGTCGTCGTTGGCGACCGAGGCGCTGCTGGGGAGCGTATCCAGGTTCTCCCGCCAGATGACCCGACCGGTCTTCCGGTCGAGGGCGGTCATTATGTTTGCGCTGGTCACGAAGACCGCATAGGAATTCTCCGAGGCACCGAGCGCGGCACGCGACGACTCCCCGATCTGGGCGGACCAGAGCGGCCGGCCGGTCTCGGCGTCGTAGACGTGGAGCATCGCCAGGTTCGTCAGGACGACGAGCAGGTCCTTGCCGCGGCCGATCCTGAGGATTCGTTCCGTGCCGGCGATCGGCGCCACATTGATCCACTGACGTTCCAGCCCGAGGCGCGAGAGCGCCGTCCGCGTGGGGACCACGCTGCTGGACAGGGGGGATTGGGCGTGCGCCATCGGCCCTGCCCAGCACAACAGCAAGAGCGCCCAGACCAGAGCGAGTCGGCGGGACATGGTCGGTTCCTTTCAGGGCCCGGTTCAAAGCGCGCGATGGAATTCGATACTCATGCCTAGCCGACGTTTCCGGCGCCGTCAACCGCCGCGAGGCGGGCTTCCCCGCGGCGGATCTCGAATAATCGGTTGATTCTAACTGTTCCGCCGCGCCGGGGTCCAATCGGGTCCTGGTCCCGCCTTCGATTCCTCGATTCCGGCCGCGCCGGGGCGATCAGGGGCGGAGTCGGCCGTTGGCCTCACCATCCGGATTTCCGTCATTCTGTTCCTCGTCGTCGTCGAGGAACCAACTCGGCTCCTCATCCTCGGCGGAAATCGGCTCCAGGTCGTCGACGGGGTCCAGCTCGGGGATGACCGGCGGGGGGGGAGCCGCTCCTCCGAGACACTCGGGACAGGCGTCGGCCAGCCCCGTGTAAGGCTTGCCGCAGCGGGCGCAGAGGCCCGCCCCGCGTCGGAGGGTCGGCAAGGCCGCCCGCAGGCTCGCCCCTTCCTTCGTGTGGCCGAACGTCGCCGACACTCGTTCCACCAGGGTCACGACCTCGATCTGCAGGAGTCCGGAACGGAGGCGACGGTGGACGACGGCCAGGAACCAGCTCGCGAGTTCGGAGTCGAGGTCGCGGCGGGCCGGATCGTCGAGGACCGGCGGCACCCCTTCGTAAAGCTCCAGCACCCGCGCCGGGTCGTTGACCTCGCGAGCGGCCTGAAGCTGCTCGCGCCACCGATCCGCCGCATCCCGGCGGGCTCGCTCCAGCTCCTCGAACAGGGCCGGGCCGCGAGGATCCCCCTCGTGGTCGGCGACGAACGCCCGAGCCCGCTCGTCGGCCGCCTCCCACTCCCCCTCGCGGATCAAATCGCGAACCTCGGCCGCCCGCTCACCCGCGTCCCGGCCCGGCGCGACGGGGACCGGCGCGGCCGAAGGGGCGTCGGGCGGCGTGGGCGGGGGGGCGAACGACGCGACGGCGGGCCCGTGCCGCGATCCTTCACGGCCGTACCCATCGAGCCAGGCGCCCAGCGCGCGAACGGGTGCGGCCAGCAGGAGCCCGGCGAGGGCGTGCGCGACCCCCACATAAGCGGCGCCGACGACGGCCTCGGCGACGGCGGCGGCTTCCGTCCGGCCGATCCCCAGCGAGAGGGCCAGCGCCTGGACCGCGCGGAGGGCGCCCAGCAACACCCCGCCCCGGACGATCCAGGCCGAGGCGTCCTCGAACCACGCGTTCGGGCTCGCGAGCCTCGCGGACTCGGGGTCGGATTGGGTCGGGTCGTTCGTCATGATCCGGCGTCCGAGGGGTCGACGTGGTCGTTGGGGGTCAAGATATTATTGCCCCCCAGGCGGCGTGCGAGCCAGGCGTCTCGGGAAATCGGCCTTTGGGAGCCCCACGAATGAAAGCCGGCGGCGTCGGCCCATGTCGGGCCGACGCCGCCGGCTTCGCTCGTTCGAATTCGCGAGGGTCGAGACGACCTCGATCAGCTCCCGTACTGGCGGGCGATCCGGTTCACCGTCGCGGGGGGGTGGAGGATCGACTCGTCGAGGTGGTAGAGCATGCCGTAGGCGTCCTCGCCCGTGTCGGCGAAGTGCTCGCGGATGACCTCGACGGCCCGGAAGCCCATCGCCTTGTAGAAGTGCTGGGCCGCGACGCACGTCTCGCGGACGAGCAGGGCGATCCGATTCCGGCGCTGGGCCGAGAGCTTGCTCGCCAGCTTGGCGATCATCTGCCGGCCGACGCCCTGGCGGCGGAAGTCGGGATGGGTCGCGAAGTCGAGGACGTGGATGCGATTGCGGTGCAGCTCATAGATCATGAAGCCGACGATCCGCTCGCCCTGCTCGGCCACCATACCAATGCAGTTGCGCTGGCGGAGCACTCGGAGGAATTCCTCCTCGGCCCAGGGATACTCGAAGCTCGCATGCTCGATGGCGAGGACCTCGGGCATGTCGCGACGGATCATCCAACGCACGTGCACCCGGGTCTGCGACGGGGTGGTTGGTATCGTGCTCATCGAGCCTCCTTCCATGGATCGATCGAAGACCTTCGACCGTCCCGGCCCTGGAACGGCCTGCGGTTTGCGCAACATTAGACCAACGGCGGCGATTCGGAGAAGTGCAAGAAGGGGGACGCCTGAACGATGTCGTGAAGAGATGAATCCAGCGATCGACCCGCTCGCCATCCTTGAAGCGGGCGGATTCTAGCGGACGGTCCCACTCCTGCCAAGGTCGCTTGACCGGGCCTGGAGGGCCCCGTCGAAAGGCCGAGGGGCCGCGATTCCGCCGGCCGCCGTGATGGTGTATCGGCTCCGGCGACAGGGATCATGAGGATCGAGCTGGAGGCTCCCGGGGATTCCCCCCGGGAGCCCGCCAAGATTAACAAAGCTTGACGCGGCCGACGGTCCGGGCTCAGAAGCGCCCGAAGGAGTAGAGTTGATTCGTCGCGTCGAAGTCGTCGTCGTGGAGGCCGACGTTGAGCTTCACGCCGTCGTAGACGTACTCTTCGAGCATCTCCGGGGCGTCGCCGGGCCCGGCGGGCCAATCGTAGGCCTCGTAGCGGACCGGGAGGCCGAGCTCCGCGTGGATGAAGAGCCGGACCTTGTGATACATGAACTCCGGCTTCTTCTCGGGATGGATGGCCTCGATCAGGAGGCAGGGCGCGGAGCCGAGACGGATCTTGGAGTCGAACATCACCACCGACTCCTCATCGTCCAGCTCGGCCTGCCAGCGGTCGAGGACGGTCTCGATGAGCTTGCCGATCCCGGCCTTGGTGATGGGGTGTCGACAATTCTCCATGGCGCGGGCGCCGAGCGGATCGAGCTTCATCGTGCCGGCGAGGAGCTTGGTGAAGCCGACGTCGTGGGCCAGGACTCGGTTGTTGTTGCGGCCCTGGACGTAGATCGCCTCGCGGCCCTTGTTCGGCTGGTGGAAGCGGAAGTAGATGCTGTAGGGGTCGTTCCGCATCTTCATGGTCATGACGTGCATGGGGGTGAGCACGTCGTCCACCCGTTCACGCTTGTAGAACGTGCAGGTGTAATCCTTCACGCTCGCGAACCGCTCGCGGCACTCCAGCATGACGCGGACCGCGCGGGCGCTCGGGCTGGCCGTCACCAGGGTGAGCGCGTCGGCCTTGGCGGGGCCCTTCGAGGAGAGGTCGGGGCTGGCCGCCGCCGGCCCGATCGGGGCGGCCGAGGCGTCCTTGAGGGCGATGCGGCGTTCCGAGCCGGCCGTCGGCGCGTCGGCCGTCCTGGAGTTCGCGTCGCCCTCTTTCGGGGCGTCCGCCGCCATCGCCATCGCCAGGATCAGGGATGAGGCGGCCGTGCGTTTGACGAGCGACCCGGCCAAGACGCGCCGCGCACCTGCTCCCGTCAGCGCTCCGGATCGAGCTTGACGCATGTTTCCGCATCCCCCGTCTTCATGGATTCCGAATCGACCGCTCGAAGTCGGGGAAGAGTTGCGGGGCCTGCGAAAGGTGCTGCGCGAGGCGCACGACCGATCGGCGACCCGGGCCTCCGCCCCGCCATCTCCTCCGACCCGCCTCCGTCGGCCGCCGCGCAACGCAACGACAACGGATTATAGCACGCAAATATCAGGCCTCGGCCGCGACTCGCCTTTTCTTCGGATTCGCGATATGGTGGTCTCTCGGTCGCCGAGCCGGCCCGCGAGACCATCATCGGCGAACCGGACGCGCCGCATCAAGGGCAACGCGCGAACAAAGTTGGAAATGATTGTCCGAGACACAGGGGAGAGCGGCCGCCATGGCGGAATTCACCATCGACGTCGTGGAATCGGCGCCCTACGCCCAGATGGCCTACGTGCTCTGGCGGCCCGACCGCTCTGACGCCATCGTCGTCGATCCGGGGTTCGACGCCGAGACGATCCTCGAACTCCTGGAGCATGACGGCAAGACCCTGGCCGCGATCCTCAACACGCACGGCCACGTGGATCATATCGCCGGCAACGCGGCCCTGAAGGCGGCCCATCCCCAGGCCCCCCTGATCATCGGCCGGGGCGATTCCCCCCTGCTCGCCGACGGGGCGAGGAACCTCAGCCTCTCCTACGGCCAGCCGGTCCTCAGCCCCCCCGCCGACCGCCTGGTCGACGACGGCGATCGGCTCGAATTCGCCGGCTTCTCGCTCCTGGTCCGGGAGATCCCCGGCCACAGCCCCGGCTCCGTGGTCTACATCCTTGACGCCGAGGAGCCCCCCGCCGTCCTGGGCGGGGACGTCCTCTTCGCCGGCTCGATCGGGCGCACCGATTTCGGCGGCGATCCCAGCCGCGATTTCGAGGTGCTCATGTCCGGCATCGTCGCCAAGCTGATGACGCTGGCCGAGGAGACCCTGATCTACCCCGGCCACGGCGGCGTCACCACGATCGGGGCGGAGCGGCAGTCGAATCCGTTCGTTCGCGACTACCTCGCCCGGACGAGCCGGCGCGACGCATGAACGCCTGGGCCATCTCGGACCTCCACCTGTCGCTCGCCCGGCCCGACCGCCGCGATCGCTTCGCCGATCGATGGCGCGACCACGTCGCCAAGCTCGAGGCCGGCTGGCGCGACGCCGTCCGGCCCGGCGACCTCGTGCTCCTCCCCGGCGACCTCTCGATGGCGAGGAACCACCGCGAACTCCAGCCCGACCTGCACTGGCTGGAATCGATGCCGGGCCGCAAGGTCCTCGCCCCCGGCAATCACGACGCCTGGTGGAACAAGCTCGCCAAGGTCCGCCCCATGATGCGGGCCTCGCTCCGGGCCGTGGAAGCGACCGCCGAGGACCTCGGGGACGCGATCGTCGCCGGGGCGCGATCGATGGCCGTCCCTCGCGTCGACGACCCCGACGCCCCCGTCGACGACAAGGCCGTCGCCCGCGCCCTCCAGGGGCTCGAGACCGCCCTCCAGGCCGCCTCGGCGCTCCGCAAAAGCCCCGAACAGCCCCTGATCCTGCTCTGGCATTTTCCGCCCTTCGACGCCTACGGCCGCCCCGGCCCGTGGGTCGAACGCTTCGAGCATTTCCAGGTCACCACCTGCCTTTACGGACATCTCCACCAGGAGAGCCAGTGGGCCGGCGCCGTCCAGGGCCGGCACGGGAACGTCCGGTATCAATGCGTCGCCGCCGACGCCGTCGGATTCCGCCCCATCCGCGTCGTCGGCGTCTAAGTGACTACCCGGGTTCCCGTTTTTACAAAGGTCCCACGGAAGGAGTGCCGAGGTTGACAGTCCCAACCCTCTCGACACCCTGACGAAATGCGTCTTGAATTTTTTTCTAACTCCTTTCCCGACGATGACTTAACCAACCATCAGACACCCAGCCCCGAGGCTTCGGCACGCCACGTGCTCTAAGTGATGGGCGAAACCGACCCAATCGGGTCCGCCACTCACACGAGCACGATGACATCAGGGAGAGTGCCATGCTGGTTCTGAGCAGGAAGCTGGGCGAGAAGATCGTGATCGGCGACAACATCGTGGTGACGGTCGTCAAGATCGACCGCAATCAGATCCGCATCGGGATCGAAGCGCCCCACGACATCCCCGTCTACCGCGAAGAGATCGCCCCGCAGCGGACGAATCACCAGATGGAAGAAGCCGGCGTCTAAAGCCCGACCCGCAGTCGACGGTCATTCTTCAAGCAATCGATCCGACGTCCTCGAGATTGCAAACCCCACGTTGCCGGGGTTCCCCCGGCTTCACCTTGCGGCCGAGGTTCGCGATCAGCTTGAGGCTCCCGATGCCGGCCAGACACGACGCAGCGCCTCGCGCGTCAATCGCGCTCGCTCCTGCGCGTCATCTGATCGGAAAGAGCGACTCTGCGCCAACGGTTCCGCCGTGACCGGGCCGTCGTAGCCCCCCTCCGCCAGCCGCGTCAGCAGTTTACGACACAATTCCCCGCCCGATTCGCCGGGTAGTAGACGTTCCACGTCGCGCATCGTCGTGCGATCCGGATTCGCCGGATCGGCCAGATGCACCCAGCCGACAGCCTCGACGCCCCAGGCCAGCGCGGCCTCCGCCTCCTCGCCGGCCGCGTAGAGATGGTAGGCGTCCGCGAGCACGCCCACGTTCGAGTAGGCACGCCCGAGGTCTGCATATCGGCGCAAGAGATCGCGGTACGTCGAGACGAGCGGGACCCCCTCCCCCGTCCGCTCCGAGCGCGAGCCGATCACTTCAAGGCCGAGCCGGCCGCCGTGCTCGCCGAGGATCCGCGCGATCCGGCCGAGGCGCTCCACCTGCCACGCCGTCGTCTCTGCGACGACTCGATCGCGAGCCTCGCGGGAGCCCAGGGTCTCGGGGGCGACCGGCTCGGATTCGAAGCGCACCCAGGTTCCCGTTCGGAACAGCCCTAACTGCGCCGCAACCTCTGCGCATCGGGGCAGTCGCGCCAGATCGGACTCGAACGACGCCTCGTCGTTCTTCCAGTTCATCGGCAGCGTCCACCCGCCCCCTCGCAGCCCGAGGTCGTCCATCCGTCGCTTCAGCTCGCCCGGATCCCTCCCGGCGTCGATCACGTCGCGGACCAGAAGGTCGACCCCCTGGAAACCGGTTGCAGCGGCCGTCGCGATGGACGCCTCGGCCGTCATCACCAGGCCCACCGCCCTCGCATTCCAGCAAGCATACAAGGCGACCCCTCCCATCACTTGCGGCCGATCCTTCGGAAAAAGCGATCGCGTCGGGCCTGTCGGGCCGGATGCGATCCCGCCGCTCCGGCATCCCCTTGGCGCGAGCTTCGGAAAGTCGGAGAATCTTAGGGCCTGCGGGACGCCGCACGGCTGAGCCGGTGGACCAATTCCCTTCCGCTGCGCTCTTATCCTAATCACGCCTGCAAGATGCGCCCACTGGCGAGATGAGGCAACCCGGTCATGGTCGCGACGTGGATCGAATCGGCGGCGAAGGGACGCAACGCGGGTCCGATCCGTGCGGGCATGTGGTCGGCGGCAGTGATCGGAACGCATCCGATCGAGGATGATCAGCGCGTCTGGCTGGAGATCTACGCCGACGACCTCTACCTGGGCCTGGCCCCGACGTTCTGGATCGAGAACAAGGGCGGGAACAGCTACTGGCATGCGCCGATCCCGCCGCAGGCCGTCGGGGTCCGCCTCCACTATCGTTCCGTCGCCGAGCGTCCCGGGGCGGAGACGGCCTACAGCGTTTATCAAGATTCCATCGTCCGGCCCAATCTTCCCGATCGGACGGAAGTCGCCGACCTGCTCTCGCCCGCGCCGGAGGGCCTGGTAGGGAACCGGCGCATGGCGGTACGGGTGGATGCCCGTGGTTCGACCTACGACATCTATTTCCCGACCGTCGGGCTGCACTCGAACGTCAGGCCGAAGGAGGGGGACCTTCCCCAGAGCCGGTCGCACTTCCGGGCGATCGTGGGCGGGCTGGCGGTCGGCCGTCGCCTCGACTGGTTCACGGAACGGTCGGCCTGGGACGCCTTCCAGAATTACTCGGGCGCCACCAACCTGCTGACGACCGACCTCTCCTGGCGAAACGGGCCGATCCGGGTCCTGATCACCGATTTCGTGGCGATGGGAGAGAGCCTGCCGCGAAACGCGGGGATGGAGCCGTCGGCCGGGCAGTACATCAAGCGATTCCGGCTCAAGAACGAGGGGGACGTGCCGAGGCAGGCGATCTTCGGCGTCTACGTCCAGGCGGAGATCAACGGCGGCGTGGGAGACACCGGGCTCAGCTGGCACGACCAGGACCGCACCCTGCTCGCCATCAACCGGGGCCACGGCCACTCGAATCGCAAGCTGGCCCGCGACTCGACGATCGAGTTCGCGCTGGCGCTCGACCCGAGGGGGGACGTGGACTGCGAGCCCACCGGCCCCAACGAGGCCATTCTCTATCGCTGGATCGACCTCGCGCCAGGTGAATCGGTGACGATCGACCTGCTGGTCAGCGGCGCGTTCACCGGCTGGCGGGGCGACCAGGGGACCTTCCTGCACTGGCTGCGCCCGGCCCTGAACTGGTTCCGTTCGACCGACCTCGATGCGGTCGAGCAGAGCACGGCCCAGGAGTGGGACGAGTTCGTCGAGCCGATCCCGACCCTGCACCTTCCCCGCGCCGCGTACGCCGTAAGCCTGCGGCGATCGGCGCTCGCGGCGGCGCTGCACGCGGACCTGGACACCGGCGCGGTGGCCGCCGGGCTGGACCGGGGCCTTTCCGCCTATTGCTGGCCGCGCGACGCCCTCTGGGTCGGCGGCGCGCTGGCCCGACTGGGCCAACCGGAGATCCTCCGTGGCGCCCTGGCCTGGCTTGATCGCACGCGGGCCAAGAACAGCCCGTTCCTGTACTGGTTCCAGAAGTACTCGATCGACGGCGTCCCCGAATGGGAGACCCCGGCGGTCGACCAGACGGCGATGATCCCCTGGAGCCTGGAGCGGTACTACCTGGCCACCGGCGACCTGGATTTCGTCGCCGGCGTCTGGCCGATGGTCGAACAGGCGGCCAGGGTCTGCGGCGGCGACTCCGGGGGCCATCCCGGACTTTCCTTCGACGAGGATCTGCATCTCGTCAGTTCCGCGGGCATGGGAGACCAGCTTTACGGGCGGTTCCTGTACTCGAACGCGACGGTCGTCGCCGGCCTCCACGCGGCGGCCCGGCTGGCCCGTCGCGTGAACCAGGACGATTCGGCCGTGCGCTGGAACGCGCTGGCCCACCGGATCTGGCACGAAGGGATCATGAAGGAGGTCGCCACCGAGCGCGAGGGGCTCCCCGGCCTGATCGACACCGAGACCGGACGGTTCCTGAGCGGGCGCCGGATCTCGATGCTCCGGGGTCTCTGGACCCGGGACCCCGCCTTCGTGGCCGACCGCTCGGCCACGATCGACGTCAACGCCCTGGCCCTGGCCTGCCCCTTCGGATTGCTCCCCGCCACCAACCCGCACCTACTCAAGACGGCCGAGACGATCCTCAGAGCCAACACGCCCCTGAGCGGCGACCCCAACGTCCTCGCCCGGATGGCCTATCCGCCGGTCCCCCGGTCCCGGACGGGGCACGTCGGCGAGCATCCGGAGGTCTCCAGCCTGGCGACCTTCTGGATGATCCGCTACCTGCTGGAACTGGGAAGGGCCTCGGGGCAGGGTCGCCACTGGACGCGGGCGGTCTCCATGATCGACGCCCTCGTAGGTCGCCTCGGCCCCCTGGGCCTGCTCCTCCGCCCCGGCGCCCGAGGGCAGGAATCGGCCCGGATCGCCACGACTCCGGGGGGGATCGCCTGGGGGCTCCACGCCATGATGATCGAGACGATGCTCGACCTGGCGGGGCTCGAATACGACGCCGTCGAGCGGCGGCTCCAGGTCCGACCGATCCTGGCCGGATCGTGGCCCCAGACGGGAGTCTCGCGCCAGTTCGCCTGCGGCGACGTCACCTATCGCCTGGAACGCCCGCTCGGGGGCGCCGTGCATCGGCTCACCTTCGAGGGCCAGCTCGACGTGCCGATCACGCTCGATCTGGCCGTGACGTGCCCCGGACTGACGGATCTCGGTCCGTGGCAAGCCACGCCGCCGTCGGCCCCCCCGGAGTTCGACATCAAATCCGGCCGTCTCAGGTGGACGCTCCCCCTGGAGGCCGGCGAGCATCGCTGCTCATGGACCTGGGGCTGAGCCTTCAGCCCCGAGCCGCCTCGACCGTCCCCCTTGTCGCGAACCTCGACCCGCCTCCGACTGTCCATGCGGAGCCGTGCAGACCATCCCGCGCCTCGGCGGCGAGGCGGTTCCCTTCTGAGACGAACGCTTGATCGCAAAAGGCTCGTTGAATCGCCCGCTTCTGGTCATCCTCGTCACGGTGATGCTCGACGCGGTGGGGATGGGCCTGGTCCTCCCGGTCCTCCCCAAACTGCTGCGCGAGGTTTCGCACCAGCCGAACGTCGCCGGACACTTCGGCTATTTCCTATCCGTCTACGCGCTGATGCAGTTCGTCTTCTCGCCGATCCTGGGGGCGCTCAGCGATCGGTTCGGGAGGCGGCCGGTGCTCCTGGTCTCGCTCGCCGGGGCGGCGGTCGACTACACGCTCATGGCCGTCGCCCCGACGCTCGGGCTGCTCTACGTCGGCCGCGTGATCGCCGGGATCACCGGGGCGAACATGGCCGTCGCCACCGCGTATCTGGCCGACATCTCGACCGAGGAGGATCGGGCCGGACGCTACGGCTTGCTGAACGCCAGCTTCGGCGTGGGTTTCGTCGTCGGCCCAATGCTCGGCGGCCTGGTCGGGGCGTACTCCTCCCGGTATCCCTTCCTGGCGGCGGCCCTGTTCAACGGCCTGAATTTCCTGCTGGGCTACTTCGTCCTGCCCGAATCGCACCTGGCCGAGCGGAAGTCGTTCACGCTGCCGCACCTGAACCCGTTCCGCTCGCTGCGCTGGGTCTTCGGCCTGCGCGGCGTCCTCCCGTTCGTGCTGGTGTACACGATCATCTGCTGCGTCGCCCAGGTGCCGTCGACGATCTGGGTGATCTACGGCGAGGATCGATTCGGCTGGGACACGCGCACGGTCGGGCTCAGTTTCGCCTTCTTCGGGATCCTGTTCGCGGCCGCGCAGGCGTTCCTCACCGGGAGACTCTCCGCGCTCTGGGGCGAGCGCGGGGCGCTGCTGGTGGCGCTCCTCGCCGACAACGCCGGATTCCTGATGATGGGCTTCGCGACTCGGGGCTGGATGCCGTTCGCGATCTGCATCCTCCTGGCCGTCGGCGGCATCGCCATGCCCGCCCTCCAGGCGTTGCTCTCCAAGGAAGTCGGGGAGGATCAGCAAGGCGAACTCCAGGGGACCCTGGTCGCGCTCATGAGCCTGGCCACGATCGCCGGGCCGGTCCTCGTCACGACCCTCTACGATTCTTCTCGCGACACGTTCCCGGGCCTCGTCTGGATCTGCGGCTCGGTCGTCTACCTGGCCTGCTTCCCGATCTTCTGGTACGGGCGGTCACGCCGGACCGGCGACCACCTTGGGGCCCCGACGAGGGCCCTCGAAGATCCGGCCGGGTCCGGGGAGCGTCCGTCGCTCCTGGCCGCGAATCGGCCAGGAGACTCGCCGGAGGTTGATGCCTGAATTCGTCGCCCCATGGGGTCGAGGCGCGCAAGGCGCACGAAATTCAACGCTTTCGATTTTTCTGGTGGCGTCGCCCCCGCCTATCGGTTCTAAAGGCGTCCGTGGTTTCGTTATGAAATCCTTTTATCGAACATATCGAGACCTACATCACCCGAAAGGACGCCCATGAGGATCGTGTTGAAACTGTGCGTGCTCGCAATGGCGACCGCCTCTCTGGCCGCACCGACGGCGGAAGCCGGCACCATCTACCTCACGAGCCTGGACGGGGCGAGGGAGGAACCGCCCAACGCCTCTCCCGGCACCGGTTTCGCCTGGCTCGATCTCGACACGACGGCTCATACGCTCCACATTCGGTTTCAATTCAGCGGCCTCCTGGGGACGACCACGGCCGCGCACATCCACGCTCCGACGGCCGCCCCCTTCTCCGGCACGGCCGGCGTCGCGACCCAGACGCCGACTTTCGTCGGCTTCCCCCTCGGCGTCACGAGCGGGTCGTACGACCGAACGTTCAACACCGCGCTCGACTCCACCTGGAATGCGCCCTACCTCGCGGCCAACGGCGGCACGGCGCTCGGGGCCGAAGCCGCGCTGGCCCAGGCCCTGGCCGAGGGCAAGGCTTATCTCAACATCCACTCGACCTTCAGGCCCGGCGGCGAGATCCGCGGGTTCTTCCAGCCCGTGCCCGAGCCGTCGTCCGTGATCATGGCCGCCAGCGCCGGGAGCGTCGGTCTCGGGGCCGTCCTCCGCGGCCGAAGGCGAGAGCGGGCGGCCTGCTGAAAGTGGGATGACCGACGTCGACCGCACTGGGAGCCGCAGGGGCCGGTTGTCGCGAGAACCTCGACGGCGTGTCCGAAGATTCGGCCGCCCGGACCGAATAACCGATAGCCCTCGCATCGGACGGGGGCACGTCGATCGAACCGGGAGCGACCCATGACCACGTCCACGACGACCCCCCGCCCCTGCGCCTACGCCGCGTCGGCGTCTTCGGCCTGCGCGATCGCGTCCGGAGCCCTCGCCACATTCAGCCTCGCGGCCCTCGTTTTCGGCTCGCCGGCCTGGGCTCCCCTGCTCTTCAGCGCGGGCGTTTGCGCGGCGCTCGCCTGGGGCTTCTCGACCGGGGCGATCCGCCTCGAGGACCTCCGCAAGCTCCCGGACCGATTGGTGCACGCCGCCGCGGCCGCGACCGCGGCGTTTCGGTCGCCATCGACCGATGCTTCGCAGGACGTCCCGCCCGCCGCGAACCGCGCCCGCGAGGAGCAGGAGATCCTCCTCGGCCGTCTCCGGCAGGCGCGGGATACGGGCCGGGTCCGACTGGCCCACGCCCTGAGACGAGCCGCGACCGCCGTCGAACCGTCGCGAGATTGAGCCGCGTTTCGGGATCCCGAGCCGGCGGCTCAGAGCTGGGTTTCGGCAATCTCGATGGCCTTCAGCAGGCCCCGGGCCTTGTTGACGGTCTCGTCGTACTCGTCCGAGGGGACGCTGTCGTAGACGACGCCGCCGCCGGCCTGGACGTAGGCCTTGTCCCCCTGGAGGACCAGGGTCCGCAGGGCGATGCAGGTATCCATGTTGCCGGTGAAGTCGATGTAGCCCACGGCGCCGGCGTAGGGCCCGCGTTTGGTGGGCTCCATCTCGTCGATGATCTCCATCGCCCGGACCTTGGGGGCGCCGGAGACGGTCCCGGCGGGGAGCCCGGCGCGGAGGGCGTCGAACGCGGTCTTGCCCTCCTTGAGCTTGCCCGTCACGTTCGAGGTGATGTGCATGACGTGGGAGTAGCGCTCGACCTTCATGACGTCGGAGAGGGTGACGCTGTCGTACTCGGCCACGCGGCCGACGTCGTTGCGGCCCAGGTCGACGAGCATGATGTGCTCGGCGCGTTCCTTGGGGTCGGCCAGCAGCTCCTCGGCCAGCGCCTGGTCCTCGGCGTCGTCCTTGCCGCGGCGGCGGGTGCCGGCGAGGGGCCGGATGGTCACGATCCCCTCCTCGACGCGGACCAGGATTTCGGGCGAGCTGCCGATGAGCTGGAAATCGTCGAAGGTCAGGTAGAACAGGAAGGGGCTCGGGTTCACGACCCGGAGCACCCGGTAGATGTTGAACGGCTCGGCGGTGGTCGTCAGCTCGAACCGCTGGCTCGGGACGACCTGGAAGATGTCGCCGGCCTTGATGTACTCCTGGCAGCGTCGGACGACGTCCTCGTAGGCCTCGCGGGCGAAGTTGGATCGGGGCTGGAGACGACAGGGGCCGCCGGCGTCGATGTCGCGGAGCGGAAGGTCGGCCCCGGGGGTCTCCAGGCGTTCGACCAGCTCGTCGACCCGCGAGGCGGCCTTGTCGTAGGCCGCCTTCAGGTCGCAACCGGGCTCGACGTGGGCGTGGGCGACCACGAGCACCGTCTTGCGGATGTGGTCGAAGAGGACCATGCGGTCGAAGAAGGCGAACGAGAGGTCGGGGAGGCCGCGATCGTCTTCGGGGACGTTCGGCAGCCGCTCGGTGTAGCGGACGGCGTCGTACGCGGCGTAGCCAACGGCGCCGCCGGTGAACCGGGGGAGCCCCGGCAGATGCGCCGCGCGGTAGGTGTCGGTCAGCCGCTCCAGCTCGGCGAACGGATCGTCGCACTCGACTCGGCGCGCGGCCTCGGGCCGGCCGGGCTCGGTGACGACGACGCTCTTGCCTCGGGCCTCGAAGCGGAGAAAGGGTTCGGTGCCCAGGAAGCTGTAGCGTCCGACCTTCTCGCCGCCGACGACGCTCTCGAACAGGAAGGAGGGGGCGGAGCGCTCGATCCGGCTGAAGGCGGAGACGGGCGTCAGGTTGTCGCCGACGAGTTGGCGATAAACCGGGATGCAGGCCGCCGAACCGGCATGGGCCGCGAAATCCTCAAACGAAGGGCGATGGATGCTCATGTCGGGTCGTCGCGAATCCGGTGTCCGGGGCCGTAAGGCGTGTCCGTGAATACGTTAGCAGCCCGGGCCGGGCGCGACAAGTCGAGGGCCTCGGGAAGCGGGCCGCGCCGGGGGCCTTCCCACGCCGGACGGCCGTCGCGACCGGGAGGTTCGCGGGCCGCGCCGGCGGTCGGACGGCCTTCGGGTTTCTTGACACCCTCTGGGGGTCAATTAGAATGAAATTTACGGCACCGCAGCAGACGAGATCGCCAGGGCGTTGCACGCTCGAAGCTGGAGCCCCGCCCGTCGGGGGTCCCTCGGACCACGGCCCGTCGCCGGCGTTTGCAGGCGCCGGCGGAGAAACCACCCATGAAATGCCAGAAATGTGCGAAGCCGGCGACCTTCCACATCACGGACGTCATCGAGAAGGGTAAGCATCAGGAATTCCACTTCTGCGACGAGCACGCCCGTCAACACCTGGCCCCCCCGGAGGAGGCTCCGACCATGGGCAAGCTCGCCGAGACGCTGGCGACCCAGGCCGGGCTGGGGGCCGCCTCGCCGACGATGCGCGAACCCTCGGCCGCCGACAAGCAGGTCTGCCCCGTCTGCCAGATCACCTTCCTGGAATTTCGCAACTCGGGACGCCTAGGCTGCCCGTACGACTATGAAGTGTTCCGCGACGAGCTGATGCCGCTCCTGGAGAGCATCCACGGAGAGACTCGACATTCCGGGAAGGTCCCCAAGCGGGCCCCCCGCAACACCCAGCAGCAGACCACCCTGATCCAGCTCCGCAACGAGCTGAAGCGGGCGGTCGCCGCCGAGGACTATGAGGCCGCCGCCAAGCTCCGCGACAAGATCCAGGAGATCGAGCGGGACCAGGTTTGACCGGCCCGGCGGGCGCGGGTCGGATCGACATCGAATTCCTGGGGGCGGACCCGGTCATGATTTGTCAAACGTGCCAGAACGAAGCCGTCGTCCACCTCACCGACGTGGTGGACGGCCGGCGTCGGGAGCGTCATCTGTGCGTCGACTGCGCCCGAGAGGCCGGCCTGACGCTCCCCGACGCCCCGCCGGACCTCGGCCTCGACGCGGTCCTCCACGGCCTCATCAAGAAGAACGTCGGCGAACTCGTCGGCGGGCTGGCCGAGTCCCGGTGCCCGGACTGCCGGCTCCGCTACATGGACTTCCGCATCGGCGGGCGGCTGGGATGCCCCCACGACTACCGGGTCTTCCGGGAAGGCCTGCTGCCGATGCTCCAGCGCTTCCACGGCGCCACCCGGCACGTCGGCAAGCGGGCCCGGCTCCGCCCCGGGGCCTCGCTCCGCCTTCGACTCCGTTCCCAACTCCGCCAGGCCGTCGCCCGCGAAGACTACGAAGAAGCCGCGAGGCTGAGAGACCAGCTTCGCCTCAAGGATCAACACGCATGACACTGGACGACCTGACGAGGACCTCCGGCGAATGGCTCCGGGGCGCCGGCCCCGAGAGCGACATCGTGATGTGCTCGCGCATCCGCCTCGCCCGCAACCTGGCCGACTTCCCCTTCACCAACCGCGCCAGCCGCAACGAGAAGGCGGGGATCGAGGCGCAGGTGAGGGCGGCCGTCGACGCCGCCGGGCACGACGCCGCCTACTTCGACGTCAACGCCATGCCCAACCTCGACCGCCAGTTCCTGGTCGAGCGCCAGATCATCTCCCGGGAGCTCGCCGGCGGCGAGGGCCCGCGCGGGGTCGCCGTCACCCCCAAGGAGAACATCTCGATCATGGTGAACGAGGAGGACCACCTCCGCATCCAGTACATGCTCTCGGGATTCCGGCTCCCCGAGGTCTGGGACGAGATCAATTCGCTGGACGACCAGCTCGAAGACGACATCGCCTACGCCTACAGCTCCTCGCTGGGATACCTCACCGCCTGCCCGACCAACGTGGGGACGGGGATCCGCGTGGGCGTGATGCTCCACCTGCCGGGGCTGGTCGCCAACAAGCAGATCGACAAGGTCTTCCGGGCCCTCCAGAAGATCAACCTGGCCGTCCGCGGCCTCTACGGCGAAGGCTCGCAGGCGTTCGGCGACTTCTACCAGATCTCCAACCAGCAGACCCTGGGCAAGAGCGAGGAGGAGATCATCAAGATCCTCACCGACGTCGTCCCCCAGGTCCTCCAGTACGAGCGCTCGGCCCGCCAGGAACTCGTGACCGGCCGCCGGCAGCACCTCCACGACCAGGTCAGCCGGGCCTACGGCGTCCTCAAGACGGCCCAGACGATCTCCAGCGAGGAGACGATGCTGCTCCTCTCCAGCGTCCGCATGGGCGTGAACCTGGGCCTGATCGACGACCTCTCGATCGCCACGGTCAACGAGCTGTTCATCCAGACCCAGCCGGCCTTCCTGCAGAAGCTCCGCGGCAGCGAGCTGGACAGCGACCAGCGCAACGTGGCGCGTGCGTCGCTCCTGCGCAGCCGCCTCGCCAACGGCCGGAGCGTCGAGGACGTGTAAGGCCCGACGACGTCGTCCGGCCCGGCCCTCGACCAAACGTCTTCCTCTCGGACAGGATCGACGACTTGGCCTCCTTCAGCTTCGACATCGACCCCTACGCCGTGCTCGGCGTGACTCGCGACGCCTCGCTTCAGGAGATCCGCGACGCTTATCGGTCGAAGACCAAGAAATACCACCCCGACGTCGGCGGGGAGGATTGGGCCTTCCGCATCCTCGCCCAGGCCTACGAGCTCCTCAGCACCGACCGCGTCATGCGGGCCACCCGGACGGAGACCGCCCCACGTCCGACCCCCGCCGCAGCCGCCGGCGCGGGCCAGGCGCGACAGGGCCGCGAGGCTCCCCACCGGGCCGAGCCCAAGACCGAGTCGGTCTACGTCGGGATCGTCGACAAGGACGTCCCGCCGCACCGACTGGTGGCCGTCGAGCTGCTCTGCGTCCGCTACCTCTGGGACCAGGCGTCCTACCTCTGGCTCAACCAGAAGTCCTCGGACGACGACCGTTTCCTGAGTTGCAGCCTGAACATCTCCTGGCCGGACCAGGGCCAGGGCCCGCTCCAGCTCGCGGAGCGTGAGGACGAGGAGATCCTCGCCTCGCTGAGCGAGGTCTTCGACCACCAGGTCCTCTCCACCCGCGCGGTCAGCTCCCGCAGCCACGTCCACGACGGCGGATTCACGGGATGGCTCACCTACTCCAGCTTCGACCGCACCTGGAAGTCGATCCGGCTCCTCCAGGAGGCGCTCCACGCCCGGGACCTCGGCATGCGGCAGTGGTCGCGCGACCTGTTCATCCCTCGCAACTGGAGCTGACCCGGGGGGTCGAACTCCCGTCCAGGTCCGGGCTCACGGGGGGGACGGGGCGTCGTCCGACCTCCGCTTGTCGTAGTCGACGTAGGGGTCGCCGGGCTCGTTTCGCTTGATCTTGGCGAGGATCGGGCCGATCAGGATCTCGGGCACGAACGGCCGAAGCGCCTCGGCCCCGCCGAACTTCGCCACCTGCCGGATCAGCGAGCTGGAGACGTGGGAGTACTGGCCGTCGGCCATCAGGAAGACCGTCTCGATCTCGGGATCGAGCCGCTGGTTGGTCAACGTCATCCCGAACTCGTATTCCATGTCGGTCAGGGTGCGGAGCCCTCGGAGGATCACCCGCGCCCCGATCCGGCGGACGTACTGGACCGTCAGCTCCTCGAACGACTCGACCGAGACGTTGTCGAAGGGGGCGACCACTCGCTCGGCCAGCTTGATCCGCTCCTCGACGCTGAACAGCGACGTCTTGTTCGGGTGGACGCCGATGCCCACAACCAAGTGCTCGAAGAGCAGCCGTCCCCGGCTGATCACGTCGAGATGGCCCAGCGAGATCGGGTCGAAGGTGCCGGTGAAGACGGCCATCCGGAGGGGGGCGATCGGGGTCCCGGTCGGTCGCATCACAATCCTTTCGCGGTCGGGGGGAGCGGGCCGCGGGCCGCGATCAGGCCGTCCTGGAGTCTTCGCAAGTCGTCGTCGTCGGTGTAGAGGTGGGGGCTGAGCCGCAGCCGGCCGCGGCGGCACGAGGCCACGACCCCGCGCCCGCGGAGCAGCGCGACGGCCGCATCGGGGTCCACGCCGTCGGCCGCCGCCGTCACGATCGCGGAACGCTCCTCGGGGCGGGTCGAGCCCAGGACCCGCCAGCCGGCCCCGGCGACCGCCTCGCGAACGGCCTCGGCCCGATCCAGGAGGCGTTCCGAGAGCGCCCGAGGGCCGATCTCCCGCAACAGGCCGACGCTCGCCGCGAAGCCCTGGAGGCCCGGCATGTTGCAGGAGCCCCCCTCCCAGCGCTGGGCGTTGGGCTTGAGGGTGAAGTCCAGCCCCGGGGCGCTGAACGACGCCGTCACGCTGTGCCAGCCCACGCCCAGGGGGCGGAGCCGGTCGATCCACTCGCGGCGCACGTACAGGAACCCGGCCCCCTCCGGGCCGAGGAGCCATTTGTGGCCGTCGGCCGCCGCGAAATCGACGGGCGTCCGCCGCACGTCCAGCTCCAGCGGGCCGAGCCCCTGGATCGCGTCGACGAACAGGGCGACGCCCCGCGATCGGCAGAGCCCGCCGATCGCGTCGAGGTCGTTGCGGAAACCCGAGGCGAACTCCACGTGGCTCACGGCCAGGACCCGCGTCCGGTCGTCCATCGCCTCGCGGAGATCGTCCAGGAGGATGCGGTCGTCGCGTGAGGGGACCAGGCGGGTCTCGACCCCTCGATCCGCGAGGTTCATCCAGGGGTAGACGTTGGAGGGGTATTCCTCGGCCGGGACGACCACGTTGTCGCCGGGACGCCAGGGGAAGCCCTCGGCGACCAGGCCGATGCCGTGGGTGGTGTTGGCGACGAAGGCGATCTCGTCGGGATCGGCGGCGATCCAGTCGGCGAGATCGCCGCGCAGGGCCTCGATCTTGTCGCCCCAGGTCTTCCAGTGGACCACGCCGTTCCGCGCCTGGTCCTCGGCCCAGAGGCGGACGGCCTCGGCGGCGCGGCGAGGCACGGGGGCCACCGCCGCGTGGTCGAAATAGGCCCAGTCCCGACCCACCGGGAACTCGGCCTCTCGGATCGCGGCCCAGTCCGTCCCCATCCCTTCCCCTTCGCCTTTCCGGGCGAGACCGACCTCAGCGGCGGGCGCTCTTGCCGATGATGAAGAAGGCCCCGGCGGCCAGGATCAGGGTGCCGAAGTAGCCGTCGAGCGGCCTCCCGGAGGATTCGCCCTCGGCGGCGGGATCTTCCTGGGCCCGGACGGTCGTCGGGGCCGCCGCCAGCAACAGGCCGAGGGCGACCAGGCCGCTGGCGGCCGTACGGATCCATCGACGTCGATTCGAGTTCATCGTTCACGTTCCTTGACGGGTTTGGGGCGTCGGGGGGATTCGGCGAGCATCGGCAGCCATTCGGAGAGCGGCCGGACGCGGCGGCGGAAGGCCCGTCGGGCCATCGCCACGGCTTTCCAGGCCGGCCCCCGCGACCTCAGGTGGGCCAGGTAATCGTCGAGCCCCACCGCCCAGAAGCGGTATTCCAGCCCCCGGAAAGCGAAGGCCCCGTCGTCCGACGGCAGCCCGAACTCCCGGGGGGGCTCGGCGTAGACGAACGCCAGGATCGGACGGAAGCCGGGGCCGAACAGGTCCCCCCAGCGCGTCAGCCCGTCCAGGTCGTCGGTCGTCACCCAGTTCTCCCAGTCGCGACGGCCTCGGCGATCCTTGGCCCGCTTCCCTTTGACCTCGACGACCAGATTGTCCGCGAATCGAGGATACAGCAGGAAGTCGGGGTTTTTCACCCCCCCGTCCCCGAAAATCGCCCGCTTGGCCTCGTCGACCGCCACGCAAGGCACCCGCAGCGACCGGACGTACGCTTCGAAGGCGGCCTCGTAGTGGTTGGAGCGGATGGCCATGGATCAGGCTTTCCGGGTTCGGGGCGGCCTGCGGCGGCCCCCCGGTCAGGACGGCGAGGTCACGATCGGCAGCAGCTCGGCGGCCGGGGACGGCTTCGCGGCCGGTTTCCGACGCGGCGGGAGCAGGACCTCGGCGTACTCCCAGAGCTGCTCGGGAGCCTCGAAGACCTTGTCGAACGCCCAGTCGTCCTCGTACTCGCAGTCCTTCGTCGTATATTCGCGACAGATCTTGGGACGGTCGTGGTAGATGGCGCAGCGATAGTCGTCCAGCAGGTACTGGCACTTCGTCGAGACCAGGAGATACCAGGCGTCCTCGTGGACGTAGATCAGGGTCAGGTCGTGGGCCAGGTACCAGCGGATCGCGTCGTAGTCGTCCCAGGTGGCGGGGGTCTCGATCGGGGTCGAGAAGTAGCGGCAGCACTTGCCGGTGCAGTGGTCGCACAGGCTTTCGCCGGGCTTCAACTGGTCGCGGGTCGGCCTGACGACGGGCAAGGGGAGCGATGGCTTCACCGGGTCTTCCCCTGGATCAATCCTGGGTGTTCTGACGGTTGCGGAAGCGCGTGCTGACGCGGACGAGGAAGCGGTTCTCCTCGTCGGTCAGGGACGAGCGGCCCTCGCGATGGATCTTGTCGAGGATCTCGTCCATCCGCCGCTCCTCCGCGACCTCCTGCATGATCCGACGCTCGCGACGCTGGTCGGACCGCCGTCGCCTCCAGCGCTTCAACGCGCTTTCACGATGGGGACGGACCTTCGCCGCGCCGCTTTCGAGGCTAGTATACCCTTCGGAGAAGTCGTAGCCGAACAGGCCGTCGTCGAAATACCCCCCGTCCTCCATCACCCTCGCCTCGGAGCGCACGAAGAGTTCGATCAGGACGGCCAGCATGACGATGGTCAGCCCGTCCCAGCGCTGGCCGAACAGGAGTCGGACCATGCCGACGAGAAAGAGGATGGCGGCCGTCGCCCGCGCGGTCCAGGGGGCGGCCATACTCTCGCGAGAGGAGCCCAGGGCGGTGTTCGCCAGGAACCATCGGAACAGCCGCCCGCCGTCGAACGGCAGCGCGGGGAGCAGGTTGACCAGGAACAGCAGGTAATTGACGTGGCCGAACCAGCCGATCAGCCAGGGGGCCGACATCGGCTCCGCCTTGACCCGGCCCTGGATCCAGGGAGCCCCCGCGTCCAGCTCCTTGCCCAGCGGGTGCCAGGCGAACTGGGCGTCGAACGAGAAGCCCAGCCAGGCCGCGACCATCAGGGCGATCGCCCCGCTGGCGAACGGGCCGGCGAGCACCGTGAACAGGTAATTGATGCTGAGCGGCGGCGTCGAGGGGCCGACCAGGCTTCCTAGCGGCCAGAGGTGGACGTCCTCCTGCTCGCAGTCCAGCTTGCTCGCGACGTAGGCGTGGGCCGCCTCATGAATCGCCAGCGCCAGCAGGAAGAGCGCGGTCCAGGCGACGGCCTGTTCCAGGTGGCCGGACAGCGACCCCTTGGTGGGCTCGAACGGGGCCGTGACGATCAGCGACGCGACGAAGACGATCAGCGAGACGTGGACCTTGACCGTGGTCCCAAACCACCGCCCCAGGTGAATCGGCGACCACGTCAACAGATCGCTCATGTGCGAGGTGCTCGAAAGGTTATGCCGTTGGGCGACGCGCGGGCCGTCGAGCCATTTCAACTTTAGCAGCCGCGTCAAGAATCGTCGAGGCCCGATGCGCCGTTCGGCGAGCCGCCCCCCGCCCCGCAAGTCCTTCCGCCCGCATACCCCGTGCCGACGACTACGGCATCGCAGGGGCGTCGCCGGGGAAGGCCGAAAATCCCGGGCCGAGCGCGACCCATCCAACGGCCGGAGGACTATGCTACACTGAGGACGCGGCCGGAGGCGCCGGCCGATCCCCTGGACCGCATTTCGGGCCGAGACCATGCAACGCTCCGACGACCAAGGCTCCCTGACCGTGCCGGTCAGGCTCGGCGAACGCTCCTACGAGGTCGACGTGACCGAGGGCGGCTGGGACCGCCTCCCCGGCCGCCTTCGCGCCGCGATCGACCGATCGTGGGCGGGGCGGGGCTGCCGCAAGGCCTTGATCCTGACCGACGACCACGTCGCCGCCCTCCCCTATCCGGGGCTGGTGCGGGACGCGCTCGAATCCCTCGAGATCGAGACGATCCAGTCGGTCGTGCGGCATGGCGAGGCCAGCAAGGGGCTGGGAACGGCGGAAAAGCTGTTCGAGCAGCTCGTCGCGTTCGCGGCCGACCGGCACACGCTCGTCGCCGCGGTCGGGGGCGGGGTGATCGGCGATCTGGCGGGGTTCGTCGCGGCGACCTTCGCGCGGGGGCTCCCCCTCTTCATGGTCCCCACGACGCTGCTCGCCCAGGTCGACAGCTCGGTGGGCGGCAAGGTCGGGGTGAACCTGCCCAGGGTCAAGAACATCGTCGGGGCCTTCCACCAGCCGATCGCCGTCTGGATCGACGTGGCGACGCTGAACGACCTCCCCGACCGCGAACTGCGTTGCGGCCTGGCCGAGGTGGTCAAGTACGGCGTGATCCTCGACGCCCCGTTCTTCGAGGAGCTGGAGGCCGACGCCGGGGCCATCCTGGAGCGTCGGCCCGCAAGTCTGCGGCGGATCGTCGCCCGGAGTTGCGAGCTGAAGGCCGACGTCGTCTCGCGGGACGAGCGCGAGGAGACCGGCCTCCGGGCGGTCCTCAACTTCGGACACACGATCGGCCATGCGGTCGAGGCGACGGCCGGCTACGGCGGCGCCTTCCAGCATGGCGAGGCCGTGGCCGTGGGGATGGTCGCCGAGAGCCGCCTGGCCGAGCGCCTGGGCTGGGTCGACGCCGCGTTCACCGGGCGATTGATCCGCCTCCTGGAACGATTCGGGCTCCCCACTTCCTTGCGAGGGCTGGCCCCCGGGCCGCTCCTGGACGCCATGGCGAGAGATAAGAAGAACCAGGGCGGGCGCATCCGGCTGGTCCTCCCCCGGCGGCTGGGGACGGTCGAGCTCACCGACGCGGCCGGCGTCGAGGACCTTCGGTCGCTGCTCGAAGACCTCTGCCGTCCCGACGCCCCCTGACCGCCCCCCGCCCCGGCCGCCCGACGCCCATCGAACCGAATCGAGTCGAATCGAGGACCCCCCGTGGACCCGAGCCCGAGCCCGGCCGACGACCCGCTCCGCGACATGCTCACGCTCATGCTGACGCCCGGGGTCGGGCCGCTCACCAGCCGGGCGCTCCTGGATCACTTCGGAACGCCCGGGCAGGTGCTCGACGCCCCCGTGGCCCAACTTCGCGAGGTTTCCGGCGTCGGCCCCAAGCTGGCCGACCGGATCAAGCACGCCCGCGCCGACAACGACCCCGACCGCGAGCTGGCCGAGTGCCGCCGCCACGGGGTCGCGGTGATCCCCCGAGGCGAGCCGGGCTACCCCCCGCCGCTCGACGAGATCCCCGATCCCCCCGCCCTGCTCTACATCAAGGGCGCCCTGGAGGCCCGCGACCAGATCGCCATCGCGATCGTCGGCTCGCGGCGCTGCACCCCCTATGGGATCCGCACCGCCGAACGGCTGGCGACCTCCCTGGGCCGGACGGGATTCACGATCGTCTCGGGCCTGGCGCGAGGGATCGACGCCGCCGCGCATCGGGGCGCGCTGAAGGCCGGCGGACGGACGATCGCCGTGCTGGGCAACGGACTCTCGGGAATCTACCCGCCCGAGCACGAGGAGTTGGCCGCCGAGATCGTCGCCGGCCGTGGGGCGATCGTGAGCGAGCTCCCCATGACCCAAGGGCCTCTCTCGGGCCTTTTCCCGCAACGCAATCGAGTCATTTCGGGGCTGTCCCTCGGCGTCATCGTGGTCGAGGCCGCGCCCCGGAGCGGCTCGCTGTCGACGGCCCACCACGCGATGGAGCAGAATCGCGAGGTCTTCGCCGTCCCCGGCCCGGTCGACAGCCTGGCCAGCCGGGGCTGCCACCGCCTGATCCGCGACGGCGCCCGCCTGGTGGAGACGGTCGACGACGTGATGGAGGAGCTGGGCCCCCTCGTCCGCGAAGTCCGGCCCGCCCCCGACGAGCCGGCCGTCCGCCACCCGGCCGAACTCGGCCTGACCGACCAGGAGCGTTCCCTTCTAGGCTGCCTCGACGACGCCCCCAGCGGCGTCGACGTCCTCATCGCCCGCACCGGCCTGACCGCCTCGCAGGTGATGGCCACCCTGAGCGTCCTGGAACTCAAGCGGATGGTCAAGCGGCTCCCCGGCCACCAGTTCGTCAGGGCCTGAGCCGCGCCCCCGTCGTCGAGAGTTCAGGCCCGCCGTCGTCCCATCGCCTGGGATCGAAACGTCCGTCCCACGAAATGATGCGACCTACCTCTCGACGGCGAGGTTGGGATAGCGGGCCCTCAGCTCGGCCAGGCCTTTCTCGCTCACCAGGGTTCCGGTGATGCTGAGGGTCTCCAGCTTGGTGAACGGCCCTAGTTCCTCGACGATCCTGTCGGTGACGGGCGTCTCGTCGAGCCGCAGGGTTCGGAGTTCCTTCGCGAAATCCAGATCGGCGAGGGCCCGGTCATCCATCTGCGCGCCCCTGAGGGTGAGTCGCTCGAGGCGTCTCAAGGGCTTCAGGTGAGTCAGCCCCGCGTTGGTCACGCCGGTATCCGCCAGGTTGAGTCCCACCAGGCGGGGGACGTGGCGAAGGTGGAGCAGACCCTCGTCGGTGACTCTGGTCTTCTCCAGGTTGAGCACGGTGACGGTGGGGGTCATCGCGAGAATCCCGAGCCCCGCGTCATCGATGTCCGTGTCATACAGGACGAGCATCTGGAGCGCGTCGAATTTCCGCACGCCTTCGTAGTCTGCCGAGGAGATCGCGGTCCCGCTCAGGTTCAGCACGTCCAGCACCTTGCACCGGCTCATCACGGCCCAGGCGGCCTCGTTGACCCGCGTGTTCTCCAGGTCGAGCCACAACAGGTGCGGGAGCTTGTCGATGAGCTCGATGTCGTCGTTCGTGGCCTTGGTGTCCGCCAGGGAGACCTTGGTGATCGGTCGCCGCTCGAGCGCCGGGGAATCGGCGCGATGGACACGCCCGCCGAGGGCTTCCACCCGTGCCTCGAATGCGGCGTCGCTCGCAGCCGGGCCGTCGGCCGGGGCGGCTTGCGACAGGAGCATCAGCATGATCGCGACGTGATGCATCGTGAACCCCCGGTTTGACCCCCTGGATGATCGATCTTCGGCGCCTCCGGAGGGGAGGTTTGGAAGACAGCGAGCCCGGTCCGTCGGTTCGTCGCCGCCTGGGGCCGTCGCGGCCGATTCAGCCGAGCCGGGGGGCGATCCAGCGGACGATGTCGTGCATGACCCGCTCGCGGCCCAGCTCGTTGAGCGGCTCGTGGAACATTTTCGGGTAGAGCATGAGGGTCTTGTCCTCGATGGCGACGGCGTCGAAGAACTCGCGGACCGACGCCGGGTCGACGATCGGGTCGTCGCCGCCGACGATCAGGAGCAGCGGCGTGCGCAGGTCGCCCGCCCGGCGCAGGAGCATCTCGCCGCCGGCGACCAGGCCGAAGTAGAACGGCGGGCTGATGCGGTTGTGCCGGAGGTCGTCCCGGCGCATCGCCTCGTGGACGACCGGGTCGCGGTTCTCGGCGTACGAGTCGTCGAAGGCGGGGAGGGTCGCCCAGGGGGCCAGCCGCAGGAGCAGCCGGCCGATCGTCAGCTTGAGCCGCGGCACCCGCATCGCGAGCCGGATCGACGGGTTGGAGACGACTACCCCCGCCAGCCCCTCGCCGTGCTCGATCGCGTACCGCAGCGCGACCTGGCCGCCGTTGGAGTGGCCGAGGAGGAACAGGGGGACGTGGGCGAAGTGGAGACGGGCCCACGAGGCGACCGCGCGAAGGTCGTCGACCAGGTCCTCGTAGCGACGGACCACGCCCCGACGCCCCGGGCTCCGACCGTGGCCGTGGAAGTCGTGCGCCACCACGTCGACGTTCAACTCGGCCCCGAGGTGCTCGGCGACGTGGGAATAGAGCCCGCCGTGCTCGCCGAAGCCGTGCGCGACGAGCACCACGCCGTCGGGCCGGGGGCGACGCCACCATCGCCCCTTCAGGCGACGGCCCCCCGCCGCGGTGATCGTCAGTTCGGAGACTCGCGAGCCGATGGGGCCCATCCTCTCGCCTCGACTTGCCTGGGGGAAACGACGACCGGCCGGGGCGGGCACGGCCCCGGCGCGTGGAGTCTATCGAGGCCGATGGATCCGATCGAGGCCAATTCCCGGGGCGGTTCAGCTCCCGTCGCGCGCCAGCGTCAGCAGGGTCACGTCGTCGTCGCGGGCCGAGGCCCCGGCGAACCGTCGCACGTCGTCCAGCACCGCGTCGAGACGCTCCGCCCCCGTCCCCTCCCCCCGGAGGAAGGCCGTCAGCATGCGGTCCCGGCCGAACATCTCGACCAGGCCCCGGGCCTCGGTCACGCCGTCCGTGTAGAGGAGCAGCGATTCCCCGGCCCCGAAGGCCGCCGAAAGCTGCGCGCAGGGGAAGTCGCAGAGGGCCGACGAGAGGATCGGGCCGGTCGAGTCCAGCAGGCGGACGCCGCCGTCGCGATCCAGGATGATCGATTCCGGGTGGCCGGCGTTGACGTACTCCATCACGTCGCGATCGGGATGGAGTCGGATGCAGCAGAGGGTCACGAACCGTCCGGGATCGAAGTCGCGGATTCCCTCGCGGATCCGGTCCACCACCTTGCAGGGTTCGAAGTCGTCGACGTGGGAGGCGCGGAAGCCCGCCTTGACGACGCCGGTGACCATCGCGGCCGAGGTCCCGTGGCCGGCGACGTCGGCGATCAGCAGCGAGACGCCCCCGTCGCGAGTCTCGGCGTAGTCGTAGATGTCTCCGGCCAGTTCGTTGGACGCCTGGTATCGGGCGGCGATCGTCAGCCCCCGAGCCGCGTAATCCGGCGGCGGCAGCAGGCTGAGCTGGAACTGGCGGGCCTCCTCCAGCTCGCGGCCCACGCGGTCCAGGAACCGCTCGCGCTCGTCGCGGAGCCGGCGGCGCTCCAGGCAGCGATGGACCAGGGCCAGCATCACCCGGCGGTCGAAGGGCTTCTGGATGAAGTAGTACGCCCCCTCGTCGATGGCCCGCAGCAGGTTCTCGTCGGGATCCTCGGCGTTCCCCGTCATGATGATGACGTCGAGGCCCGGCTGGTCCTTCTTGAGCGTCCGCATCAGGTCGAACCCGTTGACGTCCGGCATCCGGATGTCGAGGATCGCCAGGTCGAACGCCTCCTCGCGGGCGGCCTCCAGGGCCGCGGCGCCGCCCCCCGCCACGACGATGCGGTGGTGCTTGTGGGACAGGATCCGCGAGACCGCGCGGAGCATGCCGGGGTCGTCGTCCACGACGAGGATCGCCGCCTCTTGAGTCTCCATCATGATCCTTCTCGTCCTTCGTCGATGGGGAAGTCCACCCTCACCCGCGTCCCCTCGCCGGGGATGCTGTCGATGCTGAACCGGCCCCGAAGCTGCGCCGCGATCGAGCGGCAGATGGCCACGCCCAGGCCGTGGCCGTTGGGCTTGGTGGTGAAGAACGGCTCCTGCAACTTGGCGAGGTCCTCCGGCGGGATGCCCGATCCGGTGTCCTCCACCTCCAGCACCAGCCACCCTTCCACCGTCCGCGCCCGGATCGTGAGCGAGTCGCCCGGCCCGGTCGCGTCCCGCGCGTTGCTGATCAGGTTGAGCAGGAGTTGCTCGACGTCGGCCTGGACGGCGAACAGGGGCGGCAGGTCGGCCGGCACGTCCACCGTCAGCGTCACGCCCCGACGCTCCAGCGTCTCGCGGAAGATCACCAGCGCCGAGTCGACCGCCTGGGCCGGCGAGACGTCGCTGGGGTTCCGCGCCGAGCCCCGGGCGAAGTTCAGCATGCCGCCGAAGATCCGCCGACACACCCGGATCGAACGCTCCACCTGGAGCAGGTCGGCCGTCGCCGACTCGGGATCGAAGGCGTCGGTCTCCAGGTCGTCCAGGAGCTGCTGGACCAGCGGCAGGACCGCCCCCAGCGCGTTGTTGACGTCGTGCGAGACGCCCCGCGCCAGGTCGGCCATCGCGTGCTTCCGCTCGGCGTCGATCATCCGGCGCTCGAGCGTCTCGGTCCGGCGCGCGTTCTGGAGCGAGACGGCCGCCTGGGGCAGGAACTGCGAGATCAGGTCGACCTCGTACGGGCAGAACGAGCCGGGGTGGATCGACGCGACCTTGAGCACCCCCAGCAGTCCCGACCGCGTGATCAGCGACGCGCACAGGATCGCCCCCTCGGGGGGGGCGAAGGTCCCGTACCGCGAGACCCGGTCGTAATCGAGCAACTCGGCGAGCAGCGGCGACCCGCCGCCGGCCCAGTCCGTCCAGCCGTCGCCGCCTTCCGCGCGGTCGAACCCCAGGACGACGGGCTGCGCGAGAAGCTCGTGGAGCGAGGCCTTGAGCGGGAATTTCCGGCCGACGTTCTCCCCCTTGGCCTTGCGCCAGGCGACCTGCTCGGCGACGACTTCGAGCACCCCGAGGTCGGCGTCGTGGATCAGGAGGGCCGCCGAGTGGTCGTAGGCGATCAGCGACCGGATGCCGTGGAGGACCTCGTAAGAGAGGTGCTTGGGGTGGCTCTGCTCCAGCACCTTGCGGTCCACCCGCGCGCGGACCTCGCGGATCCGAAAGAGGTCCGCCTGGTCGATCAGCTCGTTGGCCAGGCCGCCGATCGCGGAGAACGCCTGGCGGGCGTCCCAGTGGAAGGTGGCGTCGGCCGATCGGATCGCGAGCGCGCCCCACATGCGGCCGTGGCGGCGGAGCCTCGCGAGCATGACGTCGGGGGGGACGGCCACCTTTTCGCCGCGCAGGAATCCGGACAGGAGCCGGCGGTCCCACGAGGCGTCCTCGCTGGTCCGGTGCAGGAGCCGCGCCTCGCCCAGGCCGGGCTGGATCGCCCCCACGCAGCCCTCGCACGCGCCGGAGAGGTCCATCCCGAGGCGGAGGGCCCCGCGCAGGATCTTGTCCGGGTCGCGGACGTCGCGATACTGGGAACGGAACCGCCAAAGATGGTCGGTCAGGTCCGCCCACCCCCCGCCGGGGCTCGGCTCGACCGACCGATCGCCGTCGTACTTCAAGGCTCCTCCGGTCGTCCGGGGACTCTTCCGCGCCTCGCCGTCCCAGGACCCGGTGGTCGGGAGAATTCCGGCTCGCCTCCAACCAGAATGATGGCTCCCGGATCGCGGATTGTCCACGCGCCTGGCCGCCCCCTCGCCCGAGTTCCGCCCGTCAAGCCGCGAAAACTGATCGGTCGCACGCATTTCGCTTGAAGGTCGCGGCCGGGCCTCGCACAATCGTGGGAGGCCAGGACGAACGTCGAACCAGCGAGGACGGGGATGCTCTCGATACGCGACCTGCGCGTCGACTACGACGACTTCTGCGCCGTGCACGATCTCTCGCTGGAGGTCGGACCGGGCGAGGTCTGCGGGCTGATCGGCCCCAACGGCGCCGGCAAGACCACGACGATGCGGACGATCCTCGGGCTGATCGAGCCGACCTACGGCGAGATCCGCATCCTGGGGGTCGGCCTCCAGGAAGACCACGAGCTGGTCGGCCGCGCCGTCGGGTTCATGCCCGACTTCCCGCCGGTCTACGACGACCTGAAGGTCTGGGAATTCCTCGACCTCTTCGCGGCGAGCTACCGCATCCCCCGGCGGGCGCGGCCCGTCGTGGTCGGCCGCCACCTGGAGATGGTGGGGCTCGCCGACAAGCGAGACGCGACGGTGACGGGACTGTCGCGCGGGATGAAACAGCGGATGATGCTGGCCAAGACCCTCATCCCCGACCCGGCCGTGCTGCTGCTCGACGAGCCGGCGAGCGGCGTCGACCCCCAGGGGCGGATCGACCTCAAGAACATCCTCAAGCGGGTCGCGGCCGAGGGCAAGACGGTCCTGATCTCGTCGCACATCCTGGCCGAGATGAACGAGTTCTGCACCTCGGTCGCGATCATGGAGCGCGGGCGGCTGGTCGTGGGGGGCCGGATCGACGAGGTCAACCGGCGGATCATGGGGGACATGTCGCTCTCGGTCGAGATCCTCGCCGGGCTCGACGACTTCCTGCGGATCGTCGCCGAGGACGACCACGCCGGCCTGGTCGAGGCCCGCGCGGGGGGCGTGCACGAGTTCCGATACCGGGGCGACGCCGAGGCGGCCGGCGACCTGCTCGCCCGCCTGATCGAAGCCGGCGTGCGCCTCTCCTCGTTCTCCCGCCGCAAGGACAACCTGGAAGAGCTGTTCCTCATGGTCGGCGCCAAGGAGCTGTCGTGATACTTTCCGAGTGGCTGGACAACCCGATCTTCGTGAAGCACGTCCGTTCCCGACTCCGGCCCCAGGCGTTCACGACGTCGGCGGCCGTGACCGTCCTGATCAGCCTCTGCATCCTCTACGGGACGTTCCAGGGGAGGGCGTTCGCCTCGGGCGACGGCTTCACGGCGCTCCTGGTCTTGCAGTTCGTCGTCCTCGTCCTCATGGGGTCGACGCAGGTGGGGGCCTCGGTGGGGGGCGCGCGGACCTCGGGCATCCTGGACTTCCACCGGGTCTCCCCGCTGAGCCGCTGGGAGCTGTCGCTGGGCTTCCTGTTCGGCGCCCCGGTGCGCGAGTATCTCCTCACGGCGCTGACGATCCCGTTCATGCTCTTCTGCGTCATGATGGGCTTCCCCGACTTCCGGGGGCTGGTCCAGGCCGAGCTGCTTCTCCTCGCGACGGCCTGGACGATGCACGCGATCTCGCTGCTGGGAGGGCTGGCGCTCAAGAGCGGGGTGTCGGGCCAGAACGCGCTCGGCTTCACCATCATCATCGGGATCTTCGTGGTCGGGCCGCTGTTCGGCGCGTTCAGCGTGCTGAAGGGCCTGATCGACGGCGACCTGCACCTGGGCTTCTTCGGGATTCCGCTCCCCTGGCTGGCGTTCGTGCTGCTCCACCTGGCGGCCTTGCTCGCCTTCTTCCTGCTGGCGGCCACGCGGAAGATCGGGTCGGAGCGGCTCCACGGGCTCACGAAGCCGCAAGCCCTGGCGGCCTCGGCGACGCTGGGCCTGCTGGCGATCGGCGGCGCCGGCAACTGGGACGGGAACGGCGTCGCCCACCTGATCGTCCTCTACATCCTCGTGATCGCGTCCCTGTTCCTGGCCGCGCTGGCGACGCCGACCCTGGCGGAGTTCGACAAAGGCCTGCTGCGAGCCCGCAAGCTCGAGCAGCCGCGTCCCTCGGTCTGGAGCGATTTCGCCCCCAACCGCCCGATCCTGGTCGCGATCTGCGGCGTGTTGCTGGTCGCGGGGTCGATCCTGGGCACCACGGTTTCCGAGACGGCCGCGCGCAACGTCCCGACCCGAGGCGGATTCCCGCTGGCGGTGGCGAACGGCGTCCTGGTCGTCGCCTACTTCGGGCTGGCTTGCCAGTATTTCCTGATCCGGTTCGGCCGCCGCGCCTCGAACTACTTCGGCCTCTTCCTGTTCGTGGCCTGGGTCCTGCCGCTGATCCTGGGCGTGATCACGATCGTGTCGATCGGCAACGTGATGAACGGGGACGCCCGGCCCGCGATGATCTTCTCGGCGACGCCCCTGGTCGGGATCATCGCCGCCTCGGGGGCCTTCGAAAACGACGCCGGTTCCGGCCCGGCCACCGTCGCGATCACCCTGTCGCTACTCTTCACCTTCGTGTTCAACATGCTGTACACGAAGGCCGTGCGGCGGGCCCGGTCTGCAAACGAGCGAGCGGGGGACGATCAGGCCGGGCTCGATCCCGACCTGATCCAACCGGAAGCGAAACCGGCGGCCGTCCCCGGGTGAGGACGGCCGCCGGCGTTTTGGATCCTCCCGCGATGGCCGGCCTCAGCCACCCGTCTTGATCAGCTTCGCCAGCGCCTCGTCGAGCGCGCCGCCGCGGAGGTCGAGCCGGACGACGTTCCCCTGGGGGTCGACGAGGTAGCTCGCCGGGATCGAGCTCACGCCGAAGGCGTCGATCAGGTCGACGCCGGCCGTGGCGTTGTGGAGCTGGACCCAGGGGATCTTGCGGGCCTTGACGAAGTCGACGACGGCCGTCCGGGTGTCGTCCAGGCTGACGCTGACGATCTCGAAGCCGGCGTCGTGGTACTTGCGGTGGGCTTCCTGGAGTCGCGGCAATTCGACGAGGTTGGGGGTGCACCAGGTCGCCCAGAAGTCGACCAGGACGAACTTGCCCCGGAAGTCGGCGAGCCGCACGGTCTTCCCTTCGAGATCCTGGGCCTCCACGTTCGGCGCGGGGCGTCCCACGCGGGCGAGTCGGGCCAGTTCGGTCTCGGCCTTCTGCCGGACGGCGGCGCTCTCGGGGAACTTGGCGGCGAGGCTCTGATAGACCTGGGCGGCGACGTCGACCTCGCCGGCCACGACGGCCGAGATGGCGAAGGTCTCCGAGAAGCTGACGGCGAACTCCTCCTGCTCGGCCGCGTTCAGGCCCTGGATCAGCTCCTGATAGCGGGCCAAAGCGTCCGGGAACTGCTTCGCCTGGGCCTTCGCCATGACGGCGATGATCTGGGCGAGCGCGCGGACGGGGCCTTCGGGGTCGTCCTTCAGGTAGCGTTCGGCGGCCTCCTGGTTCTCGGCGAACCAGTCGTGCTCGATCGCCTTGTTGAAGAGCGCCGCGTAGGCCTGGTCGCGGTCCTCGGCCTTGGGGTTGCGGATCAGGTACTCGCCCAGCTCGCGGACGAGGGCGCGGTCGTGGCGGTTCTGGATGTCGGCGACGCTCTCGGTCGGAGCGGTCTGCGCCGACAGGCCGGCGGCGGTCGCGGCGAACAGGGTCAAGGCGAGTAGGCTGGTTCCGCGGCTGCGAAGCTCCACGACGCGTTCCTCCCGAGAGACTGAGGCTGGAGACGATCTTCGATACGTTTCGACGAGGCCCGGAGGCCGTCTCGTCCGGTCCGGGCTCAGCCGACTTCGATCGCCCCCGCCCTCGACGGGACGGCGACGGCGTGCGAGGCCGGCCTGGTGGGCGTGACCAGGCCTCGGGCCAGCTCGAACCACTGGTAGCAGCAGGGCCCCATCTCGTGCGAGGCGATGAACGCGTGGCGGGCTTTCTCGCCCATCTGCCGGGCGAGGTTGCGGTCGGCGCGGAGCCGTTCCAGGGCCGCGACGACGCCGTCGGCGTCGCCGAAGGGGACCGCGAAGCCGCCGCCGGAGCGCCGGATCAGGTCGGCCGACTCGCAGTGGGGAGGGCCGACGAACAGGGCCGGTCGCGCGGCCGCCATGATGCCGTAGAGCTTGCCCGGCACGACGATCCCGGTCATCTCCGGCCGCATCGAGATCAGGTGGACGTCGGCCGTCGACAGCGACAGGTGCAGCTCCTCGCGGGCCACGTAGTCCAGGATGCGGACGTTGTCGAGCCCGTCTCGCTCCTTGGCCGCCTTCACCTCGGCGAGCCTGGGTCCGCCGCCGATGTAGAGGAAGACCACGTCCTTCTTGTCGCGGAGCCGCCGGGCCGCCTCCAGGAACTCGTCGAACGTGTGGGCCAGGCCCAGGTTCCCGGAGTACATGCAGACCAGCTCGTCGCCGAACCCGAGCCTCTTCCGAAAGCCGTTCGAAGCGTGGGCGACCGGGTAGACCTCGTCCTTGCGGCTCCAGACCGGGATCGTGACGATGCGGTCGGGCCGGACCCTCTTCATCAGGATCCGGTCGGCCATGTAGGGGCCCAGGACCACCACGCGGTCGGCCTGCCGCAGCACGGCGTCGCTCAGCCAGGCCAGCGACCGGACGATCGGGTTGCGGGGCGACATCCGGCGCAGGGCGAGGCTGGCGTCGGGGTGGA